>NZ_JBVHDR010000003.1:0-750381 GCF_055563295.1 Streptomyces sp. NPDC002868 | reverse complement strand
TCCCGAACCCCGGCTGACCAGCAGCGACAACCCACCCCTACGACCAGAAACCGCACGCCGGAGCCGTGGAACCCGGCGCCCACCCGACGCGACAGCCGGGCCACTGGCTTGCCCGCACCCCATCCAACAAGCCGAAACGGCCCACCAGATGAAGCGGCAAGCCGTCACGAAAGATCGAGGTTAATCGATGACAGGCAAGAATGACGGCACTGAGCGTTTTCAGAGTGGCCACCGGTCGGGTGACGGGGTGGCCTCCCGCAACGCACGAGGCTCCTGTGCCGTTGAGAGAGGTGTTCGAAGTCTCAACTCATCAGCGCAGGAGCCTCGTTGGTTCCCTATCCTGCCGCACTCGACCTCCCGCACGCCCTGGTCGAGTGGGTAACCATGCTCATCGTCACCCGTGAGGGTGACCGCCGCTGCAAGCTCCCGCCTCACCAGCGTGCTCTCGTCGGCCTGGTCTACCTTCGCCGGCACGACACGCTCGCGCAGATCGCCGCCGGTTTCGGTATATCCGTCGGCACTGCCCACGCCTACGTCACCGCCGTCGTCGGCTATCTGTCCCGCCGGGCGCCCGGGCTGCTGCGGGTCCTGCGGGAAACGGATCCCGATCACGTCCTGCTCGACGGAACTCTCGCCGAGTGCGACCGGGTGGGTGACAGCCGGGCCGACTTCTCCCAGAAGCACCGCCGCCACGGCGTGAACGTGCAGGTCGTTGCCGACCCTGCGGGCAAGCTGCTGTGGATCTTGCCCGCACTGCCCGGCCGCACCCATGACCTGACCGCGGCCCGCACCCACCGCATCATCCGAATCTGCGAACGCCAGGGCGTGCCCGTCCTCGCCGACCGCGCCTACATCGGGGGCGGCTCCTGGGTGACCACGCCGATCAGACGTCTTCCCCACCAGGACCTCACCGCGACCCAGCGGACCATCAACCGGGCCCTGTCAGCGGCACGAGCACCGGTCGAACGAAGCGTCGCGAGACTGAAGTCCTGGCGCGTCTTCCGCAGAGCCCGCTGCAGCCCTAACCGCATGACGGTCATCGCCGCTGCCGTCCTCACCCTGGAGCGTCAACGCTGAAAACGCTCACTGACTAGCTTTTACGGAGTCACCCTCGACTGTCCGGACCTCGCCCGCCTGGCTGAGTTCTACAGGGTGGCCCGGCGCTGCCACCGGGCGTAGGTCAGGGCGTCGGCGCCCTCGGCGTCGATCGGCACCCGGTCCGGCTGGACCTGCGGGCGCAGTCGCCGGATTCCGGTGCCACTGCTCAATTCTGAGCGCCGGGCGGCCACCGGCCCGGGCTAGCATCGCAACGCACTTGGACGACCCGCCAGTTGAGGCGAGGCGTTGGGTGAGTACCTCCTGTTCCAGTGGGAAAAGACGACGGGAGCGAGCTTATGTCGGGGGATCAGGTTGTCAGTTCTGTGCCAGTCGCGTCAGGCAGCGTTCTGCTTGCCGGGCACAGGCCGGCCGTGGCGGTCCGGAGGCTGGCCTTCTTCGAGCGGGTCCGTGCCGAGGCACCCGTGCTGCGGCTGCGCATGGGCCGCACTCCCACCTTCCTCATCAACGAACACGCCATGGCCCGCGAAATACTCGGCGACGGCGGTGACACCTTCGCCCGGGGGCGGTTCTTCAGCAAGGTGCGCCCACTGGTCGGCAACGGACTCGGCAGCTCCGACGGCGCCTTCCACCTGCGCCAGCGCCGGATGGTCCAGCAGGCGTTCACCCACGACAACCCCGGGTACGACGTGGGCGCGCTGCTGGCCGGCATCAAAGCGCAGGTCGACACCTGGCAGCCCGGTACCGTCCTGGACATGGCCCAGGAGATGGACACCCTGGCCAACGCGCTGATCAACACCGCGCTGTTCTCCTCGGACAAGGTGGCCGGCGACGCCGACACCGTCCGGGACACCATCGCCGACTTCATAGCCGGCGTCGGCATCCGTAGTGTGGTCCCCAGTGACCTGGTGGACAAGCTGCCCACCCCGGCCAACCGGCGCTTCATCCGGGCGCGGGACCGGCTCGAAGCGGCGCTGACATCGATCATCAACCGGTACCTGACCGACCCCCAGGACCACGGCGACATCCTGTCCAGCATGGTCGCCGCCCGGGACGTGGACGGCCAACCCATGAGCCCGGGCGAATTGCGCGATGAGGTGCTGTCCATGCTGATCGCCGGCGGCGACAGCTCCGGACACGCCCTGGGCTGGGCCCTCCACGAAATCGCCCAGCACCCCACGGCCGCCCAGCGGCTGCGCGAGGAGTTCGCCCAGGTGCTGGAGGGGCGGGACATCACCATGCGCGACCTGAACCGGCTGGTATACACCCGCCAGGTCATCAACGAGACCCTGCGGCTACGCAGCCCCGGCTGGATGGACATGCGGCGCACCACCCGACCCGTACAGGTCGGCGGCTTCGCATTCCCCGCCGAGGCCGAACTGCTGATCAGCATCACCGCCCTGCACCGCGACCCGGCCGTGTACTCCGATCCCACTACCTTCAACCCCGACCGGTGGTCACCAGGGCACCCCCAGCTGCCCCGCCGCGAGCTGTTCATGCCCTTCGGCGCGGGTACCCGCCTGTGCGCCGGAGAATCGATGGCCAACTTGACGATGGCCTTCGTGCTGGCCACCGTGCTGCCCCGCTTCGAACTCCGGCCGGTACCCGGCCCCCCGGTCCGGGAGGTGTGCAAGGGCATCATGAGGGCCAGCGCAGTCCCGATGACCGTGCACCCGGTACCGGAGGCCAAGGCATAACCCGTACCCCGGCGAGGAACGCCCCTGCCCGATCCGTGTTCCGGACACCGAGGCCCCCGCCGGCGCAGTGCAGGCGGCAGCACCCAGGTCCAGCCCACAGCGCTCATCGGGATGGCCTGGGACCTCGCTTGCCTTGCCCGGGCTGGAGTCGATGACGCGTGACGAGCGGGTCGTGCTCGCCCGTGGTCAAGCCGTCCGGCTCAGTGAGCCGGGGGTGGTGATCGCCCTTCGGGATGCGCAGATCGCGGCCATGGCCACGCAACTCGCCGACTGGATGGACTAGTTCGAGCGGCAGGCCCGGGAGCTGGCGAAGCTTCAGCATCTGCACTCGCGCAACAGCTCCCACTCCTCGAAGGGCGATGCCCCCGGGAGGTGCCGCCGGGTAAGGAGCGCCGGGCCGAGCCGGGCGGCCGCGGTAAGGGCAAGCAGAAGGGCGCGCCCGGGTCGGCGGGGCGTCAGGCCCATGTCGCGCAGCAGCGATCCCCCGGGCGTTGACCCTGCGGGGTCGTCCTCCCCGGTCGGGGTGCCGCCCGGGCCGAGGTCGACAGCGTGCCGGGCGGCAGTGGCTGCCGGCTGCTCCTCTTTCGGCCGGTGATCGGGCCGGGTCGGGCGGGTGGCCGGAGGCCTGCGGCGAGGTTTTTGGCCAGGGCGCAGAGGGCAACTGTAGAACGGGTTTTCGACTTCATTGTTGACCGAAACCCGGCTTGATTAATGTGCGAGGCAATCGTATGCAAGGGGGAGTATATGTTCGTCTCCACGTCCATGTCGTTATGGGAGACTCTGCGGGACAGAATGGTGGGGAGTGGGAGGTCGGCCCCGGCGGTGCGGCTGGTGCGCGGCGAGAACGTGTATTCCAGCGGGCAGTCAGACAACAGTCTGTACCTGGTCGAGGAGGGTCAGGTCAAGATTGTTTCGGGCTCTCTGGATGGTAAGCGATGTCTGCTCTCCATATGTGTGGAGGGGGAGTTCTTCGGTGAGCTGGGAATTCTTCAGGGAATGCGTGCGGAGACCGCGACGGCGATGAAGCGGAGTGTCCTGCGGAAATTGTCGGCGGCGCATGTGGCGGCGGTTCTGCAGGATCCGGAGAACGCTGAGGAGTTCGCCCTGCACTTGATCGAACAGCTGTCCGAGCAGCAGCGGTTGATCGCCAATATGGTGACCATGAACTGCGAGCAGCGGCTCGCGGTGACACTTCTCGATCTCGCTCGGAAGGTCGGCCGGCGGCAGGGGCCCGAGCTGAGAATGGAACGGCGGATAACGCACGAGGAACTCTCGGAAATGGTGGGGACCACGCGTTCCCGGGTGGGGTTCTTCCTGAAGCGGTTCTCCGACGACGGGCTGCTGGTGCACAGCGGTTCGGCCCAACTGACGGTGCACGAGACCCGGCTGGCGCGCTACGTGGCGAAGGTCTGAGTGGAGCCGGCAGGGGCGTCGCCGTGGTGGACCACCACCAGCCCGGCGGCGCCCGCGCCGCGGCGCAGGGCGAGCGCGGCGATGTGGCCGGAGCCCGGCCGCCACTGGTGAAACTGCCACTGGCCCGTGGCGTCGGCGGCCATCGTGATCGTCCCGGTGTCGGGCAGCGCGCCGAAGTCGCAGCGGCTGAATGGGTGGGCGAGGCCGAGGCCGAGGGCCTTGGTGTAGGCCTCCTTCAGGGTCCAGTACCGAAGGAGGGCGTCGGCCTGCCCGCTGGTGGGCAGCCTGGCGAGCGCGGCGGCCTCGGCGGGGGCGAGTACTCCGGGCAGTCGGCGGGTGCGGTGCGGAGCGCTCTCCTCGACGTCGATGCCGCAGTCGGTCCCGCGGGTCACCACGCAGACGGCCGCGCCGGGGGTGTGGGAGAGGTTGAACCTCAGCCCGGTCTCCGCGGTGCGGCCGGCGAGTTCCGGACGGCCGTGCCAGGTGGTGCGGAACTCCCATTGCTGCGGCGGGATTTCGGGGTGACACCGGGTCAGCGCCGAGCGCAGCAGGGCGTGCCCCACCGCGTACTGGGCGCGGTCCCGGGCGAAGCGGAAGCGGGCCAGCCGGTCGTGCTCGGCGGGCGCGAGCAGCGCCAGCCCCGCCCGGACCGCGGCGTCGCGGTCCGAGTCGGGCACGCGCGCGGTCCATACATGGGCCTCGCGCGTGCCGGGCCGGAGCCCTCGCTCTGCCATCCGGTGCGGGTCAGGCCCGCGGGCCCAACTCGACCTGCAGCTCGACCAGGCCGCGCATGATCCGGGTGGGGCGCCAGCGCAGGTCGTCCCGGGTGCCGGAGAGCGAGATGTTCGGGTAGCGGTCGACCAGTGCCGCGATCGCCTCCTGACCCTCGATCCGGGCGAGCGGGGCGCCGAGGCAGTGGTGCAGGCCGAAGCCGAAAGCCAGGTGCGGGTTGTCGGTGCGGGTGATGTCCAGCTGGTCGGGGTTCTCGAACTGCCGCTCGTCGCGGCTGGTCGAGGCGATGGAGACGGTGACCACGCTGCCGGCCGGGATCATGGTGCCGGCCACCTCGACGTCCTCGGTGGAGACCCGCATGGTGGACAGCTCCACCGGCGGGTCGTAGCGGAGGAACTCCTCCACGGCCGAGGTGACCAGGTCGGGCTTGGCCCGCAGCAGGGCGAACTGCTCCGGGTTGTCGAACAGCGTCAGGGTGCCGTTGGCGATCAGGTTGACGGTCGGTTCCTGGCCGGCGCTGAGCAGCAGCATCGCGGTGGAGACCACCTCGATCTCGGTGAGCCGGTTGCCCTCGTCGCGGGCGACGATCAAGCCGGTGATCACATCGGGCTGCTGGTCGCTGGTGTCCACGTCGGTCTCCGCGAGGTCCTTGAGTTCCTCGCGGCGGCGGGCCAGCAGCTCGGTGAAGAAGGACTGCATCGCCGCGTAGCCCTCCTGCGGGGTGAGCGCGCCGTCGACCACCGCGTCCGGGGCGGTGAGCATGGCGGTGGCCCAGATCCGGAAGTTCTCCCGGTCGGCGTTCGGCACGCCGAGGATCTCGCAGATGACAGTGGTGGCCAGCGGGTGCGCGTAGCTCTCGATCAGGTCGACGGTCTGCTGCCCGGCGAGGCCGTCGAGCAGCTGCTCGGCGATCTCCCGCACGCGCGGGCGCATCGCCTCCATCCGGCGGTTGGTGAACGCCTTGCTGATCAGCTTGCGCAGCCGGGTGTGGTCCGGTGGGTCGGTGTTGACCAGGTGGTAGAGGTAGTCGGCGCGGTTGTCACGCTCGCCCTTGACGTAGCCGGCGTCGCGCAGCTGGTCCCAGGCCAGGCCCGGGTCCTTGGCGAAGCGGGAGTCGTTCATGACGTCGCGGGCCTCGGCGTAGCGCAGCACGAGCCGGCGGTGGAGGCCGTTGGGTTCGCGGATGGTGTGGACGACGCCCTCGGCACGCATGTCGGAGTACAGCGCGTAGGGGTCGACCCGCGGTCCGGTCGGCAGGACCTTCGGGTCCTCGGAACCGGACGGTGCGCCGGGCTGTGATGACCGGTCATTCACGGGGCATCTCCGTTCCTTGGCAGGTCGGCTCGTTCCGGCGGGTACGCCCGAGCGCCCCCGAACCTAGACCGGCTGAACCGGGCATTTCTGCGCTGGATTGAGCATCGTGTGAAGTCGGCGGGGTGCCGCCACGGCCGGTTCGGCATGCCTGCGTCCAATTGGTGGCGAGGGCATTGGTGTTGGCCGGATCTTTTCCTATGCTTGCCCCCCGCACCTCGCTTATCCGTACATCGTGGCGATCTCAGACACCATTCCGACGCGTCCGCCGGGCCGGGCTGCCCGGGCGGGACGACGCGTCTGTGCCGTTTTCTAGGCGATTCGAGGTTGAAGATGAGGGCAACACTGGAGCACCACAGAACCCGTTCGACCACCACCGCGGTCCCCGTGCGGCGTGCCGCCGAGCCGGCCGACACCGACTCGGCCCGCTTCCGCACCAAGCTGCGCGCGCTGTGCGCCACGCGGCTGCACGACACCCCGACCCTGACGGTGCCCCGGCTGGGACACGTGTACATGGACGGCGGCCAGGACCGGCACATATACGTGATCGAGACCGGTCAGGTCAAAACGCTGATGATCACCGGGAGCGGCAAGCGATGTCTGCTCTCCATCTCCGGGGCGGGCGACGTCCTGGGCGAACTGGGGCTGCTCGGAAGCGAGCGCTCCGACACCGCGGTCGCGCTGGAACCGGCGACGCTGCGTCAGATCCCGTGCGACCGGTTCCTCTCGGTGCTCGCCGAGGAGGGGCTGCTGCCGGAGTACGTGCGGCACCTCGGTGAGCGGGTGATCGAACAGCAGAAGATCATCGTCGACATGGTGACGTTGGAGTGCGAGCGCCGCCTGGCGGCCCGACTACTGCTGCTCTCCCAGCAGATAGGCAAGCGCCGCGGCCGACTGGTGGTGATCCCGCCCCGGATCACCCAGGTGGAGCTCGCCGAGATGGTCGGCACCACCCGCTCCCGGGTCGGGCTGTTCCTCAAGCGCTTCCGGGAGACTGGGCTGGTCGGCATGGTGCAGGGCTCGCTGGCCGTCGACGTCCAGCGGCTCGGCGACTACATCGAGGGCCGGCTGCAGGTCGATGCTCAATTCTGAGTAGCTGGGCATTCGTCGCGATGCCAACCCTTGGGGCTCTGGAAGACCGGCCCCACGGGAGAAGATCGAACATGAGCGAGCATCAGACCCTGCTGTTCCTGATGCAATTGGCGGCCCTGCTACTTGTCGGCTCCAGCATGGGCCAACTGGCCCGCCGGGTGGGCCTGCCGGGCGTGGTGGGCGAACTGCTCAGTGGTGTGCTGCTCGGTCCGACGGTGCTCGGACACCTCTCGCCGGCGGCGTTCGCCTGGATGTGGCCGGCCGACCCGTCGCAGACCCAACTGCTGGACGCGGTCAGCATATTCGGCGTACTGCTGTTCATCGGGGTGTCCAGCGCGCACTTGGACCTGCGGATGCTGCGCCGCCGCCCCCGTACCGTGGTCTCGATCAGCACCGCGGCGCTGTTGCTGCCGCTCGGCCTGGGCGTCGCCACCGGCCTGCTGCTGCCCGGCCGGCTGCTCGGCCCGCACGCCGACCGCTCCTCGTTCGCGCTGCTGATCGGCGTGGTGATGGGCGTCAGCGCGATCCCGGTGATCGCCAAGACACTGACCGACCTGGGCATGCTGCACCGCGACGTCGGCCAGTTGACGCTGGCCGCGGCGGCCGGCGGGGACGTGGTCGCCTGGATACTGCTGTCGCTGGTCTCCACGATGACGGTGGGCGTTCTGACGGCCGGTCACATCGTCTCCAGCGTCGGGCGCCTGCTGCTGTTCCTGGCCGTGGTGATCGCCGCCCGACCGCTGCTGCGCGGGGCGCTGGGGCGGGCCGAGAAGGCCGAGGGCTCCGGGCCGGTGATCGCGATCACCGTGGTGGCGATCCTGGCCGCCGCGGCCGGCAGCCAGTCGCTGGGCCTGGAGTCGGCGCTCGGTGCGTTCGCGGTCGGCTGCCTGCTCAGCTCGCCGTCCCGGGAGACCGCGGTGCGGCTGGCCTCGCTGCGGACCGTCACGCTCTCGGTGTTCGCCCCGATCTTCCTGGCCGGGGCGGGCCTGAAGATGGACCTGACGGTGCTGGGCGACCCCCGGACGCTGGCCGCCGCCGCGGTGGTGCTGCTGCTCGCTGTCGGCGGCAAGTTCGCCGGTGCCTACCTGGGCGCCCGGTTCGGCCGCCTGACGCACTGGGAGGGCTTGGCGCTGGGCGCCGGGCTGAACGCCCGTGGCGCGGTCGAGGTGGTGGTGGCGACCATCGGCCTGCGGCTCGGTGTGCTCAGCCCGGCGATGTACTCGATCGTCGTGATGGTCGCCGTGCTCACCTCGATGATGGCCGCGCCCGCCCTGCGCTGGACCATGGCGAAGGTCGAGCACCGCTCCGAGGAGCACCTGCGGGCCGTCGAACTCGCCGCCTGGTCGGACCGCGCCTCGGTGCCGGCCGACCCTGCGCAGAATTGAGCAGCAAGAATCCGCTGCGCGCTCTTAATGTGATCCGGTTGTGTTGTAGGAGACATGGATTAATTTCCGTGGAAAAGGAGGCGGACAACGTGACGGCCGCAGTGAATTCCAGCACGCAACCCAGGATCAGGCCGGCGTTCCACCAGACCACGGTGCCGTTGGACAAACTGCTGAATTCTGCCGACGCGGGATTCCTGATCCACCGGGTCGGGCAGCTGAAGAACGAGTTCCGCGAGGAAGGCATGTCCTTCTCCGCGGACCTGGTCGACCTGATCAACAACGCCCAGGTCGGCTACGTCTCGATTTTCGCCTTCGAGGAGCTGTTCGGGACGCAGAGCCGGCTGCACTGGCTGCTGCACCTGAAGGAACCCAGCGACTACCGACGGATGCTCGACATGGTCGACCACTCGCAGAAGTGGGCCGAGGTGTCCGCCGACGACCGGCTGCCCACCAAGGGCGGCGGCAACTGGGAGCGGATGTTCGTCGAGGGCTCGATGACCGAGACGATCATCTGCCCGCAGCACGGCCTGAGCCACCACGACGAGGACGACGACCACCCGCTGGACACCTTCCAGCCGCCGGCCCGCTACCAGTCCCGGCTCGCTCCCGAGCAGTTGCTGCACTCCGTGAACACCCCGCTCACCGTGCACCGCCGTCTCCAGGTCCGGTACGCGCTGCGCGAGGAGGCCCGGAAGTTCTGGTTCGACTGGGCCGGATACGTCTCCGTGGCGATGGTCGGCCGAGCCACCGCCTTCCTCTACGAGGAGATGTGGGGCCAGCAGGACCGCCTGCACCTGCTGATCCACCTCGCCTCCCCCGATGCCTACCACGAGCTGATGGCCCTTCAGGAGAGCGACCCGGAGCTGCGCCGCCTGATGGCCTCCCAGGTCGTCGCCGACAGCAAGGGCGGCGGCGGCTGGCACCGCACGGTGCTCGACGGCACGATGACCGACACCCTCTGGGCGCCGCTGCATGGCCGTCGGAGTTGAGGCGGCCAACGCCTATGTCGGGCGGGCCGCCCTGGACGTCAGGGAGCTGTTCCACGCACGCGGACTGGACCTGGGCCGCTTCGACAACCTGATGATGGTGCAGAAGTCGGTCAACCTGCCGTGCGAGGACCCGGTCACCAACGCCGTGAACGCGGCCAAGCCGATCCTCGACCGGCTCACCGGGGAGCAGCGCGACAGCATCGAGGCGGTGATCGTCGGCACCGAGTCCGGCCTGGACTTCGGCAAACCGATCAGCACCTACGTGCACCACTACCTCGGCCTCGGCAGGCGCTGCCGCTCCTTCGAGGTCAAGCACGCCTGTTACGGCGGCACCGCGGCACTGCGCACCGCGCTCGGCCTGCTGGCGGGCAGCCCCCGCCCGCGGGCCCGTGCGCTGGTGATCGCCGCCGACGCGGGTGGCTCGGTGGTCGGCATGCCGTACTGGGAGCCGTCCCACGGCGCCGGCGCGGCTGCCCTGCTGCTCGGCCCGGAACCCGAGGTCCTCGACCTCGACCCCGGCGCGGCCGGCCTCTACAGCTACGAGGTGATGGACACCTGCCGCCCGCGCCCCGACCTGGCGGCCGGCGACTCCGACCTCTCGCTGCTGGCCTACCTGGAGTGCCTGGAGCGCTCCTTCGCCGACTACCGAGAGACGGTCGCAGGGGCCGACATCGTCGATTCCTTCGACCACCTGGCCTTCCACACCCCGTTCGGCGGGATGGTCAAGGGCGCCCATCGGCACCTGATGCGCCGGGTCAAGCGGATGTCCCCGGACGCCATCGAGGCCGACTTCCGGACCCGGATGGCCGCCTCGCTGGTCAACCCGGCCCGGATCGGCAACACCTACGCGGCCGGCCTGTTCCTCGCCCTGCTCTCGCTGATCGAGCACGGCGACTTCCGCGAGCCGCGCCGGGTCGGCCTGTTCTCCTACGGGTCGGGCTGCGCCTCGGAGTTCTACAGCGGCGTGGTCGGCACCGGGGCGCCCGCCGTGCTCGCCCAGTACCGGACCGCCGAGCGCCTGGACGCCCGGCATCGGCTCGCCGTCGCCGACCACGACCGGCTGGCGAAGCACACCGCCGAGGGGGCCCCCGGCGTGCAGGACGCGGTCCTCGACGTGTCGCGGTACGTGGACGTCTACGACCCGGCGCTGCACGGCAGGGAACTGCTGGTGCTGGACCGGATCGAGAACTTCCACCGGCGCTATCGATGGAGCTGAGCAGATGGACCTGAGCACGGGGCACCGCACGATTCGACTCTCCGGAGTGCCGGGCGTCCTCACCGTCGCCCTCGACCGCCCGGACGCGCAGAACAGCATCGACACCGCCATGATCCGGGAACTGCACGCGGCGCTCGACACGGCCGAGGCCGACCTGGACTGCCGGGTGGTGGTGCTGACCGGCGGCGACGGCGTGTTCTGCACCGGCATGGACCTGCTCGGGGCGGCCGCCGAGGGCCGCCCCGACCGGGAGCGGGCGGCGCAGGGCGGCGCCGAGTTCCTCGGCCTGTTGAAACGCCTCACCCTCACCCCCCGGGTGGTGGTCGCCACCGTCGACGGCCGGGTGGCCGGCGGCGGCGTCGGCCTGGTCGCCGCCAGCGACTTCGTGCTCGCCACGCCCCGCACCACGTTCAGCCTGCCCGAGGCGCTGTGGGGCCTGCTGCCGTGCAGCGTCGCCCCGTTCCTGATCCGGCGCACCGGCTTCCAGAAGGCGTATGCGATGAGCCTGAGCACCCTGCCGGTGACGGCCGATCAGGCACTGCTGTCCGGCCTGGTCGACCAGCTGGTCGACCCGCTCCAGCCGGCGCTGCGCAAACTCGCCTACCGGGTCATGAAGGTGGAGGGCGCCACGGTCGGCGACCTGAAGCGATACTTCGCCAAGATGTGGATCATCACGCCGGAGGTCGAGCGCACCGCGATCGACGAGTTCGCCCGGCTGATGTCCTCCGACGGCGTCGGCCGCCGGATCGCCGACTTCGCCGAACGGCAGCGCTTCCCGTGGGAGGGCGGCTCGTGATGCAGCGGACCGCATGGCTCTTTCCCGGCCAGGGCGCGCAGCGCCGCGGCATGGGTCGTGACCTGTTCGACCGCTACCCGGAGGCGATGGCCGCAGCCGACCGGATCCTCGGCTTCTCGGTGCGCGAACTCTGCCTCGACGACTCCGGCGGGCGGCTCACCGACACCCGCTACCTGCAGCCCGCGCTGTTCGTCGTCAACGAGCTGACCCGGCGCGCGTACGCGGCCCGCGAGCCCGCCCCCGACTACCTCGCCGGGCACAGCCTCGGCGAGTACAACGCGCTGCTCGCCGCCGACGCCTTCGACTTCGAAACCGGACTCGCCCTGGTGGCCCGCCGCGGCGAACTGATGGGCCGGGCCACCGGCGGCGCGATGACCGCCGTGGTCGGCCCCGGCGTCGCCCGGATCGCCGACCTGCTCGCCGAGGCCGGCGTCGACGACGTCGACCTGGCCAACCTCAACTCCGCCGAACAGGTGGTGCTCTCCGGCCCCGCCGAGTCGCTGCGCCGCGCCGCCGGGGCCGTCACCGCCGCGGGCGCGGGCCGCTGCGTCCCGCTGCGGGTCAGCGCCGCCTTCCACTCCCGTCACATGGCCGACGCCGCCCGCGAGTTCGCCGCCTTCCTGGACGGCTTCGAGTTGCGCGACCCCCGTATCCCGGTGATCGCCAACGTCACCGCCCGGCCCTACCGCCCCGGCGAGGTCGGCCGGCTGCTGGCCGCCCAGGTGCACAGCGCGGTCCGCTGGTCCGAGAGCATGCGCCATTTGCTGGCGCAGGGCGTCCACCGGGTCGCCGAACAGGGCCCGGGTCGGGTGCTGACGGGGCTGTGGGACGACGCGGCGAACGGGCCGGCGCCGGAACCGCAGGCCGCCGCGGGCAGCGCCTCGGGACCCGCAGAGGTCGGAGAGGCTGCTGACGGGGCATCCGCTGCCGGGCGGGCGGCACCTGCCGCGCCCGCTTCGGCCCCGGCCGCCGTCCTGGCGCCTTCCCCGTCCCGGGTCGGCTCGGCCGCGGGCTCGGCAACTCCTGTGTCCGAGCGTTCCGCTGACGGTATGACCACACTGACCCCGGAGCGGCTGGGCTCGGCGGCGTTCCGGGCCGACTACGGGGTGCGCTACGCGTACCTGGCCGGGTCGATGTACAAGGGCATCGCCTCCACCGAACTGGTGGCCAGGATGGCGCGGGCGGGGCTGCTCGGGTACTTCGGGACCGGCGGACTGCGCACCGAGCGGATCGAGGCGGCGATCGCCACGCTCCGCGGCGAGCTGGGCCCGGACGGCAGCTTCGGGATGAACCTGCTGCACGCGCTGCACGACCCGGAGCTGGAGGAGTCCACCGTGCGGCTGTTCCTGCGGCACGGGGTGCGGTTCGTCGAGGCGTCGGGGTTCACCCGGCCGACCCGGGCTCTGGTGCTGTACCGGCTGAGCCGGGCGCACCGGGACGGCGCGGGCCGGGCCGTGGCGCCGAACCGGCTGCTGGCCAAGGTGTCCCGGCCGGAGGTGGCGACGGCGTTCATGGAGCCCGCGCCGGAGGCGCTGGTGCGGTCGCTGCTCGCCGACGGGCTGCTGAGCGCCGCGGAGGCCGAGGCGGGCCGCGCGCTGCCGCTGGCGGGGGAGGTGTGCGCGGAGGCTGACTCGGGCGGGCACACCGACGCCGCGGTGGCGTACACCCTGATGCCCGCGATGACGGGCCTGCGGGACCGGATCGTGGCCGAGCGCGGCTACCCCGACGGCATCCGGATCGGCGCGGCGGGCGGCCTCGGCGCGCCGGAGGGCCTGGCGGCGGCGTTCGTGCTGGGCGCGGACTTCGTGGTCACCGGCTCGGTCAACCAGTGCACCCCGCAGGCCGGGACGTCCGACACGGTGAAGGACCTGCTGGCGCAGGCCGACGTTCAGGACACCGGGTACGCGCCGGCCGGTGACATGTTCGAGATCGGGGCGCGGGTGCAGGTGCTGTGGCGCGGCACGCTGTTCGCGGCACGCGCCAACAAGCTGTACCAGGTGTACCGGCAGTACGACGGCCTGGAGTCGATCGACGCCAAGCTGCGGCGGACGATCGAGGAGGGCTGGTTCCGCCGCGACCTCGAGCAGGTCTGGAAGGAGACCCGCGAGTACTACCTGCGGGTCGGCCGTCCGCAGGAGGTCGAGCGGGCCGAGCAGGACCCCAAGCACCGGATGGCGCTGGTGTTCCGCTGGTACTTCGTGCACAGCACCCGGATGGCGATGCGCGGCGACCCGGCCGAGCGCGTCAACTACCAGATTCACACCGGCCCGGCGATCGGTGCGTTCAACCGCTTCGCCGCCGGGACCGCGCTCGCCGACTGGCGCAACCGCCATGTCGACGCCGTCGCCGAGGCATTGATGGCCGGCGCGGCCCAGGTCCTCCGAGACCGTTTCTCCTCACTGGGCCGATAAATTGCCCGGCCTGCTCAATAGTGAGCTGCGCAGTTCTCCGGAGAAATGACCTAATTGTGCTGCGGGAAGAAGAAATTCGAACCATTCGCCAAGGAGTTTTTTCATGACCGAGAAGGCCGATTCCGAATTCTCCACCCCGGTCGCGCAGCAGCAGACGTCCCTTCCGGTCACGGATATCCTGCACTCGGCGAACGCCGGTGTCGTGGTCGAGCGCGTCGGGCAGCTGCGGGCCGAATTCCGCTCGGAGGGCAGGCAGTTCGCCCGTGACCTGTCCGAGTACCTGAACACCCAATACGTCGGCGTGGCGACCACCTTCGTCTACGAGGAGACCTTCGGGACCAAGGACACCCTGCACTGGCTTCTGCACATGCGCTCCCTGGAGGCGTACGAGACCCTCGTCAGGATGGGTTCCCAGGACGAGGGCTGGCGCGAGGTGATGTTCCGCAACCGCATCCCGGAGGAGCGCGGCGGAGGTTCCTGGGACCGGATGTTCCTGGACGGCGGCCTGAAGGAGACGGTGCTGATCCCGCAGAGCTTCGGGATGTACGGCACGGCCGACACCGAGCTGTCCTCGGTGGTCGACGACGGTGGCGTGGACCGCTTCGTGGTGCCGACCGCGGAGCATCAGACCTCGCAAAAGCCCGATGAGCTGCTGCACTCCGCGAACTCCGGCATCATCATGCACCGCACCGGCGAGCTGAAGTACGAGTTCCGGGCCGAGGGACGGGAGTTCGCCCGCGCGCTGACCGAGAGCTGGAACGCCTCGCTGGGCGGCGAGGCGACCATCTTCCTCTACGAGGAGGCGTTCGGCCTGTCCGACCGGATCCACTGGTTCATCCACCTGCGGAAGCTGACCTCCTACTACAACCTGATGGGCCTTCGGGCGCGCACCATGCCGGCCGCGCGCGAGGTGTTCACCAAGCAGTGGATCCCGGCGGAGAAGGGCGGCGGTGGCTGGGAGCGGATGTTCGTCCAGAGCAGCTTGCAGGACCTGGCCCTGACCCCGCAGCACTGGGGCATGTACGCCACCAAGATCGCCGCCGCCCAGGACTGACCGTCCCCGCGGGCTTTCGGCCGCCCGCCCCGCGAACCCGTACCGGATGGGAGATCCGCCATGGTTTCCGGCAAGACGCTGCACCAACTCTTCGAAGTCCAGGCCGCCAGGACGCCGGACCGCGTGGCGGTGAGCGGGGCGGACCGCGCCCTCACCTATCGCGAGCTGAACGCCGAGGCCGACGCGGTGGCCGCCCGGCTGCGGGCGGGCGGCGCCGGCCCCGACCGGCTGATCGGCCTGTGCGTCGACCGCAGTGCCGACCTGGTGGTCGGCCTGCTCGGCATTCTCAAGGCGGGGGCCGCGTACGTGCCCGTCGACCCGGCCTACCCTGCCGACCGGGTCGCCTTCCTGCTCGACGACAGCCAGGTCTCCGCGGTGGTCTCGGTGTCCCGGGTCGCCGAGCGCCTCACGGACTGCGCGGCCCCGGTGGTCTGGCTCGACCGCGACACCGAGGTGCCGGCCGCGCCGACCGCGCCCGCCGCGGTCGAGGAGTCCCGGGAGAGCGACCTCGCGTACGTCATCTACACCTCCGGGTCGACCGGCGTTCCGAAGGGCGTGCTGGTCGAACACCGCAACGTGACCCGGCTGTTCGAGCAGACCGCCGAGCTGGTCGGCTACCGCGCTGACGACGTGTGGACGCTGTTCCACTCGATCAGCTTCGACTTCTCGGTCTGGGAGCTGTGGGGCGCGCTGCTGCACGGCGGCCGCCTGGTGGTGGCCGGCACCGAGACCGTCCGCTCCCCGGAGCTGCTCCACAAGCTGCTCGCGGACGAGGGCGTCACGGTGCTCAACCAGACCCCGTCCGCCTTCCGCCGCCTGGTGGGCGCCTCCACCGCGACGCTGCCCGCGCTGCGCCTGGTGGTGTTCGGCGGCGAGCGCCTGGACGTGAAGCTGCTGGAGCCCTGGTTCGCCCGCTACGGCGACGACCGGCCCGCCCTGGTCAACATGTACGGCATCACCGAGACCACGGTCCATGTGACGGCCCGTGCGATCACCCGGGCCGACCTCGACGAGCCCGGTGTCAGCCCGATCGGCCGCCCGCTGCCCGAGGTCACCTTGCACCTGCTCGACGAGGACGGCAGCCCGGTCGCCGACGGCACCCCCGGTGAGCTGTACGTCGGCGGTACCGGCGTGGCCCGCGGCTACCACCGCCGCCCCGAGCTGACCGCCGAGCGCTTCCGCACCGTCGGCACCGGCGCGGACGCGGTGCGCCTGTACCGCTCGGGCGACCGCGCGGTGCGCACCGCCGACGGCGAGTACCTGTACGTCGGCCGGGCCGACGACCAGATCAAGATCCGCGGTTTCCGGATCGAGCCCGGCGAGATCGAGGCGCTGCTCGCCGACGACCCGCGGCTGGCCTCGGCGATCGTCGTCCCGCAGGACCACGGCGAGGGCGACGTCCGCCTGACGGCCTACCTGGTGCCGCCGCCCGACGCCGAGATCGACGACGAGGCGCTCGGCCGGCTGGTCGCCGAGGTGTCCGCCCGGGCCGCGAACACGCTGCCCGAGCACATGCGGCCCTCCGCGTACCGGCTGATCACCGAGGTGCCGACCACCGCGCAGGGCAAGGTCGACCGCTCGGCCCTGCCCACCCTGCGGCACCGGCAGGCCCCGGCCGGCCCGGCGGGCGGCGGCGCGGAACTGACGCCCACGCAGCAGCAGGTCGACGCGATCGTCACCGAGGTGCTGGCCCGGCCGGGCATCGGCCTCGACGACGACCTGTTCGAGCACGGCGCCACCTCGCTGGCGTTCATGCGGGTGATCGCCTCCGTCAACCGGCGCTGGAAGCTGTCGCTGACCGGCGCGGAACTCGACGCGGCGACCGTCCGCCACCTGTCCGCCTGCGTGGACGCGCAGGACCCGAAGTGAATGAAGAGAGGAGCACCACCGTGCCCGAGGTGACCGGCGGTTTCACGCTGACGCCCGAGGAGCGTGCGAGCTTCCACGAGCGCGGCTACTTCGGCCCGTTCAAGGTGTACGAGATCGAGGAGATGCAGCGCCGCTGGCGGGTCGAGCGGCTGAGGCTGATGGACCGCAGCAACGCGGTCTACCAGGACGAGGCGGCGCAGTCCGGCAACACCAACATCTCCAACTACGACCGGCACCTGGACTCGCAGTTCCTCGCGGACCACATCTGCCGGCCGGAGATCGTCGGCCGGGTGGCCGGCGTGCTCGGGCCCGACGTGCTGTGCTGGCGCAGCGAGTTCTTCCCGAAGTACCCGGGCGACGAGGGCACCGACTGGCACCAGGCCGACACCTTCGCCAACGCCTCCGGCGAGCCGCAGATCCTGTGGCCCGACGAGCACAAGGACTTCGGCGGCACCATCACCGTGTGGACGGCGTTCACCGAGGCGAACGAGGACAACGGCTGCCTGCAGTTCATCCCCGGCACCCACACCCGGATGAACTACGACGAGACCAAGAAGATGCACTACACCCCGGACTCCATCAACCAGGTGGACAAGGGCGGCATCCGCCGTGGCTTCTTCGGCTACGACTACCGCGAGCTGCAGGTCGACCCCGACTTCAAGCCCGACGAGTCGCAGGCGGTGTCGATGGTGATGCGCCCGGGCGAGGCGATCATGTTCTGGTCGACCCTGATGCACGCCTCCTGGCCGCACAGCGGCAAGACCGACGAGATGCGCCTGGGCTTCGCCGGCCGGTACGTGCCGACCTCGGTGCGGGTCTACCCCGACACCGAGCAGATCGAGGAGTACGGCGGCACCGTCTCGCTGGAGCGCTACGGCGCCGTCCTGGTCGGCGGCGAGAACCGGTACGACCACAACCGGATGGTTACGCGGACCACCCTCGGCCACCCGTTCACCACCCGCTGACACCGACCGACATCGACCGGAAGGCGTTCGAGCCGATGACCGAGCACCAGGCCCGGGCCGCCGCGGCCGCACTCGCCGAGGCGGTGCACGGCTTGCGGGTGCTGGCCCTGCGCCTCGACCCGCCCGCCCGGGTGGCCGCTCCCGCCGACCCGCGCGCCCAGCTGCTGGTCGCGCTGGCCGAGCGGCTCGGCGTCCCGCTGGCCCTCGGGCCGGCCGCCCCGGACGGTGAGAGCGGCGTCTTCGAACAGATCATCGGCGAACGGCTCGGGCCGGCCCTCGGCCGGCCCGAGCTGGACGACCTCCCGAAGGACCCGGCCGAGATCACCGGGATCGCCGACCGGGTGGCCGCCGCCTCCTTCGACAGGTTCCGCACCGCCGCCGACGCCGTCGCCCCCGACGGCGCCCGTATACCCGTCTACACGGCCGGCGACCCGGCCGCGCCCGCGGTCCTGATCGCCTCCGCCTGCGGAATGCCAGCCGAACTGTGCCGCGGCTGGCTGGAATTGCTCGGCGGCGAATACCGGGTCGTCACCTGGGAGACCCGCGGCCTTTTCGCCGACGAACCCGACTTCGACGCACTCGCATGGGACACGGAGGCGCAGGCCGAGGACGTCTTCGCGGTCATGGACCACCTCGGCATCCACACCGCCCACCTGCTGGGGTTCTGTGGCGGCAGCGTGATCGCGCTCGCCGCGGCCCGCCGCAGCCCGGAGCGGATCCACTCGCTCAGCCTCTGGCACGGCGCGTACGAACTCGGCCCGGACTCACCGAAGTTGGACCACCATCGGAACATCCAGGCGCTGATGGCCATGGCCGCAGAGGACCGCGACACCGCCGCCGCCGTGCACGCGGTGTTCCTCGGCACCATGCTCGGCGGCACCCCGCCGGACCTGGCCCACCTGGTGCTCTACCCGTTCGCCACCGCCGAACTCTTCTACCGCTACTGCCGGTTGAACGGCGCGATCACCGACATCGACGTCAACCCGCTGCTGGTCGGCGTCGACCACCCCACGCTGGTGGTCACCAGCGAGGACGACAGCACGGCCAATCCGCTCGGATCGGCCGAGGTGGCCCGGCGGCTGCCCAACGCGACGCTCAGCGTCGAGCCCACCGGCGATCACATCTCACTCTTCAAGTTGGGCGGCCGACTGGGCGAACTCGCGCTGGGCTTTCTGCGCGAGCACCCCGGCGGCCAGGCCGCCCCGCGCTGAGACGGGACTCACGTGGAAACGAGCAACGAGACAGGGATGACGGCTGTCCGGATCCTGCACCGGATACTGGCCGAGGTGCGCCCGGACGGAGCGGAACCACTGCCGCCGGGCGGACTGGCCGACTGGGGCCTCACCTCGCTGGCGCTGACCCGACTGTGGGCGGGCGTACGGCGCGAGTTCGGCCTCGACCTGCCACCGGCCTGGCTCGCCGCCGCCACCCTCGACGAGCTCATCGCGAGGGTGGCGGCGAAGACCGCCGAGACCGCCCCGCGACCGGCCGCCGAGGTCCGCGCCGACGAGCGGGAGCCGTTCCCGGTCACCGACCTGCAGCAGTCCTACCTGGTCGCCAAGTGCAGCGACCTGGGCGGTGAGGCGGTCGGCTGCCACCTGTACCGCGAGTTCGCCGTCTCCGACCTCGACCCTGACCGGCTGCGGCAGGCCTGGCAGGACCTGATCGACCAGCACGGCATGCTCCGCGCGGTCGTCGACGACGACGGGCGGCAGCACATCCGGCCGGCAGCCGACGACTGGCAGCTGCCCGTGCACCGACCCGGCGGCGCGGAGGACCGCGACACCGTCCGCGCCCGCCTCTCGCACCGCTGCTACCGGCCCGGCGAATGGCCGCTGTTCGCCATCGAGGTCACCCGCACCGGAACCGGCCCCGACATCGTCCACCTGAGCCTGGACACCCTGATCACCGACGGCCACGGCTACGCGGTGCTGCTCCAGCAGTGGCACCAGCGCTACCACCGCCCCGAGCAGCCGCTGCCCGCCGCCGGACCGTCCGTCGCCGAACTGGTGCCCGCTCTGCTCGCCGAACGCGGCACGGACGCCCACCGAGCGGATCGCGACTACTGGGCCGCCGAACTGGCCGAGCTGCCGGCCGGGCCCGGGCTGGTCGCCCCGGTCTCCGCCCCCGCCCCCGTCGGCGGCTGCCGCGAACGCCGCCCGCTGGACGCCGTACTGCCCGCCGCCCAGTGGCAGGCTCTGACCGCGCGGGCCGTCCGGCTCGGCGTCTCGCCGACCGCCCTGGTGCTCGCCCTGTTCGCCGAGGCGCTGGACCGCCGGCACCCGCAGCAGCGCACCGCCCTGGTGGTCACCACCAGCAGCCGCCCGTACCTGCCCACAGAAACTCCCCACCTGGTCGGCCCGTTCACCTCGACCGCGGTCCTGGTCCTGGAACGCGAGGCCGACGAGACCCTCGACGAGCAGGCGGCCGCGGTGCACGCCCGCCTCGGCGAACACCTGCGGCACGGCCTGGTCTCCGGCATCGAGGCGCTGCGCGAACAGCGCACCGGCCTGCCTGCGCCCGCCGTCGTCTTCACCAGCCTGCTCAACGTCGGCCCGCCGCCCGGCGTCGCCGGCGGCTTCGGCGCGGTCATCGAGTACGGCGTCAGCCAGACCGCCGACGTCGCCCTCGACCACCAGATGTGGGAGCAGGACGGCGCACTGCGCTACCGCTGGGACATCGACCCCACCCGGTTCGCCCCCGGCGCCGTCGAGACCGCCTTCGCCGCCTTCGGCAACGCCCTGACCGCCGCCTGTACCGAAGCCGCCCTGGACCCGCGGCCGCCCCGCGCCCTCCAGGAGGCGTACATGGTCGCCCGCACGGTCCCCGGCGACGGGCCCACCGAGGGCTGCCAGTGCTACCAGAGCTTCGAGGTCGACGCACTCGACCTCGAGGCACTCGCCGACGCGCTGCGCCGCCTGGTCGACGGCCACGCGGTACTGCGCACCGCTTTCGCCGCCGACGGAGTGAGGGTCCGTCAGCACGGTCCTGAGCAGTGGTCCGTTCCGGTGATCCAGGCCGGCGACCCGGCCGCGCACCCCGCGCTGCGCGCAGTGATCCGCGAGGAGATGACCAACCGGGCGTTTCCGCTCGGCAGTTGGCCGCTGTTCGACGTGCGGGTGACCCGCGACGACGGCGGGTCCTGCGTCGTGCACTGCGCCTTCGACCTGCTGGTCGCCGACGGCCTGAGCATCCACCGCCTGTTCCGCGACCTGTGGCGGCTGTACGCCGACCCGGCCGCCCGGCCCGTACCGGCCGGATCCGACCCGGTCCCCGCGAGCCCCGCCGCCGAGCAAGCCCTCTACTGGCGCGAGCGGCTCGCCGAACTGCCCGCCGGACCGCAACTCGCCCCGCCCGGCGGCCCCGCCCAGGCCGGCCGCGGCCGCACCCGCCTGGCCGGCCGGATCGACGGCTACCGCCGGCTGGTCCGCCGGGCCGCCGAGTACGGCCTGCACCCCGACGACCTGCTGCTCGCCGCGCTCACCCGGGCCGTCTCCAGCCGCACCGAACAGCCCTACGCACTGCCCGTGGTGCTCTGGCCGGAGAGCGCCGAGGCCGCCCGCCCGGGCGAGCACTCCTTCATGACCTGGGTCACCGCCGCGCCCGCCGAGCTCCCGCTCACCGCCACCGCGGTCCGCTACCGCCGCGTCCTCGACGCCGACCTCGCCGAGGGCGGCTCCGGCGGCCTCGGCGAGATGCGCCGCCAGGTGCTCCGCGGCAGCGACGCCGCCTACCCCGTGGTCTACACCGCCCTCGTCGACCTCACCGACCGGCCGCTGCCGGACGGCGTCCGCCAGGGCGAATGGCTGACCAGCACCCCCGGCTGCGCCCTGGACAGCGTCGCCGTCGCCGAGGGCGACGAACTGCGCTACTGCTGGGACATCGTCGACGCCGACTTCCCGGCCGGCCTCTCCGAGCAGATGTTCGCCGCCTTCGAGAACGACCTGCGGCTGCTCGCCGACGACGCCACCTGGGCCGAACCCCCCACCGGCGGGCTCACGGCGGAGGAACGGCACACCGTGTTGTACACCTGGAACGAGACCAGCGTCCCGGTGCCCGACGACGGCCCCGTGCACCTGATGTTCCAGCGTCAGGCCGTCAGTGCTCCCGAAGCGGTGGCCCTGCGCTGGCGCGGCGGCACCATGACCTACGGGGAACTCAACCGCCGCGCGAACCGGATCGCCCACCGTCTGATCGCCGCAGGCGTCGGCCCGCAGCAGCTGGTCGGCGTGCGGATCCGGCGCACACCCGAGATGGTCGCCGCCCTCTACGGCATCCTCAAGGCCGGCGCCGGCTACCTGCCGATCGACCCCGCGCTGCCCGGCGCCCGGGTCGCCGCGATGCTCGAACTCGCCCGGGCCACCACCGTGCTGACCACCTCCGACACCCTCGCCGTGCCGCTGCCCGCCGGGGTCACCGCCCTCGAGACCGACAGCGACCCGGCGATCACCGGGCCCGCCGCCCGCGAGGACGACCCGGAGACCCGCAGCACCCGGGACGACACCGCGTACGTCATCTTCACCTCCGGCTCCACCGGCACCCCCAAGGGTGTCCAGGTCGCCCACCGCTCGGTGCGCAACCTGCTGAACTTCTGCCACCGCACCTTCGAGCTGCGGCCGTCCGACATCGGACTCGCCGTCACCTCGCTCAGCTTCGACCTCTCCGTCTTCGACATGCTCGGCCTGCTCGGCGGCGGCGCGGGCGTCTACCTCGCCGACGAGACCCAGCAGCGCGACCCGGAACTGCTGCTCGACGTCCTGCTCTCCGAGCCGATCACGCTCTGGAACTCGGCACCCACCACCCTGCACCAGCTCATCCCGCTGCTCACCCCCGACACCGGCGACCCCGCCGCCGCGCACCTGCGGATCGTCGCGCTGGCCGGCGACTTCATCCCGCTGTCCCTGCCCGGTGCGATCCGCGAGGCGTTTCCGAACGCCGAGACCATCGCCATGGGCGGGCCCACCGAGACCACCGTCTGGTCGAACATCTACCGGGTGACCGGCGTCGACCCCGGGTGGCGCAGCATCCCCTACGGCAAGCCGATCGACAACACCCGGCACTACGTGCTCGACGAACGCCTCGAGCCCTGCCCGATCGGCGTCGAGGGCGACCTGTACACCGGCGGCGAATGCCTGGCAGTCGGCTTCTGCAACCAGTCGGAACTGACGGCCCGTCTGTTCCTGCCGGACCCGTTCGCCGGCACCCCCGGCGAGCGGATGTACCGCACCGGGGACCGGGCGCTCTGGCTCCCCGACGGCAACCTGCAGATCGCCGGGCGCGGCGACCGCCAGGTGAAGATCCGCGGCCACCGGGTCGAACTCGGCGAGGTCGAGCACCGCCTGCGCGCGCACCCCGCCGTGCAGGAGGCCGTCGCCGTGCTGCGCGACAACGAACCGCCCGGCGGCGACGCCAAACTCGTCGCCTACGTCATCACCGACCCGGCAGCCCCCGCCGTCACCGCCGCCGAGCTGCGCGCGCACACCGCCGAGGCCCTGCCCGGGTACATGGTGCCGAACTTCGTGGCGCTGCTGCCGTCCTTCCCGGCCACCGCCAACGGCAAGCTGGACCGCGAGGCGCTGCCCTGGCCGCTGGACACCGCACCGCTCGTCGAACCCGAGGCACCGTCGACTCCGGTCACCGAAGCCGCCCTCGAGGTACCGCCCGCACCCGCACCAGGTCCCCCGGCCGCGGCCGCGGCCGGGCTGGCCGAGGAGGTCGCGGCCATGTTCGCCCGCCACCTCGGCGTCGACACCGTCGACCAGGCGCGGGACCTCTGGGACCAGGGCGCAACCTCTTTCACCATGGTCCAGGTCTCGGCCGGGCTGCGTCAGCAGTACCGGCAGCGGGTGCCGGTCTCGGCGCTGATCTCCGAGCCGACCGCCGCCGGCATCGCCCGGATCCTCGCTGACCGCCTCGGCCTTCAGGCCCAGCCCGAACCGGCCGCCGCCCCCGCCGTGCCGGAACCGGAGACGGGCCCCGGCACCGTCGACATGTTCTCGCCGCAGGAGCGGGACGCGTTCAAGGCCGCCTCCTGGAACCTGCGCCGCCCCGCGCCCGGCGCACAGCGCGTCGCGCTGCCGGAAGCGACGGTCCACCCCGCGTACTACGACTGGCGCGGCAGCCGCCGCGACTACCGGGACACCCCGTTGCCGGCCGAGGCGCTCACCCGGCTGCTCGGCCTGCTGCGCGAGGCCCCGGCGGAGGGCGGCACCCGCCGCCTGTACCCGTCGGCCGGGGACACCTATTCGGTGCAGGCGTACGTGCATGTCAAGCCGGACGCCGTCGACGGGCTGGCCGGCGGCATCTACTACTACGACCCGCGCGGGCACGCGCTGGAACTGGTCCACGCCGAGCCGCGGATCGACCGCGCCGTGCACTTCTACTACAACCGGCCGGTGTTCGACGGGTCCGCGTTCGGGATCTTCCTGATCGGCCAGACCCGCGGCATCGCCCCGCTCTACCAGGAGGTCGCCGAGCGCTTCCTGATGCTGGAGGCCGGGTACATCGGGCAACTGCTGATGACCGGTCAGGCGGCCTGCGGCATCGGGCTCTGCCCGGTCGGCACGCTGACCTTCGACGACATCCGCGACCAGTTCGCCCTCGACGACGGCCACGTCTTCCTGCACTCCTTCATGGGCGGCGGTGTCGACCGGACCGGCACCGCCGAACTGCGGCCACCCTTCGCCGAGCAGCCCGCGCGGGCCGCGGCCGGCGCGGAGCCGAAGCCCGCCGAGGTCGCGGTGGTCGGCATGGCCGGGCGCTTCCCCGGCGCCGAGGACCTGGGGGAGTACTGGCGGCAACTCCGCACCGGTCAGTGCGCCGTCGGCCCGCTGCCCGCCGGGCGGGGCGTCGCCGAGGACGGCCGGCTGCCCGCCGGACTGCACGGCGGCTTCCTCACCGACATCGACAGGTTCGACAGCCTGCACTTCCGGGTTGCCCCGGTCGAGGCCGCCGCGCTCGACCCGCAGCTACGGCTGCTGCTGCAGACCGTCTGGACCTGCCTGGAGGACGCCGGTCACACCGCTGAATCGCTGCGCGCCACCGCGCCCCGGGTCGGCGTGTTCACCGCGGCCATGTGGCACGACCACCAGCACAGCGGCAAGGAGACCTGGGACGCCGACGCCGCCGCCCGGGTCGCCGCCCTGGCCGGCGACATACCCGGCCGGATCTCGCACCACTTCGGCTTCGACGGCCCGAGCGTCGCCGTCGACACCGCCTGCTCCTCCTCCCTGACGGCCCTCCATCTCGCCGCCGAGGCCCTACGGCGCGGCGAGTGCGACGCTGCCGTGGTCGGCGCGGTCAACCTGGTCGCCCACCCGTACCACCTCGCCCTGCTCGCCGAGGCAGGACTGCTCGCCGAGGGCGGACCGGTCCGGGCCTTCGCCGCCGACAGCTCCGGCTGGTGCCCCGGCGAAGGCGTGGCCGCCGTCCTGCTGCGCCCGGCGGCGGCCGCCGACCGGGACGGCGACCGTGTCCGGGGCGTGCTGGAGGCCACCTGGATCGGACATGCCGGCGGCGGCGGACGCTTCGGCGTGCCCAACCCGCAGGCGCTGGCCGGCTCGGTCGGCACGGCCCTGGACCGGGCCGGGATCACGCCCGCCCAGGTCGACTACGTGGAACTCGCGGTGGCCGGAGCGGGGGTAGCCGATGCCGCCGAACTCGAGGCACTCGCCACGGTGTTCGCGGGCAACCCGGTGCTGGCCGGGACGGTGAAGCCGAACATCGGCCACCTGGAGTCCGCCTCGGGTCTGTCCCAACTGCTCAAAGTGCTGCTCCAGTTCGAGCACGGCCGGATCGCCCCGACGCTCACCGCGGAGCGGCGCAGCGACCTTGTCGACTGGGACGACCTGCCGCTGCGGGTCCCCGAGCAGCTCGTCGACTGGCCGTCGGCCGCGACCCCCCGCCGCGCCGTGGTCAACGCGGTCGGCGCCTCCGGCGCCTACGCCCACGCGGTGCTGCGGGCCGCACCGTCCGCCGCCGACGGCGGGCCCGCGGCCGCCGCCACTGCCCACGGGTACGCGCCCGGCCGGCAGGCGGTGGTGCTGTCCGCCGGCTCCGCCGACGGCCTGCGGCTCGCCGCCGAAAGGTTCGCCGCGTACCTGGAGAACGGCGCGTCGCCGGCTCTCGCCGACCTGGCGTTCACCTTGCAGGACGGCCGCGTCCCTATGCCGCACCGCCTCGCCGTGGTGACCTCCGACCTCGCCGAAGTGCGCGCCGCGCTGCGGGAGTTCGCGGCTGGGCGGACCGCCCCGTCGCTGGCGGACGCGGTGGTGAAGCCCAGCCGTCCGGTGGCCGAGCTGGTCCCGGCGCACGCCGACGCCGCGGCCGCGGGGTGGCTGCGGGGAGCACCCGTCGCCTGGCACACCCTGTGGTCGCCCGGCCGCCGCCGGGTGCCGCTGCCGGGCACGGTGTTCGCGGGGGAGGAGTACCGCCTGACCGAGCCCGCGCGCCCCGCGACCATGGAAGCGCCGGCGCCCGTGGCTGCGCCCGCACCCGTTGCCGAGGTGCCCGACGCCGTCCAGCAGTACGTGCTCGCCGTCTACGCCGAGGCGTCCGGCATCCCCGTCGAACGGCTCGACCCGCAGGTGCAATTGGAGCACTACGGCCTCACCTCGTACGTGGTCGGGCTGCTGAACGCCCGCCTCGCCGAGGACTTCGCCGAGCCCGTCTCCCGCACCCTGTTCTTCGAGCACCAGGACCTGGCCGGCATCGCCGCCGAACTCGCCGTCCGCGCCGACGGCCCCTGGCAGCCCGCCAGGACCGAGGCCACCGCCGGCCGGCGCGAACCTGCCGAGAACCGGCCCGAGGACACGGCGATCGCCGTCGTCGGCCTGGCCGGCCGCTACCCGAAGGCGGCGGACCTGGACCGGTTCTGGCAGCTGCTGGAGCAGGGCTACGACGCGATCGGGCCGCTGCCCTCCGACCGGCACCGGCCGGGCTGGCCCGTGGACCTGATGTGGGGCGCGTTCCTGGACGGCATCGACAGGTTCGACCCGCTGTTCTTCGCCATCTCCCCGCGCGACGCGGTCCTGATGGACCCGCAGGAACGACTCTTCCTCGAGGTCGCCTGGGAGGCGCTGGAGGACGCCGGCTACACCCGGGCCCGGCTGCGTGAGCAGCACGGCGGACGGGTCGGCGTGTTCGCGGGCGCGATGTACAACGAGTACCCCTTCCTCGGCGTCGAGCAGTCACTCGTCGGCCCGGCCGCCGACACCGGATCCGCGCTCGCGGGGATCGCCAACCGGGTCTCGTACTTCCTGGACCTGAACGGCCCCAGCCTGACCGTCGACACCATGTGCTCGGCCTCCCTGACGGCCATTCACCTGGCCGTCCGCGCGCTTCGCCAGGGCGAGTGCGAGGCCGCGCTGGTCGGAGGCGTCAACCTGTCCGCGCACCCGCACAAGTTCCGCCAGCAGCACCGGCTGCGCATGGCGTCCACCGACCACCGCTGCCGCAGCTTCGGCGCCGGTGGCGACGGCTTCACGCCCGGCGAGGGCGTCGGCGTGGTACTGCTGAAACCGCTGGCCCGGGCGCTCGCCGACGGCGACCGGATCCACGGCGTGATCCGCGGCACCGCCGTCAACCACGGCGGCCGCACCAGCGGCTACATGGTGCCGAACCCGGTCGCCCAGGGAGAGTTGGCGGCCGCGGCGCTGCGCGACGCGGGCGTCGAGGCGAGCAGCATCGGCTACCTGGAGGCGCACGGCACCGGCACCGCGCTCGGTGACCCCGTGGAGATCAACGGCCTGGCCCGGGCGTTCGCCGGGGTCGAGGCGGGGACGTGCCCGATCGGCTCGGTGAAGTCCAACATCGGTCACCTGGAGGCCGCCGCCGGGCTGGCCGGACTCACCAAGGTGCTGCTGCAACTGCGGCACCGCAGGCTCGTGCCCTCGCTGCACGCCGAGCAGCTCAACCCCGACATCGACTGGGTGCGCAGCCCGTTCACCGTCCAGCACGAGGCCGCGCCGTGGCCCGTCCGCCGCGCCGCCGACGGCGCCCCGGCGCCGCGCCGGGCCGGACTGAGCGCGTTCGGCGCGGGCGGGGCCAACGCCCACCTGGTGATCGAGGAGTACCTGCCGGATCCGCCCGCCGAGGTGGTTCGCCCGGCCGGCCCGCAGCTGTTCGTGCTGTCTGCCCGAGACGAGCAGCGGCTCACCGAACTCGCGGTCCGCTGGACCGAGTTCCTGACCCGTCCGGAGCTGCCGCCGTTCGCCGACCTCGCGCACACCGCGCAGTCCGGTCGCGAACCGCTGCGCGAACGCCTCGCCGTCGTTGCCGCCGACCCGGCCGAGCTGCGCGGGAAACTGCTGCGCTTCCTTGACGGCGACAGCGGCGGGGTGGTCCGCGGCCGCACGCCGGGGGCCGACGCCCCCGCCGGACCGCACCCCGTCGACGGCTCGTACCGTGACCTGCTCTCGCTCGCCCGGCACTGGACGTCCGGCGGCCGGGTCGACTGGTCCCGCCTGCACACCGGCGACCGGCCCCGCTGGGCCGCCGCCCCCAGCTATCCGTTCGCCCGCGGACGCTACTGGCCCGAGCCCGCGATGATCGTGGAGGCTCCACCCGTGCAGGAGCCCGACGGGCGGCAGCCCCTGCTCTTCACCAAGAGCTGGCGGAGCGCCGCGCAGCCCCGGCCCGAGCCGGTGACCGGACGGATCGTCTGCCTGTACACCGACTGCTCCCGGGAGGCCGCCCGGCAGGTGGCCGAGGCCTTCGGGCGCGACCGGGTGATCCTGGTCCGCGAGGGCGGGCCCGCCGACGGCGACGCCGGGTTCACCGGCGAGCGGGACGCGATCGCCCTGCTGGACAGCCTCGCCGACCGGCACCCCGACCTCACCGGCTGGCTCGACCTGAGCGAACTCGACCGCCCTGTCCTCGATCCCGGCCCTTGGACGGCCCGACTCGGCGCCCTGCAGCGTCTGCTGGTCCGCCGCCCCGGCATCCCGTTGCGGATCGTGCACGCGGTGCGCGACCGCTGCGGCGCGGACGGCCGCCGCCTGGCGGGCGTGGTGCGGCTGCTCGGCGCGGAGTACCGCACCGTCCGCGCCACCGTCGTCGAGAGCGACGCCGGGCCCGCCGAACTGGCCCGGCAACTGCTCGCCGAATGGGCGGGCTACGAGCCCACCGCCGAGGTCAGGCACCGCGGCGGCGAGCGGCTGGCGCCCGTGCTGGAACCGGTGCGGGTTCCGGCCCACGCCGAGTTCCTGGCCGACCCGGCCAAGGTCTACCTGGTCACCGGCGGCACCCGGGGCATCGGCGCCGAGGTCGCCCGCCGCCTCGTGGAACGGGGCGCTCGCCGCCTCGCCCTGACCGCCGCCCACCCGCTGCCGCCGCGCCACCGCTGGGCGGCGCCCGAGCTGACGGACCGTGAGGCGATCGCGGTGCGCAACGTGCAGGCGCTGGAACGGGCCGGCGCCCAGGTGATGCTGCACGGCGAGGCCCCCGCCACCGAGGCCGGGCTCGGCGCGTTCCTCGCCCAGGTCCGCAGCTCGCTCGGCCCGATCGAGGGCGTGGTGCACTGCGCCGGACTGCCCAGCCGGGGACGGCCCTCCTTCGTCCACAAGGCGGTCGCGGACATCGCCGAGGTGTTCGAGCCGAAGACGGCGGGCATCGAGCTGCTGGTACGTCTGTGCGCCGCCGTCCAGCCCGAGTTCTTCGTCCTGATGTCCTCTGCCAGCACCCTGGTTCCCCGTCTCGGCGCGGGCGTCACCGACTACGCCGCCGCCAACGCGCACCTGGAGTACCTCGCCGACCGGACCCGCACCGGCCGCACCCGCTTCCACAGCGTGCACTGGCCGACCTGGCTCGGCACCGGCATGGGCGCCGACCAGCCGGACGGCTGCGCGCCCGCCGGGCTGGACGCGATCACCGTCGAGGAGGGGCTGCGGGTACTCGAAGCTGTCCTCACCGGCACGCTGCCCGCCCAGCTGCTGCCCGCCGTCCCGCTGCCCGGACGCTTCGACCCGGCGACCCTGCTGCACGCGAACCGCGCAGCGGCAGCGCCCGTCGACGCACCGTCGGCCACGGCTGCCCCGACGCCCTCCGACGCGCCGCCGGACTGGCTGCTCACACTGTTCTCCGAGGCGCTGGGGATCCCGCTGCCCGACCTCGACGCCACCGCGCCGTTCGCCGACCTGGGCGTGGAGTCGGTGATGCTCGGCGAACTCGTCGAACTGATCGAGCAGCAGACCGGCAGCAGCCTGGAGCCGGCCGTGCTGCTGGAGCACCAGACCCTCGAACGGCTCGCCGCACACCTCCGGAAGGCCGGACTGGACCGCACGGCCGTCGACATCCCGTCAGCTCGCGGACATGCGCCCGCCGCTCCCCCGACGGCGGTCACTCAGCCCGCCCCGGTCCCGGTCCCGGTTCCGGTCGCGCTTCCGGTCGCATCGCAGGAACCTGTCGACCGCAGGATCGCGATCATCGGCCTGGACTGCAGGTTCCCCGGCGCCCCCGACCCCGACGCCTTCTGGGCCGCCCTGGCGGCGGGCCGGGACTGCATCACCGAGATCCCGCCGAGCCGCTGGGACCATCGGGCGCTGTACCGGCCGGAACACCGGATCGGCAGCAGCATCAGCCGGTGGGGCGGTTTCGTCGACGGCATCGAGGACTTCGACCCGGAGTGGTTCGGGATGACCGAGGAAGAGGCCCGCTGCCTCGACCCGGCGGTCCGGCTGGTCCTCGAAGGGACCGTCAACTGTCTCGCCGACGCGGGGTACCGGACCGAGGAGCTGCAAGGCCGCGAGGTCGGGGTGTTCGTCGGCGCCCGGCTCGGCGACTACGGCCGGCGGATAGGCCTGCGCTCCGGCGCGGCCGCGCTCGGCGGCGACCAGAACTTCGTCGCCGCCCGGGTCGCCCACCACTTCGACCTGCACGGCCCGAACCTGGTCGTCGACAGCGCCTGCTCCTCCGCCCTCGCCGCGGTCCAACTCGCCTGCCGCAGCCTGCTGGAGGGCGAGTCCGAACTGGCGATCGCCGGCGGCGTGGACATCCTGCTGGACGAGCGCCCCTACCTGGAGTTCAGCGCCGTCCGGGCGCTCTCGCCGACCGGACGGTGCGCCACCTTCGACCGGGACGCCGACGGCTTCGTGCCCGGCGAGGGCTGCGGCCTGGTGCTGCTCAAGCCGCTCGCCCGGGCGATCGAGGACGGTGACCGGGTGCTCGCGGTGGTCGACGCGGTGGCCGTCAACAACGACGGCCGCACCATGGGCCTGACCACCCCGAACCCGGTCGCCCAGGCCAAGGCGATCCGCCGTGCGCTGGCCACCGCGGGAATGTCCGCGGAACGGGTCGGCATGGTCGAGGCGCACGGTACGGGCACGATGATCGGCGACCCGATCGAGCTGCGGGCGCTCACCGACGTCTACCGGGAGACCACCGACGCGCGAGGCTTCTGCGCGATCGGCAGCGTCAAATCCAACATCGGCCACCTGCTCAGCGCGGCCGGCGCGGCCGGGCTGGTCAAGGCGGTACTGGCGCTGAGGAACCGTCAACTCGCGCCGACCCTGCACTGCGAGAACCCCAACCCGCGCTTCGACTTCGCCGACTCCCCGTTCTATCCGAACACCGCCCTGCGGGACTGGCCCGACCCCGGCCGTCCCAGGGTCGCCGCCGTCAGCGCCTTCGGGCTCGGCGGCACCAACGCCCACCTGATCGTCAGCGAGCCCGACGCGCGGACGGTCGCCGAGCACCCGCCGACCCGCCACCCGCTGCCCCGGCCGGTCTTCGTCCGCCGCCGGCTCTGGCTGGAGGCCCCGTCCGCGCACCGCACGGCCACCCCGTCGCCCGCGCCCGCCGCGCCCGCCACTGCCGGGCGGCCGGTCCGTGCCGCCTCGATCCTCGACCTGCGCTTCGAAGCGAACCCCGCCGCAGGGGCCGTCCTTGGCATCCCGGAGAGGACCCACCGATGAGCGACCCCACCATCGACTGTCGACTCGTGCTGCGGCACGGCGACTTCATCATGCAGAACCACCGGGTGCACGGGGTGTCGGTGATGCCGGGAGTCACTTTCCTCGACATCGTGCTGCGGATCCTCGCGGCCCAGGGCCTGGACCCGACCGCCGTCGAGCTGCGCGGCATCGTCTTCGCCGAGGCGATCGCCACCGTCGAGGGCAACGACCGGGAGATCCGTGTGGTGATCGGCGAGCCGGTGGACGGCGTCCGCCCGGTCACCGGCACCAGCCGCTGGCTTCGCGGTGACGAACCGTACGGCGAGTGGCGGGAGAACATCCGCGCCGAACTGCACCCGGCCGGCCCGTCCGCCGTCCCGGACCTGGACGCCGCCGCACTGGTGGCGGGCGCGGCCCGCACCCGGCCGATGGCGGACATGTACGCGCACACGCGCTCCCGGCAGATCGTGCACGGCGCGGCCATGCAGTGCGCGGGACCGATGCACCTCGCACCGGGCCGCCTGCTGGCCGAACTCTCGCTGGTCCTGCCGGAGACCGCCGAGGACCGCGCGTTCCTGCTGCACCCGGCGAAGATGGACGCCGCGACCATCGTCGCGTACGGGCAGCGCGAGATCACCACCGCCGAGCCGTTCATCCCGATGTTCATCGACCGGTTTCGCGCGCACGGCCCGCTGCACGGCACGTTCCTGGTGCACGTACCGCGGCCCGAGGAACTCACCGCGTCCGGCGAGCTGTTCCGCAGCACCTTCTCGCTGCACGACCGGCAGGGCCGCACCGTCGCCGAGTTCGACCGCCTCACCTGCAAGCGGATCCGCCGCCCCGAGTCGATCCGCGACCTGCTGCTGGAGGCGGCCGGCGCGCAGCAGCCCGCCGCCGCCGACCCGCAGCCCGTCACCGTGCCCGCCGCCGACTACCGGCACTGGCTGCGCGAGCGGATCGCCCGGATACTCGACCGGAGCGCCGACACCGTCGACAACGGGGCCGGCTTCTACGACATGGGCCTGTCCTCCACCGACATGCTGCGGATCAGCACCGAGCTCGAGGAGGTTGTCGGCTCCGCGCTCTACCCGACGCTGCTGTTCGAACACACCACGGTGGACGGGCTGGCCAGCCACCTGGAGGAGACGTACGGCGCACCCGCCCCGGCTGTTCCGCAGGCGTCCGCGTCCGCCGCACCGGCACCGCAGGCGTCCGCGTCCGCCGAGCCCACCGAGCCCGCCCGCCCGCACCGGGCGCAGTTGCTGCGCCCGGTCTGGCAGCGGGTCGCGCACTCCGCGCGGACCGTGCCCACCGACCTCGCCGTGCTCGGCGCCGACCCGGCGCTGCTCGCCGCGCTGACCGAATGGGCCGCCGCGGCGGGCGCGCTGGTGGTCGCGGTCGACCCGGGCGATCGGGCGCTGCTCGGCGCGCAGCTCAGCGCGCTGCCGGAGCGTGACGGCCGGTCCTGGGCACTGCTGGACGCCACCGGGCTCGGCGGGCCGGCCGCCGACCCGGCCGAGGTCGCGGTCGCCGCGTGGGCGGCCTGCGCGGCGGCGAGCGAACGGCGGCCCACCCGGCTGCGCGCGGTGCTGTTCGCGCACCGTCAGCAGCCGGAGTACGCGGCGGTCGCCGCGCTCGGCCGCACCGTGACGGCCGAGCTGCCGACGTTGACCGTCCGCGCCGTCGAGGTGGACGTCGCTGGTCCCGCCGAGCTCGCCGCGCTGCTGCTCGCCGAGGCCGCCGACCCGTCCGCGGAGAGCGAGGTCCGGCACGCGGGCGGGGCGCGCCGGGCCCGGCGCTTCCAGCCGGTGGAGAGCCCCGCGCCGGTCGGGGAAGCGGTGCTGCGCGAGCGCGGCGTCTACCTGATCACCGGCGGGGGCGGCGGCCTCGGCCCGATGCTGGCCGAGCACCTCGCCCGCACCCGCCGCGCCCGCATCCTGCTGTCCGGCCGCTCCGCGCCCAGCGAGGCGTTGCTCGGGCGGATGCGGGAGTGGCAGCGGTACGGCGCGGACGCGCACTACCGGACCGCCGATGTCACCGACCCCACCCAGGTGCGCGAACTGGTCGCAACCGCACGCGAGTTGTACGGCCGGATCGACGGCGTCGTGCACTGCGCCGGGGTGGTCCGGGACGGCATCTTCCTGGCGAAGCGGCCCGAGCAGATCCGAGAGGTGCTGGCCCCCAAGATCGCCGGCATCCGCCACCTCGACGAGGCGACCCGCGCCGACGGACTGGACTTCCTGGCCGCCTACTCCTCGCTCTCCGCCGCCATCGGCAACTCCGGCCAGAGCGACTACGCCTACGCCAACGCCTACCTCGACCACTACCTGGCGGCCCGGCCGGGCCGGAGCGTCTCCGTCGACTGGCCGCTGTGGGCCGAGGGCGGCATGCGGGTCGACGCCGAGGTCATCGAGCGGGCCGCCCGCACCCATGGCGCCAGCCCGCTGCCGACCGGCACCGGCCTCGAGCTGTTCGAGCGGGCGCTGGCCGGCGACGACAGCCGACTGGTCGTCACCCACGCCGACCCCGCGCGGCCCGACGACCGCCTGCCGCTCGCCGACCGCGAGCTCGTCGAGCCGGACGCCGTCGAGCCGGACGCCGCCGGGCCGAGCGGGCACCGACCGGACGCCATCGCGGTGATCGGCCTGGCCGGACAGTATCCGCAGGCCGCCGACGTCGACGCGTTCTGGCGGGTGCTCGCCGAAGGCCGCGACTGCATCACCGAGGTGCCGCAGGACCGCTGGGACCACGCAGCGATCCACGATCCGGAGCACGGCCGACCCGGCCGCACCTACGGCCGCTGGGGCGGGTTCCTGGACGGCATGGACCTCTTCGACCCGGCGTTCTTCGGCATCTCCCGGCGCGACGCCGAACGGATGGACCCGCAGGAACGCCTGTTCCTCACCACCTGCTGGCAGACCTTGCAGGACGCCGGATACCCGGCGTCCCGGACCACCGCCGCGTCCGTCGGCGTGTTCGCCGGCGTGATGTGGAACCACTACCAACTGGTGCAGGGCGCCGAGGACGGCGTCCAGCCGACCGCGATGCACGCCGCCGTCGCCAACCGGGTCTCGTACACGCTCAACCTGACCGGCCCCAGCATGGCCGTCGACACCGCCTGCTCCTCGTCGCTGACGGCCCTGCACCTCGCCGTGGAGAGCCTGCGCCGCGGCGAGTGCGAGACGGCGCTGGCCGGCGGGGTGAACGTCGCCGCCCACCCGCAGAAGTACCTGCAACTCGCCCAGGGCCGCTTCCTCTCCGACGACGGCCGCTGCCGCAGCTTCGGCGCGGGCGGCACCGGCTACGTGCCCGGCGAGGGCGTCGGCGCGGTGCTGCTCAAACCGCTCGCGAAGGCCGAGGCCGACGGCGACCACATCTACGGGGTGATCCGGGCCACCCGGCTCAACCACACCGGCCGGACCAGCGGCTTCACCGTGCCCAGCCCCACCTCGCAAGCCGCGCTGATCCGCGACGCACTGGACGCCGCCGGCCTGCCGCCGTCCGGGATCGGCTACCTGGAGGCGCACGGCACCGGCACCGCGCTCGGCGACCCGATCGAGATCGACGGCCTGCGCAAGGCCTTCGCCGCAGCCCACACCGGGTCGGGCGGCTGCGCGATCGGGTCGGTGAAGTCCAACATCGGCCACCTGGAGAGCGCCGCCGGAATCGCCGGCGTCACCAAGACCCTGCTGCAGCTGAAGCACCGTCAACTGGTGCCCTCGCTGCACGCGGAGGTGGTCAACCCGGCCATCGACCTCGCCGCCACGCCGTTCCGCCTGCAGCGCGAGCTCACCGACTGGCCCGCCCCGGCCGACGGCTCCCCGCGCCGGGCCGGCGTCAGCGCCTTCGGCGCGGGCGGCTCCAACGCGCACCTGGTGCTGGAGGAGTACCGCGCCCCCGCGGAACAGCCCGCCCGCGGCGGACGGGAGTTGATCGTGCTGTCGGCGCGCGACGCGGACGCCCTGCGGGTGTACGCCGAGCGGATCAGGGCCGTGCTGCACGGGTCGGCGGAGCCGTCGCCCGCCGGGGCAGCGGAACTGCGCCGGGTGCTCACCGGCGCCGTCGCCCAGGTGCTGGGAGTCCCGGACGAGGCCGTCGACCCGGCCGAGCCGCTGGTCGACCTCGGTGTGGACCGCACCGGCCTGGACCTGGTCCGCAAGGTGTTGGACGAGAACCGGCCCGGCCTCGGCCGGCTGCTGCCGGCCGAGGGCGACCGGTCGATCGACCAGCTCGCCGGACAGCTCGACACCGAGCGGCAGCCCACCGTCCCGCTCGCCGCCCTCGCCCACACCCTGCGGGTCGGCCGCGACCAGCTGAGCAGCCGCCTCGCGGTCCTCGCCGCCGACCACGCGCAGCTGCTCGCCGCCCTCGACCGCTACCTGAGCGGCGCCGCCCCCGGGACCGGCCAGTACTGGGGACGTGAGAGGGCCGACGCCGCCGAGCCGCGCCCCGACCTCGGTGAACTGGTCCGTGCCGGACGGCTGGAGGAGGTCGCGCAGGCATGGAGCGCCGGGGCCGACGTGCCGTGGGTGGACTGCGTGCCGAGCGGCCCGGTCCCGCGCCGGGCGTCGCTGCCGGTCCCGCCGCTGCGCGAGGAACGCCACTGGCTGGGCGGCTGGCAGCGCCGCAACGGCGAACCCGCCGTCACCGCACCGGCGGTGGGCGTCGCGCCCGTCGCGCCCGCTGCCCCCGCGGTGGCCGAGCCGTACCACGGCGACGAGGTCGACCTGCGGGTCCTGGAACACGGGATCGCGCTGGTCACCATGCACGACCACGCGCACCGCAACATGTTCACGGCCGGACTCACGCACGGTCTGGAGGCCGTCTTCGCGGAGATCGACACCCGCGAGGACATCCGCGCCGTGGTGCTCACCGGCACCGAGACCGTCTTCAACCTCGGCGCGACACCGCAGTCCTTGGAGGAGCTGGCCGAGAAGCACACCAGGTTCACCGACACCCCGTTCGTCTACGAGGGCCTGCTGCGCTGCCGCCGCCCCGTGGTCTCCGCGATGCGCGGCCAGGCCTCCGGCGGCGGCCTCGCCTTCGGCCTCTACGCCGACCTGGTGGTGCTCGCCTACGAGGGCTCGTACGGGGCCAACTTCCTCAAGTACGGCTTCACGCCCGGCATGGGCGCCACGCTGGTGCTGGAGCAGCGATTCGGCCGCACCCTGGCAACCGAGATGTTCCTCACCGGCCGCAGCTACCGCGGCGAGGAACTCGCCCGCCGCGGTGCCTCGGTGACCGTCGTCCCGGGGGCGGACGTGCTGTCGACCGCGCTCGACCTGGCCCGCTCGATCGCCGCCAAGCCCGCCGAGGCGGTCGCCGAGGTCAAGGCGGAACTCGCCGGCCGGCTGCTCGCCCAGCTGCCGGAGGTCGTCGAGCGCGAGGTCCGGATGCACGAACGGGTGCTCGGTGGAGGGTCGTTGGACCTGGTCCGGGAGCACTTCCGCAAGGTCCGCGACTACGGCGCGACGGCCACCGCTGCCGCGCCGGTCGAGGTACCGCTCGCTCCGCCGGTCGCCGTGCCCGATGCGGTGCCGGTCGTCACGCCTGCCGCGCCCGTCGAGGTGCCGGTGGCGGCGCAGCCGGTCGACGCCCCCGAGGCCGCGCTCCCCGACCCGTCAGAGGTGGAGCAACTGGTGGTCGACGCGCTCTGCGCGATTGTGTACGCCACCGAGGAGGAGATCGACCGTCAGCTCAGCTTCAGCGAGCTGGGCGTGGACTCGATCGGCGCGGTGGAGATCGTGCGGAGCCTCAACCAGCGCTTCGGCCTGGACATCGACTCGGTCGCCGTCTACGACCACCCCACGGTGGCCCGGCTGACGGGGCACGTCCTGGAGACCGCCGAGCAGGCCCGTGCGCTGCACCGCTCGGCGCTTGCCCCCGCCCCCGCGCCTGCACCCGCGCCTGCGCCCGCTCCCGCGCCTGCGCCCGCGCCCGCGCCGGTGTCTGCCGCGCCGGAGCCGCCGCCGGCGACCGAACCGCCCGCCGCACCGCCGGTGCAGCTCGCGCCGCCGGCCCCTGCCGCACCCGTTGCCCCTGCCGCGCCCGTCGCCGCTGCCGTCTCCGCCGCTGCTGCCGTCTCCGTCGCCCCTGCCACCCCCGGACAGGTGAGCCTTCGGCCGCTGCGCGGCACTCCTGTCCAGCCCGTACAGCCCCAGCCCGTACAGCCCCAGCCCGTGCAGCCCGCCCAGTCTGTTCAGCTCGCGCCACTCGCGCCACTCGCGCCACTCGCGCCACTCGCGCCACTCGCGCCCCGGGGCGAGGCCGCGGAGCCGACGCAGCGGCCGGCGTACGACACTGACGGCATCGCGATCACCGGTGTGGCCGGCCGCTTCCCGGACGCCGAGAACCTGGACGCGTTCTGGGCGAACCTGGCCGCCGGCCGGACCAGCATCTCCGAGGTGCCGGAGTCCCGTTGGGGCGCCCGCTGGTTCGACCCGGACCGCCGCGTCCCGGACCGCTCGTACAGCAAGTGGGCGGCGCTGCTGCCGGACCTCGGCGGCTTCGACCCGCGGTTCTTCCAGCTGTCTCCGATGGAGGCGGAGGCGATGGACCCGCAGCAGCGCCAGTTCCTGCAGCAGGCGTGGACGGCGCTGGAGGACGCGGGCTACGCGACCCCGGGGGAGCGGCGCCGGTGCGGCGTGTATGTGGGGGCCAGCGGCGGTGACTACTACCACTTGCTGCGGGCGGCTGGCCAGGCGGACACCGGGCAGGCGTTCCTCGGCAACAGCATGGCGATCCTGGCGGCCCGGGTGGCGTACCTGCTCGACCTGAGTGGCCCCACGATGACGGTCGACACCGCGTGCTCCTCCTCGCTGACGGCCGTTCACCTGGCCTGCGAGGCGATCAGGGGCGGCGACTGCGACGTGGCGATCGCGGGCGGAGTGGCGGTCATGACGACGGCGCAGATGCAGGTGTGGAGCAGCCGGGTCGGCATGCTCTCGCCGACCGGGCGGTCCATCCCGTTCGACGCCGAGGCGGACGGCATCGTGCTCGGCGAGGGCGTCGGTGCGGTGGTGCTGAAGAGTCTGAAGGCGGCGCTCGCCGACGGCGACCGGATCCACGCGGTGATCAGGGCCAGCGGCGTCAACGGCGACGGCCGCACCAACGGCATCACCGCGCCGAGCGCCACCTCGCAGGCCGAACTGCTGCGCGCGGTGCACCGCAGGGCCGGCGTGGAGGCCGGCGACATCGGGTACGTGGAGGCGCACGGCACCGCCACCAACCTCGGCGACCCGATCGAGGTCAAGGCCCTCAACCAGGTGTTGGGCACCGCCGACGGGCCGGGCTTCACCGCCCTCGGCTCGGTGAAGGCCAACATCGGCCACACCACCACGGCCGCCGGCATCGCCGGGCTGCTCAAGGTCGTGCTCGCGCTGCGCCACCGCGCTCTGCCCCCGCTGCCCGGCTTCGACGAGGCCAACCCCAAGCTCGACCTGTCGGGCGGCCGCCTGCGGGTGGTCCGCGAACTGACGCCGTGGGATCCGGGCGCGAACGGCGTCCGGGTCGGCACGGTCAGCAGCTTCGGTTTCAGTGGCACCAACTGCCATGTGGTGCTGGCCGAACCGCCCGCCCGCCCCGCGCCGGAGCGCCGGCCGGAGGCGGCCCGCCGCCTGGTCCCGCTGTCGGCCCGGACGCCCGAGACGCTCACCCAGGTCGCCGCGGACCTCGCGGAGGCGCTGGAGCGCGACCCCGCGCTGGAACCCGCCGACATCGCCTACACCCGCGCACTGGGCCGCACACACCTGCCGGTCCGCGCCGCGCTGCTCACCCAAGGCCGCGAAGAACTCCTTGTGCAGCTACGCAAGTTGACGGCAGGCGGGGAGCACCGCGGCTGCTACCTCGCGGACTCCGCGGGCCTGGAGGAGGAGGCCGCCGGTTCGGACGACCCGCTGGTGCGGGCGGCCGCCGCGTACGTCCGGGGCGGCACTCCCGACTGGGCGGCGCTCACGGCCGGCGGGCGGCGGGTGACGGTGCCGACGTACCCCTTCGCGCAGGAGCACTACTGGATCACCGGCCCGTCCGTCACCGACCACGCGGTGGTGCCCGGCACGGCGGACGGCCGTCGGTTCCCGGCTCCGACGGGGCGGTCGGCCCAGGAGCCGGACCGGTCGGCGGGCCCGGGCGGTGGGGCCGGCAGCGTGGCGGTGGTGCGCCCCGAAGACCCCGTCGCCACCGACCACCGGGTGGCGGGCCGTCCCCTGCTGCCCGGCACGGCGGCGCTCGCACTGGCCGCCGACCTCGCAGGGCTGCCGTACCGGCTGTCCGCGGTGCGCTGGCTGCGGCCGTGCGAGCTGTCGGAGCCGCGCCGGCTGCGGCTGGCGGGGGAGGAGTCGGCCGCGGGCCGCTCGTTCAGGCTGGAGGCGGAGGACGGAGACGGCCCGTACGTGCGCGGCGAGTTCGCGGCGCTGACCGCCGAGGAGGCGGCTGCGTTCGCCGCCGAGCCGCCGCTGGACATCGGGTTGACCGCCGACCGCTGCCGGGGCGTCCGGGACGCCGACGAGCTGTACGGGGCGTTCAGCGCCGCGGGCCTGGCGTACGGGCCGTCGTTCCGCCGCCTCGAGCAGGTGCGGGTCGGTGGCGGTGAGACGCTGGGCACGCTGCGTCCCGCCGACGGGCCCGCCGGGTGGCAGGGGCTGACAGCGGTGCTGGACGCCGGGCTGCAGGTTCTCGCCCCGCTGCTGGACGCGGACGGCCCGCAGGCGCTGCTGCCGTTCGCCGTGGACCGGGTGACGGTGCTGCGCTCGCCCGAACTCGCCCGGTACTCGTACGCCCGGCGCACCGGCAAGGACCGGTTCACCGTGTCGCTGACCGACAAGTCCGGCGTGCTGTGCGTCAGGTTCGACGGCGTCTCGCTGCGCGCTGTGCCCCGCGAGGCAGCCGCTGCCGCCGTAGTACCCGAGGGCCCGGGGATCTTCCGGCCGGCCTGGGAGAACGCAGGCCCCGCCCCGGAGGAGGCCGCGGGTGGCGGCACCGTGCTGATCTGCCGCCCCGAGGCCGCCGGTGCGCTTGCCGACGCGCTGACGCATCGTCATACGGGTTGCGCCGTACAGATGGTGGGCTATGACGACAGCGACGCGGTGACCGAGGTCCCCGACCTCGTCTACTTCCTCACCGACCCCGCGCCCGCCCACCGGCCCGAGCAGGACCGGAGCGTGCCGGCGATGCTCCGGCTGGTCCAGCGGCTGCTGGCCCTCGGCGCGGCGCACACCGGACTCGGCGTGCGCGCCGTCCTGTTCGGCGCGGTCGCGGTGACCGGCGGCGAGCCGCTGCAGCCGCACGCTGCCGGGCTGCTCGGCCTGTGCGCCACCGCGGCCGCCGAGTACCCGCGCTGGACGGTCGGCTGCGTGGACGCCGGGACGACACCGGCCGCCCCCGAGCAGTTGGCCGCGCTCCTCTCCCGCGAACCCGCCGCCGACCGGCTGATCGCGCTGCGCGACGGGCAGCGCCTGCGGCGCACCCTGGTGGCCGCCCGGCCGACCGGCGGCGAACTGCCCTGGCGCGAGGGCGGCGCGTACGTGATCCTCGGCGGGGCGGGCGGCCTCGGCCGCACCCTCGGCCGCCACCTGGCCCGCACCCACCGGGCCCGGCTGGCGCTGATCGGCCGCCGCGCCCAGGACCCGGCGATCGACGCGGCGCTCGCGGAGATCGCCGAACTCGGCGGCGAGGCCGTTTACTTGCGGGCCGACGCCGCCGATCCGGCACAGCTCGACAGGGCGGTGGCCGCCGCCCGGGCCCGCTTCGGCACCCTGAACGGCGCCGTGCACGCCGCCCTCGACCTGCGTGACCGGACGCTGCTGCACGCCGACCCGGGGACCTTCCGCGAGGTGCTCGCGCCCAAGGTGGCCGGCACCGCCGCACTCGCCGAGGCGCTGCGCGAGGACCCGCTCGACCTGCTGGCGGTGTTCTCCTCCGCGGTCTCCTTCACCGACTCGGCGGGCCAGGCCGCGTACGCCGCCGCCAGCACCTTCCAGGACGCCTACGCGCAGTGGCTGGACTCCCGGGTCCGCTACCCCGTGCAGGTGCTCAACTGGGGTTTCTGGGGCAGTGTCGGGGTGGTCGCCGATGAGCGCTACGGCGAACGGCTGGCCGGCTTCGGCGTCGGCTCGATCGAGCCCGCCGAAGGACTCGCCGCGCTCGACCGGGTGCTGGCCGCCGGCCTGCCGCAGGCCGTGGTGGTCAAGGCCGACGCGTGCGGACTGGCCCGGCTCGGCGTCCGCGCCGAGGCCGACGACCCGCTGACCCGGGCCAGGGCCGGCTTCGCCGCACTCGACGTGGTGGCCGCCGACCTGCTCCGCGCCGAGTTCGCCGCACTGCCCGAACTGCCCGCGCTGGACCAGCCGTTGGCGTTCGACGAGTTCGCCGATCGGCTCGGCGCCGGCGGCCGCAACCGCTCCGTGCTGGGCGCGGTGCTGCGGGTGCTGGAACGATCCGGCGCCGCCACCCTGGACAGCGACGGGACGCTGACCTTCCGGCGTGCCCTGCTCGGCCCGGCGCGGCTGCCGGTCGCCGAGTTCGCCGCCGCCCACCCCGCGATGGCGCCGCACCTGAAGCTGCTCCGGGTCTGCGTGGCCGGCCTCCCGGGCATCCTGTCCGGCCGGGTCGCCGCAACCGAGGTGCTGTTCCCGAAGGGCTCGCCCGCCCTTGTCGAACCGGTCTACGCCGACGGGCCGGGCGCGGAGCACTTCCACCGGCTGATGGCCGCCGAGGTGGTCGGCTCCGCGCAGCGGCTCACTGGCGGCGAGCGGCCGCTGCGGATCGTCGAGATCGGAGCCGGGACCGGTTCCGCCACCCGCCACGTGCTGGCCGCCTGCGCCGCGGCCGGACTGCCGACCGCATACCGCTACACCGACATCTCGCCGGCCTTCCTACGACACGGCGAGGCCAACCACCGTGCGGCCGGGATGCGTTACGAGCTTCTGGACATCGAGCGCGACCCCGCCGCCCAGGGCTTCGAGCCGGGCTGCGCCGACATCGTGCTGGCCACCAACGTGCTGCACGCCACCCGGGACCTCGGCCGCACCCTGGCCAACGTCCGCACGCTGCTGCGGCCCGGCGGCGTGCTCGCGGTGAACGAGGTGACCCGCTCCTCCGCGTTCGTCACCCTCACCTTCGGCCTCACCGAGGGCTGGTGGCGATTCGAGGATCCGCAGCGCCGCCTCCCGGACTCCGCGTTGCTCGGCCCCGCCCAGTGGCGGGCCGCCCTGGCCGATGCGGGATTCCGGGTGACGGGGGTGTGCGGGATCCCCGGCACCCCCGAGGACGAACTCGAGCAATGCCTGGTGACGAGCGAACGGGAGTTGAACGTGACAGCCGAGCAGACACCGGAGCTGACCGCGGCGCAGGTCCGCGACTACGTGCGGCAGATCTTCGCCGAGGTGCTGAAGTTCCGGGCCGCGGAACTCGACGACCACGCGACCTTCGAGACGTACGGGATCGACTCCCTGGTCGGCCAGAACATCGTCTACCGGATGGAGCAGGACCTCGGCGCGCTGCCCGCCACCCTGCTGTTCGAGCAGCTGACCATCGATCAGCTCGCCCACCACCTGCGCACCGACCGCGCCGAGCAGCTGACCGCACTGCTCCGCCCCGCCGCACCGCAGGTCGAGGCCGCGCCGCCGGACCCCGCGCCGGTCGCCCCGGCTGCCCAGGCCGTGCGGACGCCGCCGCCCGTGCCCGTCGCGGAGCCAGCCCGCCCCCGACCGGCGGCGCACGGCGAGGCCGCCGACATCGCCGTGATCGCGGTCAGCGGACGCTACCCGGGCGCGCCGGACGTGGAGACCTTCTGGCGCAACCTGGAGGACGGCCGCGACGCCATCACCGAGGTCCCCGCAGACCGCTGGGACTGGCGGGCCACCTTCGACGCCGAGCGCGGCCGCAGCGACCGCAGCTACAGCCGGTGGGGCGGATTCCTCGACGACATCGACAAGTTCGACCCCGCCTTCTTCAACATCCTGCCGCGCGACGCCGCCGACATCGACCCGCAGGAACGCCTGTTCCTGGAGACCTGCTGGGACCTGCTCGACCGCGCCGGCTACCTCGGCGGCTCCACCCACGAGACGATGACCGGGGTGTTCGCCGGCGTCATGTACGGCTCGTACGGGCGACTCGCCGCCACCGGCTGGGCGCACGGCAAGCTCTCCGGCGCACACTCCGCGTACTGGTCGGTGGCCAACAGGGTCTCCTACCACTTCGACTTCCAGGGCCCCAGCTTCGCCGTCGACTCCGCCTGCTCCTCCTCGCTGACAGCGGTCCACCTCGCCGTCGAGAGCCTGCGCCGCGGCGAGTGCCGGATGGCCCTCGCGGGCGGCGTGAACCTGATCCTGCACCCTGCGCACCACGTGTCGCTGTCCTCGCTCAACATGCTGGCCGGGGACGGCGCCTGCAAGGTCTTCGACGAGCGCGCCGACGGCTTCGTGCCCGGGGAGGGCGTCGGCGCCGTGTTGCTCAAGCCGCTCGCCGACGCCGAACGCGACGGCGACGAGATCCTTGCCGTGATCAAGGGCAGCACCGTCAACGCCGGTGGTAAGACCGGCGGTTACACGGTCCCCAACCCGCAGGCGCAGGCCGCGCTGATCGCCGAGGCGGTGCGCCGCTCCGGCGTCGATGCGCGCACCATCGGCAGCCTGGAGGCGCACGGCACCGGTACCGCCCTCGGAGACCCGATCGAGATCGCCAGCCTCACCCGGGCCTTCAAGGAACTGGGAGCGGCCCCCGAGGAGTTCCGCTGCGCCGTCTCCTCCGTCAAGGCCGCCATCGGCCACCTGGAGGGCGCGGCCGGAATCGCCGGACTCACCCGGGCCGTGCTCCAGCTCCAGCACGGCAGGATCACCCGATGCGTCAACCTGGAGAACGTCAACCCGAAGATCGCCTTCTCCGGTTCGCCGTTCTACCCGCCGCGCGAGACGGTCGACTGGCCCGCGCCCGCCGACGGCTCCCCGCGCCGGGCCGGCGTCAGCGCCTTCGGCGCGGGCGGCGCGAACGCCCACGTGGTGCTGGAGGAGTACCGCCCCCGCACCGCCCCCGCGAAGCCCCGACCGGACGACGGCGAGCAGCTGTTCCTGCTGTCCGCGCGCACCCGGGGCCAGCTGGTCCGCTACGCCGAGCGGGTCGCCGAACTGCTCGCCACCCCCGGCGGCGCCGAACTCCCGCTCGCCGCACTGGCCCGCACCAGCCAGATCGGGCGCCGCGAGATGGCCGAGCGGCTCGCCGTGCTGGCTACCGACACCCCGCAACTCGCCGACCGCCTACGCGACTTCGTGAGCGGGACGGAGAGCTCCGGGGTGGTCGCGGGCAGCGCCGGCGGGGACGTCGGCGGCTGGTCGCTGCTCGACGACGAGGACGGGGCCGCGCTGGTCGCCACCATGCTGGCGAAGCGTCGACTCCCGAAGCTGGCCCGGCTCTGGACGGCCGGCGTGCCCGTCGACTGGCAGGTCTGCTGGATCGCGCCGCCCCCCCGCAGGGTTCACTTGCCGCCCTACCCGTTCGAGCGCAGTCGGCACTGGCTGCCCGACTACTCCGCCGAGCCGCTCCCCGCGACCGCGGCGCCCGCCGCACCGGCCGAGCCGGCCACCGCCTGCCGGTACCTGCGCCCGGTCTGGGAACCCGAGCCGCTCGCCCGTGTCGCCACCCCGCTCCCGTCGACGGTGCTGATCGTCGCGGTGGACGAGGAACTCGGTGGGGAACTCGCTCGCCGACTCGACGGACGCGGCACCCGCGCCGTCCTGGCCCGCCCCGGCGCCGTCTTCGCCGCCACCGGCGAGGACCGGTACACGGTAGCCACCGGAGACCGCGAGGACCTGCGGCGGCTCGCTGCCCACCTCGCCGAGACCGGCGCGCTGCCGAACGCGGTCGTGGTCGCAGCCGGCGCCGACGGAGCCGATCCGGACGCGGGATTCCTCCCGCTGCTGTGGTCCTGTACCGCCCTGCTGGCCGCCGCCCCCGCGGGCACCGCGCTGCGCGCCGTCTACGCGCACCGCGGAGCGCCGCAGGACGCCCAGCCCGAGCACACCGCCGTGGCCGCCGCACTGCGCAGCCTCGCCCTGGAGGACAGCTCGTTCACCGGCAGCTGCCTCGCGGTCGGCCCGGACGGAGACACCGCCGGGCGGATCCTCGCCGACCTCACCGCTCCCGCCGCGGACGACGCGGTGGTCCAGACCGGCTACCAGGACGGCGCCCGACTGCTGCGCCGGCTCACCGAGTTCACCCCTGCCACCGGTGGCGAGCCCGCCGACCTCGCGCTCCGCCCCGGCGGCACCTACCTGATCACCGGCGGCGCCGGCGCCCTCGGCGTCCGGGTCGCCGAGTTCATGGCCGTCCACGGCCGCCCGATCAACCTGGTCCTGGTCACCCGCAGCGGACCCGACCGCTCCGCCCGCAACCGCCTCGACGAAATCGCCGGCAGGGGCGTCACCGTGCACTGGGAGCGCGCCGACGTCACCGACGCCGAACAGGCCCGCCTGGTGGTCGAGGAGACCATCGACCTCTACGGCGCACTGCACGGCGTCATTCACGCCGCCGGGGTCGTGCACGACGGCCGCGCCGTCGGCAAGGAACGCGCCGAGGTCGAGGCCGTGCTGGCTCCGAAGCTCGCCGTCGCCCACCTCGACCACGCGATCGGCGAGCGGCCACTCGACTTCTTCGCCGTCTTCTCCTCGCTGGCCGGCGAGGTCGGCAACATCGGCCAGGTCGACTACGCCTACGCCAACGCCTACCTGAACGGCTTCGCCGAGACACGCGAACGCCTGCGCGCGCAAGGCCTGCGGAACGGACGTACCGTCGCCATCGCGTGGCCGCTGTGGAAGGACGGCGGCATGCGGGTCGACGACGCCACCCTCCGGCTGTACGCCCAGCGCTGGAACATGATCCCGATGACCACCGAGACCGGCCTGCGGGTGTTCTGCCAGGCACTGGGCGGTGAGGAGCCGGTGCTGGTCGCTGTCGAGGGCGCCGCCACCGCGGTGCCCGCGGCCGCGGCCGCCTCCGCGTCCGCAGCTGCGCAGGTGTCCGCTCCGGCCCCGGCACCCGTTCGTACGGCGGTCGACCCGGACCTCGCGGTGCGGGCCGAACTGCGCCGGATCGCCGCCGGGTTCCTGCTGGTCGACGAGCACGAGGTCGATATGGACGGGGAGCTGCTGGACTCGGGCTTCGACTCGATCACGCTCACCCAGCTCTCGGTCGACGTCAACGAGACCTACGGTCTCGACCTGCTGCCCACCGTCCTGTTCGAATGCCCGACCCTCGACGACTTCGCCCGCTACCTGGTGACCCACCACGCGGACGTCATCTCAGGGACGGTCCGCCAGGCGACGGCGACCATCGCCGAGTCGGCACCGCCGCCGGCCGGGCCCGCGGCGGTGGTGACACCCCGGCCGGTCGCACCCGCCGCAGCCGTCGTCGTCGAGCCCGAGCCCGAGCCGGAGCCGGAGTCGGAGCCGGAGTCGGAGCCGGAGTCGCTGTACGGCCCGACGCCCATCGCGGTCGTCGGCGTCGCCGGCCGGCTGCCCGGCTCGACCGACCTGGACGCGTTCTGGCGGCACCTCGCCGCCGGGGACCACCTCGTCGGCCCTGTCCCCGCCGACCGCACCGACCTGCGCCAGGACCCGGAGACCCGGGAGCTGCGTGGCGGGTTCCTGGAGAACATCGCCGACTTCGACGCCGCGTTCTTCGGGATCTCCGCCACGGAGGCGGGCCTGATGGACCCGCAGCAGCGGCTCTTCCTCGAGGTGGTGTGGCGGGCCGTGGAGAATGCGGGCTACCGGCCGTCCGCACTCGCGGGCAGCGCCACCGGCCTGTTCGCGGGAGTCTCCACCACCGACTACGACGACCTGATGCGCACCAACGGCGTCGCGGTCCAGGCGCACACCGCCACCGGCCTGTCGCACGCGGTGCTCGCCAACCGGGTCTCCCGGCTGCTCGACCTGCGCGGCCCCAGCGAGGCGGTGGACACCGCGTGCTCGAGCGCGCTGGTGGCGATCCACCGGGCAGTCCGGGCGATCCTGGACGGCGACTGCGACCTCGCGATCGCCGGGGGCGTCAACGCGACGCTCAGCCCAGGCCTGTTCACCGCGTTCACCAAGTCCGGGATGCTCAGCTCCGACGGCCGGTGCAAGACCTTCGACACCGCGGCCGACGGCTATGTGCGAGGCGAAGGCGCGGGCGCGGTGGTGCTCAAGCGGCTCGACCGGGCGCAGGCCGACGGCGACCACATCCACGGCGTGATCCGCGCCACCGCCGTCAACCACGGCGGCCGCTCCACCTCGCTCACCGCCCCCAACCCCGAGGCCCAGGCCCAGGTCCTGGTCCAGGCGTACCACCGGGCCGCACTGTCGCCGGGCACTGTCAGCTACATCGAGGCCCACGGCACAGGCACCTCGCTCGGCGACCCGGTGGAGACCGAGGGCCTGAAGCGCGCCTTCGCCCAGCTGTACGCCGAGGCCGGCCTGCCGCCGGCCGCCCGCCCGCACATCGCCCTCGGCGCGGTGAAGACCAACATCGGCCACCTGGAAGCCGCCTCCGGAATCGCCGGCGTGCTGAAGACCCTGCTCAGCTTGAAGCACCGTCAGTTGCCCGCCTCCTTGCACCTCACCGAACTCAACCCGTACCTCCGCCTGGACGGCACCCCCTTCTACGTCAACGACCGTGCCGCACGCTGGGACGGCGTCGTCGACGGCGCCGGCCGGACCGTCCGCAGGGCGGGCGTCAGCTCCTTCGGTTTCGGCGGCTCCAACGCCCACGTGGTGCTCGAGGAGTACCACGACGAGACCCCGGGGTCCACCGAACTCCCGCCCGCCGCCCGGCTCTTCCCGCTCTCCGCGCCGACCGCCGCGGCCCTGCGCGACTACGCGGCGACACTCGCCCGGCACCTGGAGGCCAACCCCGACGTCGAGGCCGCCCGTGTCGCCTGGACCCTGCAGACCGGACGCGACGCCCACGCCGAACGCGTGGTCCTCACGTCCGCCGACCGCGACCGGCTGCTGGCCCAACTCGTCGCCCTCTCCAGGGGTGAGTCCACCGACGTCCCCTCCGACCCCGCCGCCCGCGAGTGGCTGGACACCGGCCGGACCGCATGGGCGTCCCACTGGCCCGCCACGCGCCCGCGACGCCTCCCGCTTCCCGGCTTCCCCCTCAACCCCGTGCGCCATTGGTTCACCCCCCGCACCGCCACCCCCGCCCCGGCGGTCCCCGCGACCGCCGAGCTTGTGGCCCGCACCGCTCCGCTCCCGACACCTGACACCACCCCGGTCCGGAGCCCGGGCGGCCTGATCAAGCTGACAGCGACCGCGACAACAACTGCCGCCGCCGCTACGGCCGGTGTGCCTGCGGCCCCGATTCCTGCCGTTGTCGCCGTCCCGGACCTGGCCGTTGTCTCCGCTCCGGCCCCGGCCTCGGCCTCCGTCCCGGAGCCTGTTGTCGTCCACGTGTCGGCGGAGGTCCGGGAGGAGATCGCCGGCCTGATCCACCTGCGGCTGGCGGAGATCCTCGGCCTGGATCCGGCGACGATCTCGATGACCAGTTCGTTCGTCGACCTGGGCCTGGACTCGATCTTCCGGATGGAACTGGTCCGCGGCCTCAACGACCACTACGGCCTGGACCTCAAGGCGGCCGACCTCTACGACTACGACAGCGTCGAGCAGTTGACCGCGGCCGTGGTGGTCGCCATGGAGGAGCCACCCGCACCCGAGCAGCAGTCAGCGCCAGCACAGGTACCGGCACCGGCGCCCGAGCCCGTCCCCCTCTCCCTCCCCACCCCCACCCCCGCCCCCGTCGGCGCACCGCCCGTCGGGTCCGCGCTCGACCCGCAGGAGCTGCTGGGCGACCTGATCTCGATGATCTCCGGCCGCACCCTCACCCCGGGTGTCGCGTTCGCCGACGACGGCCTGACGTCCTTCGACATGCTGCGCACCGTGGGCGCGCTGGAGAAGAGGTTCGGTGCCCAGCGCAAGACTCTGATGTTCGACCACCCGACGGTGCCCGCCCTGACCGAGCACCTGCTCGCCGAATACGGCCCGGCCACGACCGTCGGCCTGCGCGAGGTGCTGTCCTCGACGGCGGCCGGTCCGGAGCAGCCCGCCACCCCGACGCAGGTCGCGGCGCGGTCGCAGCAGCCGGCCGGCGGCTGGACGGTGCTGCGCAAGCGACAGTTGCCGCAGCGTCCGGAGCTGGCGGCGGCGGTCGCGGAGGTCGACGCGCGGTGGGCGAAGGAAGGTGGCCTCGCGGGGCGTGACATCGCGCCGCTGATGTTCCTGGGCACCGAGCGGGAGGGGTACTTCAACTTCTCGCGGAAGGGCGGGGTGCTGTTCGCGTGGAGCTATGTCGGCTCGCGCGAGTACTTCCCGAAGCTGATCGAGCAGTACGTCGCCTACGCGGACCGGCACGGTCTGCAGCCCAACTTCCTCTCGGTGGAACACATCGAGTCGGTGGCCGGTCAGCCGTTCACGGCCACGCCGTTCGGCGCGGTGCAGCGGCTGGACGATCTGAGCACCTTCACCATGGCGGGCACCCGGATGCGCCGGCTGCGCTACATGGTGAACCGGTTCGCCGCGGCGGGGGAGTGCGCCACCGAGGAGTACCGGGTGGGCAGCGATCACGCGGTCGACCAGGAGATCGTGGCGATGATGAGCCGCTGGGGCGAGACCAAGCAGATGGTCAACCCGTACGTGGCGGTGGTCAGCGAAGAAATCGGCCGGGGCCAACTCGCCGATCGGCACCGGATGTTCCTGACCCGGGTGGACGGTGAGCTGGCCAGCGCGATCATCGTGACGAAGATCCCGTCGGAGTCCGGCTGGCTGCTCGACCTGGAGTTCTACCCGAAGGAGGCGCCGCTCGGCGGTCTCGAGTTCGCGATCGTCCGGATCATCGAGAAACTGGCGGCCGAGGGCGTCGAGATCTTCAGCTTCGGCGCGAGCTTCGGCGTCAAGGCGGGCGAGTCCCCTAACTCCTCGCCCGAGGTGGAGAACGGCCTGGCCGAGCTGCGGACGGTCGGCATCTTCGACGAGGGCAACTTCCAGTTCAAGAACAAGTTCCGCCCGACCAACTCGACGATCTACCTGTGCCAGCCGGACGACGAGCGGCGCAGCGCGGTCGCCGACGTGATCCTGATGATCGCCAGCCCGGACCTGGAGACCACCGCGCCGGAGGCCCTTGACGACGTCTGGGCCCATTCCGACTCCAAGGCTGACTCCAAGGCTGAATCAAGGGCCGAATCCAAGGCCGACTCCGAGGCCGATTCAAGGGCCGAATCCAAGGCTGAATCCAAGGCCGCGTCCATGGCCATGGCCGAGGCTCCGGACCCGGTCCGGCCTGCTTCGCCCGAGCCGGCCGCGGCTCCCGCTCCGGAGCGTCCGGCACCCGCTCGGGCCGCCGTCCCGCAGCCGGCCGACAGCGTCTCCGCGTACGGCCACAACCCGATCACCCTGCCCACCTCCGCGGTGCGGTTCGACCTGATCACCGACTCGTGGGCCGAGCTGGCCACCCCGGCGGTGGCCGAGCGGACGGCCCGGCTGACCAAGGCGGCGGCGGGCGTGGAACTCGGGGCGGAGGGCCTGCCCCGAGTGCCATGGCTGGACTTCGAGTGCGTGGTGCCGACCCCGTCGGGGCGGACCGCGGAGGCGCTGCTGTGCCGTTCCTGGCCGGGCATCCGGCAGGCGGCCGTGCACAACGGGCTGTTCCCGACCTTTCTGATGAGCCTGGCCGACAACGGCTTCGAGCCGGTCGCGCTGCCCGACTGCCGGCCTGTCACCAGGACCGGCCCGTTCCGGGATGTCGACGTGGCGGCCCTGGAGCGGATCCTCGCGGAGCGGCCGGGCGGGGTGTCGATGATCTGCCTGGAACTCAGTGACAACGCCCAGGGCGGATACCCGATCTCGCTGGCGAACCTGCGCGAGGTGCGCCGGATCGCGGTGGCGGCCGGGGTCCCGCTGGTGCTGGACGCCACCCGGGCGCTGGAGAACGCGGCGTTCGTGGCGGAGCACGAGGAGAGCGCACAGAGGCGGGGCATCTGGAAGGTGACGGCGGATCTGCTGGCCACCGCGGACGCGGTGACGATGGGCCTGTCGAAGGACTTCGGCATCGACTTCGGCGGTCTGGTCGCCACCTCCCGCCCGGGCCTGGTCGAGCGGTTGCGGGAGCAGATCTCGACCCGCGGCCACCAGGTCAACCTGGCAGGCCGGCGGCAGATCGCGGCGGCCCTCGCGGACTCCGGCGGCGTGGCCGAGCAGGTGGGCCGGCGCCGGGCCGCGGTGAAGATGCTGTGGGGCCTGCTGTCACGGGCGGGCCTGCCGGTGATCGGCCCGGCGGCCGGGCACTGCGTGCTGCTGGACACCGGCGCGATGAAGCAGTTCGAGGACTTCGAGCACCCGGTGCCGTCCTGCCTGGACTGGATCTTCGAGCACACCGGCGTCCGGGGCGGCCCGCACCTGGCCACCGGTGCGGGCGCGGCGCCGCTGATCCGGCTCGCGGTCCCGGTCGGCACCGAGACCTCGGACATCCGGGAGATCGGCAAGCGGCTGGCCGGGCTGCACCGTTCCGGCCCGGCGCCGGTCGAGCTCATCCCGGTCGACCCGACCGCGGCCCCCGCGCAGGCGGTGTTCCACCCTGCGGCGGTGGTGCCGGAGGACATCAAGGCGGCTCTGCGCGAGGGCGTCCGCGCGAAGGACGACAACCTGGGCGTGCTGACCGACTTCGGCGCGCCGGTGGAGCACCGGATCGTCAGTGTCCCGCAGGGCGGCGAGGTAGAGGCCTTCATAGCGGGCACCGGGCCGACGCTGCTGTTCATCCACCCGTTCAACATCGGGGCCGGGGTGTTCCGCCACCAGTTCGCCGACCTCTGCGACCGCTACCGGGTGGTGGTGCTGCACGCCCCGGGCATCGGCCGCACCAACGCCTCCGCCGACCTCACCCTGCACGGCCTCGCCCAGGTGCACCGGGCGGCCCTGCGCGAACTCGGCGCGACCGGGCCGGTGCACCTCGCGGGTGCCTCGTTCGGCGGCCTGACCGCTCAGACCTACGCGCTGGAGCACCCGGACGAGGTGGCGTCGCTGACCCTGATCTGCAGCTCGTACAAGTGCGCCAACCGGGTCGGCGAGGTCAACCGCCTGGACGTGGTGCTGCAGGAGGACTTCGACAAGATCGCCGCCAGCGGCGCGCAGGCTCCCGACGAGCAGCGGCGCCTGCAACTGGAGGGAGTGCTGCTGCGTTCCGAGAGCATGGACCCGCAGACCGGTCTGCGCTACCTGGACGTGTTCGCCACCGAACCGGACCTGCTGTCCCGGCTGCCCCTGATCGCGGTGCCGACGCTGGTCGTCCAGGGCCGCTACGACTCGGTGATCCCGCAGAAGACCGCACACCTGCTGCACGGCGCGATCGCCGACTCCCGGTACGCGGAGATCGACGGGGCCGGCCACTTCCCGGCGCTCACCCAGCCGGAGGTGTTCAACTCCGTTCTCACCGCCTTCCTCTCCGAGCACGACACCGAGCACGACACCGGGCCCGACACCGAGCACGACACCGGGCACGACACACCGACCACCGTGAAGGGGGCGCAGTGATGCCCGGGACCCAGGATTCGCTGCTGCGGCCGGAGGTGTGGCGCGCCCCCGACGGCTCGGTCGGCCGGCTGGTCACCGTCAAACCCGGGATGTGCGGGCACAATTCGCTGTTCGTCGGCCAGGTGGGCGACTGGACCTGGGAGACCGTCAGCGAGGTCTGCGACACCGACGCGTTCAACGCGTTCAACGACCGGGGCCAGCCCACCTACCTCTCCTTCTACTACTTCAGGGTCCGCTCCGGCGGGCAGCTCCACCCGGGCGCGCTGACCTTCGGCGACCGGATCGAGACCACCTCGCGGGTGTTCGGCTACGGCAGCGAGTCGGTGCTGACCCTGCACCGGATCCGCCGACTGCCGCCCGGCTCCGAGGCGAAGCCCGAACAGGGCCTGGATCCGGACGAGTTCTTCGCGGCCCGGCAGCCCGACTGCCTGTACGTGCAGAACTTCAACCGTTGGGTCACCCGTAGTCACGCCGACAGCAACGAGGGACTGATCACCTCCGCGCCGGCCGACTTCCGGCACGCCCACCTGCCGCAGCTGCCCGCCGCCTACTCGCCGCGGGCCGCGTACGGGTCGGCCCGGGTCCGGCAGACCTTCCACGACCCGCAGGACCCGGAGTGGGAGGAGCTGGTGGCCGCGGACGAGGTCGAGTACCCGATCGACATCACCCGTGACATCAACGGCGTCGGACTCCTGTACTTCGCCTCGTACTTCTCCATCATCGACGGCGCCCTGCTCAAAATGTGGCGGAACCAGGGACGCGCCGACCGTAGATTCCTCGATCGAACGGTGCTGGATCACCAGCTCTGCTACCTCGGCAATGCCGACGGAGACTCGGTGCTGCGGATCCGGCTGCGCTCCTGGCGGCGCCGCGACGACCCGGCCGAGGAACGCTGGAACGCGGTGGTCGAGGACGCCGCGAGCGGCCGCTGCCTGGCGGTCTGCACCCTGCACGTACGACTGGAGGGCTCGAATGCCGCAGCGCAGTGACACCGACCGCGCCGCAGTGGCCCGCCTGGTGCACGAGACCGTCGCCGCCATCCTGCCCCAGGTGCCCGCCGAGCAGATCACCGGCGACAAGCACCTCAAGGACCTCGGCGCGGACTCGGTGGACCGGGTGGAGATCATCATGGCGCTGATCGACGCGCTCGGAGTGCGCGAGCCGATGGCCGGCTTCAGCACCGTGCCCGACATCGACGCCCTGATCGACTTCCTGGTGGAGGTGAAGCAGCGATGACCGTCCGGATCGGCATCGAGGCGCTGAACGTCCACGCCGGCTTCGCCCAACTGTCCACCGCCGAGCTGTTCGAGGGTCGCGGCCTGGATCAGGAGCGGATCGGCCACCTGATGATGCGGGCCCGCTCGATCGCCCTGCCCTGCGAGGACCCGATCACCAACGCCGTCAACGCCGCCGCTCCGATCGTCAACCGGCTCGCCCCGCAGGACAAGGAGCGGATCGAACTGATCCTCACCTCCAGCGAGTCCGGCGTCGACTTCAGCAAGTCGATCGCCTCGTACGTCCACGAGTTCCTGGGCCTGAGCCGCAAGTGCCGGGTGATGGAGGTCAAGCAGGCCTGCTACGCCGCCACCGGCGCCCTGCAGATCGCCGCCGGCTACCTGGCCTCCGGCGTCTCCCCGGGCGCCAAGGCGCTGGTGATCGCCACCGACGTGTCCATGGTGGACGCCCGGGCCGGCTACGCGGAACCCGCCACCGGCACCGGCGCCTCCGCCATGCTGCTCGGCGACGATCCTCGGGTCCTCGCCCTCGACCTCGGCGCGTTCGGCGCGCACGCCTACGAGACCATGGACTCGGCGCGGCCGATGCCGGACTACGACATCGCCGACGTCGACGGCTCGCTGTTCGCCTACCTGGACTGCCTGTCCAACAGCTTCGCCGACTACTGCGGCAAGGTCGCCGAAGTCGACCTGCGGACCACCTTCGACCAACTCGCCCTGCACACCCCGTTCGCCGGGCTGGTCAGGGCCGCACACCGCAAACTCATGCGGGAACAGGCCCGGGCCACCCCTGACGCCATCGAGGCGGACTTCGCCGCCCGGGTGTCGCCTTCGCTGGTCTACCCCAGCCAGGTCGGCAACCTTTGTTCCGGTTCCGTCTACCTGGCCCTGGCCAGCCTCATCGACAACGCCCCGTACCGGGGCACCGCCCGGGTCGGCCTGTTCTCGTACGGCTCGGGCTGCGCCTCCGAGTTCTTCAGCGGACTCATCGACGAGGGCTCCCGCGCCGCGCTCGCCGAGCTGGACATCGCGGGCCGGCTGAACGCCCGGGTCGAACTGGGCTTCGCCGAGTACACCGAGCTGCTCGCCGAGAACAGCCGTTGCCTGGTCCCGGTCGAGAACCGCAAGATCGAGGTCGAGCGCTACCGGCGCTTCTTCGACGCCGGCCCCGGCGGCCGGGAGCCGGTGCTGGCGTACCGCGGCACCGAGGGCTACCACCGCACCTACGAGTGGGTCTAGGAGAACAGCGAGATGGACGACAGCGACATCTTCGAGGCGGTCCGGCGGAATCTGGGCGTCGTGGTGTACGACCTGGACACCTCCACCGTCACCCTCGACAACAGCCTCGCCGAACTGGGCTGCAACAGCGTCGACCGGGCCGAGGTGGTGACCCTCACCATGGAGGACATGGGCATCAGCGTGCCCGTGATGGAGTTCCAGCAGACCCGGAACATCCGCTCGCTGGTCGCTTTGCTCGCCCGGCACTCCGCGTGACCCCCGGCGGCGGCGTCGTGGTCACCGGCCTCGGCGTGCACTGTGCGGCCGGCGCGGGCCTGGCGGCCTTCACCGACGCGCTGCGGGCCGGCCGCAGCGCCCTGCTGCCCGCCGCCGACCGGGACGCCGACTCACCCGGCGCGCCGCTGCCGCCCTTCGACTACCCGGCCCTGCTCACGGAGCGGCGGGCCCGCGGCGGGTGGGTGCCCCAGAAGGCGGCCCGGACGGCGGCCAGGTCGCCGCTCGGCGTGCAGGTCTCCGTGCTGACCGCCGCGGAGGCCTGGGCGCATGCCGGACTTGCCGAGGGGGCCCTGCCACCCGAGCGGCTGGGCCTGGTGGTGGCCGGCAACAACCTCACCGGCGCGGGTGCGCACCGGGCTGCCGACCGCTACCGGGACCGTCCCGCAGCCGTCCCCGGCCGGTACGCACTGCACATGCAGGACACCGATCAGGTCGGCGTGGTCAGCGAGGTCCTCGGCATCCAGGGCGAGGGCTGCACCGTGGGCGGCGCGTCCGCCAGCGGCAACATCGCGCTGATCACCGCCGCCCGGCTGCTCGACGCGGGAGCGGTGGACGCCTGCCTGGTGCTCGGCGCACCCACCGAACTCGCCCCGGTGGAACGCCAGGCCTACCGCGCGCTGGGCGCGATGACGCCTGCCGCCACCGGCGCCGACACCGACCACGAACCGCCCTGCCGCCCGTTCGACCGGGCGCACCGCGGCTTCACCGACGGTGTCGGCGGCGCCGCCGTGGTGCTGGAGACCGCCGCGGGTGCCCGCCGCCGGGGCGCGCGGGTGCTGGCCCGGCTGGCCGGGCACGCGCTGCGGCTGAGCGGTACCAGCCTCGCCGACCCGAGCGAGCAGGTGGAGGCCGCGGTGATGCGGACCGCCCTGGAGCGGGCCGGAGTCGCCCCCGGGCAGCTCGGCTACGTCAACACGCATGGCACCGCCTCGCCGCTCGGTGACCGCACCGAGGCCGCCGCCCTGCTGCGCGTACTCGGCCCGGACGCCCCCGCGCTGGTGAACGCCACCAAGGCCCTGACCGGGCACTGCCTGGGCGCGGCCGGGGTGGTCGAGGCGGTCGCCACGCTCGCTCAGCTGGCCGGCGGCTTCGCGCACCCCAACCCGTGGCTCACCGACCCGGTGGAGCCCCGGCTGCGGTTCGCCGGCACCGCCGCCGTACCGCTGGCCGCCGAATTCGCGCTGTCCAACAGTTTCGGCTTCGGCGGCTTCCATTCCGCCGTGGTCTTCGCCAACGAGGGGGTATGACATGAGCAGGACCGAGGCGGAGCTCCGGCTGTTCTGCCTGCCGCACGCCGGCGGCGGCGGCGCGTTCTTCCACCCCTGGCGCGCCGCGCTCGCCCCCGGCATCGAGGTCCGCCCGGTGGTGCTGCCCGGCCGGGAGAGCCGGATCCGCGAGCTGCCGTACGTGACGATGGAACAGGCGATCGGCCCGCTGGCCGAACTGATCGGCCCTCAACTCGACCGGCCCTACGCCCTGTTCGGGCACAGTCTGGGCGCCGCCGTCTGCTACGAGCTGGCCCGGCGGTTCGTGGCGCTCGGCCTGCCCGCCCCGGTGCGGCTGTTCGTCTCGGCCCGCCGCGCCCCGCACCTGCCCGCACGCCGCGCGTCCTACGCGCGGCTCGACGACGCGGCCTTCCTCGCCGAGGTGGCCCGGCTCAACGGCACCCCGTCCGACGTGCTGGAACAGCCCGAACTGGTACGGCTGTTCCTGCCGACGCTGCGTGCCGACTTCGAGTTGAACGACACCTACACGCCGCTGCCCGCGCCCCGCCTGGACTGCCCGATCTCGGCGTTCGTCGGGCGGGACGACCCGGAGGCCGACACGGACGAGCTGGCGGCCTGGGCGCAGGTCACCGCGGGCGCCTTCCGGTTCCGCGAGTTCGACGGCGACCACTTCTACCTCAAGGATCACGCGGCCGGCCTGCTGGACGAGATCCGGGCGGACCTCGACCTCTGGCCGTCCGCACCGACGAACCGTCAGCTGCCAACCGAAGGAGTGTCACGATGACCGTTGAGGATCTGCAGAGCCTGCCCGACGACTGGAACCGCGCCCTCGCTGTGGTCGCCCACCCGGACGACATCGAGTTCGGGACCTCAAGCGCCGTCGCCGCCTGGACGGCCGCCGGGAAGAGCGTCTCCTACCTGCTGGTGACGAGGGGCCAGGCCGGCATCGACGGCCTCACCCCGGCCGAGTCAGCGGCGGTCCGCGAGGCCGAACAGCGGGCCAGCGCCAAGATCGTCGGCGTCTCCGAGGTCGAGTTCATGGACCACCGCGACGGCGAGATCGAGTACGGGCTCGGCCTGCGCCGGGACATCGCCGCCGCGATCCGCCGCCACCGACCCGATTTCGTGCTCGGCTTCAACGGCCGGGAGACCACCTCGACCGGCAAGTGGAACACCCCTGATCACCGGCACACCGCGCACGCCGTACTGGACGCCGTCGGTGACGCCGGCAACCGGTGGATCTTCGAGGACCTCGGCCTGGAGCCCTGGTCAGGCGTCACGTACGTGGCGATGGCCAACTCCCCGCAGCCCACCCACGCCGTCGACGTCACCGACCATCTGGAGGCGGGCATCGCCTCGCTGGAGGCACACCGCGCCTACCTGGGCGGCCTCAATCCGCCGGTCACCAGCGTCGCCGAGCCGATGAAGGCCTTCGCCGAGCTGGTCGGCCGGCGGTTCGGCGGCCGCCCTGCGGTGGCCCTGGAGATCATCGCGCGCTGAACGCGCGACGTCCCCGGACCGGCCGCTGCCGGTGCGGGGACGGCGTCGTCTCACGGCAGCTGGTACTCCAGGCGGAAGTACGCCTTTCCCTCCTCGTCGTGGCCGAAGGCACAGGTGCCGCTGAGGCCGGTCAGGCCGCCGGTGCCGGAGTTCGGGACCACGAAGCCGATGGTCTGCGGCCGGTCGGCGCCCATCGACGCGCCGTGCTGGACCACGAAGGTGCCGGAGAGTCCCGCCAGCGTGGCGACGATGTGCTCGGTGGAGACGTATCCGGCCGATTTCTCGTCCGGGCGGCAGCACATTAGGACCGCCTCGCCGGTGCCCTCCACATCACCGTGGAAGACGCGCTTCACATCGGCGCGGATAAGCGGCGGACCGTCCGCGGGCTCGAAATAGTTGGATTCTTCCCAGGAGGATGTCTCCCACGCGGAATTAGCAATCCGAGTCATGATCAGCTCTCTCCGGTCGGTCCGAAAAAATGCGTACTGGTTCACCAACCTCTCGACGGTATACCGCAAGGCGCCACGGCAGTCGCGCAATTCTGAGCAGATAAGGCGATAGCGGCTTCGTAGCGTGGGATTTCCAGCCCTGCGGTCGAGGAGTCGACATGGAACGAGCGAGCACCGTGGTCCGAGTCACCGATCTGCTGCGCCAGCGGGCCGAACGGTATCCGGACCGTATTGCACTCAACATCGACGGAACCGACGCACTGAACTACGGCGACTGGCAGCGCCGGGTCGACCGCACCGCCCACGGCCTGCTCGCCGCCGGCGTCACCAAGGGCCGCCGGATCGGCCTGCTGTACGGCGGCATGGACTGGACCGGCTACGCGGTCGCCTACCTCGCCGTGCTCAGCGTCGGCGCCACCGCCGTCCACCTCAGCGACCGGCTCGGCGAACGCGAGATCGAACGCCGGCTCGCGGAGTGCCAGGTCGCCGGGGTGATCCACAGCAGCCCGCTGCGCCCGCCCGCGAGCTTCACCGGCTGGACCGCCGAGGTCGCCGAACTGGACAGCGGTGACGAGACGCCGGTCGACGTGCCGCTCGCCCCCGAGGACATCGCCGACGTGCTCTACACCTCCGGCACCACCGGGCCGGCCAAGGCATTCACCAACCCGCACGGCAACCTCACCTTCGGGCGCGGCCCCGAGGGCCTGCTGCAGTTCGAGAACCCGACCCCGCTGCTCGCCCCGATGCCGCTGGGCACCACCTCCAGCGCCACCACGGTGGCCATCATCGCGGTCACCTCGCCGTCGGCGCTGGTGCTGGTCGCCGTCGACGACGTGGAGCGGATGGCCGAACTGATCAGCCGTCACCGGATCGGCTCGGTGATGATCACCCCGTGGATCGCGATGCGGATGCTGGCCGCCCGGCTCGGCGAACGCTACGACCTCAGCTGCGTCGAGCGGGTGGCGATCGCCTCCGCCCCGCTGGCCCCCGCGCTCAGCCGCGGACTGCTGAAGCTGTTCCCCGCCTCGGAGCTGAACACCGCCTACTCGCAGTCCGAGGCCGTCCCCGCGGTTGTCGTCAACACCTTCGACCCGGCCCGCCCCAGCACCCTCGGCCGGGCCGCCCGCGGCAGCGAGGTCCGGATCGCCGACGCCCTGGGCGCCGAACTCCCGCTCGGCGAGGTCGGCGAGATTCAGTTGCGCTCCGCCGCGCCCGGCCGCCACTACCTGGACGCCCGGCGTGACGCCGAGGTGCGGATCGACGGCTGGATCCGCACCGGCGACCTCGGCCACCTCGACGAGGAGGGCTGGCTGCACCTGTTCGACCGCGGCAACGACGTGCTCGACAGCGGCGCAGGGGTGCGGGTCTCCTCGGTGGCCGTCGAGGCGGCGCTGTACGAGCACCCGGCGGTCCGCGAGGCCGCGGTGGTCGCCGCGGGCTCGGGCCCGGCCGCGGTGGTGGTACTGGAGGACCCGGCGGCCGCCGGCCAACTGCCCGCCTTCCTCGCCGAACTGCTCGAGCCGCACCAGCTGCCCGTCCTGGTCGAGGCCCGGGAGTCGCTGCCGCGCGGCATCACCGGCAAGGTGCTCAAGCGGATCCTGCGCCAGGAACTGGCCGACCGGTAGCAGGCCGGACACCCCGGGTCCCGCTCCGGTTCCGCTCATCGCAGCGGAGGGACGTCCCCGATCGGGCCCGCGGGGCCGGACCCGTCGAGGTCCGCCTCGGGCGCGGCCGGCATCGCGGGGGTGCGGATCAGTACACCCGCGTTGCGGGTGGGTGTTGACCACCCAGGACAGGTTCTCGGTGGAAATCCCGGCGGCGCTCTGGACCCGCGGCAGGGCGACGTTCACGATGGTCGCATCGAGCACCACCATGAGCTGCGCGACGGCGATCACGGCAAGAGCCATGCCGCTGCGGCGGCCACACCGTGGCGCCGAGGCCGTCAGGGGGGAAGCGTCCAGCTCGGTCATCGTACTTTCGATCTTCGATAAGGTACTGCACAGTTTCCTATGCTGGGACCCTACCGTGCAACAAATTGGGAACGCAAGAGTTCACTTGTCGCTCGGATGGGGGATGCCATGACAGCTGACGCCCGGTCACTCACGGTCGCCGGTACGCCGATTCGGCGCCGGGGGAAGGCCCTTGAGCAGGCCATCTTCGACGCCGTGATCGAACAGCTGGCCCACGTCGGCTACGCGGGCCTGACCATGGACTCGGTCGCCGCCACCGCGCACACCGGCAAGGCCGCGATCTACCGGCGCTGGTCCAACAAGGCCGCGCTGGTGGTCGACGCCCTCGACAACAGCCTGCCGTCACCCGACGAACTCCCCGAGGGGGCCAGCGTCCGCGAGGACCTGATCGAGCACATGCGCGAGAAGGCCACGGTGCTCAACTCCCCGGTCGGCCGCGCCGTACAGAGCCTGCTCGCCGAGATGGACCGGGACCGGCCGTTCATGGGCATCGTCAACGACCGGGTGGTCGCCCCCCGCCAGGACGTGTTCCGGCGGATCCTGGAACGGGCCGCCGAACGCGGCGAGGTCCGCAAGGGCTCGATCAGCCCGCTGATCATCGGCATCGGCCCGGCCATGCTGGTCCAGCGCTTCCTGAGTGACCCCTCGCCGGTCCCCGACGAACTGGTGGTCTCCGTGGTCGACGACCTGATCCTGCCGCTGATCCGCCCGTAGCCGCCGGTCGCCGCGGGGCACGCTCAAAAGTGGGCGGCCCCGAACTCCCGGGCTGCGTACGGTCGGGCCCGCAGTGGGCGCAGCGCAGACAGCGCTGGCCCGGACCGCTGCGGGAGGTGGCTCGTCGTGGAGTGGGACGCGATCGTGGTGGGCGCGCGATGCGCGGGCGGGCCGACGGCCATGCTCTTCGCCCGGCAGGGCTACCGGGTCCTGCTGCTCGACCGGGCGGCGTTTCGCACCGACACCCTCTCCACGCTGTACATCCAGCAGCCCGGCGTGTCCCGCCTGGAGCGCTGGGGCCTGCTGGACGCCGTCAAGGCCACCGGCTGCCCACCGCTCGACCGGACCGTCTACGAGATCGACGACGTCCGCCTGGCCGGCTGCGCCAGCCCGAACGGCACGGTGCACGCCTCGTACGCCCCCCGCCGCCACCGGCTGGACGAGATCCTGGTCGAGGGCGCGGTGGCCGCCGGCGTCGAGTTCCGCGACCACTGCGGCGTCAACGAGCTGCTGGTCGAGGACAGCCGGGTGGTCGGCGTGCGCTGCACCACCCCCGGCGGTCGGCCCACCGTCGAACGCGCCCGGCTGGTGGTCGGCGCGGACGGCATGCGCTCCACCGTCGCCGAGCTGGTCGGCGCCCGCACCACCGTCGAACACCCGCGGCTGACCTGCGCCTACTACACCTTCTGGGACGGCCCGAAGACCGACTTCGAGCTGTACGAGGGCGAACGCGGCTGGGTCTCCGCCGTCCCCACCAACGACGCGGTGCTGATCTCCGCGTACTTCCCGCAGGACCGCTTCGAGGAGGTCCGCACCGACGCCTTCGCCGCCTACCGGGAGGGCGTCAAGGTCAACGCCCCGGCACTGTTCGCGCAGATGGAGCGGGCCGAGCAGACCGAACGGCTGCGCGGCACCGGCGACCAGCGCAACTACTTCCGGGAGATGTCGGGCCCCGGCTGGGCGCTGGTCGGCGATGCCGCCCACCACAAGGACTCGATCACCGCGCGCGGCATCGGCGACGCCTTCCTACAGGCCGAGCTGCTGGTCGACGCGGTCGCCGAGGGCCTTCACGACGAGGCCCGGCTGACCGCCGCCCTGGAGGCCTACGGCACCGAAGTGGTCCAGCAGTTGACGCCCCCGTACCAGGGCACTCTGCTGGTCGCCCAGGCCGACGCCCGCGAGAAGCGCCTGGCGCTGCTGCGGGCGGTCAGCACCAGCGAGGACCTCACCCAGCGGTACTTCGACACGGTGGCCGGGGTCCGCCCGGTCTCCGAGCTCTACACCCCCGAACTGCTGGCCCTGCTGCAGGGCTAGTGCGGTGACCGGCTACGGGTGGAGCTTCTCGCCCTTGTCCCGTTCGTTTGACCTCGGACCACTTGCTGTTCACCTTGCTTGAGTCAGATGCCGGGAGAGCACGCGTGGTTTTCGGCGAGCCAAGTCTCGAACGCTTCGGCCGAGTCGAATGTGTGGAACTCCAAGTCCTGAGTCACCACACCGAGTAGCCTTCGACTCGAGAATGCGTGGCCTCGCACATTGCCTTTTGTGTGTGGCCACGGTAGTTCTGAAATACAGTCACTATCGGCTTGCCGGTTCTCGACCCGAGCCGACGGATGTCGTGCGCTGCTTTTCGGCCACCTCCGAATCCATGTACCTGCACCGAAGGAGTTTCGGCATGCCCGTGCTTACCAAGTACTACGGTGTCACCCTCGACTGTTCCGACCCCACCGAGCTGGCCGAGTTCTACTCGGAGCTCAGCGGTCTGAAGATCTCGTACAAGTCGGACGACTTCGCGGGACTCGACGGCAACGGCGGCCCGGCCATGGGATTCCAGAAGGTCGCCGACTACCAGGCTCCGCAGTGGCCCGGCCAGAGCGTCCCGCAGCAGTTCCACCTCGACTTCTCCGCCGAGGACCTGGACGCCGCCGAGAAGCGGGTGCTGGAGCTCGGCGCCGCCAAGGCGGAGACCCAGCCCGGCGGCGAGCGCTGGCGGGTCTTCCTGGACCCGGCCGGCCACCCGTTCTGCATCAGCCAGGGCTGACCCGCCCGGCCGAAACGGGCCCGCCGCAGCCGCGGCGGGCCCGTTTCGGCTTCCCCCGAACCACCGCACCGCCGGATCCACCGATTCCCTCAACTGCTCAATCCTGTACGTCGGGCGGCCGGGCCCGCTGGGTAGCGTCGGCCCGCCGACAATCCCAGGGCCTTGGGGGTATGCACATGTCCGTCGCCACACCCGCGCTGGTTGTTCCCGACCTGCTCCGGCTGCGCGCCGAGATCCATCCCGACCAGATCGTCGTGAACATCAACGGGGAACGGACACTCAGCTACGGCGAGTGGTACAAGAGGGCCAACGCCGTCGCGCGTGGCCTGCTCAACCGGGGCACCAGCCGCGGCGAGCGGATCGCCCTGCTGTTCGGCGGCCTCGACTGGATCGACTACGCGATCGCCTACCTCGGCATCGTCAACGCCGGTGCCACCGCGGTGCACATGCACAGGGACATCTCCGCCGCCGAGTTCAACCGCCGGATCGCCCAGTGCCAGGTCACCGGCCTGGTCCGCGGCCATGACGTCGTGGTGCCCGAGGGCTTCGAGGGCTGGGCCGCCACCGTCGACGAGGTCGACAGCGGCGACTCCACCCCCGTCAAGGTCGAGCTGAGGCCCGACGACCTGGCCGACATCCTCTACACCTCCGGCACCACCGGAACGGCCAAGGCGATCGCCACCCCGCACGGCAACCTGACCTTCGGACGCGGCCCCGAGGGCTTCAAGCAGCTCGGCAAGCCGAAGCCGCTGCTCGCCCCGATCCCGCTCGGCACCACCTCCAGCGCCACCACCATGGCCATCGCGCTGACCAACCCGGCGACCCTGGTGCTCTGCCCGGTCAACGACGTCAACCGCATGGGCGAACTCATCGAGCAGTACCAGATCGTCTCGGTGATGTTCACCCCGTGGATCGGCATCCAGATGGTCGCCGGGAAGATCCACGAGACCCACGACCTGTCCTGCGTCGAGACACTGGCCACCGCTTCCGCCCCGCTTCCGCCGGCCACCGCCTCCGCGCTCAAGCGGATGATGCCCAACGCCCAGGTCACCTCGGTGTACGCGGCCCGCGAGGCGGTGCCCGCGGTGATCGCCGCCACTTTCGACGTGTCCCGGCCGTTCTGCGTCGGCCGCCCCGGCGAGGGCTCCGAACTGCTCGTTGCCGACGCCGACGGCAACCCCGTCGCCACCGGTGAGATCGGCGAGATCTGGCTGCGCTGCGGCGCGCCCAAGCGCCTCTTCCTGGAGGGCGCCGAGCGCGACGAGCAGCTCACCGACGACTGGACCCGCACCCGCGACCTCGGCTACCTGGACGCCGAGGGTGAACTCCACCTGTTCGACCGGGCGGCCGACGCCGTCACCGTCGACGGCAAGCTGGTCTCCACCATCTACACCGAGGCAGCGCTGTACGAGTGCCCCGGCGTCGAACAGGCCGCCGTGCTGGGCGTGCCGGTGGCCGGCACCGACCGGGTCGAACTGGTTGCCGTCCTGGTGCTCGCCGACGACGGCCTGCCCGCCGTCCGGGCGGCGCTCGCCGAGCGGCTCGAGCCGCACCAGATCCCGACCCGCTTCCAGCTCGTCGACGCCCTGCCCCGCGGCGTGATGGGGAAGGTGCTCAAGCACCAGCTGCGCGCACAGCTCACCAGTAGCTGACCATCCGTCACCCTCCGAACAGTGAAGGGAGAACTCATGCCCGCCAGGCCCCCCGCGGAGCCCGTCGTCGCTCGCGCCGACGCCGAAGCCGAACAGCTCTTCTACACGATCATGATGCAGCCGGTGGAGGACCCTTACCCCCTCTACCACCAGCTCCGCAACGCAGCGCCCGCGCTGCTCACCAGCGACGGCACCCTGGTGCTCAGCCGACACGTCGACTGCAACGCGGCGCTGCGCAACCGCTCGCTCGGCAAGGGCGACGAGTGGCTGAAGCTCCAGCTCAAGGACGTCTCCAAGGACGACCTGCGCGGCGTCATGGAGCTGATGCAGCACAGCATGATCCTCACCAATCCGCCGCAGCACACCCGGCTACGACGGATCGTCAGCTCCGCCTTCACCGGCCGGCACGTCGAGGCGCTGCGCGACGGCGTCACCCGGCGCGTCGACGGCCTTCTCGACCGGCTGGCGGCGCGGCCCGGCGCCGACCTGATGACCGAACTGGCGATGCCGCTGCCGGTCAGCACCATCGGCGACCTGCTCGGCATCCCGGAGGCCGACCGGGCCGAACTGATCCCGGTCATCCACGAGTTGGGCCTGCTGATGGAACCGGCCGCCGGCCCCGCGGAGATCAACCGCGGCGTCGCCGCCCAGGCGCACCTCGCCTCCTACCTCGGCGGCCTCATCGCCGAGAAGCGGCAGCGCCCGCAGGATGACCTGCTCAGCCGGCTCGCGAGCACCTCGGCCGACGCGCTGGACCAGACCGAAGTGATCGCCACCGCGCTGCTGCTGTTCGGCGCGGGCAACACGCCCACCGCCAACCTGATCGGCAACGGACTGGACGCGCTGTTCCGCTTCCCCGAGTCGCGGCGGCGCCTCACCGAGGACCCCGGACTGCTGCCCTCGGCGGTCGAGGAGATGCTGCGCTTCGACTCGCCGTCCCAGTTCGACGTGTTCACCGTGCTGGAGCCGCACAGCTTCGCGGGCACCGAACTCAAGCCCGGCCAGGGCGTGATGATGATGCTCGGCGCCGCCAACCACGACCCGGAGCGTTTCGACGACCCGGACGCCTTCGACGTCGCCCGCAAGGAGAACGGCCACCTCTCCTTCGCGGCCGGCATCCACCACTGCCTGGGCGCGCACTTGGCCCGCCTGCAAGCCGAGGTGGTGTTCGGCCGGCTGCTGGCCCGCTTCCCGAAACTGGAGCCCGCGGCTCCGGCGGTGCGCCACCCGGGCCTCGGCAACCGGGGCTTCGACAGCGTCCCGATCAACCTGCGGGGCTGACCCTGCGCCCGTCAGGACGCCATCACGTGCAGGGCGTTGACGGACTTCCAGTTGCGGGTGGTGGCGGCGATGCCCAGCCGACGCTCGATGAACGTGTTGTTCAGCTTGGTCCGCCCGTAGCCGCCCGGCACGTGCAGGTGGATCTCGTCGCCGACCAGGGTGAACTCGGCAGTCTCTGCGGCGGGCGTCTGTAGGCCGGCCGCCTGCTCGGCGGTCGGCCTCTCGGCGAGGAAGGTGACGTGCAGCTTGGTCGGGTCGTCCTCGCGGTCCAGGTACGGGTTGGCGGCGACCGTCCGGGCCAGCGACTCGCCGGTGCGTAGCAGCACGCCGGCCGGTACGCCCAGTCCGTCGGAGAGGCGTTTCTCGATCCGCTCCCGCAGTTCGCCCGGCGCGGCACCCGCAGGGTCGGCGAACACCACGTTCCCGCTCTGCAGGTACGTCTGGACCTCGTCGAACCCCATCTCGCCGAGCAGCTCGCGGAGATCCTTCATCGCGATCTTGGCGTGGCCCCCGACGTTGATGCCGCGCAGCAGTGCGACGTACTTCGTCATGCCGCCCACCGTCCCACACGCCCCATGGCATCGACAAGGAAGGACCGATACGAGGAGGCGGCGTCAGGACGGCGGCCGCGGTGAGGTGGCCCTTGCGGGGCGGTCAGTCTGCAGTTGGCGATGACGCCCGGTGGTGACGTCGCCGTGCCACAGGCCCGTGCCGCGGCCCAGCCGGCCCGCGTAGGTATCCAACCGCGGGTGCAGTTTGTTGATATTCGTCGTCCAATCCTCGGAGGGTAGTGGTTCAGGCGAGCCGGTGTTCCCAGCGCAGTGACGGGCTCCGGTCAATCCAGTACAGGTGGGACGCGGTTGTCACGCGGAGTCGAATGGTGTCGATGTCTGGCGCCCCGGCGTCCTGCCAGGCCGTGAGGGAGCGTTCGATGTCGTCCCAGAGTGCCGCGGGGCCGCCCTGGCGGACGGTCCAGCTCTCGCCGTCGCCGGTGAACTCGGCGAACGACTCCGGCTCAGGATCGAAGAGGTACCGCAAGGGTGAGCCGTCGCTGCGGGTGGCGCGGACGAACTGTGCGCCGGGCGCCGCCAACTGCGCGAGGAAGGCGGGCATCCACTCTTCCAGGGCGAGAGGGGAGACCAGCGCGGTCCGCTCGCTGTCCGCGTACGCGGTCCGGGCGGAGAGATCGCCCGCCACGGGGACCATCGCCTGGGCGCGCGCCTGCATGAAGGAGGAGCGCCCGACGATCGCGCCTTCGGCGGTGCCGCCGTCGTCGACCCTGAGTTTCGCGAGGCCGGTTCCCCACGGCCAGGAGCCGACCGTGCCGACGACGATGCCGCCAGGCTTTGTCTGCCTGATCCACGTGTACGGGATGCGACGGACCGCGCAGGTGGCGATGACGCGGTCGTACGGCGCCCGGTACGGGTGGCCGAGGAGTCCGTCGCCCGTCACCGTCCACGTCGAGAAGCCGACGGTCTCCAGGGCGGCATCGGCACGAGTCGCCACCTGCGGGTCGACCTCGACCGTGGTGACGTTGTCCTCGCCGAGGTAGTGGCACATCAGGGCCGTGGAGTAGCCGCCACCGGTCTGCACAACCTGCCCCTGCGCGAAACCGCGCAGAACCAGATCTGGCTGGAGAGCGTCGAGCTCGGCCCTGGACCTGCCGGCCCGGCTGCCGATGCTCGCCCTGACCGGCAGATCCCGGCTCTGGGAGCCCCGCTGCCTGTGGCCACGGCTGTTTTCCGCCGCTGCCCAGTTCGCCAACACCGCCCGCCGCCGGCACCTGAAGTTCACCCGCCACTGCCCCGGGACCGACGTGATCACCAGCGCGATCCAGCGATTCGACACCCTCCGGAAATCTCGGCTGACCAGCGGCAACAACCCACCCCGATGAGTTTCAACCACCCCACCGGAGCCGTGGAACCCGGCGCCCACTCGACGCGACGGCCGAGATGGACGTTAATTCAAAATGGCTTGATGTTCGATCAGGGCCCATGTAAGTTCCTGATTACGGGGGGGCTGAGCCCCAACTCAACAGCAGGCGATACCACTTCAGTGACGAGGGATGCGTCCAGTTAAGTGGAGGAGCGTAGTTCCGTTTTCTGAACTTCGCACGAGCGGGCAGCAGTCAGATAATTGAATGATGGGTAGTCAATGCCTGAACAGCAGTGGTTCTTATCCCACGAGATCGACTCATCTGTTCCTCACATCTTCTGTTTTCATCATGCGGGTGGTAGCCCGCGCACATTCCTCGGTTGGCAGCCGGACCTTGACGGCAGTGCGCAGATTGTCCCCATATGCATGCCGGGACGCGACTATCGCGCCGACGAGCCCGTCCCGGAGAGTATCGCCGAACTCGCCGACGGAGCTGCCGCGGCGATCGCCGAAGCCGCCGGCGAGCAGCCGTTCTATCTGTTCGGGCACAGTCTCGGCGCACTGGTGGCATTCGAGGTCGCGCGTCGACTGCGCGACATGGACAATCTCCGCCATCTGGTGGCGTCCGGTTCCAATGCCCCCGCGCGGGCACCGTCGGCGCGTACGGTCCAGATCGCTCGCCTCGAAGGCCGTGAGTTCGCCGAGGCCATGAGCTACTTCGGCGGCATACCGCCGGAAGCCGTCGCGGACGATGATCTGCGCAGGCTGCTGTTGCCCGGACTCCAGGCCGATTTCCAGCTCTCCGCGGAGTACCGGTACCGGTCGGCGGCACCGCTCACCATCGGAATCTCGCTGATCAATGGCGTGGACGACCCGCATGTCAAGGCAGCGGGCCTCGAGCCGTGGAGCCGCGAGAGCACAAGCCCGCCGGACCACTACTGGGTTGACGGAGGGCACTTCTACTTCATGAACCGGTGCGCTGCCGTCACCGACGTGCTGCTGCCCCTGGTGCGTGGCAGCGAGGACCTGGCCACGCCCGCAGGACACCATGTCGAATTGATCTAGCGACGAAACGGGGGGCGTGACGGTGTTACCGTCCGCAGCAGAACAGCAGTCAAAGGGCGCCGTGTTCAGGGATCTGCACGCGGGACCCGAACCATTCGTCATTCCGAACCCGTGGAACGCGGGAACCGCACAGATTCTCACCGGCCTCGGCTTCCCGGCACTCGCGACCACCAGTGCGGGCCTCGCCGTGGCGCTCGGCTGCCCCGACGGGGCCAATCTGCTGGACCGTGCCGCGGTCATCGGCAACGCACGGGACATCGTGGCCGCGACGCATCTTCCGGTCTCCGCGGACCTGGAGAGCGGCTTCGCAGAGACTCCCGAAGGTGTCGCCGACACCATCCGAGCCGCAGCCGAGGCCGGCCTGGTGGGAGGCTCGATCGAGGACGCGACGGGACGCCCGGACGACCCGGTCCGACCGCTGGGCGAGGCGGTGGAACGGGTGGCCGCGGCAGTCGAGGCCGCACGAGCTCTCCCGTTCCCGTTCACCGTGACCGCCCGCGCCGAGAACTTCCTGTACGCAAGACCCGACCTCAAGGACACGATCCGGCGTCTACAGGCGTACGAAGCAGCGGGTGCAGACGTTCTCTACGCACCGGCGCTGCCCACCGCCGAGGCGATCCGCGCGGTGTGCGCATCGGTCGGGCGGCCTGTCAATGTGCTCGCGGGAAGTCAGAAGCAGCCGCTCGGAGTGGCGGAGCTGGCGGCCTGTGGGGTACGCCGAATCAGCCTCGGTTCGACGTTTTCCCGGGCGGCGCTGGGCGGACTGGTCAAGGCGGCGCGAGAGGTGCGCGAGCGGGGAACCTTCGGGTTCGTCGCGGACGCCCCGTCGTACGGCGAAGTCAACCAGTGGATGGTGACGGCGCCGAAGCCGGCTGATCAGGAGTCCCTGTGAGCCTCAAACGCGTGTTCCTGAGCGCGCCACGGTACGTTCTCGGCGAGATCGAGCTCGACCACTCGGAGATCGGCAATCTGCCGGAGCGCGCGGAGGAGTTCGGTATGCCGCGCCGACCGGAGCTCTGGGGCTGGGGAAAGGTCCACCGGACCGAGAAGTCCCTCGAAACGCTGGCGATCGAGTGCGGCACCGCCACCCTGCGCGGCGCCGCATTGGATCCGGTATCGGTCGACGCCCTGGTGCTGTGCTCCACCCGCTTTCCCGGAGACGCCGAAACCCACGGCAATTTCGTGGAGACGATCGTCACCGGGCTGGGGACGGGCAACCACGACGTCATGGGGATGACGCTGAACCGATGTACCAATCTGCTGGCGGGGCTGCGGGTCGCCCAGGCGTTGATCGCCGGCGGGAGCCATCGGCGGGTACTGGTCATCACCACCGACCGAGTGGCCGACGAAACAACTCGGATGAGGAACTTCGCCCTTTTCAGCGACGGAGCCGCGGCCTGTCTGGTGACGGACACCGACGGTGAATATGAACTGGTTGCCAGTGCGGCGGCGCACGATACGACCGCCATGGACTGGTCCCATGAGATCAGCGCGGATCTGTCCCGGCGGGTGAATGAAGCCCTGTTGACATCTCGCGATATGAAATTGGACGATGTCGACGGCCTGATGCACTCCAACATCTACAAGCCTGTGGTCATGATGAAAGAACTGCAGGCAGGGTTCAGCGCGTCGCAGCTGTGCACGGGAAATATCGAACGTTTCGGCCACTGCTTCGCCGCCGACCCAGTAGTCAACCTGGCGGACCGGGACGCGGCCGACCGTATTCGGGACGGCAGGCACTACATGTTGGCCGCCAGTGTCCCCGGGGTGCGCGTGGGCATCCTGCTGCGAAAGCTGCCGGTCGCCACCGGCCGCTGATTCTGCGGAACGTAACAGCACCTATTCGGCACGCGCCTGACAACCATCAGAGGTTTCTTATGCCGACTGTCGGAAAACTTGCCTGTACGCCACCTGACACCATCATTTCTCTGCCGACGACATCCTATGAATTCACTCCAGGAGTCGCGGCCGAGGCGGCGGCGATTTTAGAGAAGGCGCCCAGTGAGGTGTTCCAGCGTCTTCTCCGCGACCAGGAGTCGGAGGCGTCCTTACTCGTGGCGCTGAAGGTCGCCCACGCCTTCCTGGGAAGCGAGGCGGCCCCGGAAGCGGACGACGCCCCCGCGGGGATCGACGAGATCGTCGCGGAGGTGAACGCGGTCCGCGAGGCGATCGCCGGGCAGGTGGAGCGGCTCACCGGCAGCGAGACGGACGCCCGGACCGCCGTACTGCGTCAGCGTGCGCCGATCGCCATGCTCGCCGGGTGCTGGCTGGACACGATCTCGCAGCCGGCGACACAGCCGTCGGTCATCGTCAACCACCTGTTCCAGCACCACTTCCGCCTCAAGGGCGAGGGCAACCCGCAACGCGCCGTGGAGTACCTGCGACGTCATGCGCTTCAGGACGAGGCCGTCTACCTCCCCGATATCGTCGCGGAGGACTTCAGCGCCCGTGCCGACACCCGGCCGCTCACCGCGCTGCACGCGGCCTTCTACCTCGCGCTGTCCCGGCTGCCGGCCAACTTCCTCCCGGAAATCGTCGGCGTCCACTACGTCTTTCACGCGCTCGGCGTTGACGACCTGCTGTACGGCACCGCGCCGCTGCTGGATGAGGCGTCGGTCCGCGAGACGCTGACCGCGTATCTGGCCCTGGTCGAGCAGTCGGCTGACGGCTCGGTCGAGCGGCGGCGGCTGCACACCGCGATCCGCCTCGCCCTCACCCTGGAGCAGGAGCAGGTCGCGATGCTCTGCGACCTCGCCAAGTGGCGGAGCGAATTGCCACTCGACGCGAAGGCCGCGGAGATCCTGAAGCGGCACGCGGCGTTCGCGGGAGGCCAGCATCGCCGGGTGAAGGTCGGCGACCGGCTCCTCGCCGATGTGCTCAGTGACCCGGATCTGGACTTCACCGCCTTCATGACGGAGTTCCGTGACTCCCGCCACCTGCGGCAACTGCGCGCGGGCGGAACCCGGTTCACCCGCGCCCTGAAGTTCGGCGGCCCCATGTTCGGCGTCTTCGACGAAAGGGAAGCCGCGATCCTGAACGCATGGGCCGAGGGGGTGCAGCAGGGCGCACCGGGCCGGATCGAGTTGCCCGAGGACCGGGTCGGCGACGACCGGGCCACGCGCCGGCGTACGGCGCTGGCGCACAGCACCCCCGAGTCCCTCACCTTCGCCGAACCGGGCGCATACGACGACCGGTTGCTCTTCCACCGGCTGGTCAACGCGGAGAACTTCGCGAACTTCCGCCCCGTGGCCAGGGAGCGCGCCGAGCAGGGGCTGGCGGACGGCGAGATCCTGCTGGCCCATGGGGCCGACGGAAAGTACACCGACGCGTCGTACTTCGAGTACACCCCCCAGGCTCTGCTGGCGCGCGTCGAGCGAATCTACTGGGACAAGCTGGTCGACCCGTACCAGCCGCTCAAGGAGATACCCGGCCGCGACGAAGTGATCTTCAACCAGATGACCTTCGCCCTCGCCAACCTGATCGACGGCACCTGGGCGTGCCGGATCGGGAACCTCGGCCGCTTCAACCGGCGCAGCGACGGCATGCTGTTCGGCATCTACGCGGACGAGATGGGGCGCGGTGACGTCGCGAAGAACCACGTCACCATCTTCAACCAGGTGCTGGACAGCATGTCGATCCGGCTGCCGCACATCCGGGACGAGGACTTCCTGGAGCAGGGCGAAATCCCCGACAGCCTCTACGGATTCTCGATCCACCAGATCTGCCTGTCGCTGTTCCCCGACAGCTACTACAACGAGCTGCTCGGCTACAACCTCGCGATCGAGATGTTCGGCCTCGGCGAACTGCGGATGCACGAGATGGAGAAGCTCCACAGGCATGGATTCGACACGGCCTACGAGAAGACCCATCTGTCGATCGACAACTTCTCCGCAGGCCACGCCCGGGAGTCCGCCAAGATCATCATCTCGTACCTCGACGATGTCAGGCGCACGGTCGGTGCCGACGCCGTCCAGCAGGAGTGGCGCAGGATCTGGCGGGGTTACGCGTCGTTCGCCTACTTCGTCGAGCACGCCCTGGTCACGGAGTTGGATGCGGTGCCGGAGCCCCCGCAGCGGGCCGCCGCGCGTGAAGATGCCGACCTGGTGATCTGAGGGTGTGCCATGACTGACGTACCGATCAGCGGTGTCGACGAGAGCATCCTGGCCCTGCCGCTGTACGAGGAACACCATCGCTCGGCGGCGCGTCTTCTCGGCGCGTGGTGCGAGACCCACGCCGAGCTGTGGGACGAGAACGAGCGAACGCCGGAACAGAGCCCGGAGCAGAGCCCGGAACAGACCGGGTCGCGGATCCTGCGGGCGCTCGGGTCCGACGGCTGGCTCGCTTTCCTCGACCCCGCGAGTGAACACCCCACCCTGAGCGGTGACTACCGGTCACTGTGTCTGGCGCGGGAAATCCTGGCCTACGCAGACGACCTCGCGGACTTCGCATTCTCCATCCAGGCACTGTCGGCGACGCCGATTCTCCGCTACGGCAGCGAAGAGCAGAAGCAGCGCTATCTCCCGGGGATGGCACGCGGCGAGACGGCCGGGTCCTTCGCCGTCTCGGAGGAGGCGGCGGGCTCGGACGTCGCCGCCGTCGGCCTGCGGGCCGAGCGCGTGGTGGGCGGCTACCTGCTCAACGGAGAGAAGGCGTGGATCGCCAACAGCACCATCGCGGACGTGCACTGCGTCATCGCCCGTACCGGAGAGGGCCCCGGGGCACTCGGGCTGACCGCCTTCCTGGTGCCGGCCGGCACCCCGGGGCTCCGGGTCGTGGGGGAGGTGCGGATGATCGCGCCGCGCCCCTTCGGCCATCTCGTCCTCCAGGACTGTCTGTTGCCCGAGTCGAGTGTCCTCGGGCGGCCCGGCCATGGTTTCGTGATCGCCTCGGACGTGCTGGAACGCTTCCGGATGACGGTGGGCGCCGCCGCCGTCGGCTTCGCCCGCCGAGCCGCCGACGCGGCGACCGCGCGGGCACGGGAGCGGCGCATCTACAACGGGGTGCTGTTCGACCTGCAGCTGGTGAAGGCCATGCTCGCCGACACCGAAGTCGGTCTCAACGCCGCCGCCCTGCTCGTGGCCCGGGCGGCGTGGGAGATCGACCGGGGCAACCGCGCCTATGCGAAGCATTCGAGCATCGCGAAGCTCGCTGCCACCGAGACGGCCCAGAAGATCGTGGACGCGACGGTGCAGATCTTCGGCGCTGCGGGTCTGGTGGCGGACAGCGTGCCCGAGCGTCTCTACCGCCAGATCCGATCGTTGCGCATCTACGAAGGGGCCTCCGAGGTCCAGAAGATGATCATCGCGGGCTCGCTCGACCGGCGGCCCGCCTCCCCACGTCGCGTCGCGACAGCCGTGACCAGCACCTCCTGAGAGGAACCCTGAGCGTGCTCTCCCCCCTTTCCGCGGTCACTCACCCGGACCCCTACCCGTACTACGCCGGCCTGGTGGCCGACCGGCCGTTCCGCTACGACGACACCCTGCAGATGTGGGTCGCGAGCGGCGCGGCCCAGGTGGCCGGCATCCTCCGGCACCCGCACTGCCGGGTGCGCCCCGAGGCGGAGCCCGTACCGCGCGGCATCCGGGGCACCGCCGCGGGCGACGTCTTCGGGCACCTGGTGCGGATGACCGACGGTGAGGTGCAGCGGCGCCTGAAGACCGTCGTGGTCGAGGCCCTCGACGGGACCGACCACAGCGCCGCCGCCAAGTCCGCCGCCCGGCTGACCAGGTCCTGTCTCGACAACCCGGCCGAGCCTGCGTTGGCCGAGCTGATGCTCGCCGTCCCGCCCCGGGTGGTGGCGTCCCTGTGCGGTCTCGACGAGGGCGCGGACGAGGAGGCGGCCCGGTTGATCGGCGAGTTCGTCCAGTGCATTCCCGCCTCGGCGACCGCCGAGCAGCAGGAAGCCGCCGCGGTGGCCGCCGGACGGCTGCGGGAACTGATGGGTCCGCACGTCACCGGCTCTGACGCGGGGCTGCTCGGAGACCTGGTACGCATCGCCACCGGCTCCGGCTGGAGTGACACGGCCCCGCTGCTGGCCAACGGCATTGGGTTCCTCTCGCAGACCTATGAGGCGACGGCCGGACTGATCGGCAACACCCTGATGGCACTGGCCCGCGTGGACGCCGCCCGGCAGGTACCCCGGGACCGGCTGGGACAGGTGGTCGAGGAGGTGGCCCGGTACGACGCACCCGTGCAGAACACCCGCCGCTTCGCGGTGGCCCCGTTCGAGTTCGAGGGCGTCAAGGTCGAGGCCGGGCAGGCGATTCTCGTCCTGCTCGCGGCCGCCAACCGTGACCCGTCCGTCAACCCGGAGCCGGAGGTCTTCCGGGCCGGACGGCCGGAGCCGTCGGTGTTCACCTTCGGTGCCGCCGCGCATCGCTGCCCCGGTCAGGCCCTGGCCACGGCGATGGCCACGGCCGTGGTCGGGGAGCTCCTCGACCACGGGTTCGACCCCGCCGGCCTGCCTCGGGATGTGACGTACCGTCCTTCCCCCAACTCCCGCATCCCAGCGCTGTGAGCGGCACGCACATCTGGCTGCGCCACGAGGCACGAGAGTCGGAACGACGTGCCCCGATCGTGCCGGAGGACGCCAGACGCCTCGTGGACAGCGGCATCCGGGTCACCGTCGAGGAGTCACCGCAGCGCGACTTCGCGCTCGCCGAGTACGTCGCGGCCGGCTGCGCCACCGCCCCGGCGGGCAGCTGGCCCGGCGCGCCCTCGGAGGCGTACGTCGTCGGGCTCAAGGAACTTCCCGGGCTGCCCAAGGCACTCACCCACCGGCATGTCTTTTTCGGGCACGCGTACAAGGGGCAGGCGGGGGCGGACGAGCTGTTGCACCGCTTTGGTGCCGGCGGCGGCTCGCTGCTGGACATCGAGTACCTGGTCGACGACGACGGGCGCAGACTCGCTGCGTTCGGCTACTGGGCCGGGTACGTGGGGGCCGCACTCGCTGTGCTGTGCCACCGTGGCGCGCTCCCGGCGCCGCTGCGCCCGACGACGCGGGCGGAACTCGACGCGCGGCTGAAGGCGGTGAGCGGGGCCGAGCCCGTCCGGGCTCTCGTCATCGGTGCGCTGGGACGGTGCGGACGCGGAGCCCGCGACGCGCTGGAAACCGCCGGTACCGCGCCGACCTGCTGGGACCTGGCGGAGACCCGCGATCTCGACCGGGCCGCGCTGCTCGACCACGAACTCCTGGTCAACGCCGTACAAGTCAGCCAACCGGGCACGGTGTTCCTGTCCTGCGCCGACATCGACGACCCCGCGCGGCGGCTGGGCGTGGTGGCTGATGTGACCTGCGATGTCGCCTCCGACTGCAACGTCCTCCCGATCTACGACGCGACGACCAGCTGGGAAGAGCCGGCGCGGCGGCTGAGGGACGGGGACGTCCCGCTGAACCTGATCGCCATCGACAACCTGCCGTCGCTGCTGCCGAAGGAGGCCAGCACCGACTTCTCAGCCGCGCTGACCCCACAACTCGCCCAGCTCGACGCCGGCTCGGGCGCCTGGCAACGCTGCCTCGCCGCTTTCCGTGCGGTGGGCGGCGGTACGGGCCAGGCGGCCGAACACACCGGCGAAGGAGAGGAATCCACCCATGCCTGAGACCGTTCCCCCCAGCGGCACCGTGCACTGGATCGGGACCGGCCTGTCGACCGGGGCCGGGCTCACGCTGCTGTGCGACCGCGCCGACCGGGTCGTGGTGTACGGCCGCACCCAGGACAAGGCGGAGAAGTCCCTGAAGCGGCTCGGGCTGACCGGCCGTGCCACAGCGGTTGCTTACGACCCGCTCACGCTGCCGAGCCGGCTCGCGCCGGGCGATGTCGTGGTCTCGATGCTCCCCGCGACCGAGCATCCGAAGCTGCTGCGTCTGTGCTACGAGAGCGGGGCGCATTTCGCCTGCTCCAGCTATACGTCCGAGGAGATCCTGGCGATGGCGCCGGACGCGGCCGCCGCCGGTCTCGTGGTGCTCACCGAGGCCGGTCTCGACCCGGGCATCGACCACCTGCTGGCCCATCAGCTGGTGGCGCGGGCCCGCGCGGCCGTCGGTGACACCGCCGGCGACGTGCGGTTCACCTCGTACTGCGGCGGCCTTCCGGCGAAGCCCAATGAGTTCCGCTACCGGTTCAGCTGGGCCCCGCGCGGGGTGCTCGGCGCGCTGCGCTCGCCGGCCCGCTACCTGCAGGACGGTACCGAGCGGGTGGTGGACGAGCCGTGGGAAGCGGTCGTGCCGCACCGGGCGGGCGGGGAGACCTTCGAGGTCTACCCGAACCGCGACTCGGTGCCCTTCATCGGCCAGTACGGCATCCCCGACGGCTGGCGGCTGAGGACGTTCGTACGAGGCACGCTGCGCCTGGACGGCTGGCGCCGGGCATGGCAGCCGGTCTTCGACGAACTGCGTACGGGGGACACCGCGCAGATCAACGCGCTGGCCGATGAGCTCGCCGCGCGCTACCCGACCGGGGAGGACGACCGGGACCGCGTCGTGCTGTCCGTCGCGCTGGAGGCCCGTGACGCGGCGGGCCGGACCTGGGCCGGCGCCTATCTGCTGGACCTGGTGGGCGACGCGGCGGGGACCGCGATGGCGCGCTGTGTGTCCGTGCCGCTGGCCTACGGCATCTCACGCCTCCTCGACGGCACGACAACAGCCGGTCTGCACAAGGCCACCGATGACGCGCAGGAGGCAGCTCGCTGGATCACGTTCCTGAACGACTACGGCATCCGATGTACGTATGAGGAGAGCTATGAGTAGGCAAGGGCACTACGACTGCGTCGGCATCGGCGCGGGTCCGGCGAATCTGAGTCTCGCATCCTTGTTGTACCGGCACACCGAAGTACCCAACCAGTTTCTTGAGAAGCGCGAAACGTTCGGATGGCATGACGGCCAGCAGATACCCGGCGCCACCCTGCAGGTGTCGATACTCAAGGATCTGGTGAGCCTGTCGGACCCGACCAGCGACTTCTCCTTCTTGTCCTATCTGAAGGACAAGGGGCGCATCTACCACTTCATCAACGCGCAGTTCAGCGACGTACCACGGCAGGAGTACCGCAACTACCTGGAGTGGGCGAGCCACCGGAACGAGAACGTGGTGTTCGGCGAAGAGGTGCTCTCCGTCGACTTCGACGGGGTCTTCGTCCTGCGTACGAACCGCCGTACCGTCACCGCGAACAACATCTCGATGGGCATCGGCAATCAGCCGTGGGTGCCGCCGGAGGGCCGGGACAAGCTCGGCGCGACCCAATTCCACGTCAGTGACTTCGTCGACCGCGCCCACAGCCTGGCCGGACAGCGGGTCTGTGTCGTCGGCGGCGGGCAGTCCGGGGCCGAGGCGTTTCTCGACCTGATATCGCGGCCCGAGGACGAGCGGCCGAGGCGGGTCTCCTGGGTGTCGCGGCGCCGCAACTTCTACCCCATCGACGACTCGCCGTTCACCAACGACTACTACATGCCGGGTTACTCGGACTACTTCTACGGGCTGGAGCCCGAGGCCCGGGAGACGTTCAACCAGCAGCACGTACTGTCCAGTGACGGTATCTCCGAGGCGACCCTGCGCGAGATCTACCAGCGCATCTACGCGGATCGGTTCATCCACGGAAACCGGGACCTGGTCGCGCTCTACCCCAATCGCAATGTGGTCAGTGTGACGGCCGGTGCCAATGCCTGGGCGCTGAAGCTGACCAACAGCAACCATCCGGGCGTACTCGGCCAGGTCGACGCCGACGTGGTGGTGTGGGCGACCGGGTTCCGGTCGACAGCTCCGGATTTCCTGGCCCCGATCGCCGACCGTATCGCGCGCGAGGGCGACGAATACCGGATCGACCGCGATTTCGCCGTGTGCTGGGACGGTCCTGCGGATCGCAACATCTTCGTCCAGAACGCTGCCTTGCAACAGCGCGGACTCGCGGACAAGAACCTGAGCCTGATCGCCTGGCGGAGCCAGCGGATCGTCGACCGGCTGCGGGGCGTACGCAGTGACGACCCGGACCCGTCGTTCGTCGAATGGTCGGCGAAGCTGCCGCTCGACGAGACGGCGGTGTGAGCCATGGCGCGTACCGATATCGCGGTGGTGGGCGGAGGCATCATCGGTTGTCTGATCGCGCGGGAGCTCACCGACCGGGACCCGGGGGCATCCGTCATGATCCTGGAGCGCGACGCGGTCGGCTCGGGCGCCAGCCGCCGTTCGGCCGGGTTGCACTTCCCCCGCGGTGCCACCGAGCGGGTGCGCCGTATGTCGGCGTACAGCCAGGACTACTACGAGGCGCTGCTGGACGCCGACCCTGACCTGCCCATCCATCGGGTGGCCATGTCGGTTCTGTCGGACGAGGCGAATGCGCACCACGTCCAGGAGGTCTATCTGGACCAGGCCAAGCTGGAGCGCTCCGACCGGTCACCCGCACGGCTGACGGGGATGCCCGCCCAGGTCGCGGTCTGGAACGGGGACGGCTGCCAGTACGCCTACGTGGCCGCGCTGACCCAGGCGCTGGCGCGGACACTGCGGCCCCGGGCCGGCATCCGCGAAGGGGTCGCCGTCACCGCCCTGGAACCGTCCGAGGACGGATATGTCCTCGGCCTGGGCACCGGGGAGAGCATCACCGCCGGATCGGTGGTGATCGCTCCCGGGCCGTGGCTCTCCGCACCCGCGTGGCGGTCGTACGTCGCTCCGCTGGGCGCCCGGGTCAAGAAGGTGATCGCCCTGCACGTCGAGCAGCCACCGGCACCCGAGGACGGCGTCATCGTGTTCCACGACGAGGACGCCTTCCTGCTGCCGCTGCACGAGCGGGCGCACTGGCTGTTCAGCTACACCTGCCAGGACTGGGATGTCGAGCCGGACCGCCTCGTCGACGGCCTCTCCGCCTCCGAGCTCTCCGAGGCGCGGTCCGTTCTGCACCGCTGGTCGCCCGTACTGGCCGAACAGGTCACCGGGGGCCGGGTGTTCTGCGACGCGTACAGCGAGAACCGCGAACCGCTGATCCGCGCGCTCGACGACCGGGGCCGTCTGGTCTTCGCCGGCGCCGCCAACGGCTCCGGCTACCGGCTCGGTCCCGCGATCGCCGCCGAAGTGGCGGACCTGCTCCACGCCTCTTGCGACATCATTTCCGACCGGGGGAATCAGACGTGATCATCAACACCTACTCCGCCGAGGGGTTGCACAAGGCCTTCGGCATCGACATGAGTGCGGTCGAAGGCATCAGCGTCGGCGCCGGCTGGGGGCGCGTGGTCCCCGGCGGTGCGTCGCACCCGCACCAGCACGACGAGACCGAGGTGTTCGTCGTGGTCGGCGGCACCGGTGAGATCGTGCTGGACGGCAAGCGCCACCCCGTACAGCCGGGCGCGGTCTGCCAGTTCGATCCGTTCGAGACGCATGTCATCGAGAACACCGGCGAGACGGACCTGCTGTTCTTCGACCTGTACTGGCGCGACCCCGCGCACGCGTCCCGTGCGGCGGTGCCCGCCGGCACCCGCCGACGGTTCCACGAACGGCCGGTGTTCGTCTTCTCCACCCCGCCCACCCCCAACGGCGACCTGCACCTGGGCCATCTGTCCGGTCCGTACCTCGGTGCCGACGCGTATGTGCGGTTCCAGCGGATGCGCGGCACCGATGTCTGGCACATCACCGGCAGCGACGACTACCAGAGCTACGTGGCGGAGTGCGCCCGCCGCGAGGACAACAACCCCGCACAGACCGCCGCGCACTACAGCGCCGAGATCGCAGCGACCCTGAGGCTGCTGGACGTCGAGCTCGACCAGTACACGGTGACCGACCAGGAGGAGGGGTACCCGGCGGGTCTTCAGGCGTACTTCGCACGGCTGGTGGAGTCGGGCGCGGTCCAGGCCCGGCCGACTCCCGCACTGCTCGACAGCGAGTCCGGCGAATATCTGTACGAGGTCGACGTCTCCGGTGGCTGTCCCGGCTGCGGCGCGGGAACCAACGGCAACATCTGCGAGGAGTGCGGGGAGCCGAATCTCTGCGCGGATCTGGCGGACCCCCGCGGCCGCCGGTCCGGTGCGACACCGCGTCAGGAGCCCGTCACCCGCTTCGTGCTGCCGCTGCACGAGTACGGCAAGGAGATCGCCGCCCACCACCACCTGGGCCGCGTCCCGGCCAGGCTGCGGGAGCTCGCGGACCGGGTGTTCGCACGGGAGCAGCTCGACATTCCGCTCAGCCACCCCTCGCCATGGGGTGTACCGACGGCCGGGAACGACGTGGACGGTCAGGTGATCTGGGTCTGGCCCGAGATGTCGTACGGCTTCCTGCACGGTATCGAGGCCCTCGGTCGCAGGCTGGGCCGTGACTGGCGGGCCGACACCCCCGACCAGGACTGGAAGGTGGTGCATTTCTTCGGTTACGACAACACCTTCTACCACGCTGTGCTGTACCCCGTGCTCTACAAGCTGGCGTACCCGGGGTGGAACCCGGACATCGACTACAACGTCAACGAGTTCTACCTCCTGGACGGCGCGAAGTTCTCCACCAGCCGCCGGCACGCGGTCTGGGGCAAGGACATCCTCGGCCCGGACACCGTCGACGCGGTGCGCTACTACCTGTCGCTGACCCGCCCGGAGACCCGGCGTACCAATTTCGAACTCGCCGAGTACGAGGCGGCCACCCGCACGACTCTCATCGACGGCTGGCAGCAATGGCTGAACGATCTGGGGACACGCATCCGCTCCCAGTACGGTGGCGCCGCTCCCGACGCCGGGATCTGGACCCCGGAGCACACCGCGTTTCTGGACCGGCTCAATGTCCGGCTCGCCTCGGTCACCGGCAGCCTGGGCCAGGACGGGTTCTCGCTGAACCGGGCGGCGACCGAGCTGAACGGAATCGTCGAGGACACCCGGCGGTTCGCGGCGACGGAGGTCCACGCCGCCGGAATCGAGGGCTGGAAGGACGAGGCCCGTACCGCCGTCGCCCTGGAGCTGGCCGCGGCACTGCTGCTGGCCCGCTGCGCCGCACCGGTCATGCCCAGGTTCGCCGGCCGTCTGGCGAAGGCGCTCGGCATGCCGGATCTGTCCGTCTGGCCGGAGACCGCACAGCTGGTCCCCGCCGGAACCACGATCGACCTCGCGGACCAGGTGTACTTCCGCGCGATGCCCGCCTCGGACGGGGACGCCCGGGCGGAGGCCGGCGGCGAGGGTGAGGCCCCTGCGGAGGCCCCCCTGCTGACCTGGCTGAGCGAACTGGTGCGCGACACCCTGCGGTTGCCCGCACAGGAGGTCGTGGCGGACCGGACGCTGGTGCAGCTCGGCATGTCCTCGCTCCAGGCCGTCGCGCTGCAGTACCAGATCCTCGAACACACCGAGGCCGACGTCTCCATGGACGAGCTGCTCGGCGAGTGCGACATCACGGCGCTGGCCGAGTCGCTGGCCCGTCGGTCGCCCGCCCCCGCGAGCACGAAGGCCGAGGTGGCGCACATATGAGCCACATCGACGTGCTGCGCGACATCGAGTCGCGCGGGCTGAGTCTCACTGCCGACGGTGACAACCTGCGGTTGCAGGGCCCCCGCGAGCGGGTGGACGCCGAGCTGGTCGCGCGGATCAGAGCCCACAAGCAGGAGCTGCTGGCACAGTTGGCGGCCGCCTCGGGCGCCTCGGCCGACGAAGGCGACGCGTACCCGCTGACGCCGCTTCAGCAGAGCTATCTGTTCGGTCGCAGCGAGATCTTCGAGATCGGCAACGTCGCCAGCCACGTCTACCACGAGATCGAAGGTGCCTGGGACCTCGACCGGCTGGAGAGCGCACTGCGCTCGGTGGTGGCGCGGCACGGAGCGCTGCGGACCAGGTTCACCGGGGCCGGAGCACAGATCGAGCAGTCGTCGGCGCAGGTGTCCATGGGGCGCCTGGATCTGCGGAGCGAGAGCGAGGCCGCCCAGGCGGACCGGTTGCGGGCGCTGCGCGAGGAGCGCTCGCACCGCGTCCTCCCGGCGGACCGGGCGCCGCTCCTGGCCGTGGACGTGACGCTCCTCGCCGACGACCGGATGGTTCTTCACATCGGGCACGACGGCTTGGTGATGGACGGGATCAGCATGTTCCTGTTTTTCCGCGCCTGGTGGTCGCAGTACCAGGAAGGAGGGGGCGAGGAGACGGAGGAGGCGTCGTTCCCGGCGTACCTCGACGCACTGGACAAGGCGAGGACCAGGGCGCCGGCGGAGCGTTCCCGTACGTACTGGTCCGAGCGGCTGGACACGCTCGCCGGACACCCGGAACTGCCCCTGGTCGGCGACCCGGCAGCGATCACGCACCCCCGGTTCTCCCGGCGCGAGGTCTTGCTGGACGCCCAGTCCTGGGAGCTGTTGAAGAAGCGGGCGGCCGTCGCCGGGCTGACCCCGTCCGGCCTGCTGCTCGCGGCCTACGGTGAGACGCTCGCGTCCTGGGGCGCCGGGCCCCGCTTCACCATCGTGACCACCGTTGCCAACCGCCCGCCGATCCACCCGAGGATCACCGAGGCGATCGGCAACTTCTCCGACACCATGCTGGTGGAGCTGGAGGTCGACCGGAGCGTCGCCTTCCAGGACAGGGCCGCGGCCCTGCAGACACAGCTGCGGCGCGACCTCGATCACCGGCACCACTCCGGCATCGATGTGATGCGCGCACTGGCGCGGCGCCGCGGCGGCACCGCCCAGGCCCGTATGCCGTTCACCTTCAACAGCGCCATCGACTACGTGGACGACCAGGTGGACGGCACGGCGACGGAGCTGTTCGGGCGCGAAACGTACTCTGCGAGCCAGACCCCGCAAGTCTGGCTCAACGCCTTCGCGATGCAACGGCACGGCGGACTCGTCATCCAGCTCGACGGGGTGGACACCCTTTTCCCCGACGGCATGCTGGACGACATCGCCGAGGGCTACCAGACCCTGCTCACCACCCTGCTCGACGAGCATGCCTGGCAGCAGCAGAGCTTCGACCTGCTGCCGCAGGCCCAGCGTGCGCGCCGGCACAACGCGAACGACACCGCCGCGCCGGTGCCCGAAGGGTTCCTGCAAGACCGCTTCCTGGCGCAGGCGGAACGCACCCCGGACGCTGCGGCGCTCATCACCGCGAATGCCACGATGAGCTATGCCGAGCTGCTGAGCCGGGCCTCGCGCACCGCGGCCTGGCTGCGTGAGCAGGGCGTACAACGCCAGGAACTGGTCGGCCTGGTGATGACCCGGGGCCCCGAGCAGGTGATCGGCATCCTCGCGACGGCGCTCGCCGGCGCGGCCTATCTGCCGGTCGACGCGACGCTGCCGGCATCCCGGCAGGACTACATGCTGGACGACGGTCAGGTGCGCTGTGTGCTGACCAACACGGACCGCCGTTCGGACGACGGCCGTGCCGTGCTGACCCTGGACGCCGACCGTCCGGCCGGGACCGGACCGGTTCCGCAGCTCCCGGCGTTCGCGGACGCGGACCCCGACGACCTCGCCTATGTCATCTACACGTCGGGAACCACCGGCAGGCCCAAGGGCGTGATGGCCACCCATCGCGCCGTGCTCAACATCGTGGACGACTGCAACACACGGTTCACGCTGACCGCGCAGGACCGGCTCTTCGCCATCAGCGCATTCAACTTCGACCTTTCGGTGTACGACATCTTCGGCGCGTACTCCGTCGGCGCCGCCGTCGTGCTGCCCGACGCCGACCGCGCCGCGGACCCCAGGCACTGGCTGGAACTCTGCGCACATGCGGGGGTGAGTGTATGGAACTCCGTACCGGCGATCGCGTCGCTCCTGCAGGACCAGGCGGCGGCGGACGGCGCCGAGGCGCTGGACTCGCTGCGCCTGGTGATGATGAGCGGCGACACGGTGCCGTCGGCGCTCCCCGGCAAGCTGCGGGCGCTGCGACCGGACCTCGACGTGGTGTCGCTGGGCGGAGCCACGGAGACCACCATCTGGAGCATCCTGCACCCGATCGGCGCCGGCGATGACGCGGGCGAGCCGGTCCCGTACGGCAGGCCGAGCCTCAACAACCGGGTGTACGTGCTGGATCGCGACGGACTGGACGCACCGGACTGGGTGGTCGGGGAGATCTGCTTCGCCGGCGTCGGGACCGTCCCCGGGTACTGGCGCGACGAAGCGCGTACTGCTGAGCGGTTCATCGACGACGCGGCCCGAGGCGAGCGTCTTTACCGCACCGGCGATCTCGGACGCTGTCTCCCGGACGGCAACCTCGCCATCCTGGGCCGCAGCGACGACCAGTTCAAGGTGAACGGTTTCCGGATCGAGGCGGGCGAGGTGGAGACCCGGCTCATCGCACTGGCGGAGATCGCGGAGGCGTCGGTGGTACGCCGGCAGAGCAGCGGTGGGGACCGGCTCGTCGCCCACGCCGTCCCCACGGGCGACGCCCGGCCGTCGATGTCGCAGATACGTCAGGCGCTGAGCGGCGAACTGCCCGACTACATGGTCCCGTCGGCGGTCGTCTGGCACGAGGCGCTGCCGCTCACCGCGAACGGCAAGGTCGACCGGGGGAAGCTGGCCGCCACCGAACCCGCCGAAGCGTCGCCCGTGACGGCGGCGGGCGGCAGCGGAGCAGCCCCCGGCACCGATGTGGAACAGGCCGTCGCGGACATCTGGGCGGGCGTTCTCGGTGTCGAGAAGGTACCGGTCGACATCACGCTCTACGACCTCGGTGGCACGTCGATCGGTGCGGCGCGGATCTTCACCGCCATACGCAAGCAGTTCGGGATCACGATCCAGCTGAACCGGTTGCCCGAGGTGGAGACCGTACGAGCAATGGCTGCCCACATCGAGGCCGCGACCGCGGCGAAGGAGACGGACCCGGCGTGACCGACTCTGTGATCAACCAGGTGGTGGGCATGGCCCCGGCCCCCGGGCACCGGATCTCGTTCGTACGGCTGGGGACGGTGGAGACGCTTGACCTCACCGAGCTGTACGAACAGTCCGGGCAGGTAGCCAAGTACCTGCGGGAGTTGGGGATCGGGCCCGGCGACCGGATCGGCATCCTCGCCGCGAACTGCCTGGAGTGGGTCCTTCTGGACCTGGCGGCCCTGCGCCTCAAGGCGGTGACCGCCGGCTTCGAACCCGGCAAGTTCCACGAGGCCGATGCCCTGATCGACCGGTACGGTCTCGCCGTGCTGTTCACGGACGGGCCGTCGTCCGGCCCGTCCGTACGGTCGCTGACCGAGATCCGTGACGCGGCCGGACAGGCCCGGCCCGGCAGCCTGCCGCAGGTGACCTACGAGCCCGGCGAGGTGACCACGATCAAGTTCACCTCCGGCAGCACGGGCACGCCCAAGGGGCTGGCTGCGACCGTGGGCAGCATCGACTCCTCGACCCGCGCCGTGCAGGAGATGTTCACGCACGGCCCGGACGACGACATCTTCGTCTTCCTGCCGCTGTCGCTGTTGCAGCAGCGCTACTGGATCTACTCGGCGTTGTGCTTCGGACACGATGTCACCGTCAGCACCTACGAGGCGGCGTTCGCGGCCCTGAGCAGCGCCCGGCCGACCGTGGTGATGGGCGTACCGGCGTTCTTCGAGGCCGCGAAGAAGCAGATCCAGGCGTACGCGTCCCGTACGAAGGATGTGGGGGAGGACGACGCGCGCCGTGCCGCGGGCCGGCGGGTCTTCGGCGACCGGATCCGCTACCTGTGGACCGGATCGGCGCCCGCCGATCGAGAAACGCTGCGCTACCTGACCCAGGCCGGCCTGCCGATCTACGAAGGGTACGGGCTGAACGAGACCTGCATCGTCAGCAAGAACCATCCCGGCGCCCACAAGGAGGGCAGCGTCGGGCGGGTGCTCCCCGGCAAGCAGGTGCTGTTCGACGACGACGGCGTGGTCCATGTGCGCAGCGACCACCCCGTCAACCTGGCGTACGAGTTCGCCCAGCCCGGCGACTCGGAACGGATCTTCGTCGGGGACGGTGTGGTGCGCACCGGTGACCTCGGACACCTCGATGAGGAAGGGTTTCTGTTCATCCAGGGGCGCGCCGACGACGTGATCGTTCTGGGCAACGGCAAGAAAGTGATCGTAAGGCCGCTCGAGGAACGTATGCGGGCGAGCGCGTCGATCGAGGAATGCGTCGTGTTCTGCCCGTCGGAGACCCACCTGGTGGCGGTCGTCTCGCCGTCGGCTGAACCGGCTGACACCGAGGCGATCGCCGCCCAGCTGGCGCTGACCAATGCCGGGTCCGCCCCCGACGAACGGATCAGCAAGGTCGTGGTCGCACACCCCCGGCTGAGCATCGACAACGGAATGCTCACCTCTCAGTTCAAACCGAAACGCAAGCAGATCTTCGCTGCGTACCAGTCGCAACTCATCAACAGCCAGGAGGGAATCCATGCGCAGTGACGTGGAGGGAGCCGCACGCGAGAGCCTGTCGGTCGTGCTGGAAGCCGGACCTGCACCGGACGATTTCGATCTCGACGGGGAACTCGCGGGCGAGTACGGACTCACCTCGCTCAACAAGGTTCTCTATCTGACCGGACTCTGCCAGGACCTGGGGATCGCGCTGTCCCACCTCACGGAGCAGGACGTCGCCGCGATGCGGACCCTGCGTCAGGTCGTCGATGTCCTCACCCCCCACCTCGGAAAGGCGGCTTGAGATGAGCTGGGCACAGACCGCGGCAGCCACCCTGGAGAACGACCACGTACGGCTGCGCCCCCTCACCGCGCAGGACCGGGACTCCATCCACGACATCGCGATGGACCCCGTCATCTGGCGGTACTTCGTGACCATGGTCGAGTCCGAGGACGACTTCACCGCCTTCTTCGACGCGATGATCAGCGACCAGGAGGCCGGGCGGCGGGTGGTGTTCCACATCACCGACAAGAGCAGCGGCCGGTGCGCGGGCAGCATGAGCTTCGGCAACCTGTCCGAGGCCGATCTGCGGCTGGAGATCGGCTGGTCCTGGCTGGGCCTGGACTTCCAGGGCCGAGGCGTCAACCGGTGGGCCAAGTACCTCATGCTGGAGCACGCCTTCGAGCGCATGGGCGCCGAACGTGTGGAGTTCAAGACGGACCGGCTCAATGAGCAGGCCAGGCGCGGGCTGCGCAACATCGGCGCCCAGGAGGAAGGCATTCTGCGCAGCTTCAACCCGATGCCGGGCGGACGTCGCCGGGATGCCGCGTACTACAGCGTGCTGCGCGCCGAGTGGCCCGGGGTGAAGGCCGAGCTGGCGGCGCGACCGAAGGTGGTTCAGCCGGGCGCGGTGGTATGACCGGCGCGGCTCTCACCCATCTGCGTCTGACTGGCGATCCGTACGAGGTCGGTCGCCGGCACGGCGAGGCCCGGGCACAAGCCCTGCGTGCCTTTGTGGACGACTCGCTGTGCCGGCTCAATCTGCTGCTGCCCGAGCCGGTCACCGTCGCGGGACTGGCGCCCACGATCGCCGCGTACGACAAGGCGGTCAGCGCTGCCGTGCCCCGGCTCGCCGAAGAGATCACCGGACTCGCCGACGGCATCGGGATCGACCGGGACCTCGCGCTGCTGCTCCAGTTGCGCCGGGAGATCCTCGGCTACCGGAAGATACCCGCGCGGGGAGACTGCACCACGTACGCCCAGGCGGGCGCCCTGCCGGTGCTGGCGCAGACGGTCGATCTCAACGGCGATCTCGATGACCAGATCAGCGTCCTCGACATCACCTCGACGGGATCGTCCCGCCAGGTGCTGCTGCTCAGCTTCGCGGGTCTGCTCGGCTACCTCGGCATCAACAGTGACGGTCTCGGGGTGGGGTTGAACCTGGTTCTCGGCGGTGAGTGGCGGCCTGGGGTGCCTCCTTACCTGGCGATCCGTCATGTCCTCGACTCCGCCGGGTCGGTGGACGAGGCGGTCGAGGTGCTGCGCGAACTGCCGCTGGCCAGCTCGCGGTCGTTCATGCTGTGCGACGCGACGAAGACCGTGTGGGTCGAGGCGCTCGACGGTGAACTGCGCTGGGTCGAGGGCGAGCAGGCCGCACACACCAACCACTATCTGCATCCGGACTTGGCGGCGCACGATCAGATCAATGTCTTCGCCGGCAACTCCTCGCGCCGCCGGCTGGACGCGTGCCAGGCCGGACTCGCCGAACTGTCGGCAGAGCCGGGAGCCGTAGCGGACGTGGAACGGCACTTCGCGTTGATGTCCACGCCACCGATCTGCGTCTCCGCCGTCGGTGACATCCGGCAGGAGCGCACCGTCGCCGCGGTCGTCCTGCTGCCCTCGCGCGGTGAGCTGCACATCCGCCCGGGCGATCCGTCCTTGAGCGGTACCCGGCGGTTCGCACTGGGCGATGTGCGCCCGCACCACAACGAGAAGGGGACAGTCCTCGCATGACCAAGAGCAAGACTGGAACGGAAGCCGCGGTCTGGCCCACGTTCCGTCAGGCGCCGCTCGCGGCGAAGACGGTCCTGACCGGCATCTTCATCAGCCGGCTGGCCGGCTTCCTCAACATCTTCCTGGTGCTGTACCTGACCTCCGAGGGGTACTCCTCCACCCAGGCGTCGATCGCACTCGGCGTCTACGGCAGTGGCGTGGTCGCCGGGGTGCTGATCGGCGGCACGCTCTCCGAGCGGCTGGGCGCCCGCAACACCACCGTGTTCAGCATGGCCAGTTCCAGCCTGATGCTCGCCGGCCTGCTGTACCTGCCCAACTACCCTTCCATCCTGGTGGCGGTGGCCCTCGCCGGTCTCGCCGGGCAGATGTTCCGGCCCGCTGCGACGGCGCTGCTGTCGGAGCTGACCCCGGACGACCGACAGGTCATGATCTTCGCGATGTACCGGTTCGGCCTGAACCTCGGCGCCATGGCGGCGCCGTTGATCGGCTTCGCGCTGTACAACGCGGGCAGCGAGAGCTACACCCTGCTGTTCTGGGGGGAGGCGCTGGCGGCGCTGGCGTACGCAATCCTGGCCTGGGCGACCCTGCCCGCCCACGTGTCCGTCCATGGGGCGGACGAGCCGCGGGGCAGCTACGCCGCCATGCTGCGGGACCGGCGGTACGTGTTCTATCTGATCGCCATCCTGGTCCACTCGGCCGTCTATGTGCAGTACTTGTCGACCCTGCCGCTGAACATCACCGAGGCCGGTGTCTCGGTCTTCTGGTACACGCTGGCCGTCGCGTTGAACGGCTTCATGGTGATCGCTTTCGAACTGCCGCTGACGAAGTGGACCCAGAAGTGGCCGTTCCGGTTGACCATCGGCATCGCGTTCCTGACCCTCGCCTCCGGCGTGGCGTTCTACGGTCTGCCACTGGGGCCCGCGGTGATCATCACGGGCACCCTGATCTGGTCCCTGGGCGAGATCATCGGCGGGCCGGCGATCTTCGCCTATCCCGCCGTCACCGCGCCGGCGCATCTGAAGAGCCGGTACCTGGCCGGCTTCCACTTCATGTTCGCCCTCGGTTCGGCCCTGGGGCCGATGGCCGGAGGCTGGCTCTTCGTCGAGCTCGGCCACAGCGTCTGGCCGGTGCTGGCCATCGGCTCGCTTGTCGCCACGGGCTTCGCCATGGCCGCCATACGCACTGCCAAGCAGGAGAAGAGCGCCGTCGGGGGGAAGCAGCCCGAGGCGGTCACCGATGCCTCCACCGCTTGATCCCCGACTGATCGACCGCTCGGTCGGCCGCGCTACGACGAATCTCACATTGGGAGAACCATGCAACAGGACAAGCCCCAGGCGTTCATCCTCACCGGCGCGTTCTGGGTGGTGTGCCGCAATCCCCTGTATCTGACGGAACTCGCCGACCGGGGCATCAAGATCCTGGTGATCACCGCTGCGATATGGCGGGAGCAGGCGCTGGCCTGTATGGACGAGGAAGGCCACCCGGCTGCATCGATCGACGACATCGCGTTCGTCGACGGCGAGCTGAACATCGAGGGGTCCTTCACCGCGGGCACGATCTGCGCGGCCCGGCGCTGGCTGGACGACTACACCATCGTGGGCGTCCACTCGGTCGGCGAGACCCTGGTCGAGCCCACCGGCCTGCTCGCCGACGCCCTCGGCCTCCCGTCGCCCGGCCTGAGGGCGACGCGGGCCTGCCGCAGCAAATACCTGCAGCGCTGGTACATGCCGGACCTCAGCCCGTGGTCCGTGGTGGTTCCCGCGGCCGAACGCGACGCGTTCGACTGGTCGGTGGTGCGCTACCCGTGCGTGGTCAAGCCGGCCAGCCGGCACTCCAGCTCCGGCGTGGTGACCGTCAACGACGCGGCTGAGCTGAGCGAACAGGTCAGGACGTACCCGCCGCACGAGATCATCCTGGTCGAGCAGAAGATCATCGGCCAGGAGTACTCCGTCGAGTCGCTGGTGCAGAACGGCAAGCCGGTGTTCGCCTCGGCCACGCGCAAGGAGACCACGGACTCGTACGCCAACACCTTCGTGGAACTGGCCCACGCCGTTCCGTGCGAACAGCCCGACGCGACCGCCACTCTGCTCGCCGCGAACCAGCAGATGCTCGACCTGCTGGGCTTCGAGAACGGCATCGCGCACTCGGAGTGGCGCATCGACGAGTCGGGGCGTGCGTATCTGATGGAGGTGGCGGCCCGCACCCCGGGGGACGGTCTGATGGCGCTCTACCAGCTGGCCACCGGCAGCACCGTCGAACCCGAGATCATCCGAGTGGCGCTGGGCGAACCGGCGTCCTACCCCGAGCCGCGCCGGTACACCCGCCAGGTCTACCCGGAGCACACACCGGGGCTGCTCACCGATGTCACCGTCGACTGGCCCGGTGCCGAGATCAGCTGGGTCGGTGAGAAGGGACTGTGGCCCGACCTCGAAGCGGGCGCGGCGGACGCCCCGCCGACCCTGCGCGCGGTGCTGGTGCTGAAGGACCGCGACACCAGGCTGGGAGAGCTGGGCAGCTCGGACGACCGGGCCGTGGCCTTCTTCATCGACGCGCGGACACCGGACGAGCTGGATGCGCTGGAGAAGCAGGTACGCGCCGCGATCACCATCCACACCACGCCGACGGCGGAGTAACAGCCCGGCAGGGGCCTCCCCTTGAGGGGAGGCCCCGTTCTGTCAGCCACCGCCCGAAGGAGAGCGCGTGAACACGCTGCATACGTACGACACCGAGGTCACCTGGACCGGCGATCTGGGCGAGGGCACGACCAACTACCTCTCGTACGGGCGCGACCACGAGGTGACAGCCGACGGTCCGCCGCCGATCCCGGCCAGCGCCGACCCCGCGTTCCGAGGTGATCCGGAGCGGTGGAACCCCGAGCAGATGCTGCTGGCGTCCCTCTCCCAATGTCATCTCCTGTGGTACCTGCATCTGTGCTCCGCCGCCGACGTCGTCGTCACCGGCTACCGGGACCGCGCTCACGCGACCATGGTCACGACCGGCACGGGCGGTCACTTCACGGAAGCGGTCCTGCGTCCGCACGCGGAGGTGAGCGAGCGGGGGATGACCGAGAAGGCCCTCGCGCTGCATGCCGAGGCGCACCAGGCCTGTTTCATCGCCAACTCCGTCAACTTCCCGGTACGACACGAACCCACGGTGAGCGTGCGCGGCGACACGCACCCCAAATGACACGCACCCCGCCGACACACACCCTGGTGACGCACAGTCTTGAGGAGGAAGCAGCATGAGCCAGTCGGATGCGGGCAGCGCCATCAGCGAGGGTGCGGCGGAGCGGGAGGTCGTCGGTCTCTGCCGTGATCTGATCCGGATCGACACCAGCAACTACGGCGACCACTCGGGCCCGGGGGAGCGGGCCGCGGCGGAGTACGTCGCCGAGAAGCTGGCAGAGGTCGGGCTCGAGCCGCGGATCTTCGAGTCCCACCCGGGGCGCGCCTCCACGGTGGCGCGTATCGAGGGCGAGGACCCGTCGCGACCCGCGCTGCTGATCCACGCCCACACCGATGTCGTACCGGCCAATGCCCAGGACTGGACGCACCATCCGCTCTCCGGGGAGATCGCCGACGGCTGCGTGTGGGGCCGGGGCGCCGTCGACATGAAGGACATGGACGCGATGACCCTCGCGGTCGTACGCGACCGGATGCGCAGCGGCCGCAAGCCCCCGCGCGACATCGTGCTGGCGTTCCTCGCGGACGAGGAGGCGGGCGGTACGTACGGAGCCCGTTATCTCGTCGACAAGCACCCCGAACTCTTCGAGGGTGTGACGGAGGCGATCGGCGAAGCCGGCGGCTTCTCCTTCACCGTCAACGAGAACGTGCGGCTGTATCTCATCGAGACGGCGCAGAAGGGCATGCACTGGATGCGCCTGAGCGTCGAGGGCACGGCCGGGCACGGCTCGATGACCAACAAAGACAACGCCGTTACCGAGCTGTGCGAGGCGGTCGCGCGACTAGGGCGGCATCAGTTCCCCGTGCGGTTGACGAAGCCGGTGAGGGGTTTCCTCGACGAACTCGGCGACGCGCTGGGCGTCGAGCTCAACCCCGAGGACATGGACGCCACACTCGCCACGCTCGGCGGCATTGCACAGATCATCGGGGCCACGCTGCGCAACACCGCGCAGCCGACCATGCTCGAAGCGGGCTACAAGGTGAACGTCATCCCCGGGCAGGCGACCGCGCATGTCGACGGGCGCTTCCTGCCCGGGTACGAAGAGGAGTTCCTGGCGGAACTCGACCGCGTCCTGGGGCCCAGGGTGACCCGCGAAGACCTTCATGTGGGCCGGGCGCTGGAGACCAGCTTCGACGGTCCGCTCGTCGACGCCATGCGTGACGCGCTGCGAGCGGAGGACCCGATCGCCCGGGCGGTTCCGTACTGCCTCTCCGGTGGAACGGATGCCAAGTCCTTCGACGACCTGGGCATCCGCTGCTTCGGTTTCACGCCGCTGAAACTGCCCCCGGAGCTGGACTTCGCCGGGATGTTCCACGGTGTGGACGAGCGGGTTCCGGTGGACGGCCTGCGGTTCGGCGTCCGCGTGCTGGACCGCTTCCTCGGGGCGTGCTGAGCTGATGGGCGACGGCGGGCAGGGATTGCCGGCACAGGCGATCGCGATGGTGGCCGAGAGCAGGGAGGTGCTGCGGCATCCCGAGGCTTCCGAGCGATGGCTCACCGATGCCGAACGGGCACGGGCGGCGGCCTTCGTCCATGACCCCGACCGGACGGACTTCGTCGCCGCCCACCTGCTCGTCCGGCTCTGTGCCGGCAGGCTGCTCGATCTGCCCGCGCGCGCGATGACCGTCGTCCAACGCTGCCCCGACTGCGGGGCGTCGGGGCACGGCAAGCCGTCGATCGAAGGCCGCCCGGAGGTGACGGTCAGCCTCTCCCACACGCGAGGCGTCGTCGGCGCTGCGGCGGGCAGCGGCCCCATCGGCATGGACGTGGAGGTGCTGGACCAGCGGCGCGCAACCCCGGAGCTTCTCCATTGGGCTCTCACACCGGCGGAGTTGAAGCTGATCACCGAGCATGATGACCCGGATTCCGCCTTCCTACGGCAATGGGTGCGCAAGGAAGCATTGGTGAAGGCCGGGCGGGCCAGGCTCGACCAGTCGACTGCCCTCGATCTGTCCGGGCTGCCGCTCGTACCCGCCGACGGTCTGCCCCGGGTCTCTCGCTTCGAGGAGCTTCACGTGCTGGACTGCGTCGACGAGCGTCGCGGCGTAATGCTCAGCGTGGTCAGCGATCGGCCGGTGGTGCTGGCGGAGTTTGCCACGGGGCCGGGACCGGCGCAGCGGGTGCTCGACTTGGCGCATTCGCCGGTCAACTACTCCAGTTCTCGTACTGGTTGTGTGGGGCAGGGACCGGTCTGGCCTGGCTGACGCTGATGAACGGGATGACGCCGTCGTTGACGGGGTCTTCGGTCTGTTTGCTGGTGTAGGTGCCGGTGACTTCGAGCCAGGTGTCGGGCTGCAGGACCGCGGGAATCTGTCCGGACAGGCCGATCTTGACGGGTTGGGCGTCGGCAGCACAGCAGTTGAGGACCATGCGGGTGAGGTAGGGCGCGCCGCTGCGGTCGAGGGTGATGAAGCCGGTAATTCTGATCCGCCGGTCGCCGAGGGAGCGTCCGTGGTCGTAGACCGCGCGGCCGGCATAGTCGACGACGCTGAGCCGGAGGGGGTCGTTGGCGGAGAGGGTGGGGAAGCCCCAGGGTGGTTGCAGGGCCGTGCCGGTGCGCATGGCGCTGTAGGAGCCGAGTGCGGGTGGGGCGACCAGGATGAGAGCGAGCAGGGGCAGGACGAGGAGCCAGGAGACGCGTGGTTCGCGGTGGGCGTGGCTGCCCTGGTCGTGGTGCTCACGCTCGGGCTGGTTCTCCTTGGTCGCGCGCGGCCGTAGTTCGTACCAGACGGTGGCGATGGCCGAGACGATCAGGACGATGCCGGCCACGAGCAGCAACGGGCGCAACCCGGCCTTGACGTAGCGCAGGTAGAGATCGGTGAAGCCGGCGTGCAACACCGCCCCGCCGACGAGGAACAGCACGGCTGCTTGCGCCTGCCGGTTCACAGCAGGACCGCCCCGACCAGGGCCGACATGAGGACGGCCAGGGTGAAGGTGGCGGGGGCGAACCGCAGCGCGAACCCCCGGCCGAACGTGGCGGCCTGCATGGCGAACAGTTTCAGGTCGATCACCGGTCCGACGACGAGGAATGCCAGCCGGGCGGTGAGCGAGAACTGGGACAGGGACGCGGCCACGAACGCGTCGGCCTCGGAGCAGATCGACAACAGCACCGCGAGGATCGCCAGGGCGAGGATCGACACCACAGGGTTACTGGCAGCGGTGTGCAGCCAGCTTGCCGGTACCACGGCTTTGAGGGTGGCCGCGGCCATCGCGCCGACGACGAGGAAACCGCCGGCGTGCATCACGTCGTGCCGTACGGACCCCCAGAACGCCGCCCCCTTGCTGAGGCCGTCCGACGACGGATGATCCGGTGGGCGCAACCAGTCGGTGCGGCCCAGCCGCTGCCACAACCAGCCCATCGCGCACGCCACGAGCAGACTCGCCACGAACCGGGCGGGGACCATCTCGGGGTTGCGGGGAAAGGCCACGGCGGTGGCGGTCAGCACGATCGGGTTGATCGCCGGGGCGGACAGGAGGAACGCCAACGCTGCCGCGGGGGTGACGCCCCTGCGCACCAGCGCACCGGCCACCGGCACGGAGGCGCACTCACAGCCGGGCAGGACCGCCCCGGCCATCCCGGCGACCGGCACCGCGAGGGCGGGCTGTCTCGGCAGCGCGCGGGCGAAAAACGATGGTGGGACGAACACCGCGATGATCGCCGACAGCAGCACACCGAGCACGAGGAAGGGCAGGGCCTGGACGAACACCGCGACGAACACGGTCATCCAGCTCTGCATCACCGGCGCGGACAACGCCCGGCGGATCGGCCCCTGCAGCGCAACCACCAGAAGCAGCAGCATGGTCAGGACAAGGGATGAGTTGAACTGCCAACCCTCCGGATCGTCCGCGTCACGGTGGTCAACCCGAGTCGGGGCCGCCTTGGTGGTGGTCACGGGTGAGGTACCTCCGGAATGGCAGGGCTTCGTGGAGTGGTTCCCGTCCACCTTCAGTACGCCGGTTCGGGCACGGCTTCTCATTCTTGAGTGGGGTTCGGCTCCACTTTGAGCCACCAGTTCTTCGTACGATCATCCAATGGAGTGGACGACGCCGATCAGCACCCGCCTGGGCGGATCACTCCGCTGACCCCTCCAGCGAGCGCTCAGCGACACCACCCAGGTGCGCCTCGAAGACCTCTGACGCGTACGGCGTGAGCGTGCGCAGGGCCACCATCGCCGTGATGATCACGTCGCACAGCTCCGACTCGACGTCCTGCCAGCTGTGCGTATGGCCCTTCCGCGGGTTCTGGCCCGTCGCGCCGATGATGGCCTGGGCGACCTCGCCGACCTCTTCCGACAGCTTCAACATCCGCAGCAGCGTCTCCTGTTGGGGCGGCAGGTCGCTCTCCGCGTCGAGCCAGGCGTGCAGGCGGCCTACCGTGTCCCAGATGGGGTCGATGGTGGTGTCCAGGGTGTGTTCCATGCGGGAAGCCTGCCATGTGCGGTGTAGGGATGGAGGGCTTCCTTCCCGTACCGACTACCCGTACCGAAAGACCGCGGAGACCAGCATGACCATTCCTGTGGACCGGCTCACCGAACCCGCCGTACGCGCCTTCGTCGGCGCGCTCAACGCCAATGATCGCGAAGGCTTCCAGGCCGCCCTCGCGCCCCGCGCCACGATGTCCGACGACGGCAGTGATCGTGACCTCGACGACTGGACCGACCGCGAGATCTTCTCCTCGCGCGGGCACATGGAGGTCGAGTCGCAGTCCGCCGACGGGCTGAGCCTGGTCGCCCGGTACCGCAACGACACCTGGGGGGAGATGCGTACCGCCTGGAAGTTCATCGTCGAAGGCGGGAAGGTCGGCCGCTTCGAGACCGGGCAGGCCTAAGGGCTTCTCCGCCGATTGCGTAACAGTGAAAAAGGGAATTGCCCATGGCGCCGGCGCCGACTCCCTGCGTCTGGGGCCTATGCGTTGCGTTTGACTTCTATATGCGCACATGTCTACGTTGGATTCAGATTGAACGATATATTCGTCTTCATTTCTGGCGAGAAGACGAACAATCTCAACATCCCGATCGACGACCACGTGGTCGTTGGTTGTCCGACGGACGGATGCACCGCCGCGGGGTTTGCCGCACTCAGCAGCCCAGGTGGGCCCGATGCCGCGCATGTCAGCGTGTGAGTCGGCGATGGCAACTCCCGCCATATTCAAGGCCGATGTACCGGACCCCTTCGCGAACGCATCATCGCCCGGCGCTGACGCCACCGTGGCCGTGCAGGGCTCGGGCCCGTCTACGCTCCCGGGAAGGGAAAGCATCATGCGGGTAACGACATCCAGGACTTTCCGGCTGCTCGCCGGTCTGTTCGCTGCGCTGGCTCTGGTCTTTGGCGGAGCCGGCGTAGCCAGTGCCACCAGCACGTCCACCCCGGTTTCGTCGGGCTATTGCGACTATTACTGGGACGGTCGCTCCTACGTCTACTGGTGCCATGACAACCGCGGGAACCGCGACTTCCGCGATAACCGCTTCGACAACCGCGACTTCCGCGACAACCGCTTCGACAACCGCTTCGACAACCGCTTCGACAACCGCTTCGACAACAGTGTCCGCATCATTGTGACGCTGCAGGGTTGACGGCGAATCACTTCGGCAAAGCCAGTCGGCCTCCTTCCCAGCCGGCCCGGAACGTGCGGCGGTACGCGGCCGGGGTCGTGGCCAGTGCGCGGTGGAAGTGCTGGCGCAGGCTGTCCGCGCTGCCCAGGCCGCTTCGCTGGGCCACTGTGTCCACCGGCAGGTCCGTCGTCTCCAGCAGTTCGCGCGCGCGCCCGAGGCGCTGCTGGTTGAGCCACTTCAGCGGGGTCACGCCGACCTCCAGCGCGAAGTGGCGGCCGAACGTACGTGTACTCATCCCGGCCCGTGACGCCAACTCCGCGATCGTGAGCGGCCGGTGGAGCCTCGCCACCGCCCAGTCCAGCACCGGCGCGAGGCCCTCCGCCCGCGGCGGCGCTGGGGTGTGTGGCGGGGCGTACTGCGTCTGGTCGCCCTCCCGGTGCGGGGCCACCACCATCCGGCGGCCGACCTCCGCCGCCGCTGCCGTGCCGTAGTCGCCGCGCACGATGTGCAGGCACAGGTCGATCGCGGCTGCGGTGCCCGCGCTGGTGAGGATCGAGCCGTCGTCGACGTACAGGGAACGGTCGTCGACCCGCACATACGGGTAGCGACGGCGCAGCTCCTCCGCGTACATCCAGTGGGTCGCCGCCGTACGGCCGTCCAGTAGGCCCGCCGCGGCCAGCACGAACGCGCCCGAGCAGAGCGAGGCGATCCGCGCCCCGCGGGCGTGCGCCTCGCGCAGGGCGTCGAGGAGCGCGGCGGGCGGCTCGTAGCCGTTCATCATGCAGGCCGGGACCACGATCAGATCCGCCTCGCGCAGAGCGTCGAGGCCGTGCTCGGCGGCCAGTTGCAGACCGCCGGGCGCGTGCTGTGCGCCGCCAGGGGCGGTGGCGCACAGCACCAGGTCGTACCCCTCGCCCGCGAACACCGCGCACGGCACGGCCAGCTCGAACAGGGAGGTCTCCTCCAGCAGGGTCACCGCCACACGAAGTGCCATGGCGTAAATCTAGTGGAAGCTGACGTTTACGCCAATGGTACGGCGAATCCGCAGGTCGGATGGTGGGTCCATGGCTACCAACCCACTCACCGAGTCTCGTCGGCTGGCGGTCGCCGGTGTCTCGGCGATCGGCGTGACCTTCGGCTTCGCGCGCTACGGATACGGACTTTTCCTTCCCGAGCTGCGGGACGAGTTCGGCCTCTCCGTCTCCCTGGTCGGGCTCATCGGCAGCGCCACCTACGCGGGATATCTCGGCGCGCTGCTGCTGGTCGGCGCCCTTGTCGCGCGGTTCGGGCCGCGGCCCATGGTGCTCGTCGGCGGGCTGTCCGCGGCCGTCGGCATGGGGCTGGTCGCGCTCGCCCGGGGGCCCGCGCTGCTGGTCACCGGGCTGATCCTGGCCGGTACGAGTTCCGGCTGGGCCTGGGCCCCGTACTCCGACGCGGTCGACCGGATGGTTCCGGTCGGGCGGCGTGAGCAGGTCATGGGCACGATCGCCGGCGGCACGGCCTTCGCGGTCGTCGTCGCGGGACCGCTCGCGCTGCTCGCGCGCGGCACCGGCTGGCGGTACGCATGGCTGGTCTTCGCGCTCGCTGCGCTGGCGGCGAGCGCGTACAACGCCCGTGTCCTGCCCGGGGGTTCGGGCAGGAAGGCCAGGGCGTCAGGGCGGCCGGGCTACCGCCGAAGCGCGCTGCCGCTGCTGCTCACCGCCGTGCTGTACGGCCTCGTCGGCGCCGTCTACTGGTCCTTCGCCGTGGAAGCGGTCACCGACGCCGCCGGCACCGGCTCCGCCACCGCGCCGCTGTTCTGGTCCCTGATGGGACTGGCCGGCACCGCGGGCGCCCTGACCGGCCATGCCATCGCCCGCTACGGCCTGCGCCGCGTCCACGCCGCGCTGTTCGCAGGCATCGCCGCCGCGGTCGCCCTGCTCGGCGCCGCTCCCGGCTCGCTCCCCGCGGTCGCCGTCTCCGCGCTGCTGTACGGTCCGTGCTTCATGGCCGGGTCCGGGGTCCTCGCGGTGTGGAGCTACCGGGTCTTCCCCGAGCGGCCATCCGCCGGGTTCACCGTCACCGTCTTCTTCCTGGGGCTCGGGACGATCGCCGGGCCCGCGCTGCTCGGTGCGTACGCCGAAGTGCACGGTCTGCGCGCCGCGTTCCTCGTCACGGCGGCGGTCGCGGTCCTTGCCTTGGCGTGCGCTCCAACTCGTAGCGTGCGCGCACATGGACGCCATCAGCAACAGCACTGGGAACAGGACACTGGGACGTCACAGCGGGATCGAGGTCAGCGCCCTCGGCTTCGGATGCTGGGCGATCGGCGGTGAGTGGCAGGATGCCGCGGGCAACCCGCTGGGGTGGGGCGCGGTGGACGACGAGGAGTCCGTCGCGGCGATCCGCCGGGCGCTGGAGCTGGGGGTGACCTTCTTCGACACGGCGGATGTGTACGGGGCGGGGCACAGCGAGCGGGTGCTCGGGCGGGCGCTCGCGGGGTGCCGTGACGAGGTGGTCATCGCCACGAAGTGGGGCAACCGCTTCGACGCGGAGACCCGCACACTGACCGGGAGCGATGCGTCGCGCGGGTATGTACGCCGCGCCCTCACCGCATCGCTGGGCCGCCTCGGCACCGACCGCGTCGACCTCTATCAGCTGCACCTCTCCGACCTGCCGCTCGAGGAGGCGGGCGAACTGCGCGACGCGTGCGAGGAGTTGGTGCGCGAGGGGCTGATCCGTGCGTACGCCTGGAGCACCGACGACCCCGAACGCGCCGCCCTCTTCGCGCAGGGCCCGCACTGCGCGGCCGTGCAGCACGCCTGCAATGTGCTTGAGGACGCCCCCGCGATGCTCGCCCTCTGCGAGGAGCGGGGCCTCGCGAGCATCAACCGCAGCCCGCTGGCGATGGGCCTGCTCAGCGGGAAGTACGGCCCCGGCAGCCGCGGCGCCGCGGGTGACATCCGGGCGACGCCGCCGGCGTGGCTGCGCTGGTTCGACGAGGGCGGGGTGCCGGCGCCCGAGTGGTCGGCGCGGGTCGAAGCCGTACGCGACATCCTCACCTCAGGCGGCCGCACCCTTGCGCAGGGGGCGCTGGCCTGGCTGTGGGCGCGCAGCCCGCGGACGATCCCGATCCCGGGCTTCCGCAGCGTGGCACAGGCGGAGGAGAACGCGGGGGCGGTGGGGAAGGGGGCGCTGCGGCGGGAGCAACTCGCGGAGATCGACAAGGTCCTTTCACGGGAGGGTGGCTGACGCCCCTGCGGGGCGCGCCGGCTTTGCGACGCAGAACTCCGTTCCCGCGGGGCAAGCCCCCCGGGGGGCCGCGCAAGGCTTGCTCCGGCGGCGCGCCGGCTTCGCGGCGCAGGGACCCTTCGCGCGCAGGCCCGCTCCTCGGGGGACCCCGCTCCCGCGGGGCAGGACCCCGCCCCCTCGCGCGGGGCGCGCGGCTTAGCGGCGCAAGGCCCGCCCCCGGGGGCCCGCGCAAGGCTTGCTCCCGCGGAGCGCCAGCTTCGCCCCGCGGGACCCGGCTCCCGCGGGGCAAGGTCCCCTGGGCCGCGCTGGCTTCGCGGCGCAGGGACCCCTCGCGCGCAGGCTCCGCCGCGCAGGCCCGCTCCTCGGGGGGGCGCCGGCTTCGCGGGGCAGGACCCCGCCCCCTCGCGCGGGGCGCGCGGCTTAGCGGCGCAAGGCCCGCGCCCCGGGCGCGCCGGCTCCGCGGCGCAGGGCCAGCCAACCCGCACCCCCCAAACCTCACCCCCGGCCGATGTACGGCATCCCCGTCGCCATCACCGTCGCGAACTGCACATTCGCCTCCAGCGGCAGCTCCGCCATATGGAGCACCGTCCGCGCCACATCCCCCGCGTCCATCACCGGTTCCACCACCACCTCCCCGTTCGCCTGCAGGATCCCCGCCCGCATGCGCTGCGTCATCTCCGTCGCCGCGTTGCCGATGTCGATCTGGCCGCACGCGATCCGGTACGCCCTCCCGTCCAGTGACAGCGACTTCGTCAGGCCCGTCATCGCGTGCTTCGTCGACGTGTACGGCGCCGAGTGCGGGCGGGGCACATGCGCCGAGATCGAGCCGTTGTTGATGATCCGGCCGCCCTGGGGGGACTGGTCCTTCATCATGCGGAAGGCCGCCTGCGCGCACAGGAAAGCGCCTGTCAGATTGACGTCCACCACCGAGCGCCAGTTCTCGTAGGAGATGTCCTCGAAGGGGACCCGGGGGCCCGACGTTCCCGCGTTGTTGAACAGCAGGCCAACACCGCCGTGGCGTTCGCGCACGGTGGCAAACAGCGTGGTGACATCCGCCGGTGACGTCACATCAGTGGGGACGCACAGCACGTCCCCACCCGCCAGCGACGCCGTCTCCTCCAGCGCCTCGGCGCGTCGGCCCGCCAGGGCCACCGACCAGCCCGCCCCCGCCAGCGTCAGCGCCACGCTCCGGCCGATGCCCGAGCCCGCTCCCGTCACCACGGCAATCTTCGCAACTGCGTTCATGGACGCGCAGCGTAGTCGCGTACTTGTACGCGGAACTCATCCGACCGACACACGGATGTTGTGTACTCGACAACGCAGAGTCGTCGGCCCCCACTCCAATGCGAAGGGACAACAGTCGTCTGGGGAGGGGCACATGAGACCCGCACCGCACGCACCCGAGCTCCGCGCTGCCGCCCGGCACATCGGCCGCCGCCGGTTTCTCACCGTCACCGGCGCCGCCGCCGCACTCGCTTTCGCCGTCAATCTGCCCGGCACCGCCCACGCCGCCGAGCTCGACGCCAAGAAGATCACCGAGGACCCCTTCACGCTCGGTGTCGCCTCCGGAGACCCGCAGCCCGGTTCCGTACTGCTGTGGACCCGCCTTGCGACCCGTCCCTACGAGCCCGACAGCGGACTGCCCCGCGCCAAGGTCCCGTTGCTCTGGGAGCTCGCCCACGACTCCCGCTTCAGCCGTATCGCCAGGCGCGGATCCGTCATCGCCCACCCGGAGTTCCACCACAGCGTCCACGTCGAAGTCGCAGGCCTCGGCAACGACCGCCCCTACTACTACCGCTTCCGCGCCGGGAACTGGATCAGCCCGACGGGGCGCACCAAGACCGCGCCCGCCCGGGCCGCGCGGATCAGTGAGCTGAAGCTCGCCGCCGTGTCCTGCCAGGCGTACCACGACGGCTACTTCACCGCGTACAAGCACCTCGCAGAAGAGGACCTCGACGCCGTCTTCCACCTCGGCGACTATCTCTACGAGTACGCCGTGAACGCCGTCGGCGGCGCCCGGAAGTACACCGACCGGGTCCTCCCCGCCCACTTCAACCGCGAGACCGTCACGCTCGCGGACTACCGGATGCGTTACGGCCTCTACAAGTCGGACCCCGACCTCAAGGCGGCGCACGCCGCGCACCCCTACGTCCTCACCTGGGACGACCACGAGACCGAGAACAACTACGCGGGCGACATCCCCGAGAACAACGTACCGCCGGAGGAGTTCCTGCTGCGCAGGGCCGCCGCCTACCGCGCGTACTGGGAGAACCAGCCGCTGCGCAGGCCCCAGCGGCCCGAAGGCCCCGACATGCAGCTGTACCGCAGGCTGCACTTCGGGCGGCTCGCGCAGTTCGACATCCTCGACACCCGCCAGTACCGCTCCGACCAGGCGTACGGCGACGGCTGGCAGGTCCCGGGACCGGAGTCCGATGACCCGTCGCGCACCCTGACCGGCGCGACCCAGGAGCGCTGGCTGCTCGACGGCTGGAAGAGCTCCCGCGCCCGCTGGAACGTAGTGCCGCAGCAGGTCACCTTTGCGCAGCGGCGCGACGTCCCGACCACGCCGTACAAGGTGAGCATGGACGCCTGGGACGGGTACGCGGCCTCCCGCGGACGCGTTCTGGACGGCGCCGCGGCGGCCGGCATCGAGAACCTGATGGTCCTCACCGGCGATGTGCACCGCGGCTACGCGTACGACCTGAGGCGGGACTTCAACGATTCCGCCTCGCCCGTCGTCGGCACCGAGATCGTCGCCACCTCCATCTCCAGCGGCAAGGACGGCGAGGAGCGGCCCGCCAACTACGACACCCTGAGGGCCGCCAATCCGCACATGAAGTTCTACAACGGCCGCCGCGGCTATGTGACCGTCACCCTCGGCGAGCAACAGGCGCGCGCCGACTTCAAGACGGTCAGCGCCGTCACGACGCCGGGCGCGCCGATCATCACGGCCGCGTCGTTCGTGACCGAGGCCGGCGACCCGGGGCTCAAGCCTGTGTGACCCATTCGCTCGGGTAGCGGACGCCGATGCGGTCCCGTACCGCGTCGAGCGTCCGCGTCACGGCGAGGCTGCCGTTGGGGTCCCCCATGCCGAAGGCCAGGGGAGGTACCAGCGGCGACTCCGTCTCGCCCGCCCGCAGACATCGCATCACCTCGGCCGCCTCGTGCTGGAGGCTGTCGCGCCGCCCCTCGGCGGTGAACTCCTCCGGCTCGTGGCCGCCTTCGCGGTGCAGTACGAAACGGTCCGGGAAGAAGAAGCCCTGCGGAAGATCTATACGGCCTGCCGTGCCGGTCACCGAAGCCGTCACGGGGGTGCCCGCCGTGACCGAGCAGGACAGCAGCGCCGTCGCCCCCGACTGCGACCAGCCCAGCAGCATGCCGGTGTTCAGGTCCACGCCCTCGGGGGAGAGCAGCGCATCGGCCTGTATGCGTTCGGGCTCGCCGAGCAGCAGCTGTGCGAACGAGACCGGATAGACGCCGAGGTCGAGCAGCGCGCCGCCGCCGAGTGCCGGGTCGCGCAGCCGGTGGTCCGGCGTGAATGGGCCGGCGAGGCCGAAGTCGGCCTGCACGGTGCGGACTTCACCGATCGCGCCGTCCCCGACGAGAGCGGCGAGCCGTCGCACGAGGGGGTTGCAGTACATCCACATGGCCTCCATGAGGAAGAGCTCGCGCTCGCGGGCCCAGAGAGACCAGCTCTTCGGCCTCCCGCGTGTTCAGCGTGAACGCCTTCTCGCACAGCACCGCCTTTCCGGCCTCCAGGCAGAGCCCGGCCGCTGCCCGGTGCGCGGAGTGCGGCGTTGCGACGTACACCACATCGACGTCCTCGTCGGCGGCGAGCGAGGCCCAGTCGCCGTAGGCCCGAGCGATGCCGAACCGATCCGCGAACGCCTTGGCGGACGCTTCCGTACGCGACGCCACCGCCACCACCTCGGCGTCCGGCATCGCCTGCAGCTCCGCCGTGAACGACGCGGCTATGCCGCCGGTCGCCAGGACACCCCATCGCACGATCCCGCTCATCCCAGCCCCGTCTCGAAAATAGGTCTCGACCACTCCGGACGAGCTGAGAGCATAGGGAGGGATTCAAAGACATGGAGACGCAATGCGGAAGCCGGACAGCGGCCATACCAGCACAGAAGGACATATACCGGCCGCCGACGACCCGGCTCTCGTGACGTCGGCAGGCCCCGCACCTGTTGCGGCGGCCGACCCGGCACCCCTGGCGGCGACAGACCCGGCCCCCATGGCGGCCGCCGACCCCGCACCTTTGGCGGCAGCGCGCCGCGTCGGCTTCCTGGTCACCCTCGTCCTGGGCGGCCTCACCGCCCTGCCGCCGCTCTCCATGGACATGTACCTCCCGGCGCTGCCCGCGGTCACCAAGTCGCTCGGCTCGCCCGCCGCGACCGTGCAGCTCACGCTGACCGCGTGCCTGGCGGGCATGGCGCTCGGCCAGCTCGTCGTCGGCCCGATGAGCGACCGATGGGGACGTCGCCGCCCGCTGCTCATCGGCATGATCGTGTACGTCGCTGCCACCGCGATCTGCGCGCTGGCACCCACCGCCGAGCTGCTGATCGGCTTCCGGCTGCTCCAGGGACTCGCGGGCGCGGCCGGCATCGTCATCGCGCGGGCCGTGGTCCGTGATCTGTACGACGGCGTGGAGATGGCCCGGTTCTTCTCCACGCTGATGCTCATCTCCGGCGTCGCGCCGATCATCGCGCCGCTGATCGGCGGACAGGTGCTGCGGATCACCGACTGGCGTGGCATCTTCGTCGTCCTCACCGGCGTCGGCATCGTGCTCACGCTCGTGGTGGCGAAGTGGCTGCACGAGACGCTGCCGCGGGAGAAGCGGCACAGCGGCGGCGTCGGCGGGGCCCTGCGCACCATGCGCGGGCTGCTGTCCGACCGGGTCTTCACCGGCTACACGCTCACCGGCGGGCTCGCCTTCGCCACGCTCTTCGCGTACATCTCCGCGTCGCCGTTCGTCGTCCAGGAGATCTATGGCGCATCGCCGCAGACCTTCAGCCTGCTCTTCGGCGTCAATTCCATCGGCCTGATCGCCGTCGGCCAGATCAACGGCAAAGTGCTGGTGGGCCGGGTCAGTCTGGACAAGGCGCTCGCCTTCGGGCTCGGCGTGATCACGCTGGCCGCGACCGCGCTGCTGCTGATGACGGCGGGGGTGTTCGGGAAGGTGGGCCTGCTTCCTGTCGCGGCCGGTCTCTTCGTGCTGATGTCCGCGATGGGCCTGGCCATGCCGAACACCAACGCCCTGGCCCTGATGCGGACCCCGCACGCCGCAGGCTCCGCGTCCGCGCTGATCGGCACGTCCTCGTTCCTCATCGGGGCGGTCGCCTCACCGCTCGTCGGGATCGCGGGCGAGGCGACGGCCGTCCCGATGGCCGTGGTCCAACTGACCTGCGCGCTGGCCGCGATGGGCTGCTTCATCGGGCTGTGCCGTCCCTGGCAGCGGCGCGCCGAGGCCCTCTGACACGGGCCTCTCACGGGCCTCTCACGGGTCCCGGCTACCGCTCGCGGCGCGGGTAACCGATCAGATGCAGCCGGTCCTTCGTGTCCGTCCAGCTGAAGATCCCCACCCCCGCGGTCTCCGCGCCCGGCAGCCGCACATTGGGGCCCAGCGCCTGGGGCACCGCGGTGGCCAGATCCAGCTCGATCGGGGCGCCGCCGCCGGCCAGCGCGTCCGCCGGGCTGCGGGCGCTCGTCGCTCCGTATGCCGTGCCGGAGTCGGTCACCGTCGTCAGGGTCAGCGGCTTCGATCCGTCCGACTGCTCGAAGCAGTACGCCTTGCGCTGCTCCAGGTCGAAGGCCAGATTCCCGGCGACCAGATAGCCGCCCTCGGGCGCGAGCACCGCCTGCGGATACTCGCCCGGCTCGATCGCGGGCTTGTGGCAGCGCACCTGTACCAGCGGCTTTCCGGCGGCCGTGTCGTGCACCGCCCAGATGTCGTACGTACCGGCGTCCTTGCTGCCCTTCGCGGGCTGCCACTTGGCCAGTACATAGCCGGGCGCGACCGAGGTCGGAACGCCGGACGCGGGGTCGGTGCGGGCCGGGGCCACGTTCCGGCTGTACCAGCCGCCGCGGACCCAGAAGCCCGGGTCGCCGCTCAGCAGCAGGCCCTTGTCGGTGACTCCGCGGACCTCGGTGAGGCGGCGGCAGCCCGTACAGCCTCTGGGATGGCCGAGCGCGGTCTCCGGCACCTGCGTGACCTCGCCCGAGACCGGGTCGACGACCGCGCTCCTGGTGCGGCCGTCGCTGATGAGGACGCCGGGGCCGGTGCCGGAGACGGTCGGCGCGGCGGGCCACGGGACCTCGACCCGCTGCCGGGTGCCGTCCGCGACGTCGTACAGATCGAGCGCGACGAAGGTGCCCGCCGTCGTCAGCGCGTCCTCGCCCGCCTTGCCGTACGACCAGGTCACGAAGTACTCGCGGCCGTCCTTGGCGACGGACAGCAGCCGCGGGAACTGGTCGGCGGACGCGGGCGGATGCCAGGGCAGTCCCGTCCAGCCGGGCCGGCCGGTCGCGGCGTTCAGGGTGCGCAGCCGGAACCGTTCGTCGTCGACCCGCTCCAGATAGCCGATGCGGCCGCTGTCCTGCGCGATCGCGTACTGCGGGGACGCGTTGGAGATCTCCGCGTGGGAGATCTCCCAGCCCTGCGAGGTGTCGTACGCGGACGGGACGGCGAGCCGGGTCAGGGGTGCCGCGCTGTGCCGGGCAGGCTTGCGGGGCCTGTCGTCGGCGGCCCGGCCGCCCTCGCCGCCGCCACACATGCTCAGCAGGAGCAGCAGCGCCAGCACGAGCACCCCGGCCACCAGGGACACGCGCACGACCTTCTGTCTCATGGTCCCCCCGTGAGCGGTGCGCCACGTTCCGTGTGCGGCGAGGGCCGTCAGCGTAGCAACAGCCGTCGCGCCGCCAGGAGTTCGATTCCGTCGCTGTCCCGTCCCGATTCCGTGCCTAGAATTTGTCGGTGAACGCCACCCTCCCCACCGCGGAAGTCCTGCGCAGCGCCCTGGCCGCGCAGCTGGCCGACCTGCCGCCCACGCAGGCGGCGCAGGCCGTCGAGCGGCTGATCGCCAACTACCGGGGGACCACCCCGACCGACGCGCCCGTGCTGCGGGACCGCTCCGACGTCGCCGCCTACGCCGCGTACCGGATGCCCGCGACCTTCGAGGCGGTACGGTCCGCGCTCGCCGCTCTGCGGGCCGCGGCCCCCGAGTGGGCCCCGGCCACGCACACGGACATCGGCGGCGGGACGGGCGCGGCGAGCTGGGCGGTCGCGGAGGCCTGGGAGGAGGACGCCCCGCGCACGACCGTGCTGGACTGGGCCGAGCCCGCGCTGGCGCTGGGTCGTGAACTGGCCGTCGCATCGGGGGTGCCCGCGCTGCGCGCGGCCCAGTGGCAGCGAGCGCGGATCAGTGCGGCGCTCCGTATCGAGAGCACTGATCTCGTCACGGTGTCGTACGTCCTCAAGGAGCTCACCGCCAAGGACCGCGCGGCCGTCGTCACGGAGGCGGCCCGCGCCGCCCAGGCCGTCGTGATCGTCGAACCCGGCACCCCCGACGGCTACGCCCGTGTGATCGAGGCCCGCGACCGCCTGATCGAGGCGGGCCTGACGGTCGCCGCGCCCTGCCCGCACAGCGCCGCCTGCCCCATCGAGCCTGGCTCGGACTGGTGCCACTTCGCGGCCCGGGTCAGCCGTTCCTCGCTGCACCGCCAGGTGAAGGGCGGCTCACTGCCGTACGAGGACGAGAAATTCAGCTATGTCGCGGCGGTCCGCTTCCCGGCCACACCGGTCCCCGCCCGGGTCACCCGCAAGCCCCAGATCCGCAAGGGCCTGGTCCTGCTCGACCTGTGCACAAAGCCGCAGGAACTCCGCCGCGAAACGGTGGCCAAGCGCCACGGCCCGCTGTACAAGGCGGCGCGGGACACGGAATGGGGCGACGCGTGGCCGCGGGACGCCTCCGGCGGCTGACCGGCAACTCATCACGTACGAGACGATACGTCTCGGCTCCTTCCGTTGATAGATTGACGTAATGACCGAGACCAAGGCCCCCGACTCCAGCCGCCGCAGCGAGCGCTCCCGCCGCGCCATCTACGACGCCGCCCTCGCCCTCGTCGGCGAGGTCGGCTACGCCAAGACCACCATCGAGGGCATCGCCGCCCGCGCCGGCGTCGGCAAGCAGACGATCTACCGGTGGTGGCCCTCGAAGGCCGCCGTCCTGCTCGAAGCCTTCCTCGACCTCGCCGAGCAGGCGTCCGAGGGCGAGAGTGAGATCCCCGACACCGGCGACCTCGAAGCCGACCTCAAGCTGGTGCTGCGGGCCACGGTCGACGAGCTGAACAGCCCTGCCTACGACGGCCCTTCCCGTGCGCTCGCTGCCGAGAGCGTGGTCAACCCCGAGCTCGCCGCACAGTTCGTCCAGAAGCTGCTCGAACCGCAGCTCCAGCTGTACGTGAAGCGGCTGCGGGCCGCCCAGGACACTGGGGGCGTACGCGCCGGCATCGACCTCCGCATCGCCCTGGAACTGTTCACCGGACCGCTCACCCACCGCTGGCTGCTGCGTACGCTCCCGCTCACCCACGACTACGCGGACGCGATCGTCGAGTACGCACTGCACGGCCTCGCACCACGGTCCTGATCACCGGATCGGGGGGTGCGGCCACCCCGCGCCCGGGAAGGTGGGACGATGGCAGAGTCCGCCAGGGGCGAGCGTGAAGTGTGAGGGGATAGATGGGCGACGGTATCGGCCGCTACCGCGGCACGGAGAACAGGCTGTCCCGGGAGAGCCGGCTGCCCCAGTGGCTGCGCCGACGCCCCAAGAACACCGACGCCGACGACTCCCGCCGCGAGACTCTGCTGCTGGCTGCCGCCGCCGCGGGACTGCCGCTCGCGCCCGCCGCGCACCCCGTCTCCTACCGATGTTCCTGTGAGCGCATCGGCTGTCCCACGCCCGGCAGGCACCCCGTCTCCTTCGCCTGGCAGACGCAGTCCACGACCGACTCCGCCCAGATCGAGCGCTGGGCCACGGGCCAGCCGCAGGCGAACTTCATCACCGCGACCGGCATGGTCCACGACGTACTCGACGTCCCCCTGGAAGCCGGCCGCAGCGCGCTTGCCCGGCTGCTGGCACGGGGCATCGAGGTGGGCCCGGTCGCCGAGTCCGGCAGCGACCGGATGCTGTTCTTCACCGCCACGCGCGGCACCCCCGAGGACGAGGACGAGTGGTGGCCCTGCGAGCTGGACTGCCACCCCGAGACGATGGACGAGCATCCGGGGCTGCGCTGGCACTGCCGAGGCAGCTATGTCCTCGTACCGCCGGCGCGGTTGCCCGGTGAGCTCGAGGTGGCCTGGGTGCGCGGGCTTGAGCATCCGCTGCCGGATCCGCTGACGCTGCTGGAGACGCTGACGGACGCGTGCGCGAAGTGGGCGGGCGGGGTGGAGGGCCTGGACCGGCACGAGGTGGCCTGGCCGCTCGGGCGTTAGGTCGCGCCTTCCCGAACCCGGGGCTCCGCCCCGGACCCCGCGCCTCAAACGCCGGCGAGGCTTGAAAGTCCGGCCGGACCTTGATTTCCGCCGGACGGGCAGAACATTTAAGCCCGTCCGGCGATTGAGGACACGCCCGAAGGGCGTACGGGGGTCTCGGGCTTGCCCCCAGTTCGGTACGCGACGCGCGGTCAACTCGCGTGCCGCTAAGACCCCTTCGCCGCCGTCAGACCCGTCAGCCGGCCCAGCACATCGACCTCCCCGCTGTCCGCGCCGCCCGTCGGCACCGTCACCGCCTGGCTGGAGACCCGCTCCTTGGTGACCGTGGACTTCACCTCGCCCGTCAGCAGCGCCTTCACATCCGGGTGGACCTTCAGCCGTACACCCTTCGCGGCGGTCTGCCGCTCGTAGTTGCGCACGGCGAAGAAGACCAGCGCGTTGCCGTCCTCGGTGACAAGGCCGAGCGGCGCGAAGTCGTCGGAGTCCAGCGGCTGGTCGATGTACTGCGTGGACATCCCCGGCAGGTTCGAGTCCTTCTTGCGGGACGCGCGCCAGCCCGAGGTGTGCGGACCGTCCTTGAAGTGTTCCGGCTTGCCGTTCTGCATGTACGAGGAGTACTCCTCGCTCAGATCGCGCGGAGCGACCGCCAGCGCGGCGCTGTCCGGCGCGACCGGCTCGGCCCAGCCGTCCTTGTCGGTCTTCAGGGCAGGTATCCGGCCGGGGGACAGGATCGTCAGATACGCCGCCTGCCACAACTGGTCCGCGCCGTTGCGCACGAAGACCAGCACCCAGCGGTTGTCCAGAGCGCCCTTGTCCTGATCCCGGTTGGAGTCGACGTCCGCGAGGAAGAACCGCGGCCAGCCCGCCTTCTTCGGAATGGTGAACTTCGCGTCCGTCAGCTCCAGCGGCACATGCTGCGGGTTGCCGTCCGGGTAGTTGACGCTGCGCGCCTTGAGACCCGCCTGGTTGATCGCGCCGAGCGCACCGGTGACATGGGCCGCGTCCAGGGCCGGATCGTACGCCTTGTCAGCCTTGTTGTACGCGTCGGTGAAGTCCTTGAGCGCCTGCGCGGCCTCAGACTTCGTCGCCGACGGTACGACCTCCCGCTCCCCGTGCACCGTCACGCACCCGCTCGCCGTCAGGCACAGCACCGTCATCGCCGCGAGCCCTGTCGCCGCCCGACTCAGCCTTCTCATCGGTTGCCTTCTGCTCCTTGACCCCCACTGACCGTCCGAACCCTACCGGGGCCAGTAACAGCCCGAGCGTCGGGACCAGATACAGCGCCCACACCGTGACCTGGAGGACGGTCGGGTCGGGCTGGAAGTTGAAGACGCCCTTCAGCAGCGTGCCGTACCAGGTGTCCGGCGGGATCGTCGTGCTGATGTTGAAGGCCTTGTCCGCCAGACCGCCCAGGAAGCGGGCCTCCTGGAGGTCGTGGACGCCGTACGCCAGCACCCCGGCCGCCACGACGACCAGCATGCCGCCGGTCCAGGTGAAGAACTTGGCCAGGTTGATCCGCAGCGCGCCCCGGTAGAACAGCCAGCCCAGCACGATCGCGGTGGCGATGCCGAGCAGGACGCCGATCAGCGGCGCCTGCGTGCTGTGGCTCTCGTCGGTCGCCGCCCGGACCGACGCCCAGACGAACAGCGCCGTCTCCAGGCCCTCGCGCCCCACCGCCAGGAAGGCGGTCGCGACGAGCGCGCCCGTACCCATCTGCAGCGCGGCGTCCAGCTTGCCGTGCAGCTCGGACTTCAGATGCCGCGCGGTGCGCCGCATCCAGAAGACCATCCAGGTCACCAGGCACACCGCGAGGATCGACAGCGAGCCGCCGAGCAGCTCCTGCGCCTCGAACGTCAGCTCCTGCGAGCCGTATTCGAGTGCGAAGCCGAACCCGAGCGAGATCGCGACGGCGACCCCGATGCCGATCCAGATCGGACGCAGCGCGTCCCGCCGCCCGGTCTTGACCAGATACGCGATCAGGATGCAGACGACCAGGCTGGCTTCGAGGCCCTCGCGCAGGCCGATGAGATAGTTGCCGAACACGTCGGGTCCTTTCCGTGCGGGCAGGTCAGGAGAACAGCGCCCGGCCCCACCAGTCGTCCTTGTCCCGGACTCCCGGCGGGATCGCGAACAGCGCAGAACCCACGTGCTGGATGTACTCGTTGAGGTCGTCGCTCGCCGCGAGGGAGCGCTGCACCGGAACGAAGCCCTTGTGGACGTCGCGCTGGTACGCGAGGAAGAACAGCCCCGCGTCCAGGCGGCCAAGGCCGTCCGTGCCGTCGGTGAAGGAGTAGCCGCGGCGCAGCAACTTCGCGCCGCCGTTGGTGTCCGGGTGCGCGAGCCGCACATGCGCGGTCGGCAGCATCGCCGGCAGGAACGGCTCGTCGCGCTCCTTGGCCTTGCCGACCGGGGCGCCCTCGCCCTTGTCCCGGCCGAAGATGTCCTCCTGCTCCTTCAGCGAAGTACGGTCCCAGGTCTCGATGTTCATCCGGATCCGGCGCGCGACGAGATACGAGCCGCCCGTCATCCAGGCCGGACCGTCCTTCTGAGACACCCAGACATGCTTGTCGAGCTCCGCAGAGTCCGTCCCGGCGATGTTCCGGGTGCCGTCCTTGAAGCCCATCATGTTGCGCGGGGTCTGCGCGTCGGGCGTCGTCGACGAGGTCTTTCCGAAGCCCAGCTGCGACCAGCGGACCGCGACCTTGCCGAAGCCGATCCGGGCGAGGTTGCGGATCGCGTGCACCGCGACCTGCGGGTCGTCCGCGCAGGCCTGCACGCACAAGTCGCCGTCGCTGCGCGCCGGATCGAGATTGTCGCCGGGGAACTTCGGCAGATCGACCAGGGCGCCTGGGCGCTTGCCCTCAAGGCCGAAGCGGCCCTTGGCGAACAGGGACGGGCCGAAGCCGATGGTCAGCGTGAGCCGGGACGGCTTGAGGCCGAGCGCCTCGCCGGTGTCGTCTGGCGGGGCCTCCGCGAGACCGCCGTACGCGCCCTCGCCGACGGCCTGCCCGGCCGTCATACGCTCGGCCGCCCGCGTCCAGTCCTTGAGCAACTGGATCAGCTCGGCGCGGTCCTTCGTCTTCACGTCGAAGGTCGCGAAGTGCAGCCGGTCCTGGACGGCGGTGGCGATGCCCGCCTGGTGCGCGCCGTGGAAGGGGACGGCCGCGCCGCTCGTGGCCGCGGGCACTGCCGTGTCCTCGCGGCCGATGGCGAGCGCCGCGCCGCCGGCCGCGGCGGCGCCGAGCGCGAGGCCCGCACCGCCCCAGCCGAGCAGCGAACGACGGGACGGAGCCTTGCCGCCGGTCTCCTCGGCTATGGCGCCGGTCTCCTCGGCCGTGTCTTCGGTCTCCTCGGACCTGCCGGTTTCGACGGACGTGCTTGTGGTCTCTTCGCGCACGCTTGCGGTCTTCTCGGACATGAGGTGGCCCCCCTACTTCACAACCGCGGCGGCGAGCTTGGACAGCGGCTCGGCGAGCGCGTTGACCGCGTCGCTGAGCTCCTTGCGCTCCGCCTTGCCGACCTTGTCGTACGACGTGAACTCGTACGAGGTGGTGTCCTTGCGGTACTTGTCGAGCAGCTTGTTCAGCGCCGCGAACTGCTTGTCCAGCTCGGCGACAAGCTTCGGGTCGTTCTTCGACGCGACCGGCTCGAGCAGCTCGTGCGACTTCTGCGCACCCTCGACGTTCGCCTTGAAGTCGACGAGGTCGGTGTGGCTGTAGCGCTCCTCCTCACCGGTGACCTTGCCGGTGGCGACCTCGTCGAGCAGCTCCTTGGCGCCGTTGGCCATGGAGGTCGGGGTGATCTCGGCAGTGCCGACCTTCTTCTGCCAGACAGTCAGGTCATTGATGAGGGTGTCGGCGAGGGCCTTCTCCGCCGGGCCGATCTTCTTGGTCTGCCACAGCGCCTTCTCGAGGGTGTGCCAGCCGGTCCACTTCTGGCCCTTCTCCAGGCCGTCCTCGCGCAGGTCGACCTTCGGGTCGATGTCGCCGAAGGACTCGGCGACCGGCTCGGTGCGCTCCCAGCCGATGCGGGAGTCGGCGTACGCCTTCTTGGCGGCCTCGATGTCGCCGGCCTTCACGGCGTCCGCGAAGACCTTCGCCTTGGGCAGCGTCTCGTCGGCCTGCGTCTGCACGTACTTGCGGTACGCGGCGACGGCTGCGTCCATCTCCGGGCTGCGCTTGGCGACCTTGCCGCCGCCGGTGGCGGTGACCTGCTGGCGGATGCCGTCGCCCTTCATGCCGGGCTTGCAGGCGATCTCGTACGAACCGGCCTTCACCTCGGCGGTCAGCTTCTGCTTCGTGCCGGGGCCGATGTTCTCGCGCTCGGAGACGATGCGGTCGTCGGGGAAGAGGATGTAGACCTCGGTGACCTTGGAGCCCTTGTTCTCGATGGCCAGCTCGACATGGCCGGCCGGGAACTCCTTCTTCGACACCTCGCAGGAGTCGTCCTTCGCCGTGACGCTGATGCCACCGTCGCCGCCCTTGGCGTCGCTCTTCTCGGCGCAGCCCGTAACGGCGGTCAGGGCAGCGGCGGTTGCGGCGGCGGTGACGACGGACAGACGGACGGCTTGCATACGGGCTCCACAAAGGATGAGTACCGGGGGTACGGGGAGTAAGGCGGACCTAACTTAACCGAGGCTTACCTCACCAATGTCCACGGGTCCAGTGATGTAGCTCTCAAATCCGGGCCTCGGGCACGGCACCGTCACGGCAAGGCCAAACGAACGTCAAGTTGTCCTCTTCGGCCGATGGCCGGGGGTGCCGCGGGCCGGGACTCGTTGATGCTTGAATGCCGGGGTGAATGAACTGGACGTACTGAGCGTCTTCTGCGGCCCCGACGGCCGGCACGGGAACACGCTCGGAGTCGTACGCGACGGCCGCACATGCCCCGACACGGCGTCCCGGCAGGCCCTCGCCGCCCAACTCGGGTTCAGTGAGACCGTCTTCGTCGACGACCCCGAGCGCGGCGTCGTCGACATCTACACCCCCGGCCTCCGGCTTCCCTTCGCCGGGCACCCCCTCGTCGGCGCCGCCTGGCTGCTGGATCTGGAGGCGGTCAATCCTTCCCCTGCCTTCGGCGGGGAGACCCCTATCGCGGGCGAGGTGTGGGCCCGGCAGGACGGGGAGTTCACCTGGATCACCGCGCGCGCCGAGTGGGCGCCGCCGCGGCGACTGGAGCGGTACGCATCCCCGGCCGAGGTCGACGCGCTGCCCGCGCCGCCGCCCGGGGAGGGCTGGCTGTACGCCTGGGCCTGGCAGGACGAGGCCGCCGGACGCGTACGCGCCCGCGCCTTCCCGCGGCGCGACGAGGGCATCGTCGAGGACGAGGCGACCGGCGCCGCCGCGCTGCTGCTCACCGCGGAGCTGGGGCGGGCCCTGAACATCACTCAGGGCAGGGGGTCGCAGATCCTGACTGCCCCCGGCCCCGACGGCACCATCGAGATCGGCGGCCGCGTACGCCTCGCGGCCCCCGTTCCCCTTCCCGTATCTGCTACGCGCTGAGCGGGAACTCCGCCCCAAGCTCCTGGAACACCGCCCCGTTGTACTCGAACGCCCGCTTGCACTCGTCGACGATCCGCTTCTTCTCCAGGTCGTCCGCGTTCACCGCGTCCAGCAGCTCGCGGTAGCCCCGCTTGAACGCCGCCGGGTTCGGGATCTGCTCGAATACGTAGAACCGCACCCCGTCGCCGTTGCGTGCGAAGCCCCACGTCCGCTCGGCCTTGTCGCGGATGATCTGGCCGCCGGAGAGGTCCCCGAGGTAGCGGGTGTAGTGGTGCGCCACATACCCCGCGGGCCAGCTGCGCGCGCACTCGGCGATCCGTGCGGCGTACGCGGCGGTCGCGGGCAGCGGCGCGAGCCCCTCGCGCCAGTCCGCACCGCGCAGATGCGCGAGGTCGCGCTCCAGCTCGGCGGTGCGCATCAGCTCCGGCCGGATGAACGGCCCGGCCACCGGGTCGTCCTTCAGTGACCCCGCGGCCTCCTCCAGCGCCCGGTACACGAACCACAGCTGCTCGGTGTAGCGCGCGTACGCCGCCACACCGAGCCGGCCGCCGAGCAGGTCGCTCATGAAGGTCGACGTCTCCGCCTCGGTGTGCTGCTCGTGCGAGGCAACACGGATGAGTGTCGAGAAGGACGTGTCCAAGGCGGGCCTCCTGGGACCGATGGGGACGGGAAAGGAAGCGGCGACGGCACTCACGGTTGCCAGCACCGATCTTCCTACTTAGGCTTACCTAAGTCAATGTGTTCCCGACGGCCTGTCGGTAAAAACGCTACCCCTTTTGACGGTCAGGGCAACGTGAGAATCTCGGCCCCGCACTCCGTCACCACCAGCGTGTGCTCGAACTGCGCGGTCCGCCTCCGGTCCTTCGTCACCACGGTCCAGCCGTCGTCCCACATGTCGTACTCATGCGTGCCGAGCGTGAGCATCGGCTCGATCGTGAAGGTCATACCCGGCTGCATCACAGTGGTCGCGTGCGCGGCGTCGTAGTGCGGGATGATCAGCCCGGAGTGGAACGACGAGTTGATCCCGTGCCCGGTGAAATCGCGGACCACGCCGTAGCCGAAGCGCTTGGCGTACGACTCGATGACCCGGCCGATGACATTGACCTGGCGGCCGGGCTTGACGGCCTTGATGGCGCGGTTGAGGGACTCCCGGGTCCGCTCCACCAGCAGCCGCGACTCCTCGTCGACGTCGCCGCAGAGGTAGGTGGCGTTGTTGTCGCCGTGGACGCCGTTGATGTACGCGGTGACGTCGAGGTTCACGATGTCGCCGTCGCGCAGGACCGTGGAGTCCGGGATGCCGTGACAGATGACCTCGTTGACCGAGGAGCACAGGGACTTGGGGAAGCCGCGGTAGCCGAGGGTGGAGGGGTACGCGCCGTGGTCGCACATGAACTCGTGCGCGACCCGGTCGAGTTCGTCGGTGGTCACACCGGGCGAAATGTGCTTGGCGGCCTCCGTCATCGCCTGCGCGGCGATGCGACCCGCGATGCGCATCCGCTCCACGGTGTCGGAGTCCTGGACCTCCGGCCCGGTGTACGGGGTGGGCGCGGGCTTCCCGACGTACTCGGGGCGCGGGATGGCTCCGGGGACGGAGCGGATGGGAGAGAGCTCCCCTGGGACGAGCAGCGACTGGCCAGACATGCCAGCGAGTCTAACCAGGGGCCATGGGGCAGCATGGCTCCAGAGGAAGGAGCCGACGATGGCCCTGTTCAAGAAGCGCACGGCCGGAAAGCCGGGCGAATGGTACTACTGCCTCGAGCACAAGAAGGTCGAAGAGGGCCCGGAGTGCCCGGCGAAGAACCGCTTCGGTCCGTACGGGTCGCGCGAGGAGGCGGAACACGCGATGGAGACGGCGCGGGAGCGGAACCTGGAGTGGGAGAACGATCCGCGGTGGCACGACGCCGCCCGCCCGGCCGACGACGACCCCGCGTAACGGGTAACGGGTCCGTGCTGCGGGTGGCCTGCGGCGCTTTCCCCCACCCCGCCCCTTCCCGAACCGGGGCTCCGCCCCGGACCCCGTGCCTCAATCGCCGGCGGGCTGAATGTCGGGGCTCCGCCCCAGACCCCGTGCCTCAATCGCCGGCGGGCTGAATGTCGGGGCTCCGCCCCGGACCCCGCGCCTCAATCGTCGGCGAGGCTGGAAAATCCAGCCCGTGGGGGTCCCCCCGGACGAAGTCTGGGGGGACTGAGGACACGCCCGAAGGGCGTACGGGGGTCTGGGGGCTTGCCCCCAGTTCAGGACGGCCCGCCGCGGGCGGTCAGGCCCGCTCCGCCATCTCCTCCCGCTGCGCGCGCCTCCGCACCGCGTCCTCGTCCGTCTCCGCGTCGTACGTCAGCAGCTTCGGCAGCGCCGCCGCCAGCAGCCCCACCGATGCCACGCACGCCACACCCCCGCTCCAGATCGCCGGGCGCGTGCCCGTCCAGCCCGCCAGTGCGCCCGCGCGGACCTGGCCCAGCTGTGGGCCGACGCTGTACGAAAGCACCTCGATGCCCGCCAGGCGGCCGCGTAGTTCCTCCGGGATCGTCTGGTTCCAGATCGTCGAGCGGCCCAGGCCGCTCAGCATGTCGCCCGCGCCCGCGAACGCCAGGCACAGCAGCACCAGCCAGACGTTCGAGAACCAGCCCGCCGCCGCGATCGCCACGCCCCAGCCCGCCGCGCCGAAGACCACGAACAGGCCGTGCCGCCGCACCCGGGACGTCCAGCCGCTGGTCAGGCTGAGCAGTACCGAGCCGACCGAGCCCGCCGCGTACATCAGGCCCAGCGCCCACTCCGCGTCCAGGTCGTCCGCGAGGAACGGGAAGATCGTGTTCGGGAAGGCGAAGAACATCGCCGCCAGGTCGATCGCGTATGTCCCCAGGAGCACCGGACGGGACCAGGCGTAACGCGCCCCCTCCGCGATGCCCCGCAGCGACGGCTTCTCCGCGTCGTGCGCCGGCGGGGCCGAAGCCAGACGCAGGCACAGCAGCACGGACGCGACGAAGCCGGCGACCGTGATCGCGTATGCCGGCGCATGACCCGCGTACGCCACCACCAGACCCGCCAGCGCCGGCCCCACGATCGCGCCCAGCTGCCAGCGCAGCGCGTTGAGCGCGGCCGCAGCCGTGAGCTGGTCGTGCGGGACGATGCGGGCCATCAGCGAGTCCAGTGCCGGGCGTTGCATGCCGACCAGCGCGGAGACCCCGGCCGCGACCACGTACAGCGGCCACAGCATCGGGTCCGGGAGCAGCGCGTTCACCAGCAGGATCACGGCCAGCAGGCAAAGGCCCGCCTCGGTACCGAGGATCAGCTTGCGGCGGTCGACCGCGTCGGCCAGCGCCCCGCCGTAGAGGCCGAAGACCACCAGCGGCACAAGTTCCACCGCGCCCATCACTCCGACCGCGAGCGGGGATCCGGTGAGGTCCTTGATCTGGAGCGGCAGCGCGACCATTGCCATGAAACTGCCGAAGTAGGTGACCAGGCCCTGGATCCACAGCAGCCGGAAGTCGCGGGACGAACGCCAGGGCGACAGGTCGGGCAGGATTGCGGAGAGCTTGGAGGCCATGGTCACACAGCATGGTCCGTGCCTGTCGTGGCCCCGAGCAACCGATTTACCGGCCTGACGCGGGCTACCAGCGCGTCGGCGGCGGCGAGGTCAGCTGGTCCGCGAGGCGCGACAGCCGGTCCCGGAACCTCCGCCGTCCCCGCGCCACCGGCAGGCTGTTCTCCCCGGCCGCCGCGCTGACCAGATGCTGCACCGTGTCGATGTCCACCTCGTCCGCCCGCTCCACCACCGTCAGCGCCTCGTGCGCCAGACCGTGCACTTCCGGGTCCCCGCCGTCCAGCGCCAGCACTGTCGCCCCGGCCCGCCGCGCGTCGTGCACCCGCTCGAGCAGCCCCGCGTCCGGCCGCGCCGGTGCCACCACCAGCAGGGTCTCGCCCCGCCGCGCCGCCTCCAGCCTGCCGAGGCCGACCGCCAGCTGCGCAGGGTCGCCGGGCCGCACCCGGTGCCGTACGAGCGTCGGAGTCAGCTCCGGCTGTCCGGACCAGGCCGCCTCGTCCACGAGATGCGCGGCCAGATGCCACGGCTCGTACTCCTCGGTCCCCACCAGCAGCAGCCCGCCGCCCTGCGGCACGACGGACGACCGCAGCACTCCCGCGAACCGCCTGGTCGCCGCGGGCCAGCCGGTGCCGGCCAGCACTTCGCGCAGCAGCGCGACGCGTACCGCATCCATGGCCCCGCATCCTGCACCACAGTCGCGCCGGGCGGGGCGGGTTGCGAGCAGCTCACCCGTTCGGGTGCCGATACCAGGAAGTAGGGTCAGGCGCATGACTTCTACTGACAGTGCAGGCACCGCGCCGAAGGCCCCGGCCAAGGATCCCTGGGACCTCCCCGACGTGTCCGGCCTGGTCGTCGGCGTCCTCGGCGGCACCGGTGACCAGGGCCGCGGGCTCGCGTACCGGCTGGCCAGGGCCGGGCAGAAGGTGATCATCGGATCCCGGGCCGTGGAGCGTGCCGAGACTGCGGCTGCCGAGCTGGGTCTCGGCATCGAGGGCGCCGACAACGCGGAGTGCGCGCGGCGCAGCGACGTGGTGATCGTGGCCGTGCCGTGGGACGGGCACGCCAAGACCCTCGAGACGCTGCAGAAGGAGCTCGCGGGCAAGCTCGTCGTCGACTGCGTCAACCCGCTCGGCTTCGACAAGAAGGGCGCGTACGCACTCAAGCCGGAGGAGGGCAGCGCCGCCGAGCAGGCCGCCGCCCTGCTGCCCGACTCGAGGGTGACCGCCGCCTTCCACCACCTCTCCGCCGTGCTGCTGCAGGACGCCTCGATCGAGGAGATCGACACCGATGTGATGGTGCTGGGCGAGGCGCGCGCGGACACCGACATCGTGCAGGCGCTGGCGGGCCGCATCCCCGGCATGCGCGGAGTCTTCGCGGGCCGGCTCCGAGGCGCCCACCAGGTCGAGTCGCTGGTCGCCAATCTGATCTCGGTGAACCGCCGCTACAAGGCGCACGCGGGTCTGCGCGTCACCGACGTGTAGCGCGTCACCGACGTGTACGCGGTGCGGCCGCCGACGGGGCATGGGGGACACTGGGCGGGACGTACAACACCCGACAGGAGCCGTACCCCATGCCCCGCCTCGCTCTCTACTCCCTGATCGTCTGCACCCTCGCCGTCGTCGCGGCCGTGGTCTCCTTCGCGCAGGGCAGCTGGCTCGGCATCTTCTGGGTGCTGCTCGCGGGGCTGGCCTCCAACATGACCTGGTACTACCTGCGCCGGGCGAAGACCACTACCGGCTGACGACCGCCTCGCAGCCGGGGTTCCGGTCGCTCCAGAACTGGTAGAAGTCCTGGCCGCAGTAGCTGTAGTCCTCATGCACGCCGAGCTCGCTCAGCACCGCGTCGATCACGCCGAAGAACGCGAGGTTCACCTCGGGGATGAACAGGATGCCGAAGACGGCCAGCAGCCCGAACGGTGCGTACGGCTCGACCTGGCGGCGGATCTTGTACGAGAGCCAGGGCTCGATCACGCCGTAGCCGTCAAGGCCCGGCACCGGCAGGGAGTTCAGAATCGCGGCCGTGATCTGGAGCAGTGCGAGGAACGCGAGCGCGAACCGGAAAACCCATGGCACCCCGTCCAGCGCGTCCAGCCAGAACGGCGCGGTGCACACGACCGCGAACAGCAGATTCGTCAGGGGCCCCGCCGCCGAGATCAGGCTGTGCTTCCAGCGCCCCGTGATGCGGCCGCGCTCGATGAAGACCGCGCCGCCCGGCAGACCGATGCCACCCAGGATCACGAACAGCACGGGCAGCACGATGCTGAGCATCGCATGGGTGTAGACGAGGGGATTGAGCGTCAAGTACCCCTTGGTGCCAATCGAGATGTCGCCGCTGTGCAGCGCGGTGCGGGCGTGCGCGTACTCGTGCAGACAGAGCGAGACGATCCACGCCGAGGTGACGAACAGGAACACGGCGATCCCCGGGCTTGCCGCGAAGTCCGTCCACACCGCCCAGCCGGTCACCGCCATCACGGCGACGATTCCGAGGAAGACCGGGCTGATCCTCCGGTCGCTGTGGCGGCTTGTGGCGGTGGTCATGGGTGCGGCTCCTGAAGATATGGCTGGACGTGCGGATCGACCGTACCGGTGACGTGGGGTGAACGTCCCACGGATGCGGCGAGGTTCCTGCTGCCCTGGTTCCCGCCGGTTATTGCTGCGCGGGTCCGGTTGCGTACCGGTGACAATGGGCGGGTGCACTATCGGGTACTCGGCACCACTCAGGCTCTCCACGACGACGGCACACCCGTCGCGCTCGGCGGTGCGCGGCTGCGCGCCCTGCTGGCGGTACTGGCGCTACGGCAGGGGCGTACGGTCCCGGTCGGCGTACTCGTCGACGAAGTGTGGGCCGGCGATCCGCCGGCGGACGCGGTGGGCGCGGTGCAGGCGCTCGTCGGGCGGCTGCGGCGGGCGCTGGGGCATGCGGCGGTGGCGTCGGCGGACGGCGGCGGTTACCGGCTGTGTGCCGACGGCGACGATGTGGACCTGCACCGTTTCGACCGGCGCGCGGTGGAGGGGGCGCGGGCGCTGGAGGAGGGCGACGCGGTGAAGGCGGCGGCGCTTTTGGACGACGCGCTCGCGCTGTGGCAGGGGCCGGTGCTGGCCGATCTGCCCGACCGTACGGCCGAGGCCGCGCGCTGGGAGGCCCGCCGGCTGGACGCCCGCCGCGCACGCCTCGCGGCGGCGCTGGCGCTCGGCCGGGCGGAGGAGGCGCTGCCGGAGCTCGCCGCGCTGTGCGAGGAGCACCCGATGGACGAGCGGCTGCAGGTGCTGCGGCTGCGGGCGTTGCGGGACGCGGGGCGTACGGCGGAGGCGCTCGCGGCGTACGAGGAGGTACGTGCCGCCCTCGCGGACCGCTTGGGCGCGGACCCGGGCCATGAACTGCGCGTGCTGCACGCGGAGTTGCTTTCCCCCTCCCCGTCCGTCCTCAATCTCCCCCAGACTTCGTCCGGGGGGACCCCCACGGGCTCCAGTGGAGCCTCGCCGGCGATTGAGGCGCGGGGTCCGGGGCGGAGCCCCGGGGACGTTCCCGGCAACCTGCGTGCACGGCTCACCTCCTTCGTCGGGCGCGACGCCGACATCCACGCCATCCACGACGACCTCCGCCGCGCCCGGCTCGTCACCCTGCTCGGCCCCGGCGGGGCCGGGAAGACCCGGTTGTCGCAGGAGGCCGCCGAGCGGGCCGTCGACGGGGCGGTGGAGCGGGAGAACCCCTGGCCCGACGGCGTCTGGCTGGCCGAACTCGCGCCAGTGGACGACCCCGAGACCGTGCCCGAGGCCGTCCTCACCGCGCTCGGCGCGCGCGAGACCGTGCTGCGCGGCGCCGGCGCCGAGGAGCTGCGGGCCGCCGAGCGGCACAGCGACGACCCCCTCGTACGGCTGGCCGAGCACTGCTCACGCCGTCGCATGCTGCTGCTCCTCGACAACTGCGAGCATGTCGTCGGCGCCGCCGCCACGCTCGCCGAGCGGCTGCTGGAGAGCTGCCCGGGCGTCACAGTGCTGGCGACCAGCCGTGAACCGCTGGGCGTGCCGGGCGAGTTGGTGCGCCCGGTAGACCCGCTGCCCGACCCGATGGCGCTGAAGCTGCTCGCCGACCGCGGCGCCGCCGCCCGGCCCGGTTTCCGTATCGACGCCGACGAGGCCACCGCCGCCGCGTCCGCCGAGATCTGCCACCGCCTCGACGGACTGCCGCTCGCGATCGAACTCGCCGCCGCTCGCCTCCGGATGCTCACCCCACGCCAGATCGCCGACCGTCTCGACGACCGCTTCCGCCTGCTGACCAGCGGAAGCCGTACCGTACTGCCGCGCCAGCAGACACTGCGTGCCGTCGTCGACTGGTCCTGGGACCTGCTCGACGACGCCGAACGCGCTGTCCTGCGGCGGCTGTCCGTCTTCGCGGGCGGCTGCGACCTCCCCGCCGCCGAGGCGGTCTGCGCGGACGCCGACGACGACCGCGGCAGTCTGGACGTCGCCGACGCGCTCGGCTCGCTCATCGACAAGTCCCTCGTCGTCGCCGCCCCGACACCCGACGGGCAGATGCGCTATCGCCTCCTCGAAACCGTCGGCGAGTACGCGGCCGAGCGGCTCGACCAGGCCGCCGAGCGCACCGCCGTCGAGCGGCAGCACCTGCTCCACTACCGGGAGTTGGCCCGCACCACCGACCCCCTCCTGCGCGGCCCCGGCCAGCGCGCCGCCGTCGATCTGCTGCAGTTGGAGTACGAGAATCTGCGTACCGCGCTCCGCCGCGCCGTCGTCGCCCGCGACGAGCAGGAGGCACTCCGCCTCGTCCTCTCGCTGGCCTGGTACTGGCAGATGAAGGATCTGCGCACCGAGGCCAGGCAGTGGGCCACCGCCGCGGGCGAGCTCGGCCCCGACCCCTTCGCGTCGCCCGTCGAGCCCGCCCCGCCGGTCTTCGAGCGGTTCGTGGACGCGCCGCGGCCCATGTCGCCCGAGCTGCTGCAGGAGGCCCGGCGTGGCGCAGCGCTGATCCGCATGGTCTTCATGGACTACGGCATCGAGGGGTGGACCTCGCCGGAGAACATGGAGCGGCTGCGCAGGATCACCCAGGTCTACCGGCCTGGACTGCCGCAGACCTGTCGGCCCCCGGGATCTTTCTGGTTCTTCGCCGTCGTGATCACCGGAGACACCCAGCAGCTCAAGGAGGTGCTGAACGAGACCGTCGACGCCTGCCGCGCCTACGGATATGAGTGGGAGCTCGCCGCATCCCTCCAGGCGCGGGCCAATGTCCTGGCCAACCGCATCGAGTGGGCCGGCGACGCGGCCGCCGACGCCGACGAGGCGCTGGAAATCTTCACCCGGCTCGGCGACGCCTGGGGCGCCGCCGAGGCCCTGTCCGCGCGCGGCGAGGCGCGCGAGCGGCGCGGTGAATACCTGCTCGCCGCCGAGGACTTCACGGCCGCCATCGAGTACGCGGAGCAGATCGGGGCCCAGGCCCAGACGGCGGTGCTGCGCGCCCGCCTCGGCGGCAATCTGATGGAGACGGGCGAGGGCGAGCGCGGCGAGGCGCTCATCCGCGAAGTGCTGGCCACGGGCACGAGTGTGGGACACGAGTCGACGGCCATCGCCCGGCTGCTGCTCGCCGTGTGGCTGGGCCGCACCGGGCGCAGCCAGGAGGCGCGCGCCGAGATCGGGCTGCTGCTCGAGCAGTTCCGGTACAACGCCTTCGCGATCTTCGAGGGAATGGTGTTCGGCTTCGTCGCCTGGCTGGACGTCCTGGACGGCCAGTACGAGCTGTCGCTGGACCGGGTGCGTACCGCACTGGTCAAGGCACAGGATCCGCTGACCCGGATGGTCGCCCCACAGACGCCCTCCGTGTACCTGGTGACCGCCGCCGGGGCGCTGGCCCGGGGCCGCCCGGAGCGCGCGCCGGACGCGGCCCGGTTGCTCGGCGCGTCCGACGCCCTGCTGCCGCGCGGCCACTTCGCGCCCCGGTACGAGCGGGAGAACAGAGCCTCTTCCGAGGCCGCGGTGCGCGCAGTGCTCGGCGACGCCGCCTACGAGGCCGCGTACGCCGAGGGTGGCGGCCTCACTCTCGATGAGGCCACCGCCCTGGTATGACCGAGTGACCCTGCGTCAGGATCAGGTCTTCTTACGGAACTTGGCGACGGCGAGCGGCGCCGTGACCGCTGTGATGACCGCAGCCCAGCCGAGCGTCATCCATACGGATTCGGCGACCGGGCCGCCGTTGATCAGATTCCGTGCCGCGTCCGCGAGGTTGGAGAGCGGGTTGTAGTCGGTGAAGCTCTGCAGCCAGCCGGGCATCGTGGTCGGCGGGGCGAAGATCGACGATCCGAACTGCAATGGCATCAGTACGAGCATGGCCGTCCCCTGGACGGCCTGGGCCGTCTTCATGGTGAGACCGAGCAGGATGAAGATCCACATCAGTGAGGCGCCGAAGGCCATGGACAGGCCGACCGCCGCGGCCAGTTCGAGGACCGAGGTGTGGATCTGCAGGCCGAGCAGGAAGCCCATGGCGAGCAGGACGGTGGTGGCGACCAGCATCCGGCCGATCTCGACCACGATCTTCGCTATGAGGACGGAGGACCGGGCGATCGGCATGGACCGGAAGCGGTCCATCACGCCCTTCTTGAAGTCGTCGTTGACACCGGTGCCGACGGCCATGGCGATGTTCATGCCCATCATTGCCATCAGGCCGGGGATCACATAGTTCACGTACTCCTGCTGATTGCCCGTGCCGGAGATCGCGCCGCCGAAGACGTACACGAACAGCAGCGTGAAGATGACCGGCATCAGCAGGACGTCGAACATCGACTCCGGATCCTGCTTGATCTGCAGGGCGTTGCGGCGCACCAGCGCGCCGATGTGCCGCGCATTGGCCCGCAGGCCGATCCGGCCCTCGCCGGGAAGCGCCTTGGCCGGCGCAGCGTTGATCGTTGCCGCGCTCATGCCGCGACCTCCTCGGGAATCGCGTCGGAGATCTCCGACGACAGGGTCTTCTCGCCGGTGATCGCCAGGAACACCTCGTCCAGGCTGGGCAGATGGGTGCCGATGTGCGCGATGCCGAATCCGCGGGCGCCCAGCAGGCCGACCACCGCGGTCAGTTGCTCGTCGCTGAGGATCGGCACGTACAGCAGTCCCTCGTCCGGGACGGCATGCGCCCCCGCGAGCCCGTCCAGGCCGGCGTCGGCGACCGCCGCCGCCATCGCGGACAGCTGCGCCGGATCGCTGGGCCGTATCTGCAGGGTGCGGCCGCCGACCTTCGCCTTGAGCTCGTCCACCCGGCCGTTGGCGATGACCCGCCCGCGGTCGATGACCGTGAGCTCGCTCGCCAGCTGCTCGGCCTCCTCCATGTACTGGGTGGTGAGCAGGACGGTCGCCCCGTCCGCGACCATCCGCCGCACCTCGTCCCAGACCTCGTTACGGGTCCGCGGGTCCAGGCCCGTCGTCGGCTCGTCCAGAAAGAGCACCGCCGGGCTGCCGATCATCGAGGCGGCCAGGTCGAGCCGCCGCCGCATGCCGCCGGAGTACTGCATTGCGGGCCGCTTCGCGGCCTCGGTGAGCGTGAAGCGCTCCAGCATCTCATCGGCGCGGCGGCGGGCGTCCCTGCGCGACAGGTCGAGCAGCCGCCCGATCATGTAGAGGTTCTCCCAGCCGGACAGCTTCTCGTCGACCGAGGCGTACTGCCCGGTGAGGCCGATGGTGCGGCGCAGCTGCCGCGGCTGCCTCACCACGTCGTAGCCGGCGACGACGGCCTGGCCGGCGTCCGGGATGACGAGGGTGGAGAGGCAGCGTACGAGTGTGGTCTTGCCGGCGCCGTTGGGGCCGAGGACACCGACGACCGTGCCCTCGCGCACGTCCAGGTCCACCCCGTCCAGCGCCTTCGTCTCGCCGTAATGCTTTACGAGGCCTCGTACCTCGACGGCGTTGTTGTCGATTCGCGTCATGGCGTACACGGTTCCAGCCGCCACCGACAGACTGCCGACAGATCACCGACAAGCCAGTGACGGCCGCACCGACAAAGGGGGCGTGGCAGATCACGCCCCGTGCAAGGCCAGTACTGCGCGGGAATCGGTACGACGCGGGGATCAGTACTACGCGGGCTTGGCGTAGTCCCCGAAGCCGGCCCAGTCGAGCACGACGCACGGCTCGTCCCCCACCACCCATGCGTCATGGCCGGGCGCGACGGAGATGAAGTCGCCGGGTCCCGTGTCCACGGACTCGCCGTCGTTCATGACGATCTTCATCTGCCCGCTGATGACGTATCCGGCGTGAGCGGCCTCGCAACTCTCGGTGCCCGCAATGGGCTTGACGTGCTTGGACCACTGCCAGCCCGGCTCGAATACGGCCCTGCCGACGGGACCCTGGTCGGTGTTGAGAAGGGCGAGCTTCCCCTTGCCGTCCTCGAAGGGCCGGGTTTCGTCGGCCGAGTCGAAGTTCCTGGAAACGATTCCGGTCATGGTCATCCGCCTCCCGGCGGAGAGAGGGGCGGCCCCGAGTTTCCATTCCAGGCTACGCCGCGGCCCCCGGGGGGTCTCCCGCACGCCGACAGCCCGCCGATGGGGGATGTCGGCGGGCTGTCGTCTGTGCCGGGGGTGGCCGGTGGGTGGTGCTCAGTGGAAGGTGTGCTCCTCCTGCGGGAACGCACCGCCGACGACGTCGTCGGCGAAGGCCTTCGCGGCGTCGCCGAGCGTCTGGCGCAGGTTGGCGTACTGCTTGGTGAAGCGTGGCACCTTGCCGCCCGTCAGGCCCGCCATGTCGGTCCAGACGAGGACCTGGGCGTCTGTGTCGGGTCCCGCGCCGATGCCGATGGTCGGGATGTGCAGGCTGCGGGTGATCTCGGCGGCGACCTCGGCCGGGACGAGCTCCAGGACGACGGCGAACGCGCCCGCGTCCTGCGCCGCCTTGGCGTCGCGGACCAGCCGGTGGGCGGCCTCGTCGCTGCGGCCCTGGACGCGATAGCCCATGGTGTTGACGGACTGCGGGGTCAGGCCGAGGTGCGACATGACCGGGATGCCTGCCTGGACGAGCAGTTCGGTCTGTCCGAGCGAGCGCTCGCCGCCCTCCAGCTTGACCGCGCCGACGCCCGCGTCCTTGACCAGCCGGGTGGCGCTGCGCAGGGCCTGGACGGGGCCTTCCTGGTACGAGCCGAAGGGAAGGTCGCCGACGATGAGGGCCCGCCTGGTGCCCCGTACGACGGCGGCGGACAGCAGCGTCATCTCGTCCATCGTGACCGGCACGGTGGTCTCGTAGCCGAGATGGACGTTGCCCATGGAGTCGCCGACGAGCATGACCGGGATGCCGGCCTCGTCGAAGACGGACGCGGTCATCGCGTCGTATGCGGTGAGCATCGGCCACTTCTCGCCGCGCTCCTTGGCGGCGGCGATGTCGTGGACGGTGATACGGCGAGTGCCCTTGCCGCCGTACAGCGCCTTGCTGCTGTCGGTGGGCTTCTGGGCAGCCTGAAGCGTCATGGCTAACGGCTCCTTCGTCATCTCGAGGCGCCCTCACGGCGTCCCCGGATCACCCCCATGGTGGCACCTCGTGCCGCTCCGGCGGAAGAGGACCCGTACGTTGGGTAAAGTGTCCGATACGAGACGGTCTCGTATCGAAATTAGGCTAGGCAGGGGATCATGTCGACTCCGTCCGGCCCACCTGCCCCTCCCCGCATACCCGAGGCCGTCCACCGGCGGCGCTGGGTGATCCTCACCGTCCTGATGTTCAGCCTGCTCATCGTCGTACTGGACAACTCGATCCTGAATGTGGCGGTCAGGACGATCGCCAGCCCCGAGCCCACGGGCATCGGCGCGACCCAGAGCGAGCTGGAGTGGGCGATCAACTCCTACACGCTCGTCTTCGCGGGGCTGCTGTTCACCGCGGGCCTGTTCGGCGACCGCTTCGGCCGCAAGAAGGCGCTGTTCTTCGGCGTCGCGGTCTTCGGCGTGGGCTCGGCCCTCGCGGCGTTCTCCGGCTCGCCCGGCGAGCTGATCGCGTACCGCGCGGTGATGGGCTTGGGCGGGGCCTTCGTGATGCCGGCGACCCTCGCCGTACTGATGGACGTGTTCGAGCGCCAGGAGCAGCCCAGGGCCATCGGCATCTGGGCGGGCAGCGTCGGCGTCGGCATGGCCATCGGCCCGATCACCGGCGGGCTGCTCATCGAGCACTTCTGGTGGGGCTCGATCTTCCTGGTCAACGTGCCGGTCGTGGTCGTCGCGCTGATCGCGATGGCGCTGCTCCTGCCGGACTCCAGGGACCCGGACCCGGGGCGTATGGACCCGTTCGGCGTAGCGCTGTCCGTCATCGGGCTGATCCTGCTGGTGTACGGAATCATCCGCGGCGGCGAGCTGGCGGACTTCTCGACGCCGTCCGTGCTGCTGCCCATGCTGGGCGGTCTGGTGGTACTCGTCTGCTTCGTACTCCACGAGAGGCGCAGCGACCATCCGGCCATCGACATCTCGTACTTCAAGAGGCCCGCCTTCGCGGCGGCGGTCGCCGCGATCGCGCTGGTCTTCTTCGCGCTGACGGGCGTGACCTTCTTCTCCGCGTTCTATCTGCAGAGCGTGCGCGGCTACGGCGCGCTGGAAGCGGGCCTGCTCATCCTGCCGCTGGCCGTGGCGCAGATGGTCGTCTCGCTGCGCGCGCGGCTGATCGTCGACCGGTTCGGGGCGCGGACGGTGTGCACGGTCGGCATGCTGCTGGTCGCCATGGTGCTGGGGGCTTTCGTGATGTTCGATGCCTCGACCCCGCTGTGGGTGATCGAAATGGTTCTCTTCGTGCAGGGCACGGCGATGGCGCTCATCACGCCCCCGGTGACGGTCTCGGTGATGCAGTCGCTGCCCCGCGAGAAGGCGGGGTCCGGCTCGGCGGTCAGCAATACCTTCCGCCAGGTCGGTGGGGCACTGGGTGTCGCGGTGCTCGGTTCGCTGCTGTCCACGCAGTACCGGGGTGCGATCGAGGGGCACCTCGCGGCGGTCCCGAGCGGCGCCCGGCAGGCCGCGGGTGAATCGATCGAGGCGACGCTCGCGGCCGCGGAGAGACTCGGCCCGGCGGGCAAGGCGCTGATCGTCCCGGCGAACGAGGCGTTCTTGCACGCGATGCATCTGACGGCGCTGGTCTCGGCGGGTGTGGCGCTGATCGGCGCGCTGGTGGTGGCTTTCTTCATGCCGGACGGCCGGAAGAAGGAGCCGGCGCCGGACCCCGGGCCGGAGCTGAAGAGTGCCGAACGAGGGCCGGAGCAGGTGCTGCCCGGTGGCCAGGGGCCCGTCGGCGAGAATTGCCGGCGATGACGAGGGCGAGAGGCGGACCGGACGTGCCGGTGAAGGACCACCAGGACAACCGCGGCCAGAGCGGCGAGCCCCCCGCGCGGCGCGGCACCCCGGCCACGGGACGGCGTGGGCGGCCCCGGAGCGAGGCCGTCGAGCGGTCGATCGTCGGGGCCGTTGTGCGGCTTCTCGAAGACGGCGTGCCGTTCTCCGAGCTCTCCATCGAGCGCATAGCCCGCACCGCCGGCGTCGGCAAAGCCACCATCTACCGCCGCTGGGACGGCAAAGAGGCCCTCTTCGTCGACGTCGTCCGCTCCATGGAGCCCGTGGACCCGCCGCTGCCCGGCACCTGCGTACGTGACGATCTCGTCGCGATGGTCGAGATGCTGCGGCAGCGTGGCCTCGCCAAACGTTCCTCCGCCCTCCTGCACAACGTCTTCGCCCAGATGCAGAGCTATCCCCAGTTGTGGAGCATGTACCACCACACCTCCATCGCCCCCCGCCGCGAGCGGATGGACGAAGTGCTGCGCCGAGGCATCGCGAACGGCGAGATCCGCGCCGACATCGACTTCGGTCTGCTCGGCGACCTCTTCGTCGGCCCGATGCTCGTACGGACCGTGCTGCGCCCCGGGGGCACGCCGGAAGAGGGCAGCGCGGAACGGATCGTCGACGCCGTGCTGGAGGGCGTACGCCCCGCAGAAGGTCCGCCTCGCTGATGCCCCACTGATGCCCCGCTGACGCCCGGCCGACGTCCGGCGAGGGGCAGTCCGAAGTGTGCGTGTTCTGTCACAGCGTCCCCACCTGGCCCGTTACGAGGAACCCGGTGCGCCGCCCTGTCGTCATCGAGGCAGAACGGCCGTCAGGCGACGGCGAGGAACACCTCCCATCGCCTAGTGTCGACGGCGAGGCGTGACGGCAAGGCAGTGAGGACAGCTCCATGGCGCAGGCGTACAAGACGGAGACCGCCAACGGCACCAACGGCAGCCCCGAGGCCGGGCGGACCGGAGCACGGGTCCGGAGCCTGCTCCAGCGCTGGCGCGGAGACCGCGGCGACCGCGGCATCTGGCGGCGCGGCGTCGTCCTCGCCTGCTTCGCCGTCTTCATCGCCCTGTTGATGATCCTGCACGCGCAGATCCCCAACCGGATCGGCAACTTGGGCAGCCTCACCGAGACGTTCCTGCCGTGGCTGGGCGTGTTCATCCCGGTGATCCTCGTCGTCGCCGTGCTGCGGCGCTCGGCCACCGCGCTGATCGCCCTGCTGCTCCCGGCCGTCGTCTGGCTGAACCTCTTCGGCGGGCTGCTGTTCAACGACAAGTCGGGCGCAGGCGGCGATCTGACCGTCGCCACGCACAACGTCAACGCCGGCAACCCCGACCCGGCGGGCACCGCCAAGCAGGTCGCCGCCTCGGGCGCGGACGTGGTCGCGCTGCAGGAGCTGCCGGTCGGTCAGGTCTCCACGTACGAACAGGCGCTGGCAGGGACGTACAAGTACCACGCGGTGGAGGGCACGGTCGGGCTCTGGAGCAAGTACCCGATGACCGACACCGCGCCGGTGGACATCCAGTTGGGCTGGACACGCGCCCTGCGCTCCACCGTGCAGACGCCGCAGGGCGCGGTCGCGTTCTACGTTGCGCACATGCCGTCCGTACGCGTCAAGCTCAACGCCGGCTTCACCGCCAGCCAGCGCGACAACAGCGCCGACGCGCTGGGCGAGGCCATCGCCCGCGAGCGGGTCGGCAAGGTCGTGCTGCTCGGCGACCTCAACGGCACGATGAACGACCGCTCGCTGAACGCGGTCACCTCCCAGATGCGTTCGACGCAGGGCGCGGCGGGCGACGGCTTCGGCTTCAGCTGGCCCGCGTCGTTCCCGATGGCGCGCATTGACCAGATCATGGTGAGGGGCGTCGAGCCGGTCTCGTCCTGGACGCTGCCGCAGACGGACAGCGACCACTTGCCGATCGCGGCGCGCATCAAGATGTGACCTTTACCCGACCCTCCCCCTACGCCCTGGCGGGCGTGGGGGGACCCCCACTTCCCGAACTGGGGGCAAGCCCCCAGACCCCCGTACGGCCTTCGGCCGTGGAGCGGGGTCCGGGGCGGAGCCCCGAGAATCAGCCTCGCCGGCGTTTGAGGCGCGGGGGTCTGGGGGCGGAGTCCCCAGCTATGTGACGGCAACCACCCGTTCATTCGTGGGAACAATCCGCGTGCGAGCATTTGTTTCGAAGGAGAACTAACTTCGGAAAGGCACCTCCATGCCCCTCGCGCTGCTCGCGCTCGCCGTATCCGCCTTCGGCATCGGCACCACCGAGTTCGTGATGATGGGCCTGCTGCCCAATGTCGCTGACGACCTGAACACCTCCGTCCCCACGGCCGGCCACCTCGTATCGGCGTACGCGATCGGCGTCGTCATCGGCGCCCCGCTGCTCACCGCCCTCGGCTCCCGCGTCCCGCGCAAGCGGATGCTCCTGCTGCTGATGGCGCTGTTCACGGTCGGCAACCTGGCATCCGCCCTCGCCCCCGGCTTCGGCTGGCTGATCGCGGGCCGCGTGCTCGCCGGGCTGCCGCACGGCGCCTTCTTCGGCGTCGGCGCGGTCGTCGCGGCGCGGCTGGTCGCGGACGGGCGGCAGGCGCGCGCGGTGGCCACGATGTTCCTCGGCCTCACGGTCGCCAACATCGTCGGTGTACCGGCCGCCACGCTCCTCGGCCAGCACCTCGGCTGGCGCGCCACCTTCCTCGTCGTCACGGTGATCGGCCTGGTCGCGATGGCCGCGCTCGCCCGGCTCGTTCCGTACGTACCCGTCGACGCGCACCAGAGCGTGGGCCGCGAGTTGCGCGCACTCGGCAACCGGCAGGTGCTACTCGGCCTGCTCACCGCGGTGTTCGGCTTCGCCGGCGTCTTCGCGGTGTACTCCTACCTCGCCTCCATGACGACCGAGGTGATGGGCTTCGGCGAATCCTCCGTGACCCTGGTCCTCGCCCTCTTCGGCATCGGCATGACGCTCGGCGCGCTGGCTGCCGGCCCGCTGACCGACCGGGCGTTGCGCCCCACGCTGTACGGCTCGCTGGCCGCGCTTGCGTTGGTGCTGGTGGCCTTCCGGTTCACCGTGCACATCCAGTGGGCGGCCCTGGTGACGGTCGTGGTGCTCGGCGCGGTCGGCTTCATGACCACCACACCGCTCCAGATGCTGGTCATGAAGAAGGCGCAGGACGCCCCGACGCTGGCCTCCGCCTCCAACCACTCGGCCTTCAACCTCGCCAACGCGGGCGGCGCCTGGCTCGGCGGCGCGGCCATCGCGGCCGGCTGGGGCTGGAGCTCCCCGGCCCTGGTCGGCGCGGTCCTGGCGGCCGCCGGTCTGGCGATCGCGGTGACGGCGGGCCTGCTGGACCGTACGGAAACGGGGGCATCCCGCGTGATCGCCGCAGGAAGCCCCCGTACCGCGGAGCAGCAGGTCAGTGCGTCGTCGTCTCCCGCCAGCGGTTCGTGATCGGCAGCCGCCGGTCCTTGCCGAAGCCCTTCGCCGAAATCTTGGTGCCCGGCGGGTACTGGCGCCGCTTGTACTCCGCCGTGTCCACCATCCGCAGCGTCTTCGCCACCAGCTCCTCGTCGAAGCCGGCCGCGACGATCGCGTCCTTGCCCCGGTCCTGGTCGACGTACAGCTCCAGGATCCGGTCCAGTACGTCGTAGTCCGGCAGCGAGTCGGTGTCGACCTGGCCGGGGCGAAGCTCCGCGCTCGGCGGCTTGGTGATGGACGCCTCCGGGATCGGCGGGGTCTGGCCGCGCTCCTCGGCGGCGCGGTTGCGCCACTGCGCAAGCCGGAAGACCGTCGTCTTGTAGACGTCCTTGATCGGCCCGTACGCGCCGACGGAGTCGCCGTACAGCGTCGAATAGCCCACCGCCAGCTCGGACTTGTTGCCCGGCGCGAGCACGATGTGGCCCTCCTGGTTGGAGAGCGCCATCAGCGTGGTGCCGCGCAGCCGCGACTGGAGGTTCTCCTCGGCGAGACCGGTCAGGCCGAGCGAGCTCATGTACGCGTCGAACATCGGCTCGATCGGCACGGTACGGAAGTTGAGCCCGGTACGCCGGGCCAGCTCGGCCGCGTCGCCCTTGGAGTGGTCGGACGAGTACTTCGACGGCATGGAGACGCCGTACACGTTCTGCGCGCCCAGCGCGTCGCAGGCGATCGCGGCGACGAGCGCGGAGTCGATGCCGCCGGACAGCCCGATCAGCACCGAACGGAAGCCGTTCTTGGCGGCGTACGCGCGCAGGCCCACGACCAGCGCGGAGTAGACCTCCTCGTCGTCGTCGAGCCGGTCGGCGTAGCCGCCGGACAGCTCGGCGTCGTACGCGGGCAGCGGCTCCTCGGAGATGACGACGCGCTCGATGCGCAGCCCGTCGTCGACCACTCCGGTCGGCGGCTCGGCGGAAGCCGCGGGCAGCTCCAGGTCCAGGACGACGCTGCCCTCCGCGAACTGCGGGGCGCGCGCGACGACTTCACCGGCGGAGTCGACGACGATCGAGTCGCCGTCGAAGACGAGCTCGTCCTGTCCGCCGATCATCGCGAGGTACGCGGTGGTGCAGCCGGCCTCCTGGGCGCGCTTGCGCACCAGGTCCAGGCGGGTGTCGTCCTTCTCGCGCTCGTACGGCGAGGCATTGATGGAGATGAGCAGCCCGGCCCCGGCGGACCGGGTGGCCGGGACGCGGCCGCCGTCCTGCCAGAGGTCCTCGCAGATCGCCAGCGCCACGTCGACGCCGTGCACGCGGATCACCGGCATGGTGTCGCCCGGCACGAAGTAGCGGAACTCGTCGAAGACGCCGTAGTTGGGCAGATGGTGCTTGGCGAAGCTCAGCACCACCTCGCCGCGGTGCAGCACGGCGGCTGCGTTCTGCGGCGCGCCGGCCGGCTGGCCGTAGCGGGGCTGGGCCCGCTCGGAACGGTCGAGGTAGCCGACGATGACCGGCAGCTCGCCGAACCCTTCGTCGTCCAGCCGAACGGCGAGGGCGCGCAGGGCGGCCCGGGACGCGTCCACGAAGGACGACCGCAGGGCCAGGTCCTCCACGGGGTAGCCGGTCAGCACCATCTCGGGGAAGGCGACGAGATGCGCCCCCTGCTCGGCGGAGTGCCGGGTCCAGTGCACGATCGCCTCGGCGTTGCCGGAGAGATCGCCGACGGTCGAGTCGATCTGATTCAGAGCGAGGCGTAGTTGAGGCACGCGGCCCAGTGTAATCGTCTGTCTGACGCGATGTCCTGGCGGGGAGGTGTGGTGCGCCCCACGCCCCAGGGTCTACGCGCGGTAGGCGACGGTCGTCATCATCCCGGACTCCGAGTGGTAGATGTTGTGGCAGTGCAGCATCCACAGGCCCGGATTGTCCGCGTCGAAGTCCACGGTCACTTTCCGGTGCGGCAGCACCGCCGCCGTGTCCTTGCGGGCGCCGGACCCGTTGATGCCCGCCAGGGCGAAGGTGTGGCCGTGCAGATGGATGGGATGCCACATATCCGTGGCGTTGATGAACACCATGCGGACCCGCTCGCCGTCGCGAATCGAATAGAGGCGGTCCGGGGAGTAGGGCTCCTCGTCGAAGGCCCAGTCGTACCGCTCCATCCCACCGGTCAGCTTGATCCGCATGATGCGGTCCGGCCTGCGCCGGGAGAAGGCCACGGACTCGTCGGGTTTGAGGCGGGCGGCCGACTTCAGCACTTTGCGGTCCAGCTCCGCCGGACGCACGGACGGCGCGGGGAGCTCCCCTCCGCCGGTGCGCAGGACGGCCATCGACGAGGCCTTCTTGCCCTCGGCGAGCGCGGTGAGCGGAAAGACCCCGTCCTCGGCGGTGACCAGCACGTCGTACCGCTCGCCCATGGCCACGAGCAGGGCATCGGTCTCGGTGGGGAGGACGGGGAAGCCGTCGGTGTGGGTGACCGTCAGCCGGTGGCCGCCGAGCGCCACCCGGAAGGCCGTCTCACCCCCGGCGTTGATGATGCGCAGCCGGATGCGGTCGCCGGGCTTGGCGATGAACTGTGAAGGGTCGTCCGGCGTACGCCCGTTGATCAGGTAGTGCGGGTAGGCGACATCGCCCGCCTCACCGCCGAGCAGATTGCTCTTGGTGCCTCTCAGCAGCCGGGGCGGGCCGGACGGGCGGGACTCCGGCGACGGCGATCCCGATGCCGTCGCCGTTGCCGACCCGGACGGTGTGCCACTCCCGTGGCCGTGGTGCCCGGAGCCGTGGTCCATGCCTTTGCGGAGTTCAGCGAGCACCGAGTCCGGCGTGGAGCCGTCGACCCCGTCCACCCAGTCGTCCAGGAGGATGACCCACTCCTTGTCGTACGACAGCGGCTCCTTCGGGTCCTCCACGATCAGCGGGGCGTACATACCGCGGTCCAGCTGCACACCCGAGTGCGGATGGAACCAGTACGTGCCGGGGTGGGCGGCCACGAAGCGGTACGTGAACTCCGCGCCCGGGCGGATCGGCTGCTGCGTCACACCCGGCACCCCGTCCATGTCATTGCGCATGGAGATGCCGTGACAGTGCAGCGAGGTCTCCTGCGGCAGGTTGTTGGCGAGGGTGAGCGAGAGGGTGTCACCGGCCGTGAGTCGTACCTCCTGGCCCGGCAGCCGGTCTCCGTACGCCCACGATTTGACCGTCCGGCCGCCGCCGAGCTCCAGCGGGGTGGCCGTGGCGGTCAGCTTGAAGCTGCGGACAGGGCCGGAGCCTCGCGCCTCCTCGTACCCGAGGACCTCCGGGCCGTCGGGGGCGACATAGCCCTCCGGGGTGTCGGGGGCGACATAGTCCTGCGGAGTCGCCGTCGGAGTGCTGCCCCCGTGGTTCATCGATCCGTGGCCGGTGCCCGACGAGTCGGAGCAGCCGGCCAGAACTCCCGTACCTGCGGCGGCGATTGCTGCGCCGAGCACGGCGCGGCGCGTGTGGTGAGCGCGCATGGCTGAATGCACCTCGTGGTGTGTGGTGATGCGTGGCAGATGGGCGCGTCTGCTGCTTCTGGTACACCGCTCGGAGCGGGGAGGTTCCCAGGCAGCCGGGCGCACTTCTAGATCCGCAGCACCGACAGCCTGGCGAGGAGGGTCTTGCGGGGAAGCGGGTTGGGCCAGAGCGCGCGGAGTATCCGGGCGTGCCAGGCCGCGAGCAGAGCGACGGGGTCGGTCCGCAGCAGCCCCGCGGTCAGCAGGACGAGGGTGACGGTGTCCAGCACGGCGAGGTACAGGGTCATCGGGTCCGTGCCTATGCCCGGCAACTCCGGTCCGGTGTTCGGCAGGCCCACGGGACCGGCGGCGTGGTCGCCCCCAGGGGGCGTCATGTCCACCGCCGAGGACGAGACGGTGTGCTCCACCGCCGAGGACGGCACTATGTGCTCCTGCGCACCGTGCTCCTGCGCACCGCCACCGTGACCCGGCACCGGGGGGCCCACCGTGTGCATCGTGGCGATCCCGAACAGCAGCGCCACGAACAGCAGCAGCTGTCCGAACCGCGCACGCCGACCGATGACCATGATCCGCAGCCTACCCCCACCCGGTATACGTCAACAGGCGACCCGCCCTTATGAGCCCACAATGTGCGGAAGTGTCCGCGCCGCCCCCGGCGGCACCTGGTCACTGGGGGGCCGGGCAACGGCTCCAAGTGCTCTTCGTGGCAGGCTGACCGTCGGTGCTCGCGCTGTCCCTGGCGCGGGAGGGGGCGAAGGAGCGACGGGTGACCTTTGTACGAGTGGGAGGCGTACCGCACCATGTGGTCGTCGAAGGCAGCGGCCCGGTCTGCGTACTGAGCGCCGGGCTCGCGATGAGCTGGTTCGACTGGGACCCCGTGGTGCCGCTGCTCGCCCCACACCTCACCGTCGTCCGCTTCGACCGCCCGGGCCACGGGCTGAGTGGCCCGGCGGCCGTGCCGCCGTCCGCAGCCGGGGAGGGCCACCGCATCGCGGGCGTACTGGACGCGCTCGGCCTGGACGGACCCGCCGTCGTCGTCGGGCACTCGATCGCCGGGTTCCACGCGGAGGCCTTCGCCCGTCTGCACCCCGCCCGTACCGCTGCTGTCGTGCTCGTCGACTCCAGCGTCGAGGAGCACGCGCGCGTGCCCGCCGCGCCCGCGGTCCGCACGGCGGTGGCACGCGGTGTCGGTGCCGCCCTGTCCGCCGTGGGCGCGCCCGCCGCCCTCGGGCCCCTCACCCGTCGCGCCGTGGTCCGCCTCTCCCGCACCGCCGGCGGTGACCCGGCCCCCGCCGCCCTCGTACGCCGCTGCTACGCCACGTCCCGGGTGCTGCAGGGTGCGCTCCTGGAGAACACCCACTACCTCGCGGTCGCCGCCGAACTCCTCGCCCTGCGCGAGCACCACGCTCTGCCGGACACCCCGGTCGCGGTGCTCGCCGCGGCAGCCGGCGGAGAACGCTGGATCGAGCGGCAGCGCGCACTGGCCCGGCAGCTCGGCGCCCGCTTCGAGGCGGTCGCACCGGCGGGGCATCTGATGATGCTGGACCGCCCGGACGCGGTGGCCCGGGCGATTCTCGACCTGCCAGGGGCCGGCGGTGACGGGCAAGCCCTACGAGAGGTCCGGGCAGGCTCCGGTACTCCTCAGCGGTGGGCGTAGACCCGCTCGACCCACTCGGCGATCTGCTCGTCGCTCAGATGCTGGGCCAGATCGGCCTCGCTGATCATGCCTACCAGCCGCTTGTTCTCGATCACCGGGAGCCGGCGGATCTGGTGGCCCTCCATCTCGTTCAGCACCGAGTCCACGTCGGCGCCCGCCTCGATCCAGCGCGGCGTGCCCTTGGCCATTTCGCCCGCGGTGATCTGTGCGGGGTCGTGTCCAAGGGCCACACAGCCGACCACGATGTCGCGATCGGTGAGTATGCCGCAGAGTCGTTCGTCGGCGTCGGCTATGGGCAGCGCACCCACATTCAGTTCGCGCATCAGCTGCGCCGCACGGTCGAGGGTCTCGTGCGCGGGGATCCACTGAGCCCCGGGGTGCATGATGTCTTTGGCGGTGGTCATGGGTCCTACCTCCTGCGTCCGGTATGCCCCCCAGCGCACCCATTGTCGTTGGGCCGTTCGGAGTACGCGACCGCTGCGAGGCGAGGACGAGGCGAGGACGACGGGGGGCCGACGCGGGGCCGACCCGAACACGGCCCGAAGACGTGGAAGGAGCCTTGGGCATGGCACTGCTGACCCTGAGGATCACCGGCCGCGAGCTGCCCGGCAGCGCGTGCGGCGAATACCGCCACATTCACGTAGGTACGCAGCGCGGCAGGGAGCCCGACCAGCTGGTGCCGGCCGACGCGGCCGAGGCGGTCTTCGAGATCCCCGTCGAGACGGTCACCGCGTCCGACGGCACCGCCGACTTCCGCGGCCCGTACGTCCAGGGGCGGCGGGGTGAGCGCTTCGTCTATCTGACCTGGGGCGAGCTGCCGCCGGGCGGTGAGTTCGCGATGTTCCGGCGGGCCAAGCTCTTCCTCGCCGACCTGCCCGACGAAGCCCTGTCCGGCGGCGCGGTCGAAACCTGGCTCGGGCTGACGGACGGGCAGGGCATGCCGCTCTGCGCGGCCGTCCGTCCGCCCCGGATCAGCTGGCGGCCGACCGGGGCGGACGCCTGATACGAGATCAGGCGAGGACCTCAGGTGCTCTGGTGCTCAGGTGCTCAGGTGCGGGCTTCAGCGCCCCGCTTGCGCAGCAGGTCGACCATCAGGTCGACCTCCGAGTGCTGGGCGTCCACCATCCCCTGGGCGAGACTCCGCTCCGTATCGACGGTGCAGAGCTTCACACAGCCCTCGGCCATGGTGATCCCGCCGTTGTGGTGGCTGATCATCAGCTGGAGATACTCGATCTCGGCCTGCTTGTCACTGGCCTTTCCGAGCCGCGCCAGATCCGCATTGGTCGCCATGCCCGGCATCAGCGAGCCGTCCTTGGCCTGATGCCCGGCGCTGTGTCCGGAGTGCGCGCCGTGCTCGTCCTTCTGCATCCAGGCCATCGGCTCGCTGTCCGCGGAGACCTTGGGCAGACCCCACAGATCAAGCCAGCCCAGCATCATGCCGCGCTGGTTGGCCTGGGTGTTGGCGATGTCGTACGCGAGCCGTCGCACCTCGTCGTCCTGCGTACGGTCCCGCACGATGAAGGACATCTCCACCGCCTGCTGATGATGGACCGCCATGTCGCGCGCGAAGCCCGCGTCCGCCGAAGCCGCCGTCGGCGTCGGAGTACGGGACTTGGCGTCTTCGCCGCCGCCCGCGGAGGCCACCGTGGCGGCCCCCGCGAAGAGCAGGGCGAGCACGACCGCCGTGATCGCCGCCCAGTGCGTACGGGGCGGACGGGTCACTGAGCGCCCAGCCCGCCCGTGCACGCCGCACCCGGCTCCGGCGTCTGCGCGCCCTGCACGTACTTGGTGAAGAACTGGCTCACGCGCGGGTCGTCCGCGCTGTCGACGGTGAGCTGCTTGCCCCAGGCACTCAGCATGATCGCGCCGGCCTGCTCCTTGACCGGGCTCATCAGCGAGTAGGTCGTCTTCTTCACCTTCTCGCTCAGCTTGGTCACGTCTGTGGCCGGAGCCTTGTCGTTGTAGGTCACCCAGACCGCGCCGTGCTCGAGCGAGTGCACGGCGTTCATGTCGGGGACCGGCTCCTTGTAGACGTCGCCGTTGCAGTTCATCCACACCTGGTTGTGGTCGCCTCCGACCGGCGGCTTCATCGGGTAGCTGACCGCCTTGTCGACGTGTTTGCGGCCGAGCTTCTTCGCGTCCCAGGTCTTCTCACCGGTGACGGGAGCCTTGGCCTCGGCGACCTTCTGCTCCTTCTTTTCCGACTCCTTGTTGAGTACGAAGACGCCGAAGCCGACGAGACCGGCCACGACGACACCGCTGACGGCGATCGTGATGATGCGGCCGCGGCGCTCGCGGGCCTGTTCGGCGCGGCGCATCTGCTCTATTCGGGCCCGGCGGTCGTTGTTGCGGGAAGCCATGGTGGTGTCGTCCTTCGTGAAGTCTGCGGCGATCAAGGGGCTGGGGGGAGGCGGGGCCTGCTACGTCCGCAGCACTTGAAGAACGTGAAGGCCCGGGGCGCGCGGCAGCGCTTCCGAGCGGGGCAGCCGGGAGGCGGGCGGCGGGGGACCGAGGTGCGGGGGCTGCGCCCCCGCATCGAGCGGGGCGTCCAGCGGCGGCGCGGTGAGCACGGCGGGCCTGACCAGCGGCAGCAGCCCGCAGGCGCCCCTGTCGTACGGGCAGGTGTACGCGGTCTCGACGTCCGAGGCGGAGATCGCGGATTTCGCGGAGATCGCGCGTGTGTGGTGCGGGCCGGAGGGGGTCGCGGCCGGGCTCGTACAGATGAAGAGCGCGCCGAGGAGCGTCGCCACGGCACTGAGCAGCGCCATGGGACGCGCGGTGCGCGCGATGTGGTTGAGCCGCGAACCCCCCATGGCCGCAGATCGTAGTGTGCGGGCGCGCCCGGCACCTCATACGGGGGCCGGTAATCGCTGGGAAACGCCCGTAAGCAAGCTATCGGCGGACCCTCAGGGTCGTCTCAGGGCACGTCCTGACCCACAATGGGCTCAGCCGGTACAGCGGCCATTGGACGGGGTACGCAACGCGCCTGAAACGCGTGGGTGGCATGCTCGTACGGAGCAGGCGGCTTGACCAGCAAGGATGGGTGGAAATGGATAAGCAGCAGGAGTTTGTGCTCCGTACGCTCGAGGAGCGCGACATCCGCTTCGTGCGCCTGTGGTTCACCGATGTGCTCGGCTTTCTGAAGTCGGTCGCGGTGGCTCCCGCCGAGCTGGAGCAGGCCTTCGACGAGGGGATCGGCTTCGACGGCTCCGCGATCGAGGGCTTCGCACGAGTCTACGAATCCGACATGATCGCCAAGCCGGATCCGAGCACCTTCCAGATCCTGCCGTGGCGCGCCGAGGCCCCCGGCACGGCCCGGATGTTCTGCGACATCCTCATGCCCGACGGCTCCCCGTCCTTCGCCGACCCGCGCTTCGTCCTCAAGCGCATCCTGGCCAAGACCTCGGACCTGGGCTTCACCTTCTACACCCACCCCGAGATCGAGTTCTTCCTGCTGAAGGACAAGCCGCTGGACGGCACACGCCCCACCCCCGCGGACAACTCCGGCTACTTCGATCACACCCCGCAGAACGTCGGCATGGACTTCCGCCGGCAGGCGATCACCATGCTCGAATCGATGGGCATCTCGGTGGAGTTCAGCCACCACGAGGGCGCGCCGGGCCAGCAGGAGATCGACCTGCGGTACGCGGACGCGCTCTCCACGGCCGACAACATCATGACGTTCCGCCTGGTGATGAAGCAGGTCGCGCTGGAGCAGGGTGTCCAGGCGACATTCATGCCGAAGCCCTTCAGCGAGCACCCCGGCTCCGGGATGCACACCCACCTCTCCCTCTTCGAGGGCGACCGGAACGCCTTCTACGAGTCGGGCGCGGAGTACCAGCTCTCCAAGGTCGGCCGCTCCTTCATCGCGGGCCTGCTCACCCACGCCGCGGAGATCTCGGCCGTGACGAACCAGTGGGTCAACTCCTACAAGCGCATCTGGGGCGGCTCGGCCCGCAGCGCGGGCGCGGGCGGCGAGGCCCCGTCGTACATCTGCTGGGGCCACAACAACCGCTCGGCGCTGATCCGCGTCCCGATGTACAAGCCGGGCAAGACGGGCTCCGCGCGCGTCGAGGTCCGCTCGATCGACTCCGGCGCCAACCCGTATCTGACGTACGCGGTGCTGCTGGCGGCGGGCCTGAAGGGCATCGAGGAGGGCTACGAACTCCCGGCCGGCGCGGACGACGACGTGTGGGCGCTCTCGGACGCCGAACGCCGGGCGATGGGGATCGAGCCGCTGCCGCAGAACCTCGGTGAGGCGATCGCGCTGATGGAGCGCAGCGAGCTGGTGGCCGAGACGCTGGGCGAGCATGTCTTCGACTTCTTCCTGCGCAACAAGAAGCAGGAGTGGGAGGAGTACCGCAGCGAGGTCACGGCCTTCGAGCTGAGGAAGAACCTGCCGGTGCTGTAGGCGCAGGTCAGAGCCCTTACCTGGCATGACAACGGCTCCGAGCCGGTGGCGGCGCGCCATCGGCCCGGAGCCGTCTCAGCGGTCATGGGCCGTCTCTGGGCCGTGTTGCGTCGCACCGTCTGTTGTCTCAGGGGTGCCCAGGGGGCGGCTCGATCGTATCCATCCTCAGTCTCGCGGGGTCTTTGGCCACTTCTCTGCCCACCTCCTCGCAGAAGGAGAGTACTCGGTCGCGGAGGTAGCGATCTAGTGCAGAGAAGGTAACTACATCCATATTGAAGAGACCTGTCATGGACTGCATTTTGATGTCTCTATCGAGCGCCACCCAATCCGCTGGCTCTGCCGTTGGAGTATTCTCCTCACCGTCCACGTAATATAGCTCGCCACTGGTAACTACAACGGGGAAGCATAGGTTCAGGTGGGCATAAGAAGGCGGCTTTTGTTTGTCTCGCGGCGGCCTAAAAGCCTCCACCGCCTTCATGAGTGGAAGAGTTAGGGATTCGAATATCGAGGCATTATCTGCCTGCCACCTCTTGCCATTCAGGTGAAGCCGTACTAGCTGAATCCCCTTCTTTTCGTCACGATTAGGGCTGTGCGGAAGATCATTAAACTCCAGCCAGTTCCATGTCGGAAGACCAGAATAGTAGGTGGGTCTCCCGTCTTTTATGCCGTACCATCCAACAACCTTTACTGGCATGGTGTGTGAGTGTGGGGGAGCTGATTTCTCGCCTTGATTGGGTGACCTTCCAAGAATCACGTAGGGGCCAGTCGACTGTTTGCACTCAATGATTATTTGCGCGGTCACTTGCACGTCCAGGTTCGAGTCGCCGAAAACCCTCCTTATCGCGAATACGTCAACCTCTCGCGACTTACCCTCCTGGGGGTCCTCGAATGCTCTCCCTGTAGTCACTGAGAAGCCAAACTCTCTGACCTTGCGTGCTACGCGCTGTTCAAGTAGGAACCCGGTGCGCTCTAGAGCGCTGATGACGTCATCGCTACTGGGAGAGGGAATTGGGCGATCAGACATACGCGTCATGATAGGGCTGTGGCTCAAGAGGCGGGAGCGTTTAGGGAAACACCCTGCTGCTCCCGACTCTGACATCAGCCCTGGAAACCGGATCCTAGGATGCGGGCCGGGAGTGACCACTACTGAGCTCATACATGCTGTCCACGGCCTGCCGCGTACGCCCCTCGCTGCTCGGCATCAGGTGCGTGTAGGTCCGGAGGGTGAAGCCCGGGTCCGTATGACCGAGGTACGAGCTGAGAGCCTTGATGTTCTCGCCTGCGTCCAGCAAGACCGAGGCGTAGAAGTGCCGAAGTGCGTGCATGCCGTGCTCGCGCGCTGACGCGTGCCGCTTGCCCTTCGCCGGCTGCGGGATGACGCAGGCCGCCACGAGCGCGGGCTTCCATACGCGTGTATTGAAGTCTGTTCGTCGGACGGCACCTCCACCCACGAGTGAAAACAGCAGCGCTTTCGTGACGAGTGGACCGTCCGGCCGCTCCCAGGGCAGCGTGACCTCCGTTGGCGGAAACGCCTCCTGGTGAGCCTTGAGCGCGTGCCCCACTCGCGGTGGCAGCGGCACGTCCCGCTCCTTGGCGCGCTTTGGCAGGGCGAACACCAGGTGCCCGTTGACGACCTTCACCTGACAGCCGATGTGAAGCCACCCAGACGCGTAGCTGACTGCGTCCGCCGGCAAGCCGAAGATTTCCCCTTGACGCAGACCGCAGCCGGCTCCCAGGTCGATCACCGCTCGATACCGCTCCGGCAGTGCGGCCCGCAGCCTGAAGATGCGCTCAGCAGACCACGGCTGCACTCGCGGCGGTGAAGCTTTCGGAGCGCGCACCGACCGGGCGCGGCACGGATTCTTGGCGAGCAATGCGTCATCGACGGCTGCGCTCAGGACAGCCGAGACACTGCCGAAGATGACGCGTCGGTACGAAGACGCCGGGAGGTCGTGCTCCAGCTCGCTTACCCAGTCGCGGATGTGGGCGGGCAGAAACGATTCCAGCGGGCGAGAACCGATGTACGGGAACGCATGCCGGCGGAGTTGCACCTCCACCGTTGTCCGCGTGCTCAGGTCAGTTGTCTGCGACCTGAGCCACCTCTCGGCGTACTCCCGGAATGTGGTCCGGCTGGCACGAGGGTCGATGTACTGCCCGCGTGACATGTCGGCTTCGATGTGGGCTAGCCACTGTTCTGCGAGGCGCTTCTGCCGGTCGGGAAAGGACTTGCTCTTCTCGGTGCCTTCGGGGCCGATGTAGCGAGCGCGGTAGCGCATGCCGGTGCCGTGGCGTTCGGTCTTGACCCGTACGACTTTGCCGGTAGGGCCAGGTTCGGTTTTGTACCAGCGGTCTTGGATGTGGCCTGCCATGAGGCGGTTTCCCTTCCGGGGACGACGAAGGGAGGGCCGCCCGGTGGCGGCCCTCCCTGGGGGATGGAGGGTGCTGGTTTGTCAGGCGGCGCTGGCGTCGGTCTTGCGGCGTTCGGTGACGTAGGCGTGGACGTCGCCGGGGTCGTAGCGCAGGTGTCTGCCGATGCGGAATCCGGGCGGGCCTGTGCGCTTCTTGCGCCACTGGTAGACGGTCTCTTTGGGCACGTCGAAGATTTCGGCGATGTCGTCGGGGGTGAGGTACCGGTCGGGTAGGCCGCCTCGGAGGGTGGCGCGGGGGTCGGGTTGAGCGGGCCGGGTTCGGCTCATGGGCTCCTCGGAAGTTGAGTCACATTGCTGTCGGCTTCGGGGGCTTCTCAGGAGTTCGCGCCTGTCCGAGGTGCGGGATTCTGCGTCACCGCGTCATCTGCGTCATTTGCGCGGCTGACCTGCGGTTTTGAGTGACGCAGAGGTCCCGGGGGTGTGTCACCGGCGCGCGTGGTCTCTGTCATCGGTGACGCGGGTGACGCGGGGTGACGCAGCCACGGCCGTCCTGCGTCACCGCTGTAGCGGCAGGTCACGGGCCGTTTTCCGTCCTTGGGTGACGCAGGTGACGCAGCGTCCCTTTTCTTCGGACAAGAGAAGGGGGTGTCTGTTGTGGTGCGCTGCGCCTCACGGCGTGAAGAAGGAGCCGCTTCGCGGCGCGACCATCGGGCGGCGGCGTTGCCGCCGAACAGCAAGAGGAGCACGTCCGGGCCGCGGTGCTCCTCTTGCTTGTACAGGGCGGCCGTGGCGTCGCAGGTCAGAGCATCGGCTCCTGCTCCGGGGCCGGGGGTCGGGTCATCTCGATGTAGCGGGCCGTTTTGGTGCGGCCCCAGTCGATGAGGACGCCACGGGCGGCGAGGGTCGGCTGGAGACGCTTGAGGCGGTCGGAGAGGACTTTGCCCGTGGTGGGCCAGCCCTTGGGCAGGGGTCGGAAGTCGTCGCCGGTGTAGAGGCGGGTGAGGCAGTGGAGCCATTCGGCGGAGGCCATCCGCGACTCCGCGCCCGGTTCGAGGTCGGCGGCGTGCTTCAGCACGGTCTGTGCGAGGAGGTCGCCTTCGATGACGTCGTCGTTGAGGTCGTCCAGGCTGATCCGGTAGGCGTTGAGCGCTCCGAGGCCGGTCGCCGCGTCGAGCTGTGCGCACAGGTGGGCGAAGTCGGCCATGCGCAGATCGGTGGGGATGTCGGCCTCGGCTGCGCGGACTTTGACGGTGAGGTCGAGGAGGGACCCGAGGACGACGGGCAGGACCTCTTCGAATTCCGCCCACAGTTCGGCCTCGGTCCGCCTCACTCGGGGGCGTTCCAGGCGGAGCGGGAGGAGGCGTTCGGCGAGGTCGGGCCGGATGACGCCCACGTCGATGCCGGTCAGGAGCAGGGGGCGGCGGTAGCGGGCGCGGACCACGTCGCCGTCGGTGTACAGGGCGCGTTTGATGGTCTCGGCGCCGGTGACGATGCAGCACATGAGGTCGGACAGGTCCGGGGCCAGGTGGGAGAGGTTGTCCAGTGCGGTGACCCATCCGGCTGCCACAGCCGCGATCAGGTTCTCTTCGTCCTTCGGGGCACGGCGCAGGTCGCCGCTCATGCCTTCGATGATCCTGACGAGCATCCGTCCTCCGGTGGACTTGCCCGCACCCTGGGGGCCGGTGAGGAAGGGAGCGGGTACGGGAACGGACGGCCCGAGGCAGCCGATGAGCCAGGCGACGGCCAGGCATTCGGTCTCCGCGCCTGCGAAGTTGCACAGCCGTAGCAGGAGGTCGATGCCCTTGCCGTCGGTGTCCTTGGCGGGCAGGGGGAGTTCGTCGGTGAGCTGCGTGCGTCGCCAGCACACCTCGCGCGGGTCGGGGGTGACGATGTCCCAGGCGGTGGGGTGGATACGGATGGACTGTCCGTCGTTGCGGCCCAGGTCGAGCCACGTCGCGCCGTCGAATCCCGGCGCGACGCGGATGTGGACGGGCTGCACGTCCTGGCTCATCGCCAGTGCTTCGATGAGGTCCAGCGCCTCTTTGAGCGCGGTCCCGTTGAACACGCCGTGCCCGTCGTGGAAGAGGCCGACCATGAGTTCCTGCCGGTGGCTGCCCGAGGTGCCCTGAGAGCGGATCGGACGGGCCACGGGGTGGCCGTTCTTCTGCGCGAACACCGTCCCATCAGCGGTGCGGAAGTACCGGAAGTGCTGTTGCGCGTAGTCGGCGATGACCTCGCGTGCGGGAGTCTTCTCGTCGTCGGACATGGCTACAGTCCCAACCTGGTACGGGCGTTGGTCCACGCGTCGGTGCAGTGCCGGGGGGATTCGCCCTTGGTCTGCGCGGCGGTGAACAGCCTGGTGATGTGGGCGTCGGTGAGGCAGCCGCACCGGCCGTGGGCAGACAGCACGGCGAGGAAGGTCCGGTAGACGGTGGTGTGGACAGCGTCACGGGCCTCTGTGATGCGCTGCTCGGCCATGGCGATGCCACGGTCCAGGTAGGCGGGCGTGCGATGGCGGCACTCCCCGTTCCCGGCCCGTGCGGGCACAGTGATGGCATGCAGCGCTGGCCGGACGGTGGAGGGTTCCTTCACGGCCAGCGCGCGCACGACCGTCGGCAACGCCGTCATGGTGCCGGTGCCGGGACCGAGCCACCGGGCGTAGGCCATCGTGGACTTGATGTCGACGCCGTCACGGACGGCGTTCACGGAGCGCATGGCGCCTCGGTAGATCCGGTGCTGCCCTCGCGTCGTCGGCACAGTGCGGGTGGCGGGCAGGGTCTCGCGCGCCCATGTGACGGCTTCGGCGTGGTCGAGGTCGACGACGGTCAGTCCTGCCCCGCCCGGATGCCAGGCCAGGCCCACAGCGTCATGCCATGCCCGGGCCCAAGCGGGGGAGGTGATGACGCGGGGGTTTGTGGTGGCTGCGGCCCATCCATGGCAGACGGTGGGGCACTGGCAGGTGCCCGCGCTCTTCATGTTCGGGCGCCCGCCGCAGGCACCGTCGGCGCAGGTGCGGCAGTTGCCGAATGGCACCTTGCCTCGCCGCAAGGGCAGCACGGGCAGCCCTAAGGCGGCGAGTTCCAGCGCTGCTCGCCGGATGGGGGTCGGTTGGGTCATGCTGGTTGTCTCCAGTTCTGTGAAGAGTGCTGGATGCCGGGGCGGCCCCAAGTCATTGGCGTGAGTGGGGGCCGCCCCGGGCGTCATTGCTTGGGGCGGGTGAGCTTGAAGGTGAGGCCGCCGATTCCGATGGGTCCGGCGGCTCCGGCGATGAGGGTTGCTGTGTGGATGGCGAACTCGAAGAGCGCGAGGATTGCGGCGACGGTGCCCGCGACTCCGATGGCGGTGGCGAGTCCGAGGCCGAGCGGGACCAGGTAGGTGTGCGCGGTCCGGGCGGCCGGGGCGGCCTGGACGACGACGATGATGGGGCGGCCTTCGCGTTCGGCCTGGCGGTAGATGTCGGCGGGTATGTGCGGGGCTAACCTCTCGGGCGGGTCGTGGTGGGTCATGGCGGTGCCTCCTTCTGTGAGGCGGGCCCCCGTGCCGACGCATGGCGTGAGGGGCCCGCTGAGGGGGTTTCCGTGCGTTGGAGGGGGTGTGGCGTGCGGCATCTGTCGGATCCGTCGGACGGATCGTCTGTGCAGCTCAGGGATGGTTTTCGATCCGTCGCAGGATGTGTCGGATCCGTCGGTGCTCCGACGGTTCATCTGTCGGCGCGGACGGATGCTCCGACGGATGGTTCAGGCGCTCTGCGCCGCCTCGCGCCGGTAGGTGGCAGCGGCGGTGAGGAGGTCGGAGAGGTAGACGCCCCGGGCGTTGCCCCACGGCCGGGCCCCCGCGTTGAGGCTGGAGAGACCGCGCCCCAACGTGATCGGGTTGAGGTCCCCGAACGCTGCCGCGTCACGGGACTTAAGCGCGGCCAGCAGATCGCCGGGGGTCAGCGCGGTCTCGCCGCTGTCTTGCAGGACCTCGATGGAGGCCGCCAGCACTGCCGGCAGCTCCACCGCGCTCTCGGCATCCTCGATGTCCTCAACCACGTGGATGCGCTTCTCGAACGCGTCTGCCCCGGTGGGCAGTTCGGCGTCCAGGTCCACGGCGGCGATGGTCAGCGAGTCGCTGTCGACGGCGACCAGACCGGCCGTCTTCCGTTCGGCACCGCGGGCCTCGAAGCTGTCGTCATCGAGGTAGTTGAACCGCTTGGGCACGGGTTCGATGTGGTCGCCGCCGCGTACGTAGGCTACGGACACGTCGTTGAGGGTCTTGCCCTCCGCCGGTCGCAGCTTGTGCGCCGCCCATCCTTCGCCGATCGCGCCGCCGTCGAAGAGCTGCGTCACGTCCTGCGGCCGGCACGGCAGCGCTACCCGGTTCTGTACCGCGCCCGGGTCGGCCGAGCCGAGGAAAGACTTGGTCGCGCCCTGCGCGGCCATGACCAGGTTCACCGCGCTCTTACGCCCGGTCCGGATGATCTCCGCGACCAGCGGCCACAGACCGGCCGCGACCAGAGCCGGGTACTCATCGATGATGAGGTAGATCGCGGGATGCGACTCGGACGGCTCCCAGTTCCGGCCCATGCCCAGGGACTTGAACAGCTTGGGGCGGGTGATGGAGATCGCGAGCGCGTCCTCAAGTATCTGCTGGGCAGCAGCCTTGTTCGTCGCCCGCCGTGCGATGCCGTCGCTGATGGGGTCGAGTCCGGCCCCGGCGGAGCCCAGGTCGATGTCCCACACCACCGCGTCACGGCACGCGGTCAGATACTCCGCGACCGAGAGCAGTGCGTTGGACTTGCCCGATCCGGGCCCGCCGACGAACACCGCGTTCGTGCGCAGGAAGTTCATCAGCAGCGGACGCTGCGACAGCTCCACTCCCAGGTCGGCCTTGTCGTGGCAGGACACCGACTTGGGCGCGCGGTAAGGGATGGGCTGCTGCCCCTCCCACGGGTTCTCACCCAGAGCCCGCAGCGTGAACAGCGGGCGTGCCTTGGCGGACTGCTGCAACAGCAGCGAGCCCGGTCGGGCGATGAGGGCGGCTTCGAGGTCATCGAGCTTGGCCGTGACGTCGGCGGGCTTGGCCTTGTTGAGCTGCACTTTCGCCTCAAAGCCCCAGGCGTGGGCGATGACGTGCAGGTCGGTGACCTTCACGCCCAGGTCCTCTTCGAGGGCGTCGCGCAGCATCCGGCCGAACGCCCGCGGCGTCATACCCGGGTCCAGGATCGAGCGGTCCGGGTCGTCGTAGAACGCAGCCTCATCCTCATTCAACCGGCGCCCGCGCCACGCGGCCACGGACACCGTGAGCAGGGTCGCCACGGCCATGCCCAGACCCCGCTCAAGGACGTAGCCACCGGTCTCCAGCGCGGCAATGGGCCCGTACGCGGCAAGGCCGCGAAGAGCCGTTGCCCGACGGGAGGCCTTCCTCAGCTTGGCGTGCTCCAGCGCTGCAAGGTCCGCCTCGTCCTTGGCCTTGTCGGCCTTCTTCGCGGCGATGTCGCGATCCATCAGCGTCCACCTAGCCTTGCGCTCCGCCGTGCGAGCGAGCTTGGCCTTGTGGTGCGCACGGTCGGCCGCTGTCGTGACGCGGATGCCTTCCGTACCGCGCACCCACTCATGCGTACGCCGCGCACCCCGGAACGCCCGGGGCAGCGTGCCATGCGTCGTCATCTGACGGCGCACGTTGCGTCGCGCAGCCCGCACGGACAGACGGCGGACGTACCGCAGACGGGCCCGACGCCCTGCCTTGGAGCGGATCCAGGCGGGGATCAGGGGTGCGTCGGCCGCCGGGTCGTCGTCGAAGTCGGCGAACGAGGTGAAGTCGGGGTAGGGGTCGGTCTTGTCCAGGACCGTGCCCTCGATGATCCGGGGCCCGGTGGTGCGGTAGTCGTTCAGGTCCACCACGTTGGGGGTGGAGTTGGAGCGTGCAGCGTGCTCGGTCACGATGGGACTGCTCCTGTTCTGGGAGTGAGAAGGGGCCCGGACGGCGCTTTGGCCGGCAGGCGTCCGGGCCCCGAAGTGGTGGGGTGGTGGTGCGAGGTCAGAGCTGGTTCGGCGCGATGGTGAAGAGCAGGACCGTCACCCGGTCCGCCCCCATCTGCTGGGCCGCGTAGGCCCGCACCTGCTGGTAGATGTCGTGGCGGGTGGCACCGGGGCGGCTGGTGTCGAGGTCGACGGTGGCGCTGAAGGTGCCCTGCGTCCCATCGGCCGTCTGCACGGTCATGACGTAGTGGAAGGCCGTGGTCGCGGTGGCGGTGGTCACGGTGGATCTCCTCAATGCGTTGGGGTGGTCAGGCGGTGCGCTGTTCTTCGGGGTAGGCGCAGGTCACGCACATGCCGAGCGAGGCGGGGATGCAGTACCCGGCATCGGTCCGGCAGGAGGGGCAGGTGCGGCGCGCGAGCATCGCCTTGGCGAGCGCCGCGCGCTTGCCCGGGGTCATGGGCCGTACCGGGCGGGCCGCATCGAGGCGGTACATGAAGGCGACTTGCACACCGCCACGGCGGCGGTTTTGCCGCATCACCTGCGCGGCGATGGCCTGCCCGCCGGGCCGCAGCCCACGGGCCCGTAACTGCCGTCGCGTCGCCAGCCCTTCGGGGGCGTAGCGCCACGGATAGGTCGGTATCCCGAACCGGGCCCCGGACGGGTCGAAGCACTTGCCGAACGCCGGGGACATCAGGCAGCCGCCGCATCCGTGCCGCCCCGGCGCTCAGCCCGCAGAGTGTCGCGCAGCCCACGAGCCTTGTCCGCCGACGTACGCACCGCCTTGCGGATGCCCTCCGCCGTCAACTGCCCGTCCGTCCAGTCGGCCGTTACCTTCCGGGCCTCGGCGAGCAGCTGCTCGGGGGTGCGGGTCGGTCGAGGCGTGCGGGCCGCTTGCGGTACCCGACCAGTCGGCCGACGCGGTGTGTGCGCAACTACAGGAATCGGCTCGGTCGGCAGCCCAAGACCCTCCAGAACGCGCTCACGAGCGGGCGGGGCAACCGCAGCCGGGGGCTCGGAAGTCGACTCCCCCAGATCAGGGGTAGACCGATTTCCATCGACCTGAGTCGATTTCTTAGCATCTGTGGTGGTGCCGGGTCGGTGGTGCAGGACCTTCGCCACCAGGTCCGAGCCGAAGTAGATCGACCCGACCGGAAGCGACGTGGCCAGCAGCACCAGCGCGTAGTTCGCCGGGTCCCAGTCGGCCAGTCGGCTCCAGTCGACCGACGCACCGTGCAGCTCCGGCACCAGGCCGTGCACGTAGTTCAGCACCAGCGACGCGACCGTGTATCCAGCCAGCACCCGCAGCGCGAAGCGCCTGGCGGTTCGCTCCGTGAGTACGAGGGTGGCGACCAGCGCCAGGGCCATCAGGCCGTCGACCACGAACGGGTACAGCGTCGCCGCGTCAGCGTCGGCACCTACCGCCTTGGCCACGTCGTGCAGCGCGTTCCAGGAAACCCGGAAGGCCATGCCGACCACCGCGATCAGCGCTGCGATGAGGAGGATCTTGCCTTTCCGGTTCATCGGGCACCCCCGTGCGGGCGTCGACCGATGGTGACCGTGACCGGCTCGCGGACGGTGGCCGCCGCCGCGTCCAGCAGGAGAACGCCAACGACCAGTACGCCGACCGTGATCCGGCCGCAGATCGACGGGGAGTAGCCCAACAGCCAGGCCACACCCGCGATCGCCAGACCGACCCGCAGCCGCGCCAGCAGTAACAGCGCCCGTTCGGTGTGGGTGATCGGCGTCATGCCCCCACCCCCGGCACGCTCGTCGTGGCAGCCTGGTTGGCGAGCTCCCGGCGGGCTGCAAGCACCTTGCGGCGGGCCCGCCGGATCCGCCGCTCGTCCAGCTCGGACGCCGGACGGTCCAGCGTCGTGATCTGCGCGTCCAGCAGCTCGACTTCCGCCGTGATGACGGGCATCTCGCGCTCGATCGCCTCCAGCTCCGCGGCGGTCGGCTCGCGGTCCAACTCGGTGGCGGTAACAACCGCTTGAACAGTGACGATGTGCTTCATGGGTCGTGCTCCTCTCAGGTGGAACGGCCCAAACAGCGGCCCCGGTGTGACAGCACCGGGGCCGCGCGCCGTAGTCGTCTTGATCGGCCTTGCGGCCATCGGGTGTGCGCGGCCCTGAGCCGCGCTGACCGCCTTTACTGAGGAGGCGGTGACCTCGTCACGCTGTTGAGTTCTCAAAGAACGGACGCTTCCTTCGAGCCCGTTTCACGGAGCCCTCCGGGCGCATACACCATCGAAGCGTGGTGTGTATTACCTACCACTCAAGTTGGCAGATCGATTCCGCGTCGTCAAGCGCTCTGGCTTTTTTGATCCCGGAACCGTCGATCTGCCTGGCGGCGGTGACTCAACTATTGCCAAAGGGAAGGGACTTCAGGAGCGTGCACTTGGGGGTGCACTCGTGCACTCCGACGTGCAAACGCTCTGCCCGCCCGGTCTGACCTGCGTAGAGTGACAGTGCGTCAAGCTGGGACTTCGGCAGCTCCGTGGGGGATCAATGGCAGACCGGAACGCCAGACTGGCCGCGCTCATGGATGAAGGCGGCTTCTCGCACAAGTCGCTCGCTCGCTCGGTGATCGTGGCCGCCGCTCGCTCAGGTGAGGACATCACCTGTGATCACACCTATGTGAGTCGATGGCTCAAGGGCTCCATCCCGCGCGGCGACATGCCACGGTTCATCGCCGACACCATCGGGCGGAAGCTGGGGCGCCGACTCACCATTGACGACATCGGGATGGGTGACGCGGCGGTCTCGGCCGTACGGCCTGACTTGGGCCTTGATTTCGCGGACCGCCCCGAGTCGGTCACCACCACTGTGGCCGACCTTTGGCGCGCCGATCTCGCGGAAGCCGAACCGCTTGTTCGAGCGCTGCCGGACTCCGCCGCATGGAACGAGGCGTCCGTGCAGTGGCTCGTCTCACCGCCGGACGGCGAACTCACGCGTTCCGGCAGCCGGTCCGTTGGGGCCGTGGACGTCGACATGGTGCGCTCGACCGCTGACGCGTTCAGCATGCTTGACGGCAAGTTTGGTGGGGGCCATGCAAGGCGCGCGCTTATTCAGTACCTGCACACCGACGTGCGGCCCATGCTCGACGGCAAGTACTTCGACGCCGTAGGGAAGCAGCTCCACTCCGCAACAGCGGAAGCGCTCTTGCTCGCAGGGTGGATGTCGTACGACAGCGGCCTACACGGCATCGCGCAGCGCTACTTCATTCAGGCCCTTCGCATGACACAGGCAGCCGGTGACAAGCTGCTCGGCGGGAGCATCCTCTCCGCAATGAGCCACCAGGCCACCTTCGTCGGGCGCTACCGCGAGGCTGCGACCCTGGCGCGTGCCGCGCTTACGGGTCCAGCCGCGAGCCTCACACCGACGCTGGCCGCGCAGTTCCGCGCGATGGAGGCGCGAGCACTGGCGCGCTTGGGCGACGCGCGAGGCTGCGACCTCGCACTGTCCGAGGCGGAACGTCAGCTCAGCCAGCGCACACCGGACAGCGATCCGGCGTATATCGCGTACTTCGACGAAGTGGAGCTGGCAGCCGAGTTCGGGCACTGCTTCCGCGACCTGGGGCGCTCCGTGGAGGCCACGGAACGGGGCGCGGGCTCCATCTTCGGCGACGGCCTCAACAACCGCAGCGACTTCTTCGCGACGATGGTGCAGGCAGAGGCGTACATCAATCAGGGCGAGGCCAGCCGAGGGTTCGACGTCGCGCTGAGCGCGTTGCGGCTGGGAGAGGGCCTGAAGTCGGCGCGCTGCGTGCAGTATGTGCAGGAGTTCCAGGGGCGCATTACCGCCGGCATGAAGCGGGCCGCGGAGTTCCGCGACTTCACGGACCAGGCCCGCGGCTTCCGCCTCTGGCGACAGGTCGGGGCACAGTCCTAGAACGGTGCCCAGTCGCGGCGCGAGCCGCCTGAGCGCAGGGTTTCTACGCGCTTCTCGACTTCGTCGGCTGCGCGCGGATTCGTGCCGGCGTTCTGCGAGAGCCACGTGACCATCAGCAGCTCGCGGACGCTGCGGAGCACGGCATACCCGGACCACTGTCGGACGTCGAAGCCGTAGCCGTCCGCGAAGTCGGCGTACTCGCGCTCCGTGTGCCAGCCGAAGCTGTCGTAGTACATCGCCGTCTGCATGAGGTCCCACTCCCGTGGGCCGGTCACGAAGCCGTCCAGGTCGATGACCTTTGGGCGTCCCTTGGCGTCGCGCAGGACATTTCCGATGTTGAAGTCACCATGCAGCGGACCCGCCGGGAGGGCGAACCGTAGGCGGTCGTACTCGGATGCCAATTCCTCTGCCAAAGAGGTGAGATATCCGCGGGTCTCGGCCGGGATCACGGCGCGTTCCAGACGCTGTTCGACCCTGTCGAAGGGGCGGAGCTGAGGCAGGGAGAAAGTCGGAGGCTCCAACTCATGGAGTCGCCTTAGTAGTTCACCCATCTCCCGCGTACTGGCGTATGTGTCCCCGTCGGCCAGCCCCTCCCAGAAGGTCACGGGGTGCCCGTCGACGACGACAGGCTGTTCCGCCTCCGTGACCAGTCGCGCGGCCGGATACTCCTCGGTCGCGAGCCATCCCGCTACGGCAACCTCTCTCCGCACAGACGGCAGCCGGTCGGGGCTGCGGCCCACCCGCGAGACGATCCGGCCGCCGTCGATGCGGAACACGGCGTGATCACCGAATCGCAGCATCTCGATGCCGTCGGGGTCCACGTCGGCGAGGGCGCATGCCCTCCGCAAGATGCTCTTTGCCGCCGCGGCGTCGAACGCGGTGCGCTCGCTTGTCGTCATGCCGTCTGGCCCCTCTGACCGACCGGCAGAGCCCGAACTTCGCGCCCTCGCGTCGCCCCCTTGCCGATGAGGCCTTGCCCCTCCATCTGCGCGATGGCGGAACGGACCGCGGTCCGCGAAGCCTGGAACCGGTCACACAGCTCCTGCTCAGTGGGGAAGCGATCGCCGACCTCGACCCCGTGGGCACGCAGGAGGTCAGTCACCCTCTCGACCAGCGGACGCCGGTCGCCGGTCCCCGCCACGTACCACCCGGCCCCCTGGACGGACTCGATCACGCCTTTCCCCCTGAGCGCGCTGAGTGCTCGCTCGATGGTGCTGCGGCTCACGCCAAAGGCGCTCATCAACTTCGCTTGAGAGGGCAATTGCTCAGCAATCTCCCCCTCCTCGATCTTCTGACGCAGAGCCTCAGAGACCTGCAAGTACGTTCCTCGCGGACTGGCCTGCGGCACTTAGCAGCCTCCCCTTCGATGATCACGCTCGTGGGCCCACTACCTTCAGCTTCCCACGGCCGGGGACGGCCAACGCAAGCCATCGTGCGCGCTGTCCCAGGCATCCGACTGTCCAAAAAGGCCCGAGGAAGCACGAAGTAAAGTAATCGGAGCCAGATTCAGCCCAACAAGCTTGAGAAGGGCAATGTGAATTCTGGAATGATTCGTCGCATATTGGAATGGGCGATTGCCGATCCAATGGCTGTGTTTACGTAACCGTCGAGTTCAAGGCTTGTGCAGCGATTGAAAATTGACTCCAGCGCCCGGTTGCTGGCAATCAGCCTTCGCTCGATCTCCCGCTCATCTAGGACCGTGGCCTTCAAGGCCGCCAGCGCCAAATCGTGAATATCATGTAGGTCGTAGGAATCGATCAGGGGTTGAAGTTCAAGGCTCGTAATGGCGTCAATCTTATACCGGCTTGGATCTCCCTCAAGGGGTTTCACTAGTGGTGTTCCGATGAGTAGCTCAGCGTGAACCAGCTCCTTATCATTGAAGCCTCTAGTGAAAAGTCCCGGATAGTTGATTCCCACGTACCTTCCGGGGGACATAGAGCCAGCAGTTGCAATGACACATCCGAGTCCAGTCAAGTAGTCAAGGTCTGTCGGCACAACTCTATATAGATCGTCCACGAAGGGGGAGAGGGCTCCTTCTAGCTGTGTCGTTAGACTGTCAACACTCTCGATTTCGGAAAAACTGAGCTGCTTAAGTGTCATATTGCATGAAAGTAGCGAGAAATGGCCTTTGGAGATATTCTGGGCGACCGTCAGTGCTCTAGTCATGGCAAGTTGTGAAGTGTCTCGTGCGTCATTTCTAGTTCGCTCGATCAGAATCTCAATCAGTATTTCACCCAGATCCCGGTCGCCCGTCTTCGCGTAGCCAGACTGCGCCTCAAGGATGGCCGCTTGAGTGCCTGGATCTTGCAGATGGTTGAGAATGTTGGGATCTCGAATAAGCGCCTCGGTCATGAAATTGTCAAAAAACTCTGACGCTCGCGAATAGGCCAGGCTGTGTGCATCCCGAGAGAGTCTTTCGAAGTTCATCTGAAAGACTTCCATGGCCGTATCCTTGGCAATGTCCTTGACGTCACGATATCCAAGTCCGACGTTGATGTCTCGCCGAGCCTGAAGATTCAGTGAACCATCGCCGGATTCCTGCCTGCTGTACTCCCATCCCATCTACGGCTGTCCAAATCTGTTGCTATCCCCGATGTTGATGTCATTTCCGCTTTGGAGGTTGACCGAATTATCTCCACCGCGTTGCGTTTGCGTTGGTGTGATACTTGGGGTGGTCGAATTGAATAGCTGGTAGATGCCTATCGAAACACTGATCAGGCCAAGGACTGCACTGGCAATACCGCTCAGTTTCTCTGCCTTCTCAAGGCCAAGAAAAGCGCCCGCTCCGATTAGCAGGATGCCTATGGCGACTGTGCCACCCCAGAGGATGCGGCGTTGGGTATTCGTCATGGGCCCAAGTGTGGCCAAGTAGCGCGTCCTTGTCCCGCGTTTCGTTGATTGCGCCACCCTTGAGTGATCCGCGGCTTGGTCCGTAACAGGATGCCCCCGAGTCAAGCGCGTATGAAGGGCCGTAAGCAACCCTTGGGGCCCGAGCCGGGCCGTCTGTGGGCCGTCGAGGGGCGGCCCACAGTGACCAACAACGACCAGAGTTGACCGCTCCGCGGCAGGCCACAGGCTCCTTTGCGTGAATCAGTCGAGGACTGTGCCATGCGGTACAAGTTCCTGCGCAACAAGAAGCAGGAGTGGGAGGAGTACCGCAGCGAGGTCACGGCCTTCGAGCTCCGCAAGAACCTGCCGGTGCTGTAGCCGGGCGTACGCAGCGGACGGCCGGGCCCGACAGGAGCCCGGCCGTCCGTGCGGATGCGAAGCGCGTGGTGTGCGGTGACCCTGGAGGTGTGGGGGCCCATGCGCGAGGAGGATGACCGAATGTCCATGATGGACAAGCTCAAGAGCATGCTCAAGGGGCATGAGGCACAGGCCGACAAGGGCGTCGACAAGGCGGGTGACCACGTCGACGACAAGACCCAGAGCAAGTACAGCGGCCAGGTCGACACCGGCCAGGACAAGCTGAAGGAGCAGTACGGCTCGGACCGCCGGGAAGAACCGCCCCAGCCCTGACCGTGATGCGGTCTCGGATCACCTCATGCGGCGGCTGAGGGCGCGGAAGCGTTGGTTCCGCGTCCCTGGCCGCCGATGTCTGTGTGGCCGGGGTGCGCCATGCGCTCGGCGTGGGCAGCCTTGATGTCCGCGACGACGAGCTGCAGCCCGGCGTAGGAGCCGGGCTTCGGGCCGCCGTCCGGGCCTCCGATGCCCTCACCGATGACGATCGAGCACCCGGAGCCGGGAGGCGTCAGCTGGACGATGCGCATGTCTGCGGTGACCTGTTTGTCGACGTCGACGTCGACCTCGAAGCCGAGCTTGTCGCGATAGAAGTCCCTGGCCCGGTCCACGGCCGAGACGGGGACCACGACCACTTCGAGCGTCCAGTCCATGCCCGGTGCCACCTGAGCGGTCAGCGGTTGGCTGTGTGCGTGACGAAGTCTGCCCATGCCTCCGGCGCGAAGGCGAGTTGTGGACCGGTTGTGTTCTTGGAGTCGCGGACGTGGATGGCGCTGGGGGTGCCTGCTACCTCGACACAGTCAGAGTCGGGCTCGGCGCTGCTGTAGCTGCTCTTGAACCAGTCGAGCTTGGGCTCGATGCTCATGTCTCTCCCAGCACTTTCTCGATGAAGGCCAGCGATTCCCGTGGAGTAAGAGCCTGCGCCCGAATGCTTCCATACTGCATCTCCAGGAACTGCACCTCCCTCGGCTCGGAGATCAGGCGGGTGAAGCGCAGTACCTCCGTGTAGCCGAGGGTGGCGCCGCTCCGGAGCTTGAAGAGCCGGAATCCGCCGGTGAGGCCAGCATGCTCTTCCCGGTCTGTCGGCATCACCTGGATCTCGACGTTTCGGAACTGCCCGACCTCCAACAGCCGTTCGAGCTGCCGTCGGTGCACCATTCTGCCGCCGAGCGGGCGCCGTAGGGTCACCTCGTCCTGTACGAAGCTGAAAACAGGCAGCGTCCTCGTCTTGTCGACGAACTCCTGCCTGGCCATGCGGGCGCTGACGGCCCGCTCGATGACCTCCTCGCTGAGCAGCGGACGCCGACCGCCGAACAGTGCCCGCGCGTAGTCCTCCGTCTGCAACAGCCCCTGGATAACTGAGCTGTTGTACGCGCCGAGTTCAACCGCCTCTGCCTCCAGTTTCGCCAAGTCCCGGACCTTCTTCGGATACCTGGCCTCCTCCACATCCCTCTGCATCGCGGAGATCTTGCCGCCCGCCCCCAGGACGTCATCCGCTCTGACCAAGAACGCCTCTTTCGGCGCTCGGCGTCCGCGTTCCACCGACGAGACCTGTTCCTCGCTGTACCCGATGGCCGTCCCCAGCTCCGCCTGCCGGAGCCCCGCCGCCTCCCGCCACGCCTTGAGCTGGCGGCCGACCGCCCTGAGGACCGCCCCGCTCTCGTCGTCCCAACTCTGCTGCTCCGTACCGTCGTCCATGCCGCCCTCCTCCGCGCACTCGCACTGTCCGGACCGACGCTGACCCGGCCCGGACAGTAACGCTGCGTGCCGACGTCGTTGCTGTTCAGAGTAGGTGCGGGTGGCCACGCTGAGTGATGTGAACCAAGAAATCACCCGAACCGCGACATCTGTACGCCCCTTCACCGTGCTGCTCTCGCCCACGCGCCGGGCTTGACGGGGAGCTCATGGACCTCCCTGTAGTGAACATTGTTCACGTGAACGCCGTTCACTAAATGTGGGAGGACAACTCCGATGAACGTCGATGTAGTCGTCGTGGGTGCGGGCCCGACCGGGCTGATGCTCGCGTGCGAGCTGGCGCTGGCCGGTGTGCGGACCCGGATCCTGGAGCGCCGCGCCGAACCGCAGCGGGATTCGCGGGCGCTCAGCCTGCACCCGCGCAGCGTGGAGCTGATGGACCAGCGTGGGCTGCTCGACCGGTTCCTCCCGCTCGGCCGGACGGTGCCCGGCTGGCACTTCGCCCAGCTCCCCACCCATCTGGACTTCTCCAGGCTGGACTCCCGGCACGGCTACACCCTGTTCCTCGCGCAGGCACGCACCGAGGCGCTGCTCGAGGAGCGGGCCCTGGAACTGGGTGTGGAGATCCTGCGCGGACACGAGGTCGCCGGGCTGAGCCAGGACGGCGACGGGGTCAACGTGGAGGTGCGCGGCCGCGACGGCAGCGTCGAGACCGTGCGCGCCGATTACGCGGTCGGGTGCGACGGCGGACGCAGCGTGGTGCGGCAGGCCGCCGGCATCGACTTCCCGGGTACCGACGAGACCCTCACCGGTGTGCTCGGCGACTTCGCGCTGATCGACGCCGACCCCGTGGTCCTCGGCGCCGCCAGCGCCCGGGGTGTGCTGGTCGCGCCGCTCGAGGGCGGCCTGACCCGGCTGGTCTATCTGGACCCGGAGCGGATGCGGGTGCCTGCCGGCGAGCCCGTGACCCTGGAGGAGTTCCGCACCTCGCTGATCCGGGTCTGCGGCTCCGACTGCGGTATCGCCGAGCCCCGTTGGCTGTCGCGCTTCGGCAATGCCACCCGGCTCGCCGCAAGGTACCGCTCCGGCCGCATCCTGCTGGCGGGCGACGCCGCCCACATCCACTTCCCCGCGGCGGGCCAGGGGCTCAACACCGGCCTCCAGGACTCCATGAACCTCGGCTGGAAGCTGGCCGCCGTGGTCAACGGCTGGGCGCCGGTCCGGCTGCTGGACAGCTATGACGAGGAGCGCAATCCGGTCGGACAGGCGGTCACCGAGAACACCGAGGTCCAGACCCTGCTGGCGGAACTGACGCTCGTCCGGCAATACCAGCGCCCCGGCGCGGCCCTGCGCAAGCTCCTCAACGAACTCCTCGGCATAGAGGAGGTCAACCGCACTCTCGCCGCACAGGTCTCCGCGCTCGGCACCGTCTATCGGCCCGCGACGCCTGGGGCCGACCCGCTGGTGGGACGGCGGATGCCCGACATCGTGCTGACCGCCGCCGCGTCGGATGCGACACGGGTCTACGACCTGCTCCCTGCGGGCCGCTTCGTCCACTTCAACCTTGCGGGCGACCCGGACCTGGAGGATGCCGTCACGCCGGGGTGGGGCTCGCGCGTCACCGCGGCCAACGTCACCGAGCGGGACGACCACGCGGACCTGGACGGAGTGACCGAAGTCCTCGTACGCCCCGACGGCCATGTCGCCTGGGCCACGCGCACGACCGACATCGACGCACGCCGTGACGAGCGGCGCGAGGCGCTGACCGCCTGGGCCGGAACGGCCTCCTGAATCCCAGAAGGACACGATCATGCCCATACAACGCGTCAATCCCCCCGCCGTGCACAGCCCGTCAGGGATGATCAGCCAGGTCGTCACCACCGACGGCGAGTGGCTGGTGCATCTCTCCGGCCAGGTCGCCTGGGACGCCGAAGGGCGGGCCGTGGGGCCTGGGGACCACGAGGCCCAGGCCACACAGATCGCCCGCAACATCGAAGCGGCTCTCGCGGCGGTCGGCGCCACCCGGCACGACATCATCAAGGAAACCGTCTACGTCGTGGACTACCGCCCCGCACTGCTGCCCGCGATCTTCGGACCGCTGCGGGCGGGCATCCGGCAGGCGCCCGCCAGCACACTGGTGGGCGTGCCCGCCCTCTTCGCACCGGAGTATCTGCTCGAGGTCGAGGTGGTCGCCGCTCTGCCGGCGGCGCGCGCAGCGCGGGTTCCCACCGGCGAGAACGCCCATGCGGGGCCGTAGCCCGGCCGGCGGCTCACCGGATGCCGCCCCGCCGGGGAACCGGCAAGGTGGCTCCAGCAGGACTTTCCCGCACAGACGGGGGCGCACTGAGGCGCGACGCCACGGGTGCCGAGTCGGCGAGGGCTGCCGAAATCTGTTCGGCGACGAGGGAAGTGCTGGCCGCATCGCATTGTTGGTAGATACACCTACATCCGTATCGAGGAGCCATGGTGCACTCAAACGCTGAACACCCCGGCGATGTCGTCGCCCGGCTGCGTGCCACCTTCCGCACCGGGCGTACCAAGCCGCTCTCCTGGCGTAGGGAGCAGCTGATCGGCCTGCGGACCATGCTGACCGAGCACAGTCAGGAATTCGTCGCCGCGCTCCGTGCGGACCTGGGCAAGAGCGAGCGCGAGGTGTTCCGTACCGAGATCGGCTCCACCGTGGGCGAGATCGACCACACGCTGGAACACCTGGAGGAGTGGCTGCGGCCCGAGCCCGCCGAGGTTCCCGAACGTCTCCGTACGGCGACGGCATGGACGGTGCATGACCCGTTGGGTGTCGTACTGGTCATCGCGCCGTGGAATTATCCGGCGCACCTGCTGCTCGCGCCGGTGGTCGGCGCGCTCGCCGCGGGCAACTGCGTCGTCGCCAAGCCGAGCGAGCTGGCTCCGGCCACCTCCCGGGTCATCGCCGAGCTCCTGCCGCAGTTCGTCGACAGCGACGCGCTGGCCGTGGTTGAAGGTGCCGTCCCCGAGACCACCGCCCTGCTGGAGCAGCACTTCGACCACATCTTCTACACCGGCAACGGAACCGTGGGCCGCATCGTGATGCGCGCGGCCGCCGAGCACCTCACCCCGGTGACTCTGGAACTCGGCGGGAAGTCGCCCGCATTCGTCGACCAGGGCACGGACCTGCAGACGGTGGCCTCCCGGCTCGTGGCCACGAAGTTCCTCAACGCGGGGCAGACCTGCGTAGCCCCGGACTATGTGCTCACCGACCCGGTGACCGCGAGCAAGCTCGAGGACGCCTTGGAGACGGCTGTGCAGCAGACGTACGGCGACGATCCGGCTGCCTCGCCCGAATACGGCCGGATCGTCAACGAACGGCACTTCGACCGGCTGACCGGCCTCCTCGGCTCGGGCCGTCCGGTCGTCGGGGGCGAGCACGACCGCGCGAGCCGCTACCTCGCCCCGACCGTACTGGCGGGAGTGGCGCCGGACTCCCCGGTCATGTCCGAGGAGATCTTCGGCCCGATTCTGCCGATCGTGGAGATCGCCGGCCTCGACGAGGCCATTGCGTTCATCAACGAGCGGGACAAGCCGCTGGCGCTGTACGCGTTCACGGAATCCGCCACAACCCGCGACCGGTTGCTGGCGGAGACCTCCTCGGGTGGCGTCGGGTTCGGCCTCCCGCTGGCGCATCTCACGGTGTCCGATCTGCCTTTCGGAGGTGTCGGCGAGAGCGGCATGGGCAACTACCACGGCCGCTACTCGCTGGAGACGTTCAGCCACCGCAAGGCCGTACTGGACATGCCGCTCGGCTGAACCGCCCGGCACCTGCCACTTCTGCGCACCGATGAATCCGGAACACTGGCCCACTGCGGCCCGTCAGATCCGCCCAGTCGTCCCGTTCAGCGGTCGGCCAGCGGTGCCGGGGCCTGCTGGACCACCCAGCCGTTGCCGTCCGGGTCCCTGAAGAACATGAACGAGTTCCAGGTGTCGCCGCTGCCGTCCTCCCAGCCGTTCGCGCCCAGGTGCTGGACGTTGCTGACCTCCACGCCGCGGTCGGACAGTTCGGCGTGGGCCGTGTGGATGTCCGTCACGCACAGCTGGAGGCCCTGGAGCGAGCCGGGCTCCATTTCGCGCTGGCCCGGGGCGGGGGGCATGCCCGAGGTGAGGGCGATCGAGCAGCGGGAGCCCGGTGGGGTCAGCTGGATGATGCGGATGTCGTCGCCGATGCGGGTGTCGGTGTCGACCTTGAAACCGCAGTTGTCCTCGTAGAAGCTTTTCGCCCGGTCCAGGTCCGTGACCGGAACGTCGACGACTTCGAGCGTCCATTCCATCGGTGCTGCTCCCATCACTGTGCGAATCACTGTGCGAACTGAGTGAACTGCCAGCGGGTCTGGGCGTACGGATCGCCCTTGCCGAAGCCGAAGGCCGTCCGCGGCTCCACGCGGAAGACCAGGGCGGGGCCGCCGTCGCCCACGAAGGTGCCGTCGCGGACGTCGAACTGCCAGTCCGCACCGTACTTCTCGGTGTACGCGGCGGCCAGTGAGCGCAGTCGCGTCTCGTCACTCACGCGCACCGCCGCGCCCTCGATCACCAGGTCGTAGCCCTCCTTGAGGGCATTGGCGCCGGTGGTGAGGACCACCTCCTGATTGTCGCGGAGGTTCTTGGCCTTGCGCTCGTCGGCGCCGGTGCAGAAGTGCAGCCCACCGTCCTGCCACACGGCGATCAGCGGGGTGACGTGCGGGCGGCCGTCGGGGCGGACCGTCGACAGCCAGAAGATCTCGGCGGCCTCCAGGAGGGCGACCGCCAGGGCCCAGTCGGCGGCAGTGGCCTTCGGGTCGCTGTAGCGGGCGTCCAGCTCGGCCACCGGGGTCCGCTCGGGCAGGTGCGTGCTTTCAGGCATGGCGCGGTCCTATCGCATTCGGGGTCACCGAATGTGTTGACCGCGCCCGGCCCCCGTACTCATCGGCCGGCGGTCATCCCGCCGGATGCCGGGCCGCGCACAACGGTGAGGATCACCGGGGTCCCCCGAGGGCCCCTGCGGCTAGGCTCGACTCCGTACCTTGATCGGGATCGAGCCGGACATACCTTGATCGGGCAGGACGGGAGACGCCGGAATGACGGTGCCGGGACGCAGAAGCAGTACCTTCACGCGGCTGCTGCGGCACGGCTTCACCGATCCCTCCGCCGCCGAGCGGCTCCTCGGCCTCCCCGACATGGCATCCGTACGGACCGACCCGGTGCTCCTCGACGCGCTCGGCGCGGTCGCCGATCCCGACCTCGCGCTCCGCAGCCTCGTACGGCTCGTGGAGGCGCAGAAACCGGCGGTCCGGCAGAGTCTCCTCGACACCCTGGTCAGCGCGAAGCCCCTGCGCGACCGGCTGCTCGGAGTGTTCGGCGCATCCGAGGCGCTCGGCGACCATCTGTCCCGCCATCCGAGCGACTGGAAGGCCCTCGTCACCTACGAGGCGGCCGATCTGCACCCGGGTGTCGAGGAGTTCGAGCGCGGCCTCGCCGACGCGAACGACCCGGTCACGCTGCGGATCGCCTACCGGCGGTGCCTGCTCTCCATCGCGGCCCGCGATGTGTGCGGCACGACGGATGTCGCCGAGACCGCCGCCGAACTGGCCGACCTTGCGACGGCCACGCTGCGGGCCGCCCTCGCCATCGCCCGGACCGCCGCGCCCGGCGACGCCGCGCTGTGCCGGCTCGCCGTCATCGCCATGGGCAAGTGCGGTGGCCACGAGCTCAATTACGTGTCCGACGTGGACGTCATCTTCGTCGGCGAGCCGGCCGAGGACGCCGACGAGAGCAAGGCCATGCAGGCCGCGACCCGGCTGGCTTCCCACCTGATGCGGATCTGCTCCGAGACGACGGTCGAGGGCACGATCTGGCCCGTCGACGCCAATCTGCGGCCCGAGGGGCGCAACGGCCCGCTGGTGCGCACCCTCTCCAGCCATCTCGCGTACTACCAGCGCTGGGCCAAGACCTGGGAGTTTCAGGCGCTGCTGAAGGCCCGGGCGGTCGCCGGTGACCCCGCGCTCGGCGAGGAGTACATCGAGGCCGTCTCACCGCTGGTGTGGCAGGCCGCCGAGCGCGAGAACTTCGTCGCTGACGTGCAGAAGATGCGCCGCCGCGTCGTCGACAACATCCCGGTCGCGGAGGTCGAGCGCGAGCTCAAGCTGGGTCCCGGCGGGCTGCGGGACGTCGAGTTCGCCGTACAGCTGCTGCAGTTGGTGCACGGGCGCGGCGACGCGACCCTGCACAGCGGCAGCACGCTGGATGCGCTGCGGGCACTGGCGGCAGGCGGGTATGTGGGGCGGGCGGACGCGGCGCAGATGGACTCCGCGTACCGCTTTCTGCGCGCCATGGAGCACCGCATCCAGCTGTACCGGCTGCGGCGTACGCATCTGGTGCCGGAGGACGAGGCAGATCTGCGCCGTATCGGCCGCTCACTCGGACTGCGTACGGACCCGGTCGCCGAGCTCAACAGGGAGTGGAAGCGCCACGCGTCGGTGGTGCGGCGGCTGCACGAGAAGCTGTTCTACCGGCCGCTGCTCGACGCCGTCGCACAGCTCACGCCCGGCGAGACGCGGCTCAGCCCGGAGGCGGCGCGGCAGCGGCTCGAGGCTCTGGGCTACGCCGATCCCGGCGCCGCCCTGCGCCATCTGGAGGCCCTGTCGTCGGGCGTGACCCGCAAGGCCGCGATTCAGCGGACCCTGCTGCCCGTGCTGCTCGGCTGGTTCGCCGACTCGGCCGACCCGGACGCCGGGCTGCTGGGCTTCCGCAAGGTGTCCGACGCGCTCGGCAAGACGCCCTGGTATCTGCGGCTGCTGCGGGACGAGGGCGCGGCCGCGGAGAACCTGGCCCGGGTGCTGTCCGCCGGGCGGCTCGCTCCCGATCTGCTGCTGCGGGCGCCCGAGGCGGTGGCTCTGCTCGGCGACCCGGAGGGCCTCAATCTGCGCGGCCGGGACCATCTGGAACAAGAGATCCTGGCGGCTGTCGGGCGCGCGGACACCGCGCAGGCGGCGGTCGCCGCGGCCCGTGGCGTACGGCGTCGCGAGCTGTTCCGTACCGCCGCGGCCGATCTGATCGGCTCGTACGGCACCGAGGACAGCCCGGCCGAGGCGGACCCGGGGTCACTGGTGGACCGGGTGGGGAACGCGGTCACCGACCTGAACGCGGCGACGCTCGCGGGCGCGCTCAGGGCGGCGGTGCGGGAGCATTGGGGCGACACGCTGCCGACGCGGTTCGCGGTCATCGGCATGGGCCGCTTCGGGGGGCACGAGCAGAGTTACGGCTCCGACGCGGATGTGCTCTTCGTGCATGAGCCGCGCGAGGGGGTGGACGAGCAGGAGGCGGCCCGCGCCGCGAACACCGTCGTCACAGAGATGCGCAGGCTGCTGCAGGTGCCGACGACGGATCCACCGCTGCTGATCGACGCGGATCTGCGGCCGGAGGGCAAGAGCGGCCCGCTGGTGCGCACGCTCGCCTCCTACGAGGCGTACTACCACCGGTGGGCGTTGGTGTGGGAGAGCCAGGCGCTGCTGCGGGCGGAGCCGATGACGGGCGACATGGAGCTGGGCCGGCGGTTCGTGGACCTGGTCGATCCGCTGCGCTACCCCGCCGAGGGTCTGGGCGACGACGCCGTACGCGAGATCCGCCGGCTGAAGGCCCGGATGGAGTCCGAACGCCTCCCGCGGGGCGCGGACCCGACGCTCCACACCAAGCTGGGCCGGGGCGGGCTGAGCGACGTCGAGTGGACGGTCCAGCTGTTCCAGATGCGCCACGGCTGGGCGGAACCGGGCCTGCGCACGACGCGGACCCGCGAGGCGCTGGCGGCTGCCCACGCGGCGGGCCTGATCGCGACGGAGGACGCGCAGATCCTGGACGAGGCGTGGGTGCTGGCGACGCGGGTGCGCAACGGCGTGATGCTGGTCCGCGGCCGCGCGGGGGACACGTTCCCGTCGGACGGGCGCGAACTCGGGGCGGTGGGGCGGTACTTGGGGTACGGGCCGGGACATGTGGGGGACATGCTGGACGACTACCGGCGGATTACGCGGAGGGCGCGGGCGGTCGTGGAGGAGCTGTTCTACGGGGCGTAGGGGCAGGGATGCCAGGGTGCGGGCCCGGGGTCGCACCCTGGCGTCGGCCTGGGCATCGCCCCCTGGCGGGCGTGGGCATCGGCGCCCCCCAGGTCGCCCTAGCGGCGCGAGAACCCCAGCGCGCGAACCACCCGCGGGCGGCTCGCCTCCTCTTCCACCGCCGGGACCCGCCGCGACAGCTGGTGCGGATACGCCTGGAACCACGCGTACGACAACACGAAGCCGAAGGCCAGGCAGATCATGCCGCCCACCGCGTCCAGCCAGAAGTGGTTCGCGGTGGCCACGATGACGACCAGCGTCAACGTCGGATAGAGCAGACCGAGGATCTTCGCCCACGGCGCCGAGGCCAGCGCGAAAATGATGATGCCGCACCAGAGCGACCAGCCGATGTGCATCGACGGCATCGCGGCGTACTGGTTCGACATGTTCTTCAGGTTGCCCGAGGCCATCGAGCCCCAGGTGTGGTGGACCAGGACCGTGTCGATGAAGTCGTTGCCGTTCATCAGCCGAGGCGGCGCGAGCGGGTACAGGTAGTAACCGACCAGCGCCACGCCTGTCGTGGCGAACAGGACAAGACGGGCAGCCGCATAGCGGCCCGGATGGCTGCGGTAGAGCCACACCAGCACGCCGATCGTCACAATGAAATGCAGCGTGGCGTAGTAGTAGTTCATCGAGACGATCAGCCATGTCACCGAATTCGCGGCGTGGTTGACCGACTGCTCCACTGCCATGCCGAGTGACTGCTCGGCATCCCAGATCCAGTCCGCGTTGCGCAGTGCCTGTGCCTTCTGTTCCGGAACGGCATTGCGGACCAGCGAATACGTCCAGTAACTCACCGCGATCAGCAGGATTTCGAACCAGATCCGCGGGCGGCTCGGCGACCGTAGCTGTTGCAGCCGGCCGCGCGAAGGCGCTTCGGTGACCTCGTCCGCCATGGGTGACGGGGTGGCCGTCCGGCCTTCCATAGTTTTCACGGTCGATTCACCCATGGGACGAGAGTCTGCCAGATGCTGGCTCCACACTGATCATCCCCCGGTCTGGTCCTGTTTGCATTGTCTACGCCCTAGGGACGACGGTCTCCACCGGGTCCCTGTGAGGGGCGCTGTACGGGCCCCGCGGCGGTCGATCCCCGTACCACCAGCTCCGGCATGAAGACGAATTCGCTGTGCGGAGCGGGAGTCCCGCCGATCTCCTCCAGGAGGGTGCGGACAGCGGCCTGTCCCATGGCCTGCACCGGCTGCCGGATGGTGGTCAGCGGCGGGTCCGTGAACGCTATGAGCGGGGAGTCGTCGAAGCCCACCACAGAGACATCGCGCGGCACATTCAGGTCCCGCCCACGCGCGGCCCGGATCGCGCCGAGCGCCATCATGTCGCTCGCGCACACCACTGCGGTGCACCCGAGCCCGATCAGGGCGCCCGCCGCGGCCTGGCCGCCTTCGAGGGTGTAGAGGGAGTGCTGGATCAGTTCCTCGGACTCCTCGGGGGCAAGACCGAGTCGGGCCTCCATGGCCTGCTGGAAGCCCTCGATCTTCCGCAGTACGGGAACGAAACGCTTCGGGCCGACCGCCAGGCCGATCCGGGTGTGGCCGAGTGAGGCGAGATGGGTCACGGCGAGATGCATCGCGGCCCGGTCGTCGGGCGAGACGAAGGGGGCCTTCACCTTGGGCGAGAAGCCGCCCAGGAGGACATAGGGGACGCCCTGTCCGCGCAGCTGGTCGTAGCGCTGCATATCGGCGGTGGTGTCCGCGTGCAGGCCCGAGACGAAGATGATTCCGGAGACCCCGCGGTCCACCAGCATTTCGGTGAGCTCGTCCTCGGTGGAGCCGCCCGGGGTCTGGGTGGCAAGCACCGGGGTGTAGCCCTGCCGGGTCAGAGCCTGGCCGATGACCTGGGCGAGCGCCGGGAAGATCGGGTTGTCGAGCTCCGGTGTTATCAGGCCGACCAGGCCGGCGCTGCGCTGCTTCAGCCGCACGGGGCGCTCGTATCCGAGCACGTCGAGCGCGGCGAGTACGGATTCGCGGGTGGCCGCGGCCACACCGGGCTTGCCGTTGAGCACGCGGCTGACTGTGGCTTCGCTGACCCCCGCCTGGGCTGCGATGTCGGCAAGCCGTGCGGTCACGGGACTGGACCTTACCGGTCGCACGTCAGATTGCCCACCACGCACAGCAATCAGCCGGAATACGGGCTGTGTCACCCACCGGCTCCATGCTCTCGGAGGAGATCAGCAGCCGTCCCGGCAGGGGTAGTTCGATCTCCGATCCGGTGGTGTTGAGGGTACAGACCAGGCCCGTACGGGACAGCGCGAGCAGCCCTTCGGGCCCCGGCAGCCACCGCATCGGGCCGCCCGGCAGCGCACGGCGCAGCGCCAGCGCCGAGCGGTAGAGCTCGAGCGTCGAGTACGGGTCGCCGGTCTGGGCCGCCACGGACAGTTCCCGCCAGGCCCGGGGCTGGGGCAGCCAGCTGGTTCCGGGGCCGAAGCCGTACGGCGGCTCCTGGCCGGACCACGGGATCGGCACCCGGCAGCCGTCGCGGAAGCCGTCCTGCCCCGCCGCCCGGAAGAAGGCGGGGTCCTGGCGCACCTCGTCCGGCAGGTCGGTGACCTCGGGCAGTCCGAGCTCCTCGCCCTGGTAGATGTATGTCGAACCGGGCAGCGCGAGCATGAGCAGCGCGGCCGCGCGGGCCCGGCGCAGCCCGTGCTGACCGCCGCCGTAGCGGGTGGTGTGGCGGACCACGTCGTGGTTGGAGAGCACCCAGGTGGTCGGCGCCCCCACCGAGGCGGTGGCGGCCAGTGACTCGTCGATCACGCTGCGCATCGCCTCGAGGTCCCAAGGGCACCGCAGAAACTGGAAGTTGAAGGCCTGGTGCAGCTCGTCGGGGCGTACGTACAGCGCGAGCCGGTCCGGGCTCGGGGCCCAGGCCTCGGCGACGCCGATCCGGTCGCCGGGGTAGGAGTCGAGGAGCCTGCGCCAGGAGCGGTGGATCTCGTGCACGCCGTCCTGGTCGAAGAAGGGCAGTGTCTGGGCGCCGATCAGCCTGGCCTGTTCCTTGTGGCCGATGTCCGGCAGGCCCGCCGCCTTGACCATGCCGTGCGCGACATCGATACGGAAGCCGTCGACGCCGAGGTCCAGCCAGAAACGCAGCACCGAGTCGAACTCCTCGTGCACCTCCTCGTTCTCCCAGTCGAGGTCGGGCTGCTCGGGCGCGAAGAGATGGAGGTACCACTCACCGTCCGGTGTCCGGGTCCAGGCGGGGCCGCCGAAGACCGACTCCCAGTCGTTGGGCGGCAGCTCGCCGGCAGGGCCCTTGCCCGGCCGGAGGTGGTAGCGCGCGCGGGCCGCTCCTCCGGCATGGTCCGCGAGCGCGGCCCGGAACCAGGGGTGCTGGTCCGACGTGTGGTTGGGGACGACGTCCACGATCACCCTCAGGCCCAACTCGTGGGCGGTGCGTACGAGATCGTCCGCGTCTGCGAGATCACCGAAGAGCGGGTCGACGGCCCGGTAGTCGGCGACGTCGTAGCCGCCGTCGGCCTGCGGGGAGGCGTAGAAGGGCGTGAGCCAGACGGCATCGATGCCCAGCTGTGCGAGATACGGCAGACGCTGGGTGGCCCCGCGCAGATCGCCGATGCCGTCACCGTCGCTGTCGGCGAAGGAGCGCACGTACACCTGGTAGATGACGGCATCGCGCCACCAGCCCGGGCTCTCGGTGGAAGAGCTTGCAGGGTGCGGCCCTTCGGCGGCCGTGGGCGCCGGAAGGCCGATGGCGGCGGCGAGCTCGTGGGTCATAAGGGGTCCCTCTCGTTACTGTCCGGGGCGGGGGGACGTACATCTAACGAGGTCAACGTGGGTGCGGGCGCGTAGTGACGGTGGGCTGAGGACCAAAATAACAGTCTCTGCAAGGGCTTGCGATGGTCTTTGCAACCCTCTGCGGGGTGCCCCCGAGTAGCGCAAGTGGGCCGCCGTCAAGCGATGCTATGGCAACCCTCAGGACACATGGATGTAACGATCCTCCGCTCTTGCAGAAAATTGCCGCAAGGTCTTTCGGCTCTCTTTCATCCTTGTTACGTTCCTGCCGAACCCGGCGCCGCGAGGGAGCGGTCGGCAGGGGGCCTGGTCGCCTCCGCCATCTCGGGCATCTCTGAAGGAGTTCACATGCGGCGTGGCATAGCGGCCACCGCTCTGGTAGCGGCACTGGCACTGGCAGCGACGGCGTGCGGTGGGGGCGACAGCGGTGACAAGGCCGACGGCCCGGTCACCCTGACCTGGTGGGACACGTCCAACGCCACCAACGAAGCGCCGACGTACAAGGCGATGATCGCCGAGTTCGAGAAGGCGAACAAGGACATCAAGGTCAAGTACGTCAACGTCCCGTTCGACCAGGCGCAGAACAAGTTCCAGACCGCGGCCGGCAGCAAGGGCGCTCCCGACATCATCCGCGCCGAGGTCGGCTGGACCGCCTCGTGGGCGAAGTCGCAGTTCCTGGCCCCGCTGGACGGCACGGACGCGCTCAAGGACACCGGGGACATCACTCCCTCGCTGCTCAAGCAGGCCCAGTACCAGGGCAAGACCTACGGTGCCCCGTTCGTCACCGACTCCCTCGGCCTGATGTGGAACAAGGAGATCCTGAAGAAGGCCGGCTTCGACAAGGCGCCGACCACCTGGGACGAGGTCAAGAAGGTCTCCAAGGCGGTCAAGGAGAAGGCCGGAGTCGACGGCTTCCAGCTCCGCGCCGACGCCTACTTCGAGCTGCCCTACCTCTTCGGCGAGGGCACCGACATGGTCGACGCCGCCGGGAAGAAGATCACGGTCAACTCGCCCGAGGCCGTCAAGGCCGTCGACCAGAGCAAGGCTCTGCTCGCCTCGCCGGGTGTCGCCAAGCTCGATGTGACCGCCGACTCCTACGCCCACATGATGGACGCGTTCAACACCGGCAAGGTGGCGATGATCGTCCAGGGCCCGTGGGAGCTGACGAACATCTACAAGGGCGCCGCCTTCAAGGACAAGGCCAACCTCGGCATCTCCGGCGTCCCGGCCGGCTCCACCGGCAAGGCCGGCGCCCCGACCGGCGGCCACAACCTCGCCGTCTACGCCGGCTCCGACAAGGCGCACCAGGTCGCGGCCCAGAAGTTCGTCGGCTTCATGACCTCGGGTGAGACCCAGGCCAAGATCGCGCTGAAGAACGGCACCCTGCCGACCCGCACCTCCGCCTACACCGCCGAGGTCAAGGCCACCCCGGGCATCGCCGAGTTCCAGAGCATCCTCTCCGGCTCCGCCCGGCCCCGTCCGGAACTGCCCGAGTACAGCTCGCTCTTCGCCGACCTCGGCACCAACCTCACCGCGATCCTTCAGGGCAAGGTGAGCACCCAGAAGGGCCTCGACACCACCGCCGAGTCCTACAAGAAGCTGCTCAAGGACTTCTCCTAAGGCACCCACCGGCCGTCCGGACCGCTCCCGCACAGGGACGGGACGGACGGCCGCCCGTGGTGGTACGGACCGCCCCGCCCCCGTTCGGGGCGGTCCGTACCACCACGCCGTACACCCGCTCAAGAATCTGTCGTAAAGGTGTCGAAGATGACCGTCGCCGTCGAGGGCGGAAGCCGAAAGACCCAGCGTGGAAATGCACCGCGCCCGGGGCCGATGAGCCGTATCAGGCAGTCGTACAACCGGAATTGGTATGCCTGGGCGATGGTGGCCCCGGTCGTCGCGGTCATCGGCGTGCTGGTGCTCTACCCCCTGGGCCGCGGCATCTACCTGTCGCTGACCGATGCCGACAGCACCAACGTGGGCCGGACGATCGGCGTCAACAAGATCCCCGACAGCTTCTCGTGGGTGGGCTTCGACAACTACACGGAGATCCTCTCCGGCGGCGACCACCAGTTCTGGCCCCACTTCACCTGGACCATCGTCTGGACGATCGTCTGTGTGACCCTGCACTACGGGATCGGCCTGGGGCTCGCCCAGCTGCTGAACCGCAAGATGCGCGGCCGCACCTTCTACCGGATGGTCCTGATCCTGCCGTGGGCGGTGCCGACCTTTGTCACCGTCTTCGCCTGGCGGTTGATCCTCGCCGACGACGGCGGCGTCCTCAACATGGCTCTGGAATGGGCCCACTTGCCCACCCCGGCCTGGCTCAGTGATCCCTTCTGGCAGAAGACCGCCGCCATCATGGTCAACACCTGGGTCGGCGTCCCCTTCATGATGGTCTCTCTTCTCGGCGGCCTGCAGTCGATCCCGCCCGAGCTCTACGAGGCCGCCGAGGTGGACGGCGCAACGCCCTGGCAGCGCTTCCGCTATGTGACGCTGCCCGGCCTGCGCTCGGTCAGCAGCACCGTCGTCCTGCTCGGCGTCATCTGGACCTTCAACCAGTTCGTCGTCATCTTCCTGCTGTTCGGCAACAACTCGGGCACCGAAGCCCAGATCCTCGTCACCTGGGCGTACCGCCTGGGCTTCGGACAGGACCCGCGCGACTACGCCGGCTCCGCCGCGTACGGCGTCATCATCCTGTCGATGCTCATCGTCTTCGCCTCCTTCTACCGGCGCTGGCTGGCTCGCAACGAGAAGGCCGTCTGACGGCCGCCCCGGATAAGGAACCAGCCATGACGAAAGAGAGGGCAGCCAACCCCATGAGCACCACAGCAGAACTTCCGGTCGCGGGAGCGGCAGAGGCGGCCACCGCCGTCCCGCCCCGCAAGCGTCCCGCGGACAAGCGGCAGCTGAAGCGCGGAGAGCGTCCCCGTTCCGCATCCGTGCTGATCCACACCGTGCTGATCATCGCGAGCTTCATCGCCGCCTTCCCGATCGGCTGGATCGCCTGGATCTCGCTCGGCCCGGACAAGACCGACTTCCTCCACCCCGGCAAGATCGCCGACAAGATCAGCTTCGAGAACTACACGACGGTCCTGAACGACACGTCGTTCCTCCAGTGGTTCGTCAACTCGCTGATCGTCGCGCTCGGTACCTGCCTGCTCGGCGTCTTCATCGCCGCCAGCTCCGGCTACGCGGTCTCCCGGATGCGCTTCCCCGGCCACCGCCAGCTGATGTGGACCTTCCTGGTCACCCAGATGTTCCCGGTCGCCATCCTCATGGTGCCGCTCTACAACATCCTGGCCAACCTGGGTCTGCTGGACACCTACTGGGCCCTGATCCTGGTCTACTGCACCACGGCGATCCCGTACTGCGCCTGGCTGCTCAAGGGGTACTTCGACACCATCCCCGCGGAGATCGACGAAGCCGGCCGGATCGACGGACTCACCCCGTTCGGCACCTTCTACCGGCTGATCCTGCCGCTCGCCCGGCCGGGCCTGGCGGTGGCCGCGTTCTATACCTTCCTCACCGCCTGGGCCGAGGTCGCCTATGCGTCGGTGTTCATGCTCAGCGACGACAAGTACACCCTCGCCATCGGCCTGACCACCTTCATCAGCGAGCACGACACCCAGTGGGACCTGATGGCCGCGACCTCCGTGCTCATCGCCATCCCCGCGTCGCTGTTCTTCTATCTGGTCCAGCGCCACCTGGTCACCGGCCTCACCGCCGGCGCCGCCAAGTCCTGACCCCACGAACCGGGGCACCCGGCTGCCTGACCGGCCGGGTGCCCCCGCTGCCTGATGTTCCGCCCGAATCGCTGCACCGAGCCTCAGAGGGATCGAGAATGACCCAGTACCTGGCTGACGCCCATCACGCCGACCTGCCCGCGGATTGCGCGGACTGGTGGAGAGACGCCGTCATCTACCAGGTGTACCCCCGCAGCTTCGCCGACGGGAACGGCGACGGCATGGGCGACCTTCCGGGCATCCGCAGCCGACTGCCGTACCTCAAGGAACTCGGCGTCGACGCCGTGTGGCTGAGCCCCTTCTACGCATCGCCGCAGGCCGACGCCGGCTACGACGTCGCCGACTACCGGGCCATCGACCCGATGTTCGGCACGCTCCTCGACGCCGACGCGCTGATCCGGCACGCGCACGACCTCGGGCTGCGCATCATCGTCGACCTGGTGCCCAACCACTCCTCCGACGCCCACGAATGGTTCAAGCGTGCGCTGAAGGAGGGCCCGGGATCCGCGCTGCGCGACCGCTACCACTTCCTTCCCGGCAAGGGCGCCGACGGTGAACTGCCGCCCAACGACTGGGAGTCCATCTTCGGCGGCCCCGCCTGGACCCGTACGCGGAACCCGGACGGCACCCCCGGCGACTGGTACCTGCATCTCTTCGCCCCCGAGCAGCCCGACTTCAACTGGGAACACCCGGCCGTCGCCGACGAGTTCCGCTCGATCCTGCGCTTCTGGCTCGACATGGGCGTCGACGGCTTCCGCATCGACGTCGCCCACGGCCTGGTCAAGGCGGCGGGTCTGCCCGACATCGGCGGCAGCGACCAGTTGAAGCTGCTGGGCAACGATGTCATGCCGTTCTTCGACCAGGACGGTGTCCACGAGATCTACCGCGCCTGGCGCACGATCCTGGACGAGTACCCGGGCGACCGCATCGCGGTGGCCGAGGCATGGACCCCCACCGTCGAGCGCACCGCCAACTACGTGCGCCCCGACGAGCTGCACCAGGCCTTCAACTTCCAGTACCTGGGCACCCACTGGGACGCGGCCGAGCTGCGCCGGGTCATCGATGCGTCGCTTGACGCCATGCGGCCCGTCGGCGCCCCGGCCACCTGGGTGCTCTCCAATCACGATGTGACCCGGCACGCCACCCGCTTCGCGGGCCCGTCGGCCGGCACCCAGATCCGTGAGGCCGGCGACCGTGAACTGGGCCTCCGGCGGGCCCGCGCCGCGACCCTGCTGATGCTGGCGCTGCCCGGATCCGCCTACCTCTACCAGGGCGAGGAGCTGGGACTTCCCGACGTCACCGACCTGCCCGACGAGGTCCGCCAGGACCCGGCGTTCGGCCGCACCGAGGGCCAGGACGGCTTCCGCGACGGCTGCCGGGTGCCGATCCCGTGGACCGCCGACGGCCCTTCGTACGGCTTCGGCGCGGGCGGCAGCTGGCTGCCCCAGCCGGACAGCTGGGCCGGTCTCAGCGTCGAGGCGCAGACCGGTGACCCGGACTCGACCCTGGAGCTGTACCGCAGCGCCCTCGCGGCCCGCCGTGAGCACCCCGCACTCGGCGCGGGCGACGCGGTCGAGTGGCTGGACGCCCCCGAGGGGGTGCTCGCGCTGCGGCGCCCGGGCGGCTTCGTCTGCACCGTCAACACGACGGGCGCGCCTGTACGGATACCGGCCCCCGGCCGGGTCCTGCTGGCCAGCAGCGCCGTGGAGCCGGCCGACGGCGAGGCCGAACTGCCCGCGGACAGCGCTGTGTGGTGGACGGTGTGACGATTTCCCCGTCGCGGGTCGGCGCCGTCCAGTCCGGCGCCGCCCCGCGGCTCGCGGACATCGCGGCCCAGGCGTCGGTCAGCGAGGCGACCGCCAGCCGGGTCATGAACGGCAAACCGGGGGTGGCGAGCGGCACCCGTCAGCGGGTGCTCGCGGCGCTCGACGTGCTCGGATACGAGAGGCCCGTACGGCTGCGGCAGCGCAGCGCGGGCCTCATCGGCCTGCTGACCCCCGAGCTCACCAACCCGATCTTCCCCGCCTTCGCCCAGGCCGTCGAGCAGGTTCTGGCCGGGCACGGCTACACCCCGGTGCTCTGCACCCAGCTGCCGGGCGGCGCGACCGAGGAGGAGCTGGTCGAACAGCTCCAGGAGAGCGGTGTCAACGGCATCGTGTTCCTGTCCGGGCAGCACTCCGACACCTCGGCCGATCACGCACGGTACGCCGAACTCGTGGACCGGGGAGTCCCGTTCGTCCTCATGAACGGCTACAGCGAACACATCAGCGCGCCGTGCGTCTCCTGCGACGACCGGGCGGCGATGCGGACGGCCGTGCACCATCTGGCCGAGCTGGGGCACGAGCGGATCGGCCTCGCGATCGGCCCGCTCCGCTATGTGCCCGCCCACCGTAAGGCCGAGGGCTTCACCGACGCTCTCCGCTCCATCCTGGGCTACACAGCCGCGGCGGCCGAACAGTTGGTCCAGCGCTCGCTGTTCAGCGTCGAGGGTGGCCACGCGGCGGCCGGTGCGCTGCTGGACAAGGGGTGCACCGCCATCGTCTGCGGCAGCGACATGATGGCTCTCGGCGTGGTCCGGGCGGCCCGGGAGCGCGGACTCGATGTGCCGTACGACCTCTCGGTGGTCGGGTTTGACGACTCGCAGCTGGTGGCGTTCACGGATCCGCCGCTGACGACGCTCCGCCAGCCGGTGAAGGCGATGGCGGCCGCGGCGGTCGGCGCGCTGCTGGAGGAGCTGCAGGGAAGTCCCGTACAGAGCACGGAATATGTGTTCCAGCCCGAGCTCGTGGTCCGGGGCACCACCGCGCAGGCACGCCGGTAGGCGCGTGACCGGACCGGTCGGCCGGGCGCGTGGGGCCCGTACCTGCCGGGCCCCCGGCCGACCGGCCCGGAGTCATGGTTGAACGTAACACCACTGCAAAACTTGCGAAAGGTCTTGCAGTTGGGAAACGGCAAGATTTCTGCGGCGCGACGAGAGTGTGTCCAAAGGGTTGACCCTGGGCCGGGGAGGCTCGTACGGTCGCGACCGCAATAACTTTCTGCGTTCTTGCAGCAAGAACCGTCAGAGACATCATCGGAACCATCAAAGGCCTTACGGGCACGGCGCGTTGCCGGACAAGGCTGCACCGTCACCCGCACCTCCCCCCATGCAGGAGGAAACATGGCCGGCAGACCTCTTGCCGCGGCGCTCGCCCTTGTGGCGGGCGCGGCGGTGAGTGTGATTGCACCGGTGGGCCCCGCGCAGGCGGCCCCGCCGGGGGACAAGGACGTCACGGCTGTCCTTTTCGAGTGGAAGTTCTCGTCGGTCGCCAAGGCGTGCACCGACACCCTGGGCCCGGCCGGCTACGGCTATGTCCAGGTCTCCCCGCCCCAGGAGCACATCCAGGGCAGCCAGTGGTGGACCTCGTACCAGCCCGTCAGCTACAAGATCGCCGGACGGCTCGGCGACCGCGCCGCGTTCAGCAGCATGGTGAGTGCCTGTCACGCGGCGGGCGTCAAGGTCGTCGCCGACTCGGTGATCAACCACATGGCCTCGGCGGACGGGACCGGCACCGGAGGCTCGTCGTATACGAAGTACGGCTACCCGGGGATCTACTCCGGCGCCGACATGGACGACTGCCGGTCGCAGATCACCAACTACCAGGACCGGGCGAACGTCCAGAACTGCGAGCTGGTCCAGCTCGCGGACCTGGACACCGGTGAGGACTACGTACGCGGACGCATCGCGGCCTATCTGAACGACCTTCTCTCGCTCGGCGTCGACGGCTTCCGCATCGACGCGGCCAAGCACATGCCGGCCGCCGACCTCGCCAACATCAAGTCACGTCTGTCGAACCCCGGCGTCTACTGGAAGCTGGAGGCGATCTACGGGGCGGGTGAGGCGGTCTCGCCGAGCGAGTACCTGGGATCGGGGGATGTTCAGGAGTTCCGGTACGCCCGTGACCTCAAGCGGGTCTTCAACAACGAGAACCTCGCGTATCTGAAGAACTACGGCGAGGGGTGGGGGTACATGGAGTCGGGGAAGTCGGCGGTCTTCGTCGACAACCACGACACCGAGCGCGGCGGGGACACCCTCAACTACAAGGACGGCGCGAACTACACGCTGGGACACGTCTTCATGCTGGCGTGGCCGTACGGGTCGCCGGACGTCCACTCCGGCTACGAGTGGACCGACAAGGACGCCGGACCGCCGAACGGTGGCACCGTGAACGCCTGTTACACCGACGGCTGGAAGTGCCAGCACGCCTGGCGCGAGATCGCGTCCATGGTGGCCTTCCGGAACACGGCGCGCGGCCAGGGCGTCGTGAACTGGTGGGACAACGGCGGCGACCAGATCGCCTTCGGGCGGGGCTCGAAGGCGTACGTCGCGATCAACCACGAGGCTTCGTCGCTGACCCGCACCTTCCAGACGTCGCTGCCGGCGGGCGACTACTGCGACGTGCAGTCGGGCAGAGGCGTGACGGTGAACGGCTCGGGCCAGTTCACGACGACACTCGCCGCGAACACGGCGGTGGCGCTGCATGTGAACGCCCGTAGCTGCGGGTCGAGTTCTGCGCAGGGCGCGTCCTTCAACGTCAGCGCGACGACGGTACCCGGCGAGAACATCTACGTCACCGGCAACCAGTCGGCCCTCGGCAACTGGAACACGGGCAGCGCGCTGAAGCTGGACCCGGGGAGCTATCCGGTGTGGAAGCTGGACGTCTCGCTGCCGGCGGGGACGGCGTTCGAGTACAAGTACCTCCGCAAGGACGCGTCGGGAACGGTCACGTGGGAGACGGGCGCGAACCGGACGGCGACGGTGCCGTCGTCCGGGACAGTGACCTTGTCGGACACGTTCCGCACCTGACACCACGGCCGCGGTGCGGCCCTGACCTGGGGCTCCGCTCCAGACCCCGCGCCTCAATCGCCGGGGGGGCTGAATATTCGGCCCTGGCCTGGGACTCCGCCGGCCCGGGCCGTTGTCGGGGCTCCGCCCCGAACCCCGCTCCTCAATCGCCGGAGGGGCTGAATTTCAGCCCGTCCGGCGATTGAGGACACGCGGCCGAAGGTCGCGTTCGTTCGCAACCCGAAGGAGAACCCACCGGTGACCCCCACCCCCCGCGTCAGCGCGGCCGGCATCGCCATAGGCACCGCCGCCGCCCTCCTCGCGGCGCTCATATCCGCCGGGCCGGCCGCCGGCACGCCCAGACCCCCCTCCCCGCCCTCCGACCGCGCGCTCGCGGCCACGCCCGCGCGGCACGATCTGACGCGGGAGCAGTTCTACTTCGTCCTGCCCGACCGGTTCGCCAACGGCGACACCTCCAACGACCGCGGCGGTCTCACCGGTTCGCGCCTCGAGACCGGATACGACCCCACCGACAAGGGCTTCTACCAGGGCGGCGACCTCAAGGGCCTCACCCGGAAGCTGGACTACATCAAGGGCCTCGGCACCACCGCCATCTGGATGGCGCCCATCTTCAAGAACCGGCCCGTCCAGGGCACCGGCAAGGACGCGTCCGCCGCCTACCACGGGTACTGGATCACCGACTTCACCCAGGTCGACCCCCACTTCGGCACCAACGCCGACCTGGCGAAGCTGATCGACAAGGCCCACGGCAAGGGCATGAAGGTCTTCTTCGACGTCATCACCAACCACACCGCCGACACCGTCGACTACGCCGAGAAGAAGTACGGCTACCGCCCCAAGGGCGCCTACCCGTATCTGGACAGGAACGGCCGGCCCTTCGACGACCGCGATCGGATCGGCACGGTCGACGCCGGCTCATTCCCGTACACCCCGACGGCCGGCGGCCAGAAGGTCCCCGCCTGGCTCAACGACCCGACGATGTACCACAACCGCGGCGACTCCACCTTCGCCGGCGAGAGCTCCGAGTACGGCGACTTCTCCGGCCTCGACGACCTCTGGACCGAGCGCCCCGAAGTCGTCAAGGGTATGCAGCAGATCTACGAGAAGTGGGTCCGGGACTTCGACATCGACGGCTTCCGCATCGACACCGTCAAACATGTCGACATGGACTTCTGGACCCAGTGGGCGACCGCGCTGGACGCGTACGCGGCCGAGCGCGGCCGGGACGACTTCTTCATGTTCGGCGAGGTCTTCGCCGCGGACACGGCGATCACCTCGCCGTATGTGACCCGCGGCCGGCTGGACGCCACGCTCGACTTCCCCTTCCAGGACGCCGCCCGCGCCTACGCCTCGCAGGGTGCGCCCGCCGACAAGCTCGCCGCCGTCTTCGGCAACGACTACCGCTACACCACCGACAAGGCCAACGCCTATGAGCAGGTGACCTTCCTCGGCAACCACGACATGGGCCGCATCGGCACCTTCCTCAAGCAGGACAACCCGAAGGCCGACGACGCCGAGCTGCTGAAGCGCGCACGGCTCGCCAACGAGCTGATGTTCCTGGGCCGCGGCAACCCGGTGATCTACTACGGCGACGAGCAGGGCTTCACCGGCGCGGGCGGTGACAAGGACGCCCGCCAGAGCCTCTTCGCCTCGGAGACCGCCGACTATCTGGACGACGACCAGCTGGGCACGGACCGCACCCACGCCTCTGACGCGTACGACCCGGCGCACCCCGTCTACCGGTCGATCGCCGCGCTGTCGAAGCTCACCAAGGACCACCCGGCGCTGCGGAACGGCGTCCAGCAGGAGCGGTACGCCAAGGACTCGGTGTACGCCTTCTCCCGTACGGACGCAAAGGCGCGCACTGGGCCCATCGAGTATCTCGTCGCCGCCAACAACGGGACCACGCCCAAGACGGTGACCCTGCCGGTGGATGCCGTGGACTTCCGTGTCCTGTACGGCGGTTCGGGCACCGTCCGCGCCACCGAAGGCAGGATCACGGTCACCGTGCCCGCCCTGTCGTCGGTGGTGCTCCGGGCGGCGAAGCCCCTGGCCGAGCCCGCCGCCAGGCCGACCGTGACCCTCAGGGCCCCGGCAGCCGGGGCCACCGGCACCGTCGAGATCACGGCGGACGTCACCGGCGGACAGCTGAACCGCGTCGTCTTCGCCGCCCAGACAGGCAACGGCAAGTGGCGCACCCTCGGCTCGGCCGACCACGCCCCGTACAAGGTCACCCAGTACATCGACCAGAAGGTGAAGGCCGGAACACCCCTTCGCTACAAGGCAGTTGTGGTGGACAGTGCGGGACGCACCGCGAGCGCTCTCGCCTCGACGACCGCCGGTCAGGCCCCGCCGCCCGAGAAGCCGGTGGCCGTCGAGCGCGACCACGCCGTCGTCCACTACAAGCGGACCGGCGGCGACTACGACGGCTGGCAGCTCAAGTCCGGTGACACCGCGGCTTCCTTCACCGGGCGGGACGCCTACGGCGCCTTCGCCTGGGTCAAGCTCCCCGAGGGCGCCGCGACCGTCCCGTACACCGTTGAGAAGAACGGCACCGCGGACGGCCCGCAGCGCACCGTCGACCTCGCCCGCACCGGCGAGGTGTGGATCGAGCAGGGCAAGGACGGCCAGGCCGACCGCGCGCCCGACGGTGCCTACCCGCCGCAGGACAAGACCAAGGCCGTCCTCCACTACCACCGGGCCGACGGCGACTACGACGGCTGGGGTCTGCACACCTGGACGGGCGCCGCGTCGCCGACCGACTGGTCCAAGCCGCTCCAGCCGGTGCGCAAGGACGCGTACGGAGTGACCTTCGAGGTGCCGCTGGCGGCCGGCGCGACCTCCCTCAGCTACATCGTCCACAAGGGCGACCAGAAGGACCTGCCGACCGACCAGTCACTGGACCTCGCGACGTACGGACACGAGGTCTGGCTGCTGGCAGGGCAGCCGAAGTATCTGCTGCCGCAGACCGGCGGCGCACCCTCCCTCGACCTGGCCAAGGCGGAGGCCCAGTGGATCGACCGGGACACCGTCGTCTGGAAGGTGAAGGCCACCGACGCCACCAGCCAGCAGCTTGTGTACGCGAAGGACGGCGGCATCTCCGTCGTCGACGGGGCGCTGTCGGACGAGGGCCGCTGGCTGCGGCTCACACCCTCCGCACTCAGTGACGCGCAGAAGGCCAAGTATCCCCATCTCAAGGACTATCCGGCCTTCACCGTCGACCCCCGCGACCGGGACAGGGTCCGTGAGTCCCTGCGCGGCCAGCTGATCGCCACCCAGCGCGCGGCCAATGGTGCGCTGCTCGCCGCCACCGGCGTACAGATCCCGGGTGCACTCGACGACCTGTACGACGCGACCGGAGCGAAGCTCGGGCCCGTCTTCGACAACCGCGGCCGCCCCACGCTCTCCCTCTGGGCCCCCACCGCTCAGTCCGTCTCCCTCGATCTCGACGGGAAGACGGTCGCGATGCGGCGGGACGGCGCGAGCGGCGTCTGGTCGGTCACCGGGCCGAAGAACTGGGCCCAGAAGCCGTACCGCTTCACGGTGAAGGTCTGGGCACCCACCGTGCAGAAGGCCGTCACCAACAAGGTCACCGACCCGTACTCCACCGCCCTGACCACCGACTCCGCCCGCAGCCTGGTTGTCGACCTCGCCGACCCGAAACTCGCACCCGCGGGCTGGGCCTCGACGAAGAAGCCCACGGCCGTGCCGCTGCGTGACGCGCAGATCCAGGAACTGCACATCCGTGACTTCTCCGTCGCGGACGGCACATCGAACCACTCCGGCCAGTATCTCGCCTTCACCGACCGCGACTCGCAGGGCATGAAGCATCTGCGCGCGCTCGCCGCCTCCGGCACCTCCTACGTCCATCTGCTGCCGGCCTTCGACATCGGCACCATCCCGGAGAGGAAGTCCGACCAGTCCGCACCCGCCTGCGACTTGAAGGTGTACGCACCCGACTCCGACGAGCAGCAGGCCTGTATCGCCAAGGCCGCCGCGAAGGACGCGTACAACTGGGGCTACGACCCGCTGCACTACACCGTCCCCGAGGGTTCGTACGCCTCCGACCCGGAAGGGACCCGGCGTACGGTCGAATTCCGGCAGATGGTCCAGGCCCTGAACTCCAGCGGCCTGCGCACCGTCATGGACGTCGTCTACAACCACACCGTGGCGAGCGGCCAGGCCGACAAGTCCGTACTCGACAAGATCGTGCCCGGCTACTACCAGCGGCTGGTCGCCGACGGCACCGTCGCCACCTCCACCTGCTGCGCCAACACCGCGCCCGAGAACGCCATGATGGGCAAACTCGTCGTCGACTCGGTCGTCACCTGGGCCAAGGAGTACAAGGTCGACGGCTTCCGCTTCGACCTGATGGGCCACCACCCGAAGGCCAACATCCTCGCGGTGCGCGCAGCCCTCGACGAGCTGACCCTCGCCCGTGACGGCGTCGACGGCAAGAAGATCATTCTCTACGGGGAGGGCTGGAACTTCGGGGAGATCGCGGACGACGCCCGCTTCGTCCAGGCCACCCAGAAGAACATGGCGAAAACGGGTGTGGCGACCTTCTCCGACCGGGCCCGTGACGCGGTGCGCGGCGGCGGCCCCTTCGACGAGGACCCGGGCGTCCAGGGCTTCGCCTCCGGGCTCTACACCGACCCCAACTCCTCGCCGTCGAACGGCACCGAGGCCCAGCAGAAGGCCCGCCTTCTGCACTACCAGGACCTGATCAAGGTGGGTCTTACGGGCAATCTCGCCGCGTACACCTTCACCGACAGCTCCGGCCGCACCGTCAAGGGTTCCGAGGTCGACTACAACGGCGCCCCGGCCGGGTATGCCGCCGCTCCCGGCGACGCCCTCGCCTACGCGGACGCCCACGACAACGAATCCCTCTATGACGCTCTCGCCTTCAAGCTGCCGCGGGGTACGTCCCCGGCCGACCGCGCGCGTATGCAGGTGCTGGCGATGGCGACCGCGGCGCTCTCCCAGGGCCCCGCGCTCTCCCAGGCCGGGACGGACCTGCTCCGCTCCAAGTCGCTTGACCGCAATTCGTACGACAGCGGCGACTGGTTCAACGCGGTCCACTGGGACTGCCGGGACGGCAACGGCTTCGGCCGCGGGCTGCCGCCGGAGGCCGACAACAAGGCCAAGTGGCCTTACGCCAAGCCCCTGTTGACGGCCGCATCGCTCACGGTGGGCTGCCCGCAGATCAACGGCGCGTCGGCCGCCTACCGTGATCTGCTCACCATCCGCTCCACCGAGCAGGCATTCAGCCTGGCCACGGCGGGCGAGGTGCAGTCCGCGGTCTCCTTCCCGCTCTCCGGGAAGGGCGAGACACCGGGCGTGATCACCATGCGGGCCGGGGAACTGGTCGTCGTCTTCAACGCGACGCCCGAGCGGCAGACCCAGCGGGTTCCGGAACTGGCCGGGAAGCCGTACGCCCTGCACCGCGTCCAGGCCGCGGGCGCGGACACTACCACCAAGGCATCGTCGTACGAAGGGAGTTCAGGCAGCTTCACCGTCCCGGCGCGCACCGTCGCAGTCTTCACCCGGGGCTGACCATCGCGCGATAGCGTGTGGATCGACTACGGAGCGGAGTGTCCCCGATCCGAGGGGAAGCGGGACATGAGCGGAGCCGGCGGCGCCACGGTGCTGGTCGTCGACGACCTCGAGGCCAATCGCTACGCCATGGGCGCGGTGCTGCGCCGGGCCGGTCACCGGGTGGTGACCACCGCGTGCGCCGGCGACGCACTGATCGAGCTCGACACGAGACTCAGGTCGGGTGCGTTGCCGGACGCCGCGCTGGTCGACATCGGCCTGCCCGACATGAACGGCTTCGAACTGTGCCGCCGGATCAAGGCCCATCCGGAGATCGCCGCGATGCCGGTGGTGCACTTCAGCGCCGCGGCGATCTCCCCGCGAGACCGCAGCCGCGGACTCGACGCGGGCGCGGACGCGTATCTGACGATCCCCGTCGAGCCGGAGGAGATCGAGGCGGTCATCAGGGCCGCCCTGCGCGGGGCCCGCTCCCGCCATGACGCCGAGGCTCAGGCCGACCGGCTGACCCGGCTCGCCGCCGCGACCACCGAACTGCACGGTGCGCACGGCCCGCAGGAACTGGCCGATCTGGCCGCGGCCGCCACCGCCCAGCTCACCGGCGGTCCGGCCGCGGCCTTCGTCTTCGGCGCGGAGGACACGCTGTACGCGGGCAGCCCCCGGCGGTACGACTGTCCGCCGGACGCCGAAGCGCGGGCGGCCGTGGCCGGTCTGCTGCGGCGGTGCATGGCCGGCCGTACGGGCGTACATCCGCTGATCGCGCCGCCGCCGCTGTGGCCGGCCGGGTTCTTCCGGCCCGAAGTCCCCGGCGGCGCGGCCCTGCTGCTCGCCGGCGACCGCCCCGACCAGCCGCCGGTCTGCCTGGCCCACCCCGCGTACGCCCCCTGCGACCCGGACACCGCGTCGCTGCTCGGCCGGCTCGCCCATGACACCGCCCTCACCGCCCAGACCCTGCGCACCGCCGCCGAGGAACGCCATGTCGCGCTCACACTGCAACACAGCTTCCTGCCCCAGCAGCCGCCCACCCTGCCCGGCGCGGAACTCGCCCTGCGTTATGTGCCCGCCTCCCGCAACGCCGAGATCGGCGGCGACTTCTATGTCGCCCTGACCACGGCGGCCGGACTGCTGGTCGGCGTCGGCGACGTCGTCGGCCACTCCCTCGACGCGGCGACAGTCATGGTCGAACTGCGGCACGCCCTGCGCGCGTACGCCACCGACGAGAGCGACCCGGCCGCGCTGCTGCGCCGCCTCGACCGGATGCTCCAGCGCTACCACCCGGAGGCGACGGCCACGGTCTGCCTCGCCCTGATCGACCCGAGCACCGGCCGCACCCGGATCGCGAACGCAGGCCATATCCGCCCGCTGATCGTGACCGGCGACGGCAGCGCGGCCTACGCCCGCAGCTCCGGCCCGCTACTGGGTCTGGGCTTGGACCGTCCCTGCCCGTCCGAGGCCCAACTGGCCGAATCGGACCGGCTCTTGATGGTCACCGACGGCCTGATCGAGACCCGCGGCACAGACCTCACGGTCTCCCTCGAACGTCTTTGCCACACCGCGGCGCACGCACCGCCGGGCGTCTTGGCGCTCTGCGACACGCTGCTGGACTGCTTCGGCACCCGCGAGGACGATGTGGCCCTGCTGGCCCTTCAGCTGACGAGTCTGGAGCCGTCCTACCGCCAGCGCTGAGCCGGCACGTTGGCCAGCGCGGGCGCCAGCGACATGAGCCGGCCGACCAGATCGCCGAACGGTCCCTCTGCCGGCTCGTCCGCCAGGATGCGCAGCAGGATGCCCGCCATCTCCTCGTCGTACGCCGCACTCACCGCGCACAGTGCCGCGAAGTCGTGCACCAGCTGCAACTCCAGCTCGCCGCGCGGAACCCGCCGCCCGTCCAGCCAGATCAGCGCGGTCGACTCGGCGAGCGACACCCAGGACCGTACGACCAACTCCAGCCGCGAAGGCGGCGTCTCGATCCCCAGATGGGCCAGGATCTGCTCGTACGCGGCCTGCCTGACCTCGTCGATCATCGCGTTCGTCGTCGACGATCCAACGGCGGGACCGCCCCGCATCAGCGCCGAGAACCCCGGCCCGTGTTCGTCCACGAAGTCGAAGAACCGGCCCATGACCCGCAGCAGCCGCGCCCCGAGCGGACCCTCCGGCGGCTCCAGGAACCGCCCGGCCAGCTCGTCGGCGGCCCGCCGCAGCGCCGCCTCGTACAGGCTCTGCTTGCCGGGAAAGTAGTGGTAGACGAGCGGCCGCGAGATGCCCGCGGCCGCCGCTATCTCGTCGATCGACACCTCGTCGGGGGAGCGGTGGCTGAACAGCTCCAGCGCCACACCGATCAGCTGCTGTCTGCGCTCGTCGACGCCCATCCTGCGGCGTACCCCGGTCGTCATACGAACACCCTAACGGGCGTCGTGCACAGGTCCAGGACCAGCCGCCCGCCCCGGCAGCGGATGGCCGAGAGCGGCCTCGGGAGAGGCCACAGGAGCGGTTCAGTGCAGCGCGCCCACGCGACTGCCGTCCACCAGACGGCCGTTCAGCTCCGCCCGCGCGCCCTCCCGCGCGGGTACCGCCAGCAGCTTGCCCTTCGCGCTGCCGTCGACCCCGCCCGATGTCGCGATCGATGTGAACTGCCCGCTGCCCGCCGCGAGTACGTACCACCGTCCCGCCCGCGACTTCCAGAGCACGCCCGCCAGCACCTTCGGATCCCGCACCCCGCAGGCCGGCGAGTCCTCGGCCCGCGCCGCGATCGCGGCGGGGGCGCCGGCCTGCGCGGCCGGGGCCTGGAACTGGGCCATGACCCGGCTCCCGGTGCCCTGCCAGGTCTCCGCGCGGGTGCACAGCCAGTGAGCCGTGCCGTTCGAATCGGGCAGCGGCTGCTTCGCGTACTGCCACGAGTTGACGCTGCGCACACCGTGCGCCCGCACCCCGGGCAGCAGACAGGCCGTGCGGGCCCAGAAGGCGCGCTCCGCCTTGCCGGTGACGTCCCGCGGGGCGGACGGCGGGCCCGAGGTGAGCCGGGCGGGGGTCAGTTCACCGAGGTCGGTCAGCAGCCGGTCGGCCGTGTCGTCGCGCAGCTCCAGCACGTCCCAGGCCTTGCAGTCACGCGCCTGCGCCGGACTCGCCAGCGGGGCCGTGAGCCCGTCCTCGTCGCGGGACAGCGGCTGTGGCTCCGAAGCCGGGTCGAGCAGGTTCCGTACGGAGGCCTTCCGCACCCAGGGCGCGGTCAGATAGCGGACATTGCCGTCGGTGCGGCCTGCCACCAGCGCGCCCGCCGAGGCGGCGTCGGCCCCGTCCGTACGCGCGAAGTCGAGCGCCACGCCGCCGGTGCCGTCCTTGGGCTCGGCGTACCGGACGACGCGCAGTCCGTCGTGCAGAAGCACCACACGCGCCTGGTCGACCTCGCCCGCGTACAGCAGCTGCGGCGGGCCCATCGGCGGGCCGGGCGGTGTGCCGGGGGTCGCGGAGACCTGGACCGCGCTGCCGGGCCTGGCCCAGACGGCGAGCGCGCGGCGCAGCAGGGCATGGTCATCGGTGAGACCTCCGCGGGCCGGCCAGACGGAGAAGTCCGTACGGGACAAGTGCTGCCACGCCGTGGGGGAGACCCGCGTCAACCGGGTGGGATCCAGGGCGGATTCGGCGGCGGGATTGCGTGCGTACGGCGGCGCGGCCGCACCGTCCGGACCCCAGCCGTCGCCCGGCAGCCCGAGCAGCGCGCCGCACACCGCGAGGGCCGCGGCCGCCACCAGTGCGGCCTTGACGTGCTGGCGGCGGCGCATCAGATCGGTGGGGCGCGCCTGCAGCGAACACGGGTCGAACTCCGGGGATTCGAGCAGCGCGACATCCCCCGCCGTGTCCATCCCGTCCGCCTCGGCGAGCGCCGCATGCGGGTCCGCCACCCCGGCGGCGGTGAGGGCGTGACGTACATCGGTGTCGGGCAGCTCCTCCAGACCGCGCAGTACATACGCGGCCCTGGCGGGCCCGGAGAGCGCGGAGAGCCGCTGGTCCAGAGCGAGTTCATCGGCGCCGCCGGAGCGCGGGAAGACCCGCAGGCCCCAGACGTGCGGCAGCAGCGGCGGCAGCTGGGCGCGCTTCGGCCAGGCCGCCCGCATCAGCGGAAGCCCGGCGTCCAGGGCCTGGCGCAGCACCCGCCCCCGTACATACGCGTACCCCGGGTCGGTGTCGCCCTGCGCGCGGCGGGAGGGCGGGATCGCGGCGTCCGCGGCTCCCGCGGGGGTGGTGCGGCCGCGCGGGAGCGAGCGCTGCACGAGGGCGTGCGCGGTCAGCACACGGCGGTTGCGCCCGAGGGACGGAGGCAGAACGAGATACGCGATCCGCACGAGCCGGGGGTAGTGCTCGACTAGGGCCGCCTCGGCCTGCTCGACCGAGACAGGGCCGGGGGCGGGAGCGGGGGCCGACGGGGCGGGTGTGATGACGACATCCTGTGGGCGCACGTTCAGCAGAACGAGCGAATGGTCCTATGGTCACCGGCACACCCCGATCGGGGCAGCGGGCGGTGCCGCCGTCGACCGCGCCGTCGTCGACCGCGCCGCGCTCAGCCGGCCAGCCGCTCGTGGATGCGCTCGATCGCAGCCGCGGGGACGCCGAGCCCTTCGCACACGTACTTCTCCATCGTGCCGTAGCGGCCATCGACCTCGTCCAGCGCCGCGGCCAGATACTCCGGCACCACGCCGATGATCGCGAGGGCGGTCTCGGGGTCGCCGCCCTGCGCGATGTATCCCTCGACGAGCGGGGCGAAGGCCTGCCGTACCGCCGGGTTGACGGCCAGGTACTCCACCTCGACGGTCTCCGGCTCCGCGCCGAGCAGGGTGAGGACGATCGTCGCGGCCCAGCCGGTGCGGTCCTTGCCCGCCGTGCAGTGGAAGAGCAGCGGGCCGGACTCGGGGTCGGCGACTTCATTGAGAAAGGCGCCATAGGCGGCGCGCGCCGAGCCGGTGCTGACGAAGCCGCGGTAGGTGTCGGCGAACAGCGCCTGCGCCCGGCCGCCGCCCAACTCCCCCTCGGCGAGCACCGGATCGGCCAGCACCCGCTTGAGCTGCGCGGCGGCCGGCATCTTGCCGGACGCCACCTGGTCGGCGAGCACATCGGCGAGCAGCAGCCGCCCGCCCGGCGGGATGTGGTCCGGGCGGGCGAGGCGCTCGGCCGCGGTGCGGAAGTCGACGACCGTACGGATCCCGAGCGCGGCGACGGCCGGATCGGCGGCGGGGTCGAGCCGGTCGAGCGACCCGGAGCGGAAGAGCAGACCGGATCGTACGGAACGGCCGCAGCGCAGGGGAGTGCCGCCGAGGTCGCGGAGGTTGGCGACGGTGGTGGCGGGGATCGCGGTCATGGCGGGCGGCTCCCTGACTCAGCACATCGATATCTGCTGGATCTACCGGAAAGATCCTTTTCTTACGGAACGGTAGTCGACGGCGGCGCCGTGATCGACCACCCGCTGAACCGCACCGTGCCCCGGGCCCCGCTGCCGCCGCTGGCGGCGCTCATGAACAGCCCCACGTCCTGAGCGGCGGCAGCTCTCGGCACGGACACCGTGGCGATCGTGCGCCAGGTGGAGCCGCCGTCCGTCGAGCAGGCACCGGTGAAGGAGGTCCCCGCGTTGCGGGTGAGCCTCAGCAGTACCGGGGCCCTGACGCCGGTGATGCGCCTGTACGTGTCCAGGGTGCCGTCGCCGTTCGTGTCGTACGACAGCACGATGCCCTGGCCGGGTGTCGCGGCCAGATTCAGGAAGCCGGCGGCGCCGGGGGTGGCCAGGGCGTTGCGTACGACGATGCCCGCCCGGGCCCAACTGCTGGTGTTCTCCTGGGAGTCCACCCGCAGGACGACGCTCGTTCCCGCAGTGAGCGCGCCCTCACGGTAGGCGGTGCCGAAGTGGGTGGTGCCCCGCCACAGGTCGTTGCCCGCGCCGTTGATCGCGAAGCGGTCGCCGAGTTGTCCGAAGACCGCCCTGTTACTGGTGAACGTGCGCCACTCGGGATCGAGCGGCGACGCCATCCAGAGGGCGTCCTTGTGGGTCACGGTCACCCGCTCCTCACCGCGCGGGCCGTACTGCGTGCGCAGTTCGTACGGCATCGGGACCAGCGGCTCGGTGAGGGGTTCGGCCGGGGCCGTCACCCGCCAGCCGACCGCGCCGGTGCCGCCCGCCGGGACGCTCGTCAGGAACGGCTCGCCCTGTGGCTCTGCGGCAAGGCCCGTCAGGGCGAAGTCGACGCGTCCGGTCGATCGCAGCCCGTTCAGATTGCGGAAGGCGGCCGTGGCGATCCCGATGCTGCCGGGCGTGAAGGCCGGCGGGTCCACGGTGACGTCGACGAAGCCCTGGTAGGGGGCGGTCGCGAGGGTGTCGTACACCCGCCGGGCCGTGCGGTACGCGTCACCCGTCGCCCGCACCGGATAGGCGCGCCGGTCCTTCGTCCAGGCCTCCTCCGCCGGATACCAGTCGAAGGACTTGGGCGCGCGGCCCTCGGCCATCGCGGCGGCCTGCTCGTCCAGATACGCCTCCCACTGCGGCACATGGACGTCGTTGATCAGCCCGTGCCAGTCCCGGTTGGCGTAGTTGCTGAGCTCGCCCGCCGCCGCCCGGTCCGCCCACGTGGTGATCAGCGCCCGGGCGGTGCGCTCCAGCTCCACCGCCTCTTCCGCGCTGGTGGCCAGCCGTTTGGCGTCCTCCAGCCAGGGGCCGAGAAGGAAGGCGCGATGGCAGCCGGCCATCGTGTCGCTCAGCCGCATCAGCTTCAGCCACAGCGCGGTGAGGGCGCGGAAGGTGTCCACGTCCTTGCTCAGATAGGCGACGCGCAGCGGGAGCTGCAGCGTACGGGAGCGGTTGGCGAGGGCCTGGCGGGCCAGGTCGGTCACATCGTGGCGGTAGGCGTCACTGTCGCGCAGCGAAAGCCGTACGCCGAGCAGCGCCGCGAACGCCCGGTCGAACGCAGCCGGGTCGAAGGCGGTGCCGATGGACGCGGTCAAGCTGGGGCGGCGGCAGAACAGCGAGTCGTACGGGCGGCCGTCGGTGCTGGTGAGCTTGTACGCGGTGGCGGCGAGCGCGGCGAAGGCGGTGCGCGCCGAGCTGTCCTCGCCGCCGTAGCGGATCTCGGCGTACTCGGCGAACCACGCCTCCCGGTCGATCCGCTCCTCGCGCCAGGCGAGCTCGCTGAACAGCTCCAGGGCGGCGGGGTCGCGCTCGGCGGCCTCCGGCATGTACGCGGTGCCGGCCAGCGCGCTGCCCGGCTTGTCGCGCCAGGCGGTGAACTTCTGAGTCCACCGGTCGGTGTTCGCCCCGAGGTACGTACGCCCGCCGAAGTTCGGGATGGTGCCGAACGCGTAGGGCGCGCCGCCCCAGGCCGTCTCCCGGTCGGTGACCGTGTCCAGGTCCGAGAGCCCGTCGACGATCAGCACCCGGTCGGTGTCGATGGCGTCGAGGAGCGCGGGCCGAGGGTTGGACTGCCAGCCGAGGATCACCCAGGTGGCCCCGGGGCGGGCGGCGTGCAGGGACTTCTCGACGGCGCGGGCGGCGTCCGCCACCGGGACGTCCCCGGCGGTGCCGCCCTCGTGCAGCAGGTCCATCTTGAAGTGGGCGACGTCGCCGAACAGTTCCGACTGGTGGCGGTAGAAGGCGGCGGCGACGTCGGCGAAGCTCTGGGTGCGGGGGTCCAGCCAGTCGGGGCGGCGCAGCCCGTTCCAGCTGCCCTGCGGGATGACGCGGGCGTCGCCGGGATTGCGGGCGACGAAGCCGTCCGGGACCGTGCCGAAGTAGCCGGGCAGGACCGGGCGCATGCCCAGTTCGCGCATCCGGTCGCAGATCCGTCTGCCGAGGCCGGTACGTCTGCCGATGAGCTCGGGTGAGAGGGGGCCGCCGTACTCGCTCATGTTCTGCAGCAGCCACCACGGCTGGTGGGATGGCGCGGGCAGCCAGGTGCGGGCCTCTGTGTCGGAGTATCCGAAGTCCATAAGGAGCCGGTGGTAGACCGCCTCCTGGCCGGGTGTCACCAGCACCTCGTTGCAGCCGTGCAGGGCGAGGACGTCGAGCAGCCGCTCCCAGCGGGCCCAGTCGGCGTACGGGGCGGTGTAGCCGTCGTGCGTGTCGTTGTACGCGAACCGGTGCGGGACGGTCGCCGACCGCTCGAGCGCCGTGCGGGGAGCGGGCAGCCGCCCCGGCAGGTCCAGCCGGCTCCCGGACCATGAGATGTGTGCCCGGCAGACGTACTTGAGGTACCAGTGCACTCCGGTGAGGAGTACGGCGGGACTGGTGCCCGCGACCTCGATACGGCCGGTCGAGCCGGTGACCCGGAAACGCTCGGGTCCCTCCAGCGCCCGGAGCCGGAACTGGCCGGCGTGCCGGGGCAGCAGCCGCAGGAGTGCGGCCTGTGCGGGTGCGGTGGCGAATCGGGCCGCGGGTGCGGCGGCCGCGGGGTTGTGTCCGGCCAATGCCGCTCCCACGCCGATCGCTCCCGCTGTGCCCAGCACCGTACGTCTCGACAGCTCGATCATCAGCGCTCCTCCGTGTTGCTCACGTGACAACAGGTGCGTGCGGAGCGCAGGTTATCTGGAGTTCCCTCGCGCGAATGGTGGCTGACAGGGCACGATGGCCGGATGCGGACGAGTACGAACACGGGCGCGAGGCGGACGGCCCGCGCAGCACTGGCAGTTCTGGCGCTGACCCTTGCCACGGCCTGCGGATCGGGCGACGGCGACGGGCGTGGCGGAGACAAGGAACCCAACCCCCCGAAGACGGCGACGGGCACCCTGGAACAGCTGGCCGAGAAGGCGGAGTGCAAACCGAACATCCAGACGGATGCGGCCGAGCTGCGGCAGGCCAACTGCACGACCGGCGACGGGAAGTATGTGCTGGCCACCTTCGCCACCGACAGAGGGCAGCGCGAATGGATCAACGAGGCCAATGACTACGGCGGCTCGTATCTCGTCGGCCGCAAATGGGTCGCGGTCGGCGAGGCGAAGGTGGTCACGGCGCTGCGCGGCCGGCTCGGTGGGAATGTGGAGACCGGCTCGCAGCACCACTCGGGGAGTAGTGGTGGCAGTGGGGGGAGCGAGCAGGACCACTCGGAACACCACGGGAGCTGACCGCGCAGGTATGGGGTGGGGGGCCGTGACAGCCGGATCGGCCCCCCGCTCAGGGGAGCCGATCCGGGTCGTGTCAGGGGATCAGTGCCAGCGGGTCACTGGCACTTCTGGCCGGTGTTGATGCAGTCCACCACCTCGTTCATCAGGTCCTCGTCGAAGACGTTGATGAAGTCACCGTGGTCGGTGATCGGCTTGTGCAGCTGCTCCGGGAAGGAGTCGACCGCGAAGCCGGGACCCGGCGGGACGTCGTAAACGATCCGCTGGACCAGCTGCGGGATCGCCTGGAATCCATCGCCGCAGTTGCCGTTGTCGTCCGCGAAGGCAACATGGGTGCGGTGATTCGCACTGTCGGTGTTCTGGCCGTCCCAGCAGCTCTGGAACTTGAAGCTCCGTACCACCTGGCTGCCCTCGGGGCAGATCGGATACTTGTCCTTCAGCTGCCGGTCCTCGAAACCGGTGCAGCTCCAGGAGGCATTGGCATTCGCGTCACCATTGGTGAATGCCTTGGCGTCACCGGTGATGATCCGCAGGAAGCGGGGCATCGCGGTGACCTTGCTGACCGGACTGCCGACGAAATTCAGCGTGACCTGGGACGGAGTCTGGATCTCTCCGACGTTCTTGTCATTGCCGCCGCCGTCGGCGTTGGCGTCGTTCTCGTCCTGCCCGTTCTGAAGTCGCAGGACAGGCCAGTAATACGTGGACTTGTCGCCCTGGTTCTGGCAGGTGGTGTCACCTCCTGCGAGATCGTCGTCGCTGGCGAACGCGTCATTGGCCTGATTGCCGACGTAATCGTGCATATGGTGCGCGCCGTTGGCTACACCTGGGGCGACGATGACATTGTCCGGGTTGAACTTTCCGTTCTCGTTCTTCCCGCATTCGGTGGTGAAGGTGCCTTTGGATCCGCCACCCTGCTGCTGGGGCTGCTGGACGTTCGGCTCTACGGACTGGATGTCGACGAAGTCGGAGGCTTCGGGGCCGTTTCCGGCCTGCCCGCCCTGGTCATCGCCTTGACCGTCGTCCTGGCCGCCATCCTGGCCACCATCCTGACCATTGTCCTGGCCGTCACCTTGACCGTCGTCCTGTCCGTCTCCCTGTCCGTCGCCGTTCTGTCCGTCGTCTTGTCCGTCGCCGCCGTTGTCACCTTCGCCGGCGTTGTCGCTGTCGTCGGCGCGCATGACGCAGGGGGCGAGGTCATCAAGCCCCTGCGGCTGCTGGCCGGCCCGGCCGATGGCGCCGGAAATACGGTCGATGCTCGCCGCCCGCTTGTCCTTCAGCGGATTCAGAATGGCGTTCTGGGCCAGTTGGGGATCCTGTTCGATCTGCTCCTTCTGTTCTGCGAACTTCTGGTACGCGTCGGTGATCTGGCTGTCCATCGTTGCCAGTTCCCGGTCGACTTCCGGACGCGCCTGTTCGGGCACGTCTGGCAAATCGTTCGCGACCTCGGGGCAGTCGATGGTGGAGGCCGTCTGTCCGGCGCCCTTTGTCTGATTCTGCGTCTGCTCGTTCTGCTGGCCGGACCAGGACCAGCCTTCGCCTGCGGAGGCATACGTATTGACCGCGACCAGTCCACCCCCGCCCAGGATCAATGCGGCCGAGGCGACTATCGCCCGGTTCGCCAGAGTCGAGCGTTTTCTGTTGCGTCCCATGGAACTCCTCTGCTTCGTTGCCGGGTGTGGGTTAGGGGGGTCCCGGCAGAGGGAGAAGCGCGACGTTCCCCGGCAGAGGGAGAAGCGCGACGTTCAATACGGCTGGGGCTCATGGGGTGTTCAGCCGCCGTTGGAATTCGTAGAAATCTCCATGAGTAAATCCGGCGCATTGCGCTGAAGTCGGACGGCGGTGGGGATGGCAGGATGGACGCCATGACCGAGATCCAGACCCCCCGACTCCTCCTGCGCCGCTGGCACGACGACGACCTCGTCCCCATGGCCGAGATCAACGCCGACCCGGAGGTCATGCAATGGATCGGTGACGGCTCGGTCCGCGACCTGGAGCAGACGGCGGAGGCCATCGAGCGCTGGGAGGAGGAGTGGGACGAGGAGGGCTTCGGCCTCTTCGCCGTCGAACTGCTCGCCTCCGGCGAACTGGCCGGCTTCGTGGGCCTGTCCGTGCCGCACTTTCTGCCGGAGGTGCTGCCCGCCGTGGAGATCGGCTGGCGGCTGGGGCGGCCGTTCTGGGGCCAGGGGTACGCCTCCGAAGCCGCCCACGCCTCACTGGAGTTCGCGCTCCAGGACCGCGGGCTGGACCGGGTGATCAGCATCGCGCGGCTCGGCAACGACGCGTCCGAGAACGTGATGCGCAAGCTGGGCATGGTGCTGGAGCACGAGACGAGGCACCCGGAGTTCGGCTACCCGCTGCACGTCTACGCGATCGACCTCACGGAGTACCAGGCCTGACGCTGCCGCGGTTGTCCACGGCTCTAACCGCGGTCCAGATACGCCAGCACCGCCAGCACCCGCCGGTTGTCGTCGTCCGACACGGGCAGCCCCAGCTTCCCGAAGATGTTCGAGGTGTGCTTGGCCACCGCCCGCTCCGTGACCACGAGTTGCCCGGCGATCGCCGCATTGGAACGGCCCTGCGCCATCAGCTCCATGACCTCCAGCTCACGCGGCGTCAGCCCGCCCATCGGCTTGTCCTGCGTCCGCCGCGACAGCAGCTGGGAGATCACCTGTGGATCCATCGCCGTACCGCCCGCTGCCACCCGCCGTACCGAGTCGATGAACTGCTCCGCGTCGAAGACCCGGTCCTTGAGGAGATAGCCCACCCCGCCGATGCCGTCGGCCAGCAGCTCACGCGCGTACAACTGCTCCACATGCTGGGAGAGAACGAGCACCGGCAGCCCGGGCCTCGCCCGCCGCGCCGCCAGTGCGCACTGCAGGCCCTCGTCCGTGTGTGAAGGCGGAAGCCGGACGTCGACGACAGCGACGTCCGGCTCCAACTCCGCGAGCGCTTTGGTGAGTTCGGGGCCGCTCTCCACGGCGGCCAGGATCTCGAAGTCGTACGCCTCGAGCATGCGGACCAGGCCGTCGCGCAGCAGGAACAGATCTTCGGCCAGGACAACGCGCAAGGGGGCTCCATCTCCAGGGTGGTCATCTGCGGTGCCGCTCGCCCGATTGTGGTCGGCCGGCATGCCGTCGAATGTACCGAGTCCGGGCAGCCCTGACCCGTGCTCACGGTGATGACAGTGAAACTCGGTAGAGCCTTCCCGTGCGCATACACGGATCAGGGGTGAGCGTGGCAGCGGCTGAGAGCAACGCCGGTGAGTCCAACAGGCCTGCGGTGAGTGCTTGTTCGTCTCCTTGCGGCAGTGGCGGCACGTACAAGTACCCAACCTTGTAGTCGGCGATCCACTCTCGTCGCTGCGAGACGGACATGGCAGTCAGGTTGCCGGGGAAGAATCCGCTCCTCTTCCCGGTGAGCGCGCCGTGGCGCACGGCGAGGGCCCCCTGGGAGATCAGTGTGGCTGATCCATCGTGGCAGCGGTCCAACTCCTGTGCGATCACTGTGTCGCTGAGGGTGCTGTCGGCCGCGGGCGGTACCTGGGTCAGCTGGTACCAGCCCGTGCGCGCTGCGGGAAGCAGCACGAGCGCAAGGCCGATGAGTGCGGCGATACGGGGATTGATCGGTCCGGGTACTCTGCCACGCAGAATCCAGCAGGTGGCGGCGATGAGCAGGAGAAGCACCGCGGAGCTGAGGTATCGGGCATCCAGGTAACGTGTCGTCAGTTCCGCGACGGCCACCTGCACGGTGAACGAGACAAGAGCAGCGATGGGCAGCCACAACCATCGGATTCCAGAGCCACGGCCTTGGATACGCATCAGCAGTCCCACGACGGCGAGCAGGAGCACGAGATGCGAGGCGAGAATGAGCGCCTGACACCACGACTCGGCCACTAGGGGGACATTGCCGACAACGCGCTGCAGCCAGCCCCATGGGTCGTCCTGGAGGGTGACGACTTCGTGCGTCTTGATCACGTCCGTCACATAGTGCTGCGGCACCGCGCTGGCGATGATCTTGTTGTCGGTGACCAGAAGCGTTCTGAAATGGATCAGTCCGTAAGCCGCCCAGGGAATCATCACAGTGGTGAACGCCAGCGCGGCGACGAGTGCTTGCCTCCGACGCGGGTGTTGTGCCGTCGCAAGCAACAGGACAGCGAGCAGGAGCAGGGCCAGGAGTGTGTCGGCACGTGTGAGGACCAGCCCGGCGGCGAGGGCGCCCACGGCGGCGGCCGTCCAGATGCCTCTTCTCCGGACGGTTGACAGTGCCCAGAGGAGCAGGGCGAGGAGCATGAGTGTCAACGGCATACTGCGGGCCGCTACCACTTCGTCCGCGTACGGTGGAAAGGACAACAGCCCGAGGGTGACGACGGGCCCAAGGCCTCTGATCCCGGACGAACTCCGCCCGAAGGCCTCGATCGCTGCTGCCGTCCCGGCTACGCAGAGAAATGCGGTGATGAAACCCGCATGCGAGGCCGTATGTGTGGCTGCAGCCGTCGCCCAGATTGCCATGGGCCAGAGCGGGCCGAAAGAAGTTCCGTACGGATGGGGAGACTGGTAGTTGCGGTACGTGTTGATACGGAAGAAGTCGGTGGCGATGCTTTTGGACAGCTCGTAGTAGGACCAGGAATCCGGGGAGTACGGCGGATTCCTCCAGTACCGCAGGACCAGGAAGCCGACGACCAGTGCGAGTGTCGCCCACGCGAGCTTCGGCAGCCAGTGTGGCATCGAATGCTCGGAGTGGTGAAGTTCAGGGATGCCGTGTTCGCGCGCGGGGACTGGGGTCGACGTACTCATCGAGCCGATCCGGTCACGGGTGTGCGTGGCGGCTCTGATCCCGACTGATCCAGTTGGCGCAGGATGAACTCGGACGGCCCACGATGGTCGGACGCACCCAGCGAGGTGTGGACGAATGTTTCGCGGACCGAGTACATCGGGCGGCCGCGGACTTCGATCAAAATGCGGGACAGATACTCACCCAGGATACCCAGGATGAGGAACAGGCCGGAGAAGCCCCCGGACACCAGGATGGTGAGAGTTGTCCAGCCTTGGATGACGTCTTCCTTGCACAGAAAGACGGTGACGGCGTAGCAGATTACTGCGACGGACAGGGCTCCGAAGACGAGTGAAAGTCGATGAGCGAGTCGAAGTCCGAACCCCGAGAAGGACAGCAAGATGTCGAAGGCCAAGCTCCAGGTCTCTCGGTCCACTCGGAGAGGACGTCGCCCGGCGCTGCTCCCTACCTGCTCGTATCGCAGATGGTGATGGCGGTATCCGAGGACCGCATACAAGGCCTTTCGGTAACGGACCTTCTCTCGCATGGCGAGCATGGAATTCAGTGCACGTCTGGAGCTGAGCCGAACCCGCTCGGAGCGCAGCGGCGTGTCAAGTTCGGCGCAATGGTTGACGAAGCGGTAGAAGAGCCGACTGCGCAACGGTCCGTCGTCACCGCTCGCCGTCACGATGTCGTAGCCCTGCGAGCCGACGTTGAACATTTCCTCCAGAACGTTCAGGTCGAAGTCGATGTGAACGCTGTCGATTTCGAAGACCCAGTCACCCATGGCCCGGTCAAGACCGGCCTTGATTCCAGCCTCCAGACCGTGCCGGCGGGCCAGTAGGATTGACACCACGTTCAATCCAAGCTCCGTTGCGACCTGAGTGATCCGCGGCTCGGAGCCCACCGAAGCGTCGTCGACAACCACGATCTCGTAGAGTTCGAAGTGGCTTTCGAACCAAGGGCCGACCCGTTCGAGAAGCATCGCGACCGCCTCTTGGTCGTCGCGCGTGTAGAGCACGACGCTCGCGAATGTCTTGTGTTTCACAGCGCCCCGTCGAGGTCGTAAATTGTGTTGATCTTTCCGCCGAACAGAGTGATGAAGGACGGTCGCTCGCATTCGACGCGGATGAGCGTTGGCCGTGCATCATCCACTTCGGTGCTACGCAATACCACCTTAACGCTGTTCAAACTCTCGACCTTACGTATGACCGTGGCGTGTCGAAGGAAGCGGCTCGCGAGCGCGTGCATGTACGGGTAACTGGTGGATGGGCGGGCTGAACAGGTGCCGCAGTTCGCCAGGGTCCACGGAGTACACGACTGATTGAGTGACTGACAGGCGAATGTGGGGAGGACGTCTGTGCTGACAGCCCGTGGTGTGTAGTCGACGGCTGTCAGACTGTGCAAGCCGCTGTGTCCGAAGGGGATGAAGGAGAAGAAGGGGCCGTCCATGATGGTGACCCCGGTACCGTCGTGGGCGGGCGAATCCACCAGGACGACCTCGCACAACTCGTACTTCAGCGGCACTGGTTCCAGACCGAAGACCGCGAGCAGAGCATTGGTGCTGGCATATGTTGCGTTGACGACACGAGCTGTCTCGATAACGGTGCCGGAGCGCAGTCGAATGTGCCATACCGCGTCGTCTCGCTCACTGGAAGAGACGGTGTCGCCCAAGTACCAGTCAAGGTTGTGCTCATATCTTTCAAGGCGTGCCAGAAGGGCGGCCCGCAGCGCCGGAGCATCGAAGGTGTACTCATCGGTTTCGTAGGCGGCTTCCACGGTGCCGTGACGGAAGAGGTCCGATTCTTCGATGCGGCGCGCCGGAACGCCGACCGTGGAGCAGAATTTTTCGAAGTGCGCCGCATCGATGTAGCTGCCCTCTGCGGCTACCGCGTACACAGCTCTGAATCGCCGGTTGATAGCGAGGGGGAAGTCCTTGAGGAACCGTCCGTAGTAATGCGCAGAACGGAGCGCGGTGTAGGCGCTCCGCGGGTAGTGGTAGCCGTTGTGCACTCTGGCTTGATTGATCAGGCTCGCACGTACAAGAGGACGGCTCTCGATGTCGATGATCGCGACGCGAAGCTGCTGTGCGAGCAACAACTCGGCGGCTCGTAGTCCGAACGCGCCGGCGCCGAGAACCACGGCGGAGTAGCACTCTTTTGGCACGGCTAGACCTTAACATGACTAAAAGTCGCATTCGTTGTCTTTTGTCTTGAGGAGGGCCGTCGTGATCAACGGTCTTGTGGGCCACACCGGGTTCGTCGGCAGCAACCTCCTTCGACAGCGTCGTTACGACCGGACGTTCCATCGCGCCAACATCGCGGAACTGTCCGGGCACTTCGCGCGGCTGGTGATCAGCGCGGTGCCCGCTCGAAAGTGGCAGGCGAACGCGGATCCCGAGGCCGATGCCGCGACCGTCGACGAGCTCATTCGGCACCTCGGAAACGCCAGTGCCGACAGGGCGATCCTGATCTCCACGGTCGATGTCTATCCCGACCCGCGTGGTGTCGATGAACGAACGGTGGTGGAACCGGACGACCACACCCAGGCATATGGCCGCAACCGGCTCCGACTGGAGCGGTTCGTACAGGGGCACTACGCGGCGGCGCTGGTGATGCGTCTCCCCGCTCTGTTCGGTCCGGGCCTGAGGAAGAACCTGATCTATGACCTGATGCTGGACCGGCAAGAGGAGTTCTGCCACCGGGACTCGACGTTCCAGTTCTACGACCTGGCACGCTTGAGTTCCGATATCGACATTGCCGTCGACGCCGGCCTCTCGGTACTGAACCTCGCCACCGAGCCGATGGCGGCGCACCGAGTGGGCCTCGAGGTCTTCGACCGCACTCTGACATGCACCAGCGTGCCGAGGGTCGATTACGACATGCATACGTTGCACGCGCACCGGTTCGATGCCCCTGGCCCCTATCTGTTGACGGAGGAACAGATCCTCTCCCGGCTGCGTACCTTCTCGAAGCAGCCGGTGGCGAAATGAGAGTGGCGGTCAGCAACATCGCTTGGGAGCCCGTCGATGACTCGAAGATCGCCGAGCGGCTTCTGGCTGTTGGCGTGACGGGCCTGGAGGTGGCTCCGACCAAGGTGTGGCCGGATCTCACGCAGGTGTCCCTCAGGCAGGCGGAGGCCTACGGCGAACGATGGGCACGTGAGGGCCTGCCTGTCGTCGCCGCCCAGTCGCTGCTCTTCCGAAGGCCCGATCTCAGTCTGTTCGGTGAGACCAGGGAGCAGTTCGTCGATTACCTGGGCAGGGTGATCGAGCTCTGCGCTGCCATGGGTGCTGTGTCCATGGTCTTCGGCAGCCCGCGCAACCGACGCCGGGGCCGTCTAGCACCTGATGAGGCGGACCGGATCGCGAAAGACGTGTTCGAGCGACTGGCCGAGCGCGCCCACGCGGTGGGCGCATGCCTGTGCCTGGAAGCCAATCCGGTGGAGTATGACGCCGACTACCTCACGCGGGCTGTGGAAGCCGCAGCCGTTGTCCGTGCAGTCGACGCGCCCGGCCTGCGGCTGCACCTGGACAGTGCCTGTATGTCCTTGGCCGGGGACGATGCTCCTGCCTGTGTGAGAGCCTTCGCGCCTCTTCTGCGCCATGCCCATCTGAGTGAGCCGCACCTTGGGCCGGTCGGCGCACCGAACGACAAGCACATCGGCTTTGCGGCCGCCCTGCGGGCGGTGCGCTACGACCACTTCGTGAGCGTGGAAATGAGACCGGATGCCGGAGAGGCCATTGCGGGGGTGGAGCGCGCTGCCCGGTACGCGGTCGAGACGTTTGGAGATCAGGAATGACAGACGCCGTGCAGGTCCCGTCGCATCATCGCCGCGATTTCGCTGTCCGCCGGAGTCGGTACGCGGTGGTGGTGCCCGTCATCAACGAGGGTGGACGGATCCGTGCGCAGCTCTGCCGTATGGCCGAGATCGGCCACGGCATGGATGTCCTCATCGCGGACGGGGGGAGCTCGGACGGTTCTCTCGAGCCGGATTTCCTCGCCGCTCACGGAGTCAGGGCGCTGCTGACCAAGACCGGGGCCGGACGATTGAGTGCCCAGTTGCGCATGGGTTTCTCAGCCGCTCTGTCCGACGGTTATGAGGGAGTGATCACGGTCGATGGGAACGGTAAGGACGGCGTGGAGGCGATCGGCCGGTTCGTGACCGCGCTCGACGAGGGATACGACTTCGTTCAGGGCTCTCGTTTCGTGCCCGGCGGGGTGGCTTCCAACACTCCTCTGGCGCGGTACTGGGGGATTCGGATGCTGCACGCTCCGGTCATCTCCGCGGGAGCGAGGCGTTGGTACAGCGACACGACCAACGGATTCCGGGCCCACTCGGCGCGCCTTCTCGCCGATCCCCTGATGGGCGTCTTCCGTGATGTCTTCGATGGCTACGAACTACTGGCCTACCTTCCGGTCAGAGCGGCGCGCCTCGGGCACCGGACGTGTGAGGTGCCCGTCCGCCGTGTGTATCCTCCCGGCCCAACGCCCACGAAGATCAAATCAGTGGCAGCCAATCTGGACCTCATCAGTGTCTTGATGAGGGCGGCCACAGGTCGGTACAACCCCGGCATGCCCATGCCGATGCCCACGCCCATGCGCTCAGCGGCCGGCATTCGGCTGCTGTCACGTCGTGGCCGCAGGGCGGCTGAAACGTGTGACAACCCGGTGCCGACTGGTTCGGACGGGGCAGCATCGCGACGAGAGAGGTTCCCGGCAGGCGGGTCGCAGCAGTAGGCGCGCCTCTAGGACAACTCGCAAGGAATCTCCATGGTGACCATGGTGGGGCCGCCTGCGGGACTGCTGACGGCGAGTACGCCGTCGAATGTACCGAGCCGGCGTTCGATGCCGCTCAGGCCTGAGCCGGTTCCGACGGCCGCGCCGCCCGTGCCGTTGTCCGTGACCGCTATACGCAGCGAGCCGTCCGAGTACGACAGGTCGACCCAGATCCGGTCGGCGCCCGAGTGCTTGACCGCGTTGGTGAGGGCCTCGCTGACCGCGAAGTACGCGGCCGACTCCACCGGAGCGTCGGCGCGGCGCGGCAGCTCCACGTCCACCTCGGTCTTCACCGGCAGCCGCAGCGCCAGCGCCTTGACCGCGTCGCCGAGCCCGCGCTCCGCCAGGACCGGCGGGTGGATGCCGCGGACCAGGTCGCGCAGTTCGGTCAGCGCCTCGGCGGAGGACTCGCGGGCCTTCGAGATGAGCTCCTTGGCCTGCGCCGGGTCCTTCTCCATGAGCGCCTCGATGGTGCCGAGGTTCATGCCCATGGCGACCAGCCGGGCCTGCGCCCCGTCGTGCAGATCCCGCTCGATACGCCGCAGTTCGGCCGCGGAGGTGTCCAGCGCGTCGTGCCGGGTCTCGGTGAGCCGGCCGATGCGCTGCTCCAGCTCCTCCTCGCGGTTCGGGGTGAGTACGGAGCCGGCCAGCCGGAAGTGGGTGCGCACCAGGAACGGGTTGCCGTACAGCGCGGCCTTTATCCAGACGACTCCGAGCAGCGCGGCAAGACCGGCCGTGCCCCATCCGTCGACCGGTACGAAGGAATACCAGTACGTGCCGTCCGCCTCGACGATCGGCAGCCACAGACCGGCCAGGAGCAGCAGTCCGAAGATGCCGTCCAGGATCAGCGCCGGCGGGAGGATCGCCACGATCGCCCCCGCGGTCATGTCCACCAGCAGCCACTGCAGGTCCCGCCAGGTCGCCGGGTCCTTCAGCATCAGCGTGCAGCGCTCGACCTGCCCGGTGATGCCGGTGCGCATGTCCCGGGGGAAGGGGCGGTACGGCACCGGGATCCGCACCGACGACCACTGGGCAGCCAGCAGCCGCCGCTGATTGACGTGGGCCCGCACCAGGGACAGTACGGCGGGAGTGGTGAACACACCCACGCCTATGGGGATCAGGGAGATGGAGACCACCGCCAGGACGAAGAGCGTGATCGACCCGATCAGCGCCATCAGAGCCAGCGCCAGACCTTGTGCGCCGGCCACCATCGCGTGACGTGTCTTCGACGTATTCATTGCGGTTCTCCTCGTTGCCCGGTCTCAGGCACAAGTGTGGCCGGACCGCTGCGCGGTGGCACTGGCCCCCGACACCGTGTGGGGGTGTACCTGGCACCACCCCCATGACCTCGCCCTGCGGCTCTGCGGCAGGGGGTCTTGACGGCTGGGGCGCGGGCCCGCGGATTTCTAGCGTCGTACTCGACCTGTTCGGCGCTTACTTCTGGGGGCGAAGACGCCATGAGGCTTAACCTCGCGGCACGTATCGGCGTGTGGAGCGCACACCATCGCAGAACGGCGATCATCGGCTGGCTGCTCTTCGTCGTCCTGGCCACGGCCGTCGGCGGGGCATCGGGGATGGTCGAGATGTCCGAGTCCGAGCAGGGCACGGGTGACTCCGCGCGTGCCCAGAAGATCCTCGACGACGCGGACCTGGACCGGCCGGCCGGCGAGCTCGTACTGGTCAGCAGCAAGACGGCCGGCGGCTGGAAGGACGCGGCGCGCGAGCTTGCGGCGGCCATCGAGAAGACCGGCGAGGCGCAGAAGATCGAGCCGCCGCTCGCCTCCAAGGACGGCAGGGAAGCGCTGATCCGCTTCCAGATCAAAGGGGATTCGAAGACAGCGGCGGACCGGGTGCAGCCCGTGCTCGATGCCGTACGGGACACGGGCAAGGCCCAACAGGGGGTCGAAGTCCATCAGTTCGGGCAGGCCAGTGCGGAGAAGTGGCTCGGCGATCTGCTCTCCGAGGACTTCAAAACGGCCGAGTTCACCGCGGTGCCGCTGGCGCTCGGCATTCTGCTGGTCGCCTTCGGGGCGGTCGTCGCCGCGCTGCTGCCGGTCGGTCTCGCGCTGACCGCCTGCATGGCGGCCTTCGGCCTGCTGTCGCTCGCCAGCCACCAACTGCACCTGTTCCAGAGCACGTACTCCGTGATGTTCCTGATGGGTCTCGCCGTCGGCGTCGACTACTGCCTCTTCTACCTGCGGCGCGAGCGCGACGAGCGGGCCGCGGGCCACGACGCGGAGACCGCGCTGCGGATCGCGGCCGCGACCAGCGGGCGGGCCGTCCTCGTCTCCGGCGTGACGGTGATGCTCGCGATGGCCGGGATGTTCCTGTCCGGGCTGATGCTCTTCAAGGGCTTCGCGCTCGCCACGATCCTCGTCGTCTTCATCGCGATGCTCGGCTCGGTGACCGTGCTGCCCGCGCTGCTGGCGTGGCTGGGGGACCGTATCGACGCGGGGCGGATTCCCTTCCTGAACCGGCGTGGCAGGAAGGGCGCGCACGAGAGCGGCGCGGTGGCGGGGGCGGTGCTCAGGCCCGTACTGGCGAAGCCGAAGCTGTTCGCGTTCGGCGCGGTCGCGGTGCTGCTGGCGCTGGCGGCGCCGGCGGTGGGCATGAAGACCGAACAGCTCGGGATGGAGAAGCAGTTCGGCTCGGACGCGTCGCTGTCGGTGGCGCACAAGAGGATCACGGAGGCCTTCCCGGGCGGTCCCGAGCCGGCGCGGGTGGTCGTCAAGGCGGACGACATCGACTCGGAGCGGATGCGGGGTGCGCTGGCGAAGTTCGATCCGTCCGACGTGACCGTGCACAAGGCGCGGAACGTCGCGGAGATCGAGGTGGCGCTGGCGGGCAACGGCAGCGACAGCCGCTCCAAGGACGCGCTGACGGAACTGCGCGAGAAGACGGTGCCGGCGGCGTTCGACGGCACCGGGGCGCAGGTCTTTGTGGGCGGAGAGCTTGCGGAGTCGGTCGACTTCAACGATCAGCTGAAGCGGGGCATCGTGCCGGTCTTCGCGTTCATCACGGCCGTGACCTTCCTGCTGATGCTGTTCTGCTTCCGGTCGTACGTCATCGCCGTGACGTCGATCCTGCTCAACCTGCTGTCTGTGGCGGCGGCTTACGGCGTGATGGTGGCGGTCTTCCAGCATGGCTGGGGAGCGTCGGCGCTCGGCACGGAGGCGGTCGGGGCGATCGAGAGCTGGATGCCGCTGTTCGTCCTTGTGGTGCTGTTCGGTCTGTCGATGGACTACCACGTCTTCGTGGTCTCCCGGATCCGTGAAGCGCGCGACCGGGGGACGGACACGCGCGCCGCGATCAGCGAGGGCATCCGCCGCACGGCGGGCGCGGTGACGGGCGCGGCGGCGATCATGGTGGCGGTGTTCGCGGTGTTCGGCACGCTGTCCATGCAGGACATGCAGCAGATGGGCGTGGGCCTGGCGGTGGCGGTGCTGCTGGACGCGACGATCGTACGGATGGTGCTGCTGCCGTCGGTGATGGCGCTGCTGGGGGAGCGGAACTGGCGGACGCCGCGGCGGGAGCGGGGGGAGCCGGCCGTACCGCCGCCGGCCCGCGACGCGGCGGTGGCGGGGGCTCGACCCTGACCTGGGGCTCCGCCCCGGACCCCGCGCCTCAATCGCCCGCGGGGCTTGATTTTCGGGGCTCCGCCCCGGACCCCGCGCCTCAAACGCCGGCGAGGCTTGATTTTCGCCCGGCGGAAGTCAAGCCCGTCCGGCGATTGAGGACGCGGCCGAAGGCCGTACGGGGTCTGGGGCGGAGCCCCAGTTACGGGAAGGGGCGGGGTGGGGAACAAGCCCGCCGCAGGCGCCCCGCTCAGCCGCCCAGCACGCCCGCCTCCACCTCAGGCGCCAGCCCCACCACCGGACGGTCCACCCGCTGCGGCGGCGCCCCGTCGATGGACTCGAGCCAGCCCCACGTGTCCGTCACCGTCGACGCGACCGGGCGGCAACTCAGACCCCCCGCAAGCGCCTTGCCGACGCTCACACCGTGGATCGCGTTGTGGAGTTCCGGCTGTTCCGCCCGCGGGATCCAGATCGGGAGATCCGTCCAGGGCTCGATGCCCGCCGCCAGAATCACCTCCGGCGGCGTCCAGCGGAGCTCCGCCGACGAGCCCGTGGCCCTCGCGCAGGCCTCCAGCAGGTCGCCCATCGTCGTGTGCCCCGGCTCGCTCACCACGTTGTACGGGCCGCTCAGGCCCCGCTCCGCCGCCAGTACGACCCACTCCGCGAGGTCGCGTACGTCGATGTACTGCAGCGGCGTGTCCCGCGGACCCGGCGCGAGCACAGCGCCGCCGCGGGCGATCCGGCGCAGCCACCACGGCAGGCGGCCGATGTTCTCCCAGGGGCCGATGATCAGGCCCGCGCGCACCAGCAGCGCGCGGTCGTCGCCGAACGCGTCGAGCGCGGCCAACTCACCGCCCCGCTTGGCCTCCGCGTACGGCACCTCGCCCGCGTCGGGCGAGCCCTCCACCACCGGGCTGGTCTCGTCGTGGCCGAGCGCCGGGGGCCAGGCGTACACCGAACAGCTCGACACATAGACATAGCGACCGACCCGCCCCGCCAACAGCCGCGCCGCGTCGCGTACGACGGACGGCGCGGCCGACCATGTGTCGACGACGACGTCCCACTCCCCATCGGCCAGCGCCGCAAGCCCGTCCGGCGCGGTCCGGTCGCCGAGCAGTGTGGTGACGTCGGCGGGCGCCTCGTGCCGCCCGCGGTGGAAGACCGTGACCTCCCAGCCACGCCCCAGCGCCGACTCGACAACCGCACGGCCGACGAACTCCGTTCCCCCCAGTATCAGAAGTCTCATAACGGCGACTCTGCCTGGTAAGGAGGGGCCAGGCACAGGGATTCCGCTGCCCGCGGAAGGCGACCCCCTCCAGCAACCGCCGCACGGGATGACAGCATGTGCAGACCATGACAATGACGGATGCCCGGTCGCCGATACGCGCCCTGCGGGCCGCACTCTTCGCGGCGGTGTGCATCGCACTGGCCGCCACGGGGCATTCGTTCATCTCTGCGCATGACATCCCCATACCGGCGCTGCTCACTGCCTTCGCCGCGACCACGGCCGTCGGCTGGTTCGCCGGTGGACGACGCCGCGGTCTCCCCGCCATCGGCACCGGCCTCCTCGCCGTCCAGGGCGCCCTGCATCTGATTTTCTCCGGAGCCGGCGGACATCCGTCCCGGCGCCACGATCACGCCGAGCCCGCCACCACAGCCGCGGGACCCATGGACGTGGACGCCGGCATGCTCGCCGCCCACCTCGTCGCCGCCGCCGTCTGCGCGCTCTGGCTGGCCCGCGGCGAGGCCGCCTTCTTCAGGCTCGCCCACGCCGTCGGGCACCTCGCCTTCACCCCGCTGCGCCTGCTGCTCACTCTCGTCCGGCTGCCCGCAGCCCCGCGCCCGGTCCCGCAGAGCCCGCGGCCCCGGCGCCTGCACGGCGTACACCTCGCGCACGCGCTGACCCGGCGCGGCCCGCCCGCGTCCCACGCAACCCTCGCCACGGCCCCCGGAGCAGCCGCCTGACCTGGGGCCCGTCCCCCATGTCAGCGTCAACTCCCTAGGATCACCATGGCCATTGACGTCCCCACGCAGACCGACGAATCCGAGACAACGACCCCGCCAGGCTCCACCTGGAGCGCACTGCGGCCCCTCGTCCTGCGTATGCACTTCTACGCAGGGCTGCTCATCGCCCCTCTCCTGCTCATCGCCGCGACCAGCGGACTGCTCTACTCCCTCTCCTTCCAGGCAGAGAAGATCCTCTACAGCGATGAGCTGACCGTCCCCGTCGGCGACCGCGCCGTCCCGCTCTCCGCCCAGCTCGACGCCGCCCGCACGGCCCACCCGGACGGCACGGTGACCGCCGTCTGGCCGTCGTACGAAGACGGCGCGACCACCCGCGTACTGATGACCACCCCCGACGTCGAGGAGGGCAAGTCCCTCGCCGTCTTCGTCGACCCGTACACCGCAGACGTACGCGGCGAGCTGACCTCCTTCGGCGGCTCGGGCGCCCTCCCGCTGCGCACCTGGCTCGACGAGCTCCACCGCGATCTGCACCTGGGTGACCTCGGCCGCAACTACAGCGAGCTGGCCGCCAGCTGGCTGTGGGTCGTCGCCCTCGGCGGCCTGCTGCTCTGGCTCAGCCGACGGCGCACCGCGAAGCGCGCCCTGTTCGTCCCCGAGCGCGGCGTCAAGGGCCGCCGCAGGACGCTCTCCTGGCACGGCTCGGTCGGCCTGTGGGCGGTGACCGGACTCGTCCTGCTCTCCGCCACCGGACTGACCTGGTCGCGGTACGCGGGCGAGAACATCGGCGCGGTTCAGGACCAGCTCGGCGGGGCCACGCCCACCGTCTCCGCGACCCTCGAAGGCGGCGGCACCGACGGCGGCCACGAGGGCCACGGCAGCGGACAAACAGGAGCCCACCAGGGTGCCGACGTCGGCGTGGACAAGGCACTCGCATCGGCCCGTGCCGCCGGCATCGACGGAAAGATGTCGGTCGTCCTGCCCGCCGAGGGCAGCGGCTACATCGTCAAGGAGACCGACACCACGTTCCCGGTCCATCTCGATTCGGTGGCGGTCGACCCGAAGGACGGCAAGGTCATCGACGAGCTGCGGTTCGCCGACTACCCGCTGCTCGCCAAGCTGACCCGCTTCGGCATCGACGCCCACACCGGCGTCTTCCTCGGCCTGGTCAACCAACTGGCCCTGGCCGCACTCGCGCTGGCCCTCATCCTGCTGATCCTGTGGGGCTACCGGATGTGGTGGCTGCGCAGGCCCACGAAGGAACGGAAGCTGAGCGCGGGCCGCGCGATGCCGCGCGGCGCGTGGCGCAAGGCGCCGATCACCCTGCTCCTGCCGCTCGCCGCCGTGACCGCGGCGATCGGCTGGTTCGTCCCGATGCTGGGCATCAGCCTGCTGGTCTTCCTGGTGGTCGACCTCGCAATGGCGGGCGTGGCGAGGGCCCGGTCCCGCGCCTAGCGGGAAACCGGGCCCAGCGCTCAGCTCACGGAGCGTACTTGTAGCCGACCCGCCGCACGGTCTGGATCGTGCGGCGGTGCTCGGCGCCCAGTTTGCGGCGCAGCCGGGCCACATGGACATCGACCGTCCGGCCGTCGCCCACATGCCCGTAGCCCCACACGGTGGTCACCAACTGGTCGCGGGTGTGCACCCGGTGGGGGTGCGCCACCAGATGCGCCAGCAGCTCGAACTCGAGGTAGGTCAGATCCAGCGTCCGCCCGTCCACGTGGGCGGTGCGCTGGGAGCTGTCGATCGTCACCGGACCCGCACCCTCCGCGCCTTCGACCGGAGCTGCCGACGGCACCAGCGGGGACCGCTGCTGATCGGCCGGTACGAGGACGAGGTAGCCGACCATCGGCGGCTGGCCGGGCAGGGTGGGCAGGGTGTGCCGGGGTGCGGGCAGCCAGGTGGCCCCCGGCGGCAGGAAGTCCGCCACATCGACGAGGCTGCCCGGCGCGACGATGTCGTCGCGGTCGACGGCACGCAGCCGGTGGCGGCCCGGATTCACGGGTTTGGGGTTGAGGGCGGTCGCAGCGGATACGGCGGAGAAGGAACGGGAGTTCGCCATGAGGGCTCAGCTCTTTCGCGCGGAGGAGTCGTCGAGTCGGTAGGACGGACGTCGTGCGCGCTGGCCGAAGACCGGGGTGAGCGGCTTTAGAGGGCCTGCGCGTTCACCGCGCGGCAACACACCCGGTCGAAGTCATGGTGCTGCCGGGACGGCCAGAACGGCTCAAGGTCGCTGCGACCTGTCGCGATGTGCTGGAAGCTGGCCATGCCCCTATTGAACCAGATGGCGTCGCGCGGCAGCAGTGGCGTTCCGCACGTTGCCGGGCATTTTCGAAAGCCTCTCTGAAAGCCTGCCTGACGGTCCTTTGGCGCGACACACGCCAAAAAAAGCGCCCACCGGCCGGACCGGTGGGCGCCCTTTCGTGCTTACTGTGGGGATCAGACCTGGCCGGCCTTCTCCAGTGCGGTGCAGCAGGTGTCGACGAGCAGCCGCGTCACCACGTACGGGTCGACGTTGGCGTTCGGACGGCGGTCCTCGATGTAGCCCTTGCCGTCCTGCTCGACCTGCCACGGGATACGGACCGAGGCGCCGCGGTCGGAGACGCCGTAGCTGTACTCGTTCCACGGGGCGGTCTCGTGCAGACCGGTCAGCCGGTCGTCGATGCCCGCGCCGTAGTTCTTGACGTGGTCGAGCGGCTTGGAGCCCTCGCCGAGCGACTCGCTGGCGGTGATGATCGCGTCGTAGCCCTCGCGCATCGCCTTGGTCGAGAAGTTGGTGTGCGCGCCCGCGCCGTTCCAGTCGCCCTTCACCGGCTTGGGGTCGAGCGTCGCGGAGACCTGGAAGTCCTCGGCGGTGCGGTAGAGCAGCCAGCGCGCGACCCACAGCTGGTCGGAGACCTCCAGCGGGGCGAGCGGGCCGACCTGGAACTCCCACTGGCCCGGCATGACCTCGGCGTTGATGCCGGAGATGCCGAGGCCCGCCTTGAGGCAGTTCTCCAGGTGCGCCTCGACGATGTCACGGCCGAAGATCTCGTCCGCGCCGACGCCGCAGTAGTAGCCGCCCTGCGCGGCCGGGAAGCCGCTCTCGGGGAAGCCGAGGGGGCGGGCGCCCTTGAAGAAGGTGTACTCCTGCTCGATGCCGAAGATCGGCTCCTGCGCGGCGAACTTCTCGGCGACCTCGGCGAGCGCGGCACGCGTGTTGGACTCGTGCGGGGTCATGTCCGTGTTGAGGACCTCGCACATGACGAGGAGGTCGTTGCCGCCGCGGATCGGGTCCGGACAGGAGAAGACCGGCTTGAGAACGCGGTCGGACGCGTGGCCCTCGGCCTGGTTGGTGCTGGATCCGTCGAAGCCCCAGATGGGCAGCTCGGCACCATCCGTCAGTATCTTCGTTTTCGAGCGAAGTTTGGCGGTCGGCTCGGTGCCGTCGATCCAGATGTACTCAGCCTTGAAGGTCACGGGCCTCATCCTTTGCGGGTGCAGCGGTATGCCGCGCAGCTTCGCAATCCGTGATTTCCCGGCCGTTGCCCGTTTGTGAACCCCGCGTTACGCCGGGCCGGTGACGGCCCTGCCGGGGTCGTGAGGCCGGTCAGCCCGCCGCGCCGAACACGTGGTGCAGCTCCCGAATCCTGGAGCGGGTCTCTTCCCGGTCGCCCAGAAGAAATTTGTCGTTCCATTTCCACAGCAGCTCGCCGCTGATATCGGCGACCATCTTGCGGAAGAACTGACTCGTCGGTACCTGCGCCGTCGCGAAATGGTGCGCGCCCTGCTGGTCGATGAGCAGAAGGTATTCCTGACGTGCCTCGTTCACCTGCGGCAGCTCTGACAGGGATCCGATTTCGCGGCATTCGAAGCTGTTCCGGAAGAACGGCGCGACCGGTGCGTCCAGGGGTAAGACATGGAGATGCGCATGGTCGATTCCGCAGGCGGAACTCAGATTCGGGTCGCACAATCCGTGCTCGAAAGCGACGACTTCCGATCCATAGCCTTCGCGAATGACCGACACGACGCGCCTGCGCAGCATTTCCAGTTCCGCGAGAGCCGCCGGGGAGAGGTCCGCCATCGACAGCGCGTGCTCGTCGGGCACGATGAGCACATGCCCGCGGGTCAGCGGTGCGACATCCGCGACGACCACGAAACCGTTCGCCCGTGTCAGTACGTCGGAGGCCAGTTCCTCGCGGCCGAACAGGCTGCGGAAGGCGGTGGTTTCGGCGTCATTGAGCACATCGCACAGCAGGCACTGCGGGGCGTCGGCAGGTTCCGGCGGACCGGTGATGCCCAAGGGCTGGATCGTCTCCACCGCCTGCGGGTGGTGTCCGGTGCCTGGCGTGAACTTCACGGCGGTGTGCATCATGATCCCGTTTTCTGCGAGCAATGAGTCGAGAGTCTCTTTCCCACCGTCGTGCTCGGCGAATGCAACAATATGCCTGGCATTCATGCCTGCGGACCTGAGGGCGGTCATGCAATCGACCAGATGATGTCCACTCAGTGCCACATCGTGCAACAGGACGACACGGTCGCCCTTCTCGTAAAAGCCCTCCACAGGATTGTCATGGTTCGGCCCGTAAGGGCTTACATAGACGGCAGGGAAGGGTAGCAAGTCGGCCACCGCGCTCAAAATACCGATGGCCGCCACTTTCGATACGGCAAGCAGTGTCGGTCGCATTACCTTACGGTTGACCAGTTCGGCCACATGGTAGGCCAGGTGGCCCGCAAGTACCCGCTGGTCAAGGGATTCCGGCGTCACCCGGGTCAGATCGAGATAGCCGGCGACCGGTGTCTTCACGGTATGTCCGACTTGTTCTTCGTGCCCGTAGGAGAGCGCGTACCGACACAGGATGTCGAGGACCAGCGGCTCGGGAAGCCTGGGAAAAGCCCGCGAGTCGAGCTGGTCGCACAGCACCCGCGCCTTCAGCCGCACCCGGTCCCGCGGTTTGGCCGCCGGCGCGAGCCGGCTGAGCAGCCCGGCGATCCTCGCCCCGTTGCTGCTGGCCGCGTCCAGGCTGCGCAGCCAGGGCACGATTTTCGGCTCCATCTCCACCGACTCGTACATCGAGAGATCCTGGAAGGACGTCGGCGACGCAAGCCGCAGATGCACCACCTCGCCCAGATCCGACGGCAGATCCGGATCGGCCACCGTCACGATCGCCACCCGCGCCTGCCCCAGCCGGCCGGTGAACAGCCCGTACTCCAGCAGCACATTGCCCGCCGGAGAGTAGAGGGTCTCGCCGCGCCGGGTGGTCCGGTCGTCGGGTGTGGCGATGATCAGCGCCCCGTCGGCCTCGTTGAGCAGCCGTAATAACGAGTCCAGCAGCGTCGCCCCCGGTGGGAAACACTGCTGGCTCCACCACAGCATCGGCTCCACGCCCTGCCGCGCCAGCACGGCCGCCACCGCCTGCGCATACGGCCGGCCCTCCGTGGACGAAGCTATGAACACGCGCGTCATGCGGGCTGCTCCTGCCGCTCACCTGCCGCGGGCGTCGCCCGGCCGCGCCGCCCCCCGTGGTGCCCGGAGTTTAGTCGCTGGCCATCCGCTCGACCCCCTGCTTGAGCAGGGACTCGAAGCCCGCTGAACGGATCCGGCGGACAAGATCGGCGTAGCTCGTGCCCAGCGCCTCGGCAGTCCGGCCCAGATGCCAGTCGTGGTCGTGCAGCCGGTTCAGCAGATGGCCGCGCCGGATCTGCGCCTCGGAGAGCCGGAAGGTCTTGAGATAGGCGACGCGGCCCTTGTGGTCGGTGATCGCCTCGCCGATGTGCTGTTCGGACTCCCCGCGCCTGAAGGGCGGCAGGAAGCGCCACAGGCTGAACGAGCTCATCGCGTAGACCCGCTCGAAGGAGTACGACGCGTCGAGCAGCCGGGCCGCCAGCAGCGTGTCGTGGTTCTCGGCCCACGCGCGTTCCTGCGCCCGGGCCGCGGCCCGAAGGTCGGCGAGCGTCTTCAGGTGCCCGCCATCGCGGATGCGCGCCTCGAAGTCCGGCACCGGGCCGCCGAAGAAGGCGTACTGGTGGACCAGTTCCCCGTACAGATCCTCGATCAGGGACGGGTGCAGGGCGCGGTAGTCGGCCGGATGCGGTACGACGAAGGCCGCGGCGAGCGAGTCGGCGGCGTACACCAGCACTCCGCACTGACCGGGGTGGATCTCGAAGATCCGCAGCGCTTCCCCGAGGCCGCGCACCTGCCATCCGGCGTACGTGTCCTCGGCGCGCGGCGACAGGCCCTGGCGCAGCGCCTGCTGGGACCACTCGTCCCAGACGATGGACGGGCCGCCGAAGTGCAGTGCCAGATAGCCCTCCAGCGCCAGATGGAGGGGCAGGAAACGCAGCCGGTTCTCGGCGACCCCCTTGGTGGAGCGGCGCTTGGCCAGCCGGTGGTGACGGCGTACCGGTACACAGGCGGGCGGCTGATCGCCCAGCTGCGTTCCGTACGCGGCCGACTGACCGCCGTCGCCCGACCAGTCCGCGACGAAGCCGTGCGGAATGTAGGAGAGGTAATGCGCACGAGAGCCGAGATCGACCTCGCCGTAGCCGGCGCCGTAGATCTCGTGACGCAGCCGCAGCCCGTCCACCGGCTGATCGCGCACCAGCGGCACGAGCCGGATGCCGCCCCACACCTGGGCGGGCATGGTCGTAAGCCCGGTCATGTCCAGCTTGTTCACGACGCCCCCTGAAGGAACCGCTCCGTACGGCGGTCGAGATACGCCTGCAGCTCCGGCAGGCCGGTACGGCCCTCCGCGAACTGCGCTATCTCCACCAGCGCCGCCAGATCCTCCGCGTCGCGGATGCCGGCCGTCGGCACACTCGGCGCGAGGCGGCGCACATCGAAGCCGTCCGCGTCGTATACAGGGTTCACATGCACGACACTTGTGCTCCGGTCGGGGTCGAGCCTGGTGCGCCAGACCCGCAGCACCTCGCCGGCCAGTCCCGGCGGCGCGTTGTCCCAGCCGTCCGAGACGATCACCAGCCGCTCGGGGGAGTGCTCCAGGGCGTCCAGAATCCGGGTGCCGAGCGGAGTCGGCCCCCACGGCCGCACCAGCAGCGGATCGGCCGAACCCGAAGTCCAGTGCGCGCGGTACGAACCGGCCAGCGCCTCCAGCAGGAAGTGGCAGCCGAGCGCGACCGCGAGCGGACGGCGGCGCTTGACGCCCGAGCCGGACGAGGAATAGCTGTCGTCCAGCACGGCCGCGACCCGCCCCCACGTCCCGGCGTACGGCCCCGCGGCACGCAGCGCCGCGGCCCGCAGCGCGCCGGTCAGCTCGGCCCGCCGCCGCAGCCGCTCCGCACGCTCGAGCGAGAGGACATACAGGGCGAGGCGGGTGAGCGGCATGACGCTCAGCTCGGTTCGCGTCCCGGCCGACTGCGTACGCAGCCGCTCAAGACGGGTCATCCGCGGCGCGATCCGCTCCAGGAACGCCTCGCGCGCGATGCCGTGCTTCGCCGCGAAGCCCTCGGCGACGGTGAACGGCAGCTCGTAGACCGCGCTCTGCTCGAAGTGGGCGCGGCGGTACGCCTCCAGGAAGCCGTGGTCATAGCGCACGCGCTTGCCGGGCCGGAACAGGAAGTCGCCGAACTCGCCCTTGCCGAACTCGCCCTCGCCAAAGGAGAGATGGGCGTGCCGAGCCGCGGTCTTCAGCCCGCTGCGGTACTTCACCGCGTCATGGCCGAGGTCCGGCCGCGCCGCCAGCCAGTCGCGCAGGATCGCGCGCGTACGGCGGTTGTTCACCTTGGCGGCGCGCAGCGTACGGAACAGCCGGTAGACGCGCTGCGGCGGCAGCATGGCAAGCCGGGCCGCGATCAGCAGCCCCTCCGCCCGCTTCTGCTCTGCGCTCGCATCGCCCGCAGTGCGCAGCAGCTGCTCCACGATCCGCGCGGCGTTGTGGTCGTTGATGTCGAGGGCGAGCGAAGACGCGTACACGGAACGGTAATTGACCCGTACATACTCATGCAGGAAGGAGAGCGACAGCCGCTGCTCATACGCCTGCGAGCGGAATTCGCGCTGTCCGGTCGCCGTGACGGCGGCGTTCACGAAGAGGAGCACGTCCTCGGCCGCGATCAGGTCGGCGTAGGTCTCCGCCATTGATTCCCCCTGCGTACACACACGGAAGCCGGCCGGGGAATGGGGGCGCGATCAGCGAAATCACTGCGTCACAAGCAAGTCCCGGAAGTCGCACCGGAGTCCCGCGGCCGGCTGGCGAAAAACGTAACACCGTTGGCTTTGCGTTACCCGGGATTTTTCCGCGGTTGGCACACTGGGCGGTATGACGAAGCCCGCGAAGCAGCTGCGTGTCGGACTCCTCGGCGCCGGCCCCTGGGCGGAGCGCACCCAGGCACCCGCGCTCGCCGCCCACCCTGATGTCGACTTCGCCGGAGTGTGGGCCAGGCGGCCCGAGGCGGGCGCCGCCCTCGCCGCCGCGTACGGCACGACGGCCTACTCCGGCGAGGACGGCGTCGACGCTCTCTTCGCCGCCTGTGACGCGGTCGCCTTCGCGCTGCCGCCGGACGTCCAGGCGCCGCTCGCGGCCAGGGCGGCCGCGGCCGGCTGCCACCTTCTGCTGGACAAGCCGGTCGCGACGAGTGTGGCGGCGGCGCGGGAGACGGCCTTGGCGGCGGAGCGCGCCGGGGTCGCCTCTGTGGTCTTCTGCACGCTGCGCTTCGCCGCGGACACGGTGCCCTGGATCGCTGAACAGGCCGCGGTGGACGGTTGGTTCACGGCCCACGCGCAGTGGCTCGGCTCGCTGTACGCGCCCGGCCAGGACAGCCCGTACGCCGCGTCGCCGTGGCGGCGTGAGAAGGGCGGGCTGTGGGATGTCGGTCCGCATGTGCTGTCCGTACTGATCCCGGTGCTGGGCGATGTGACGGCGGTGACGGCGGCGCGTGGCCCGGTGGACACCGCGCATCTGGTGCTGCGGCACACCTCGGGGGCGTCGAGCACGGCGACGCTGAGCCTGAGCGCGCCGGTGAAGGCGGCGGGCGCGAGCATCGAGCTCATCGGCGATCATGGGACGGCCGCGATGCCACAGCGGGGCGACGCGGTGCGCTCGTTCGGGGCGGCGGTGGACGCGCTGCTGGAGTCGGCGCGAACGGGGCGGGCGCACGACTGCGACGTACGGTTCGGGCTGCGGCTGACCGAAATCCTCGCTGAGGCGGAGGCCGAGCTTCTGCAGCGCGGCTAGCAGGGAGCGGGCCAGGACGGTGCCGTCGCCATGAAGGTGGAGAACGGCACCGTCCTGATTTCCGTCAGGGATCAGCCGACGCGTTCGATCCGCGCCTTGCGGATCAGGAACTTGCCGGGCTCGCGGACCTGCTCGAAGGCCGCGTTGTTCAGCAGGGCGCAGCTGCCGGAGACGGAGGCGACCTTGACGGTCGTGGACTTGCTGTTGTCGAGATTGGTCACCTTGAGGGTGGTGCCGACCGGGAACTGGTTGCTGGATGCGGCGGGCGCGCCGCCCTCACCGGACAGGGTCACGGTCGAGCCCGCGCAGACGACTTCGCCGCCGGCGCCCTGGTCGCCGCCTTGACCGTTGCCGCCCTGGTCGCCGGCCGGCGGCTGCTCTTCTGCGGGCGGCTGCTCCTCCGCGGGCGGGTCGGCGGGCGGCTGTCCCTCGGCCGGCGGCTGCTCTTCAGCCGGGGGCTGCCCTTCGGCCGGGGGCTGCTCGGCGGGAGGAGCGGCCTCGCCCCCACCCCCTCCGACTTCGCACCCGGAAGCCGCCTGCTTCCGCTTGATCTCCTCGATTACAGCCTGCCGGTTGGCGATCCGCGCCTCGGACTGCGCATCCGGATTCGCACGCTGGCCGGCGATGAAGTTCTCGTTGTTCTGCAGGGCGGTGACCAGTCCGTCGCAGGCTACCGACGCCTGGCTGGTGCCGGTCATCGCCACTGCCGTACCGCCGATTGCGACGGCGGCGCCGACGAGCAGAGCGATCTTCTTCTTCGGGCTGAGGGTCTTCTTGCGGGACACGTGGGACTCCTGTCGGGTCGGTTCCGTGTGCCGTTACGTACGAGTAGGAATCCCGGCTTTCTCAGCCGCCCCACCTACAACATCCTTAACTTTTCTTAAGGCAGCGAGCGGCAGAGAGCGTCCAGCGCCCCGCCGTAGGTGTGCTCGGGCGGCGTCGCGTATCCGACGACCAGCCCGTCGCGTCCGTCCGCCGGAAAGTCCGGGTGGCGGTAGTCGGCCAGCCCCTCCACCGCCAGTCCCTGCCAGGCCGCGGCATTCACCACGGCACGCTCGGTCCCCGGGCGGGAGTTGGAGCACGGCATGCAGCCCCGCCGCGATCCCGGTCACCCGCACCTGCGGAGCCCGCTCCGCCAGGACGGTCATCACGATGGCGTCCCGACGAGCTGCTCGGGCAGCACCATCCAGCCGATCCGCAGGGTGGGGAGAGGCTCTGGGCACGGACGAGCGGTGACCTCACTGTGACGTCCTAGGACCGCCCGAGCGCGTCCCGTACGGCCTCATCCGTACGCGCCACGACAGCCGTACCGTCGTCAGCCGTGATGATCGGCCGCTGAATCAGCTTGGGGTGCTGCGCGAGGGCAGCCACCCACTGATCCCGCGAACCCTCGTCCCGCGCCCACTCCTTGAGCCCGAGCTCCTTCGCCGCGGCTTCCTGCGTCCGCGCGATGTCCCACGGCTCCAGCCCGAGCCGCCCGAGGACGGCCCGGATCTCGTCCTCGCTCGGCACGTCGTCGAGGTAGCGCCGGACGGTGTACGCGGCGCCCTCCTCGTCGAGCAGATCGATGGCGCTGCGGCACTTGGAACAGGCGGGATTGATCCAGATCTCCATGCCGTCACCGTACCGCTCACACGCCCCTCAAACACCGTCTGGCCAGGGGGGATTGTCAGTGGCGGCCGGTAGACTGAACAGTAGTTCGGGATGGTCCCGCCACCGCGCCAGGAGGTTGCCGATGGCCGTTGCCACACTCATGACGAAGCCCGTGTACCAGCCGCTGAAGAAGAAGCCGCTCCCGGCAGGACAGCCGCGCGAGTGGTACGTCTCCCACAACCGCCGACTGAAGGCCATGCGCCTGGCGATCGCCCTGCTCGACTCGGGCGTCTACCACCCGGCGACGGCCGACAATCGCAAGATACGAGCGACGGCGGAGAGCATCGGGATCCACCCGCCGTCGGACACGACGTGCCGGATGGTGCGGGCACTGATCCGTTACGGCCGCTGAGCGCCACGTCCCGCCGTCGCCACCTCAGGTGACGGCGGCGGGACGCGTGTCCGCATGTCTGCGTCTTCGCGTGTCCGCATTGTCCTGACGGCGGGCGGTCATGGGTCTGTTGGCAAAGGCGCTGAAGAGGTCCCTCGTAACAAGCTGACGGTCCCTGGTAACAACCCGCGCGCCCAAGGGTGCGGTTGGTGAGAAATAGGGCATTCTGACCCCCTCTCGCTTCGAGCCGCCCCGGGGGGCAGACATGTCGCATCCGCACCGCACCCTCCGTTCCCTTCGCAGATTCCTCGTCCTCTCGGCCGTCGGAGTGCTGAGCGCCGCCACCACGCTCGCCTCCGCCCCGCCCGCCGCTGCCGAACCGGCCACGGTGGTCCCCTATCCCGCGGGAGCGGGCGCAACCCGCTACTCCGGACTCGCCTTCGACACCTGTACGGCGCCGCCGCTGACGGCCATCCAGGCGTGGAGCGCGTCCCCGTACCGCGCCGTCGGTGTGTACATCGGGGGCGTCAACCGCACCTGCGCCCAGCCGCAACTGACCGCGTCGTGGGTCGCGTCCGTGTCGGCGCTGAAGTGGCGTCTGCTGCCCATCTACAAGGGCCTGCAACCGCCCTGCGGCGGCAAGCCCACCGACGCCAAGATCAGCTCCGTCGCGGCGACCGCCAGGTCCCAGGGCACGGCGGCGGCCACCGACGCCATCGCCAAGGCCAAGGCGCTCGGCATGCAGCCCGGCAGCGCCTTCTACAACGACATCGAGCACTACGTCCAGACGGATACCACTTGCCAGGCCGCAGTGCTGTCGTACGTCTCCGCCTGGACGAAAGAGCTGCACCGGCTCGGCTATGTCTCGGGCGTCTACATGAACCTCAACCTCGGGGCGAAGCAGCTCTCCGACGTCTACACGTCCACCGCCTATGCCCGTCCCGACGCGCTGTGGATCGCCCGCTACGACGGAGTCGACTCCCTGAAGGGCTGGACCAACATCGCCGACTCCAAGTGGGCCTCCCATCAGCGGGCCAAGCAGTTCAAGGGCGACCACAACGAGACCTATGGCGGCGTCACCATCAACATCGACACCGACCGGCTCGACGCTCCGGTCGCCACCGTGGCGTACACGTACACGGCGACGAGCTCCACCACACTCAACGCCCGCACCGGTCCATCGACGGGCTACCCCGTCGCCAAGTCGTACGCGCCCGGGTCCTCCCTCAAGGTGGTGTGCCAGGCGCCCGGTTCCACCGTCGGCAGCACCCGCGTATGGAACAAGCTCTCCGACGGCACGTACGTCACGGACTACTACGTCAGCACCCCGTCCAACGCCACCTACAGCGCCCCGCTGCCGCGCTGCACGTACCCGTACCAGACCACCGCCCCCGGCGGGCTCACCGAGCGCAGCGGCCCCGGCTCCTCGTACGCCGCCGTGGGGACGTTGCCCAACGGGTCCCTTGCATGGGTGTACTGCCAGCGGGCCGGCTCGGCGGTCGGCACCAGCAAGATCTGGGACAGGATGGACAACGGCCGCTATGTCTCGGACTACTACGTGGCCACCCCCAGCAACACGACCTACAGCAAGCCGGCTCCACGCTGCTGACGGACGCAGGTCCGGTGTCGCGCCCGGCGGCGATCAATCCGGCCGCCGGGCGCGCCCCGCCCGCGTCGGCAGGGGGCCGGCCGCCGGGGCGCGATCACGGCCGGGGCGCGTTCAGATCCGGGCGCTGAGGCGCGCCTGCGCGGCGGGCCACTCCTCGGCGAGGATCGAGAAGTAGACGCTGTCCCGCCAGGTGCCGTCCGGCCGCTGCTTGTGTCGGCGCAGCACTCCTTCGCGCTGCGCACCCAGGCGGGCGATGGCGGCCTGAGACCTCTCGTTCATGTGGTCGGTCTTCAACTGCACGCGCCCCATGCCCAGTTCATCGAAGGCATGGCTCAGCAAGAGCAGCTTCGTCTCGGTGTTGACCGCAGTACGCCAGGACGCGCGGCCGTACCAGGTCCAGCCGATCTCCAGCCGTTCGTTCTCCGTATCGATGTCCATGTACGTGGTCCAGCCGACGGCCCTGCCCGTCGCGCGATGAATCACGGCGAACGGTAGGTACTCGCCCTGCTCGGCGGCGGTAAGCAGCTCAGCGAGCTTGAACCCCAGTTCCTCCTGCGTGCGCGGCGTCGGCCCGCCCTGCCAGCGCCAGACTTCGTCGTCCCCGCCGCCCGCGGCGAAGAGGTCTCCGAGATGATCCGTCGTCAAGGGTTCGAGGCGCACGTGATGGCCGGTCAGCGTCACAGGAAGCGGTGTCTTGGCAGGCATGGCTCGAAGCGTAGCGGCCATCTGCACTAGCTTCAATCCAGTTATGCACTAGTGCAAAAGGCCGCCGCAGAGGCCGTGCGGTGCGGCTAGGGTGCCCAACTGTCCTGACCGACGAAGGGATCACAGTGGCTCAGCCGGAGACCGACGACCGTCACCAAGCTGCCCTCGCGCCCGCGCTCGAATCAATGACCCTCCTCGTCGCGGCCGTAATCGTCCACGACGTGGCGACCGAGCGTGTGGTCCTCCTCCAGCGCGGCCCGAGCAACAAATTCGCGCCAGGCATGTGGGATCTCCCCGTCGGCAAGAGCGACCCGGGCGAGCCGATCACCGAAACCGCGGTTCGCGAACTCCACGAGGAGACCGGCCTGATCGTCAAGTCCGACGCCCTGCGAGTAGCGCACATCATTCATGGCGCCTGGGGCGTCGAAGCGCCCAACGGATTCCTCACCGTCGTCTTCGCCACCCAGGAATGGTCCGGGGAGCCCGAGAACCTCGAACCGGGGAAGCACGCCCAGGTCTGCTGGACCGACGCCAGAGCCCTTCCCGCGGACTTCGTACCCACGTCGGTCACAGCTCTGCGCCGGTACCTGGCCGGTGGAGCAGAGGTATCCCTGAACGGCTGGGCAACGTGACGACTCGGTCCCGGTCCGGTCCGGGCCTCCTCGCGGCTCGAATGTGCCGCGTCTACACAGTGTGACGTGTCACAGACAACTCGGCGGCGCTGTGGGAGCTTCAACTCTGCTACCTCTCAGTTGAGTTGATGGCGAGCCGAGGCTCCGTGGCTTCCGGCTCGGGACGGTCTGCCCGCATGTGGAGAGGATCGAATGAGCACTTTGGAAGCCGTGGCGCTCGACCAGGTGGTCGACACGGCCCGGTATCCCCTGTCCGAACTCGAGAGCGCCGAGGGGCAGGCCGTGGTTTCCCGTGCCCGGCGCGAACTGTTGGCTCTCGGCTGCACCGTGCTGCCGGACTTCATCCGTCCCTCGCTCCGCGATGTCCTGCGGCAGGAGTGCTCGGCCATCGCCCCCCGGGCGCACTTCGACGTGGAAACGGTCAACGTCTACAACATCGCGGTGGACTCGGCCCTGCCGGAGGACCACCCCGGCCGGAGGACCTTCCAGCGGGGCAACGCGTTTGTCGCGCGGGACCGCATCCCCGCAGGCTCCCTCATCAGCCGGCTCTACTCCCACAAGGTGTTCCAGCGCTTCATCGCCGACTGCTTCAGACTGCCGCAGCTGCACGAGCTGGCGGACCCGCTCTCCGGGCTCGTTCTCAACGTCGTCGCGCCAGGCATGGAGCACCCCTGGCATTTCGACACCAACGAGTTCACCGTCAGCATGCTCACCCAGGAAGCGCAGGCCGGCGGCGTCTTCGAGTACTGCCCGAACATCAGGTCCGCGCACGACGAGAGCTTCGACGACGTCCGGGACGTACTGGACGGCCGGGGCGAGCGGATGACCCGGCGCCTCCCCCTGCAACCTGGTGACCTGCAACTGTTCAAGGGCCGCTACTCGCTGCACCGGGTGAGCCCCGTGCAGGGCGAAGTCGCGCGCCACTCCGCGATATTCGCCTACAGCGAGCGCCCCGGCGTCATCGGGAGCGTGGCACGGACCCGGCAGCTCTTCGGCCGGGTACTGCCCGAGCATCTGGCAGCCGGGGGCCGGACCGTCAGGGGCGATCAACTGCTGGATTAGCGGGCGCCGAGGACGTGCGCCGGCCAAGGACGTGCGCGCTCGGCCGCAGTCGTCGTAGGCAGCCCCCCACTCTGCGATCCACGGAGGAGTAAGCCCTGTGCGTTTCGACGCGAACGGAAAAGTCTCGCTCGACCACATCTACACACAGCCCGATCCGCGCAGCTATTTCAGTGTGCTGCGCCCGCTCGGCTACTGCGTTCCGCAACAGGCCAAGCCCTACTTCGCGAAGCTCATCAAGGAGTACCGCGAGTCCCAGCACGTAGCGGTGCCGAAGGTGCTGGACGTCGGGTGCTCGTACGGAATCAACGCCGCCCTGCTGAAGTACGACGCGACCATGGACGAGCTGTACGCGCGCTACTGCGGCGAAGGTCGCGAGGGGGAGAGCCGCGAAGCCCTGCTGGCCCGCGACCGGGAGCTGTCCCGGTCGCGCCGGCCCGCGCAGCGCATCCGCTTCGTCGGCCTCGACTCCTCGGACAGTGCGCTGTCCTACGCGCTCGAGGCCGGGTTCCTCGACGACACGGTGCACGCCGACCTGGAGGCGCACGAGCCCACACCACGGCAGCGCGCCCAGTTCGCCGGGACGGACCTGGTGATCTCGACGGGCTGCCTCGGCTACGTAACCGAGCGGACGCTCACACGCGTCGTCCGGGCGCAGGGCGCCCGCCGGCCCTGGATGGCGCACTTCGTGCTGCGGATGTTCCCGTACGACCCCGTCGAGAGCGCGCTGGACGAGCTGGGGTACCGGACCACCCGTGTAGAAGAGGTGTTCAAACAGCGGCGGTTCGCCTCACCGGAGGAGCAGGCGCTCGTGCTGGAGAGGATGTCGGCCGCCGGGGTGGATGCGCGGGGCCTGGAAGCGGAAGGCTGGCTATACGCACAGCTCTACCTCTCCCGGCCGTACGGCGCATCAGGTCCCTGAGGCCGGGGAACTCGCCGCCCGCGAGGAAACCACAGGTCACCACGATCCGAATCGAGAGCAGAATTGAACACCAGCCAGCACATGGCAGCCATGACGACCTTCGCCCAGGAGGACAGCCTGCCGCGCGTGCCGCTGCCCACGCTGGAGGCGAGCTGCGAGAGGTTCCTCGCATGGTGCGCGCCGCTGCTGACCGCCGACGAACGGGCGGCGACCGAGGCAGAGGTGACCGCCTTCCTCCGTCCTGACGGTCCCGGCCGGGTCCTGCAGGCGGCGCTGGAGGAGTACGACGCCACGGAGGGCGTGCACAGCTGGCTCGACACCTTCTGGCCGTACCGCTACCTGGGCCGCCGGGACCGGATCGCGCTCAACGCCAACTTCTTCTTCCTGTTCAAGGACTCCGGCCGGCCGCAGGTGGAGCGGGCGGCCGGGCTCATCGCCGGGGCCGTCAACTACAAGCGTCAGCTCGACCAGGGGCTCATCCCGCCGGTGGTGCAGCGCGGTGTGCCCCAGTCGATGGTGCAGAACAAATTCCTGTTCTCCGCCACCCGGATCCCCGGCGCGCAGCAGGACACCGTCCGTGCCCCCTACTCCGCGCAATCGCCGGGCCCGTCCAAGGCCCGGCACATCGTGGTGTTCTTCCGGGGCGGCATGTTCCGACTGGACGTGCTCGGTGCGGACGGTGTCCCGCACAGCCTGGACGACCTCGAGGCGGGGCTGCACGCCGTAATGAAGGCCGGTGCCGAGCCGGCCGCCGCGGACACCTCGGTGGGCCACCTCACCACCATGGCCCGCGCGGAATGGGCGGCCGCCCGGGAGTCGCTGCTCGCCTGCCACCCCCGCAACGCGGACGCGCTGGACGACATCGAGACCGCGCTGTTCTGCGTCTGTCTGGAGGACTTCGCACCCGCGGACACCCAGGCGGTGTGCGACGAACTGCTGTACGGCGACCGCGGCAACCGCTGGTTCGACAAGGCCGTGTCCTTCATCGTCTTCGCCGACGGCCGGGCGGGGATCAACGTGGAGCACTGCGAGCTGGACGGAACCACCATTCTCAGCTTCACCGACGCCCTGCTGACCACCCAGGCCGAGGAACACTCCAGCCAGTCCGGAGCCCGCTCCCAGGGGTTGCCGGCGCTGGAGCCGGTCGTGTTCGAGCTGGACGACGTCCTGCGAGCCCAGGTGCGCTCCGCGGCCGACGCGTTCGCCGCGTACGGGGAGAACACCGCGACCAGCACGGTGTCGTTCGCGGACTTCGGCAGCAACGCGGCCAAGGCGCTGGGGGTGTCGCCGGACGCGTTCGTCCAGGTCGCCTACCAACTCGCCCACCAGCGCGCCAAGGGGCACCTGGGCGCCACGTACGAGTCGATCGCCACCCGGCAGTACCGGCTCGGGCGGACCGAGGCGATGCGCGTCGTCACCCCCGGGATGCGCGATTTCGTCGCGGCGATGGAGGACCCGGCAGCGGACGCGGACACCCGGCGCGCCGCGTTCCGGGCAGCCGCCGAGCAGCATGTGGCCCGAGCGAAGGAGTGCCAGCTCGGGCAGGCGCCCGAGCAGCACCTGTGGGAGCTGGAGCTGATCCAGCGGCGCCGCGGGGCGGAGCTGGGAGTGACCGAGCAGCCGGCGCTGTACCGGACGCAGGGCTGGCTGACGATGCGGGACGACTACCTGAGCACCAGCTCCGCTCCGTCCGCCAACATCCAGTACTTCGGCTTCGGCTCGACCAGCAGCAGGTGCATCGGCGTCGCGTATGTGCTGCTGCCCGAGCGGTTCAACATCTATCTGAGCACGCCGCTGGCGGTGGCGGACCAGATGCGGACCTTCGCCGACCGGCTGCGGGAGGCGGTGGGCGAACTGCGGGAGTTGCTGGCGCCCGAGCGGTCCGGGGACTGACGGAGAGCCGGGAGGGCCGCCACCTCGCATCGGGGTGGCGGCGTCTTCCGCGTCACGGAGGTGAAACCGCGAGGAGGCGGACTATTTCTCGTCGAAGCGACATGCTGGAAACCGCTCGTAGCAGTTTCCCAGGGTGCGCGCGGAAGGCCGCTCAAGTCGCCGGGCCTGTGACCTGGGCCTACGATGCTCTTGGAGCTTTGTCCCCTCGTGACGGGAGCCGGCTCATGACGCGCTTGTACACACGGCTGCGCAGGGGGGCGGCTGCCGCCGTGGCGGCCGGGCTGCTGGTCATCTTCTTGCCCGCGGAATCCGCGTACTCCCAACCCACCCCGGAACCAACCGCATCCGCATCCGCATCCTCCGCGTTCCCGCAGCTCACTCCCGCCGTGGCCACGCAGTTGGACAAGGCAGTCACACAGGTCATGCGCGAAGCGAACGTGCCCGGCGTGACGGTTGGACTGTGGGTTCCCGGCAAGGGCAGTTACGTCCGCGCGTTCGGGGTCGCCGACAAGGCGACGGGCGCGCGTATGTCCACGGACCTGTATATGCGGATCGGGAGCGAAACCAAGACGTTTACCGTGACTGCCCTGCTCAAGCTGGTCGACCAGGGCAAAGTCGGCCTGGACGACCCGATCGGGAAGTACGTGGACGGTGTCCCCAACGGAGACCGGATCACCCTGCGCGAGCTTGCGGGGATGCGCAGCGGGCTCTTCAACTACTCCATGGACCCGGGATTCTTCAAGGCACTCACAAGCGATCCCCGACGGCCGTTCACACCGCAGGAGTTGCTCGCGTATTCCTTCAAGCACCCTGTGCAGTTCCAGCCCGGCGAGAAGTTCGATTACTGCAACACCAACTTGATCCTGGTCGGCCTCGTGGTGGAGAAGGTCAGCGGTCAGCCCCTCGCGGAGTACATCGAGCGGAACGTCCTCGAACCGGCGGGCTTGAAACACACACTCTTCCCGAAGGCCGCGGAGTTCCCGACGCCGCACGCCCACGGCTACACCGACCAGACGGCGACCGGCAAGGTCGAGGACGCGACGGACTGGAACCCCTCCTGGGGCTGGGCCGCCGGAGCCATGATCTCCGACCTGAACGATCTGCGTAGCTGGGCCCACACCCTCGCCACCGGCACACTGCTCACTCCCGCCACGCAGGCTCAGCGCATGAAGATGTCCCCCAGCGGCCTGCCGGACACCGGTTACGGCCTGGGCATCTTCAACGTCGCGGGCTGGATCGGCCACAACGGCTCGCTGCCCGGGTACGAGTCCCTGGTCGTCTACCTGCCGGAGGCGAAGGCGACGCTGGTCGTGCTCCTCAACACGGACATCAACTACGAGGGCTCTGAACCGAGCACGCTCTTCGGCCAGGCGATCACCCGCATCGTGTCCCCGCAACACATCTTCAAACTGCCTGCCCAGCCGGCGGGGCAGTGAGCCAGGCCGGCCACTGGTACCGACTGAAAAGGGCCGTCGGCCGCGCTCTCCGGTGAGGGAAGAACACGGCCGACGGCCCACAGACGGCCCAGGCGAGCGGGACCTCGCTCTGACCTGCTGCGTTCATAGATGTTCGAAGAGCTGATGTGGCGGGTTGACTACCTCAAGGTCTGTAATCGCGTACACCGCTAACCAACGGGAGTGGTCGTTGTTGGTCGCCCTGGGCGGCCGCCCACCGACCGCCCCGTTCTGGCCCTCCTCTTTGGGACCCGGTTTGAGGATTGCCTCAGGCGTAAGACGACGGCCCAAGAGGCGGGGCGTACAGCCCCGCCTCACGGCGTAAGCGAGGATCGGGTGTCCGTGGTCGTCCGGGAGGAGTCACCTGGTGTCGAGGCATCTGGCTCCCTGTTTGGCTCCCTGCGGGACTCATTGCTGAAACTTGTTGCGCAGGAACTCATACAGTGCGGCAGCGACTTGGGATCGGGCGCGCCGTGCGGCCCTGGGACCGGCCCGGGCTATGCGGCCTCCGCCTGGTCGGCGAGCAGCAGCTCGGACAACTGCTCCTGAGTAGCGGCGTATGCAGGGTGGTTGGTGATCGTCGCGCGGTCCCGAGGACGCGGGATCGGCACCGGGATGATCGTGCGCACCGACGGCTGCGGCGGGTTGGACATGACCACGATCCGGTCGGCGAGCAGAATCGCCTCATCGAGCCCGTGCGTGACCATGAGTACCTTCTCTGTCTCCGACTCGTTGCCCCACAGCTCGACGAGTTGTTGCTGCAATCGCGAGCGAGTGAGGGCGTCCAGCGCACCGAACGGCTCGTCCAGCAGCAGGGTGCGGGGTCCCACGGCGAAGGCCCTGGCGACCGCGGCGCGCTGAGCCATGCCGCCCGACACCTGACCTGGGCGCTTGTCGCGGTGCTCCCACAGCCCGACAGCGGTCAGATACCGCTCGACCATGTCGTCGGCCTTTGTCCGAGACCAGTCCGGCCGTGCCGCGCGGACGGCCTCGCGCACATTGGAGAGAAGGCTCAGCCGGGGCAGCAGTGAGTAGTTCTGGAAGACCATCGCCCGTTCGGGACCTGGCCCGGTGACCGTCTGACCGTCCACCACGACCTCACCCGCGTCCGGGCGGACCAGCCCACCGACCAGATTGAGCAGCGTCGACTTGCCGCAGCCCGAGTGGCCGATGAAGGAGACGAACTCCCCTTCGTCGACGGTCAGGTCGACACCCCGCAGGACATGCTGAGCGGCTGCCCCCCTTCGGCGGAACTTCTTGTGCAGCCCGCGGATCTCGACGGTCACGACTGAACCTCCTCGATAGCTACCTTGCGCGAAACCCGCACGAGAATCACGTCAAGGACCAGGCCGACAAGACCGATGAGCACGATCGCGGCGACGACTGTGCTGAGGTTCCCGGCGTTGTACGAGTCCCACACGAAGAACCCGATCCCCGCATTGCCGGAGAGCATCTCGACCGCCACGATGACCATCCATGCGATGCCCATCGACAGCCGCAGTCCGGTGATGATGGACGGCAAAGCGTTGGGCACGAGCACATGCCGTAGGTAGGCCAGGCGGCCGAACCGGAAGACTCGCGCAACGTTGCGGTGGTCCCGCGGGATCTCCGCCGCGCCGGCCGCGGTGTTGAGCAGCGTTGGCCAGAGCGCGGTAATGAAGATCACGAATACCGAGGCCTGGTCAGCGTCCTTGAACACGGCCAGCCAGATCGGGAACCAGGCCAGCGGCGACACGGGACGCAGCACCTGCACCACCGGGTTGAACGCCAGCCAGGCCCGGTGGCTCGCGCCGATGAGCAGGCCGGCCAGTACCCCGACCACAGCGGCCAGCGCGAAGCCGGTGAACACCCGCTGCAGCGAGATGCCCAGTTGACGGCCTATTCCCTTGTCGTTCGGGCCATTGTCGTAGAACGGATCCGCGAGCAGGTCAACCAGCGCCCGGGCCCCGTCGAGCGGGGTCGGGACGTCAGCTGACCGGGACGCGGCAAGCTGCCAGAGCAGCACGATGGCGGTGGTACCGATCATGGCCCAGCTGATGCCGCGGCCGATCTCGGCGAGCCGGCTCCCCCAGACGCCGGGGTCGGGCGGGCCGGACGGTTGTGGCCCGGTGGCCGGCGCCACTGCAGGATCAGCCTGGTCCGTGCCGGTCAGCGACGTGGTCATTGCCGCTTCGCCTCCTCCTTGGGCTTGGCAGGGTCGAACGTTGCGCCATCGAGCTTGACTGGGAACGGGCTCATGTCGTCGCCCGGTACGTCGATGCCCTCCTTGCCGGCGACCTCTTCGTAGAGGTCGCGCAGGACGATCTCATCGGCGATCTTGGCGTAGGGCGGCGCTTCCTTGAGCAGTCCGAAGCGCTGATACTGGCTAAGGAACCAGATCGCGTGTGCGCGCCGTGGCGCGGAGGCCTTGCCGTCGCGGAAGAACATCATCTGGTCGCCGCTGTACTTCTTCTCGCCGAGGTCCGCTCCCAGCTCGTAGGTCCCCAGCAGTCGGCCTTCGATGTCCTTCGCAGGCGCGTTGACGTACTTCGCGGCGCCGATCGTCGTCGCCGCCTTGGCGCGGTTGTCCAGGTCATCGAGCCACTTCGCCGCCTTGAGGATGGCCCCCATCACGTCGGCCAGGACTTCTTTGCGCTCCGTTACGAACTTGGCGCCCGCGACCAGGGCCTTCTCCGGGTGGTGCTGCCACAGGTCCTGGGTGGTCAGGTGAGTGAAGCCGATGCCTTGCTGGACCGCGACGGCGTTCCAGGGTTCCCCGACGCAATAGCCGTCCATGTTGCCGACCTTCATATTGGCAACCATCTGCGGTGGCGGGACCGGAACGATCTTGACGTCCGACAGATCGGCCTTGGTGGCTTTCAGCCAGTAGCGCAGCCAGGTGTCGTGCGTGCCGCCAGGGAAGGTCATGGCCAGGGTCGGCGACTTCTTCTCCAGCAGTGCCCGGGCGGCTTCCAGGTCCGCGTAGCCGGCGTCGGCGAAGTCCTTCTTGAGGGTGATGGCCTGGCCGTTGTTGTTGAGCACCATGGCTATCTTGAGGTCGGTCGAACCCGTGCCCGCGATCTTTGATGCAACGGACAGGGGCAGGCTGAAGAGAGCATGAGCGGCATCGATCTGCCCGTTGAGCAGGTTGTCCCGGGTGGCCGGCCACGAGGCCTGCTTGATCAATTCGACGTTGAGGTCGCGCTCGGCGAAGTACCCGAGTTCTTTCGCCATCACCAACGGAGCACAGTCGGTCAACGCGATGAACCCAAGTCGCACGGTACGGCCGGGCTTGGCTGATGAGGACTTCTTGTCGGCCGATCCGCACGCGGTGAGGGCGCTGCCCAGCGAGGCAGTGAGGGCGGCTGTTCCAGTAAGGCGCAGGAAGCCTCTGCGCCCGAGGTTGTTCTCCATGGCCAGAACGTAGGGGTCCACCGCGACGGTGGAATTGCGTATGCGTCAAGGACGTAAATCACACATCTCGCAGCCCCGTGGGCACGCAGTGTGAGGCGGGTGAAACGAGCTGCGACTCGTCCGGCCCACCGCCACGTCCAGCGCGTCACCGCCGAGCGTGCTCAGGACGGGCCGCCCTCGACGCCGCATTCAGTGCGGACGTCGAGGGCAAAGGCGACGACGGAGCCCGCCCCCGCCGCGGCCTGAAAGGCACCCATAGAAACGGCCGTCGGCCGCGCCTTCCGGGAGCGGAAGAACACGGCCGACGGTCCACAGACTGCCCAGGCGAACGGAAACCCGCTCTGACCTGCGGCGTTCTTAGATGTCGAAGTACAGCTCGAACTCGTGCGGGTGCGGCCGCAGCTGAATCGGGGCGATCTCGTGCGTCCGCTTGTAGTCGATCCACGTCTCGATCAGGTCCGACGTGAACACCCCGCCCGCCTGCAGGTACTCGTTGTCCGCCTCCAGCGCCTCCAGCACCGCCGGGAGCGAGGTCGGGACCTGCGGGACGCTTGCGTGCTCGTCGGGGGCGAGCTCGTAGAGGTCCTTGTCGATCGGCTCCGCCGGCTCGATCTTGTTCTTGACGCCGTCGAGGCCCGCGAGCAGCAGTGCCGAGAACGCCAGGTACGGGTTCGACGACGGGTCCGGCGCGCGGAACTCCACGCGCTTCGCCTTCGGGTTCGAGCCCGTGATCGGGATGCGCATCGCCGCCGAGCGGTTGCGCTGCGAGTAGACCAGGTTGACCGGCGCCTCGAAGCCCGGGACCAGGCGGTGGTACGAGTTCACCGTCGGGTTCGTGAAGGCCAGCAGCGACGGGGCGTGCTTCAGGATGCCGCCGATGTAGTAGCGGGCGGTGTCCGAGAGGCCCGCGTAGCCCTGCTCGTCGTAGAAGAGCGGGGAGCCGCCCTGCCACAGGGACTGGTGGACGTGCATGCCCGAGCCGTTGTCGCCGAAGATCGGCTTCGGCATGAAGGTCGCGGTCTTGCCGTTGCGCCAGGCGACGTTCTTCACGATGTACTTGAAGAGCATCAGGTCGTCGGCCGCGGCCAGCAGCGTGTTGAACTTGTAGTTGATCTCAGCCTGGCCGGCCGTGCCCACCTCGTGGTGCTGGCGCTCGACCTGGATGCCGGACGCCTCCAGCTCCAGGGAGATCTCGGCGCGCAGGTCGGCGAAGTGGTCGACCGGCGGGGCCGGGAAGTAGCCGCCCTTGTAGCGGACCTTGTAGCCGCGGTTGTCCTCGACCGCACCGGTGTTCCAGGCGCCGGCCTCGGAGTCGATGTGGTAGAAGCCCTCGTTCGACGTGGTGTTGAAGCGCACCGAGTCGAAGACGTAGAACTCGGCCTCGGGGCCGAAGTACGCGGTGTCCGCGATGCCGGTGGAGGCGAGGTAGGCCTCCGCCTTCTTGGCGATGTTGCGCGGGTCACGGCTGTACTGCTCGCCCGTGATCGGGTCGTGGATGAAGAAGTTGATGTTGAGCGTCTTGTCCTTGCGGAACGGGTCGAGCCGCGCCGTCGACAGGTCCGCGCGCAGCGCCATGTCGGACTCGTGGATCGCCTGGAAGCCGCGGATCGACGAGCCGTCGAAGGCCAGCTCGTCGGACGGGTCGAACGCCGTCGCCGGGATCGTGAAGTGCTGCATCACGCCGGGAAGATCGCAGAACCGGACGTCGACCATTTTGACGTCGTTGTCCGCGATGAACTTCTTGGCGTCGTCGGCGTTCTGGAACATCCAACTCCTCCTACTCCCGACCCGGGAAGGGCGGGGTTGTAGCTCTTCGTGCGGCCAGTGCGGTGGCACACGCTGAGACCCGACCTTAGGCAGACGGGATTTCTCAAGCATGACCCATTTGTTTCGCCGAAGTTAACCGGGCCGGGAGTCGAAGCCGCGTCAAGGCCCCGCCTTCAGGTGGGTGAAACCGGGCGCAGTACCGTGTACGGGTGGACAACAGGCAAGCAATCGGATCGTGGCTCTCCGGGCCCCGCGCGGCGGCCGAGGACATGGGCGCCGACTTCGGTCACCGGGGTGAGCGGCTGGGTCTGCCGGAGGCGGGACCGGGCTCCATCGCCCCCCTCGGGCGGCGCTTCGGCGCCGTCCTCATCGACTGGGGGCTGTGCCTCCTGATCGCATACGGGCTGTTCGCGAACGGTGACCGGCAGGGCGCCGGGAACTGGGCGCTCGGCATCTTCCTCGTACTGAGCGTGCTGACCGTCGGAACCGTCGGTTTCACGCCCGGCAAGCGGATCCTCGGGCTGCGCGTCATCTCCGAGGACGGCGGGCGGCTCGGGATCTTCCGGGTTCTCGTACGCAGCGTGCTCCTCTGCCTCGCGATCCCGGCCCTCATCTGGGACCGCGACGGGCGCGGGCTGCACGACCGCCTCGCCCGCGCCGTACAGGTGAGGATCTGACCCGTTAGAGGAGATACAGAGGCGGCCCGGACGCATTCGTCCGGGCCGCCTCTGCATCTCGTACGCGTATCTCGTACGAGGTCAGCGCATCTTTCCGCCCCGCGGCATCCGCATACCCTTCGGCATCGGACCCTTCGGCAGCGGCATATTGCTCATCAGGTCGCCCATCGCCCGCAAGCGGTCGTTCGCCGCCGTGACCTGCGGCCCGGTGAGCACCCGCGGCAACTTCAGCATCGTCGTGCGCAGCTTCTTCAGCGGCACCTGGTCCTCGCCGGTGCCCACGATGATGTCGTGCACCGGCACGTCCACCACGATGCGCGCCATCTTCTTCTTCTCGGCCGCCAGCAGCGACTTCAGCCGGTTCGGGTTGCCCTCCGCCACCAGCACGATGCCGGCCTTGCCGACCGCCCGGTGCACCACGTCCTGGCTGCGGTTCATCGCCACCGCCGGGGTCGTGCTCCAGCCGCGGCCCACGTTCTCCAGCACCGCGGCCGCCGCGCCCGGCTGGCCCTCCATCTGCCCGAAGGCCGCTCGCTCGGCGCGGCGTCCGAAGACGATCGCCATCGCGAGGAAGGCCAGCAGGAATCCGAGGATGCCCAGATAAACGGGGTGGTCGATCAAGAAACCGATCGCGAGGAGGACACCGAAGGTGACGATTCCCACAGCCGCGACGACAAGACCGACCTTCGAGTCGGCCTTCCGGGTCATCTTGTACGTCAGGGCGATCTGCTTCAGTCGCCCGGGGTTCGCAGCAGCGTCAGCGCTGTCTGAGTTTGCCTTCCTCGCCATAACCAGAAGTTTACGTGGCTCAGGAAGTGCGGTCGGCCACGGCCTCCAGCACATGCTGCGCCTCGACCCGGTCCTTGGCCCGGCGTCGGTCTTCGAGGACCGCCGTCCATGCGTTCCTGCGGGCGGTGCGCTGGCCGCTGCCGAGGAGCAGCGACTCCATGGCGCGCAGGGCATCGGTGACGGACGGGATGGCGGTAGCGCGTACGGGACGAACCGGCGCGGCCTGCATGTGGATGTCCCCCCTCGGGGTGAGATCGGGGTGCGAGACGAAGAGCGGGAGCGGTGCGGGGCTGTACGGAGAGCGGTGCCTGCTGTGCACAGAGCGAGCGGTGCGTGCTGTGCGTAAACCCAGGGTCACTGATTGGTGTTACCAGGGCATGACCGACCGGTCAAACACCGATGAAACCTTTATGCGCCGCGCCCGAACGCTGACGCGGCCCGTACGCCGCCCCCGACCTGCGGGGAGGGTACGAGCCGCGTACAACTCGCCATTACTGGCCAGTAGTTGTCTGTGCCCGAATTCACACGGCTTGCGACGAGACCACCGCGCCCCGGCGCTCGATCGCCTGCTGGTACAGCCGGCCCGCGCGGTACGAGGAACGGACCAGCGGACCCGACATCACACCGGAGAAGCCGATCTCCTCGGCCTCCTCCTTCAGCTCCACGAACTCGTGCGGCTTCACCCAGCGCTCGACCGGGTGGTGGCGTACGGAAGGACGCAGATACTGGGTGATCGTGATCAGCTCGCAGCCCGCGTCGTGCAGGTGCCGCAGCGCCTCGCTGACCTCCTCGCGCTCCTCGCCCATGCCCAGGATGAGGTTCGACTTGGTGACCAGGCCCGCCTCGCGGGCGCGCGTGATGACCTCGAGGGAGCGCTCGTAACGGAAACCGGGGCGGATCCGCTTGAAGATCCGCGGCACGGTCTCGACGTTGTGCGCCAGCACCTCCGGGCGGGACGAGAAGACCTCGGCCAGCTGCTCCGGCACCGCGTTGAAGTCGGGGATGAGGAGCTCGACCTTGGTGCGCCCCGCCTCGCGCTCCGACGTCATCGAGTGGATCTGGCGCACCGTCTCGGCGTACAGCCAGGCGCCGCCGTCCTCCAGGTCGTCGCGCGCGACGCCGGTGATGGTGGCGTAGTTCAGGTCCATGGTGACCACGGACTCGCCGACGCGGCGCGGCTCGTCGAGGTCGAGGGCGGCGGGCTTGCCGGTGTCGATCTGGCAGAAGTCACATCGCCGGGTGCACTGGTCGCCGCCGATGAGGAAGGTCGCCTCGCGGTCCTCCCAGCATTCGTAGATGTTCGGACAGCCGGCCTCCTGGCACACGGTGTGCAGACCTTCGCTCTTCACGAGTTTCTGCATCTGCGTGTACTCGGGACCCATCTTCGCCCGGGTCTTGATCCACTCGGGCTTGCGCTCGATGGGCGTCTGGCTGTTCCGGACCTCCAGGCGCAGCATCTTGCGTCCGTCGGGTGCGACTGCGGACACGTCCGGCTCCCTACGACTTCGATTCTTCGGCGGACACCAGGGTACGCCCGTTATTTGTGTGGCCCTACGTCTGGCCAACCCCAGGCCGCAGGGGTGCATTCCCTAGACGGCGGCCTCGATGGGCCTCGGTCGCAGGTCCGCGTTCTCCAGGACGGCCCGCAGGTGCTTCTCGGTGACCGGAAGCACATCGGCGATCGTGATCTCGCGGCCCAGCTCGTACGTCAGTGACGTCACGCCCGCGTCCCGGATCCCGCACGGCACGATCCGGTCGAACCAGGTGTTGTCCGGGTTCACATTCAGCGCGAAGCCGTGCATCGAGACGCCCTTGGCGATACGGATGCCGATCGCCGCGAGCTTGCGGTCCTCGCGGCGCTGGCCGGCGTTGGAGGGTGCGTACTCCGGGCCGTTCAGCCGCGGGTCGAACTCCTCGTCCTGCAGGCGCGGGTCGAAGTCCAGCGAGAGACCGCCGATCGCCGGGCGGTCCTCGACCGGGTCGCCCAGCACCCACACACCGCTGCGGCCCTCGATACGGGTGGTCTCCAGGCCGAACTCCGCGCAGGTGCGGATCAGCGCGTCCTCGAGCCGGCGCACATGCGCGACGACGTCCACCGGGCGCGGCAGCTTCAGGATCGGGTAGCCCACCAGCTGGCCCGGGCCGTGCCAGGTGATCTTGCCACCGCGGTCGACGTCGACGACGGGGGTGCCGTCCAGGGGGCGCTCGCTGTCCTGTGTGCGCCGGCCCGCCGTATACACCGGCGGGTGCTCCAGGAACAGGCAGGTGTCCTCGATCTCGTCCGCGAACCGGGCGGCGTGGACCTCGCGCTGTTTCTGCCACGCCTCTTGGTACTCGACGGCTTCGTCGCCGAACCCTAGTTGGACGAACCGCAGCTCACTCACGGCTGAGCCTCCCTGGAACCCTCACCCTGCACAACCTTCACCCTGCACTCATCACGCCCATGCAACTGTACGGCGGCTCGCGGGAGGCCGACGGGGCAGGTGCGTCCCGTCAGCGACTTCCCCAATCCTCACACGATCGGATGAATGTGGGGCGAAGCTGGCGGTCCGGGCGCGAAGGGTCGCTAAATTCACGCCGTTCCATGAGGGCTGCTCCCGGCCCGGAAGGCAGGAGACCGCACAGCTGATGACGGAACGATCCCCACAGCGCATCCCCAACCGACAGCTCGCCGCGCTGATCGCAGAAGCCGGATTCTCCAACGCAGGTCTTGCCCGCCGAGTGGACCAGCTCGGACTCGAGCACGGGCTGGATCTGCGGTACGACAAAACCTCCGTGACCCGCTGGCTGCGCGGCCAGCAGCCCCGCGGCACCACCCCCGCTCTGATCGCCGAGGTGTTCACCCGGCGGCTCGGCCGCCGGCTGTCGGCGCAGGATCTGGGGCTCGACGCCTGTGCGCCCGTATACGCCGGTCTGGAGTTCGCGGCCACGCCCGAGGAGGCCGTGGACATCGTCAGCGGGCTGTGGCGCAAGGACTCCGGCAGCCATGCGGAGCTGCGGAAGATCGCGTTCACCCCGGCCGGGCTTGTCGTGCCGAGCAGGGACTGGCTGATCGGGCGGGCCGACGAGCGGGTCAGCCGGGGAGAGGCCGGGCAGAGCGGGACCAGCCGCGTCCCCGTGCAGGGCCGGGTCGCCGTCCCCCGGCAGCGCTCCACCGACCGGGGGCCCGGCCAGAAGGTCTCCAGCGGCGACATCGCGGCCCTGCGCTCGGTCGGCGAGCTGTTCCGCACCCTCGACCACGCCTACGGCGGCGGGCACGCCCGGCAGGCGCTGGTCCGCTATCTCGAGCACGAGGCCGAGCCGATGCTCCGCGGCACCTATGGGGAGGTCACCGGGCGGCGGCTGTTCGCCGCGGCCGCCGATCTGACCCGGCTGGCCGGCTGGACGTCGTACGACATCGCTGCCCACGGCCTCGCCCAGCGCTACTTCGTCCAGGCGTTACGGCTCTCCCAGGCCGCCGGAGACCGCGCGTACGGCTCCTATGTGCTGGTGACCATGAGCCGCCAGGCGGTCTATCTCGGGCATGGCCGGGAGGCGGTGCAGCTGACGCGCGTCGCCCAGCAGGGCGTGGGCTCGTCGGCGCCGCCTGTGGTGCAGGCGCTGCTGCACGCCGTCGAGGCGCGCGGGCACGGCGTGCTCAGCGACGTGCGGGCGTGCACCGCCGCGCTGGTGCGGGCCGAGCGCGCGCTGGAGGCGGCGCGGCCGGGGGACGATGTGCCGCACTGGGCGCGGTTCTTCGACGAGGCGCAGCTCGCGGACGAGTTCGGGCACTGCCACCGGGATCTGCAGCAGTACAGGTCGGCGGCGCAGCACGCGGAGCGCTCGCTCCAGCTGCGCGCTCCGGCGTTCGCGCGCAGCCGGGTCTTCTGCCGGGTGGTGCTGGCCTCCGCCCGGCTCGGCCTGGGGGAGCTGGACCTGGCGTGCGCGCTGGGGGCGGAGGCGGCGTTGCAGGCGTCGGAGATGCGGTCGGCGCGGGCGACGGAGTACGTACGGGAATTCGAGCGGCGGCTGGAGCCGTACCGGGATGCGGCGGCGGCACGGAACTATCGCGACCGGGTGGCAGCGCTGGGCTGAACCCGGGGCCTCGCCCCGGACCCCAGTCCTCAAACGCCGGACGGGCTGAAGTTCAGCCCGTCCGGGCCCCGGCCAGGCGCCTCGCTCTGGCGGACAGCCTTCAGCTTTGTCCTCAATCGCCGGACGGGCTTGAAGTTCCGCCCCTCCGGCCGGATCTTCAAGCGCGCCCGGGCGAAGATCAAGCCCCTCCGGCGATTGAGGCGCGGGGTCCGGGGCGGAGCCCCGAGAAGGGCGGTTACGCCACCGCCGACAGCGCGGCCGCCTCCTCGTAGCCCTGCTGGACGCCGAAGTCCCGCAGGATCGCGTCCGCCGCCCTGCGGCCCGAGAACAGCGCGCCCTGGACCGTACTCGTATCGCGGTGGTCCCCGCAGACGTACAGCCCGGACAGGAGCCGCACCGGGCGGCGCGGATCGTGTGGCGGGGGCATCGCCGGGACCGCCTCCGGGTCGTGGTGGACCGCGAGCAGCTCCCAGTCGGCGGTGGGCGTGCCGTACAGCGTGGCGAGATGGGCGCGGACGGCCCGGTCCAGCTGCGGCGGGGGAGTCCCGAGCACCGTCGACGAGATCAGCACGCGGTCGGCCGGCGCGCGCGACGGGTCGACCTCGCTCATCACGGCGGTGTGCGAGACGGGCCCACTGCGGTCCCCGTCCAGCACCAGGGCAGGGTCGGCGAGCGGGGCCTCGGGCGCGGTGTGGTGCAGCACCGTGACCGGGTGGAAGGTCGGCACGCGCAGGCCCGGCAGCAGCTCGGCGGCCGCGCGGGCGCCCGTGGCCAGCACCAGGGCACGGCAGCCGAGTTCGCCGTACTCCTCGGTCACGACGCGGTTGATGGAGGCGTCGGTGACACGGATCCCCGTGTGTACGGTGCCGGGCGGCAGGGCGGCTGCCAGCTGCCGGGGCAGAGCCGCCGCGCCCCCTTCCGGTACGCACAACCGGCCGCGTGCGAAGCCGCGCAGGGCGAGATCGGCGCACCGGCTCGAGGTGGTCAGCGCCGGGTCGCAGAGCAGTGCGGACAGCAGCGGGCGCAGGAAGCCGTGGAGCGTACGGACCGGCACGCCGCGGGCGCAGAGCGAGCCCGCCGTGGGCCGCTCGGGGCGGGCCAGCAGGCGCTCCACCGGGGTGGCCGCGAGACGGGCGAGGGACGCGCCGAGCCGGGCCTGGTCGAGCGGCCTGGGGGCGCTTGCGAGGGCGCGTGCGACCGTGAATGCTCCCCCTACGCCCCGGAGGGCGTGTGGGGACCCCCATCGTGCGCCCCCTGGGTCACCGGACCGCCTGACCACCTCTCCGGTCCGCTGGAGCCGCCCCCCGCTGTGCACGAGCACACCGGGCGAGAAGGGCCGCAGGACGACATCCGCGAGCCCCTTTGTGCGGCGCAGTTCGGGATACGAGGTGTTGAGCAACTGGCCGATGCGGTCGAGCCGGAAACCGTCGATCTCCTCCGTGGCCATCCGGCCGCCCACCTCAGGGGCGGCCTCCAGAACACTGACCTTGATGCCTGCGCTGATGAGTTGATGAGCCGCCGAGAGACCGGCGATCCCGGCCCCGACGATGACGACGTCCGCATGATGAGCGGTGCTGCTGAGCACGTGCCCCTCCCCGAGGTCGGCGCGGCTGGTGGGAGCCTCATGCCCCCAACAGGCCCCCGGAATGCCCGAGTCGGACAGAGAGTAGGCAGCGGTGGCCGAACCGCGAGTCGCGCATGCGGCGGAGCACCGGGGCGCGGGGGCGCACACGTCTTTTCCGGGGCGCTGCCCCAGACCCCGCAGCTCTTTTCCGGGGCGCTGCCCCAGACCCCGCAGCTCTCTTCCCGCGGGCCGCGCCCCTGACCCGGCGGGCCGGGCGCCGGGCTACCGCAGGGCCGCGCGGATCGCCTCGTCGATGCCCGGGAACGCGAAGGAGAAGTCCGACTCCAGCAGCCGGTTCGGCAGTACCCGCTGGCTGCTCAGGACGTCCTCGGCCAGCTCGCCGAGGACAGCGCGCAGCACCGGCGCGGGGACCGCGAAGAACGCGGGACGCCGCAGCGCCCGGCCCATCGCCTGGGTGACCTCGCGGTTGGTGACCGGGTGGGGGGCCGTGAGGTTCACCGGACCGGACAGCGACTCCGTGTCCAGGATGTGCCGCAGCGCCGCCACTTCGTCGTGCAGCGAGATGTAGCTCCAGTACTGCCGGCCGTTGCCGAGCTGCCCGCCCACGCCCGCCTTGAAGATCGGGAACATCCGGCCCCACGCCCCGCCCTTGCGCGCCACCACAAGCCCCGTGCGGGCGAAGGCGGTCCGGATGCCCGCCTCCTCGGCCGGGGCCGCCGCCTCCTCCCACTCCACGACCAGTTTTGGCAGAAACCCGTCGCCGGGCGGTGCGCTCTCGTCCACCGCACGGTCCCCGGTGTCGCCGTAGAAGCCGACCGCGCTCCCGCTGATCAGCACCCGGGGCGGTGCATCCAGGGAGGCGACCGCCTCCGCGATCGCGGCCGTGCCCAGCACCCGGCTGTCCCGGATCTCCTTGCGGTACGCGTCGTTCCAGCGGCGCGCGCCGATCCCCGCACCGGCGAGATGCACGACGCCCTCACAGCCGACCAGGCCGCCCACATCGACGTACTGCCGGTGCGGGTCCCACTCCACCTCGTCCCCGGCCCGCGCGGGGCGGCGCACCAGGCGCACCACCTCGTGCCCGTCCGAGCGCAACGAGCGCACAAGTGCCGTACCGATGAGTCCGGTGGAGCCGGTGACCGCGATCCGCATGGGCACATCCTGCCCCCGTACGGCCGCATGGCACAGTGACCTCATGTCCGAGTCGCACATACGCCCCGCACTGCGTACCGACGAGGCAGTCCTCGGTGAGCTCGACCGGGACACCTGGTCGCCGGTGCACGCGGTGCAGCCGAGGCCGAAGCCGCCGTACGACAGTTTCTTCGACTCGAACCACCGGCCCGAGGACTTCCTCGTCGCCGAGGACGCCGACGGCACGGTCATCGGCTACATCCGGCTGATCGCGCCCACCCCGCTCGCATGCAACCAGCATGTGCGGCAGATCCAGGGTCTCGCCGTGGCCGACCGGGCGCGCGGGCGGGGGATCGGGCGGGCGCTGCTGCGAGCCGCGTTCGCCGAGGCGCGGCGGCAGGGTGCGGTGCGGATGACGCTGCGGGTGCTCGGCAACAACAAACCGGCCCGTGCGCTGTACGAGTCGGAGGGCTTCGCGGTCGAGGGCGTGCTGCCGGGGGAGTTCTACCTGGACGGGCAGTACGTCGACGACGTGATGATGGGCCGCAGCCTCACCGTGTGAGCAACGTCGTGACGAACGTCGTGACCAACGGCTTTGAACCGGGCGGGAGTTCTCACTGGTTCCCGAAGCGCTCCCAGAGCCGGGGGAAACGTTGCGCCAGCGCCTCGTCGTCGTCGAAGTCGAACGGCGTCCCGGCCGGCTCGGCCGTCTGTGGCGGGATCCCGAGATCCGGCGCGACGACCCCGGTGAGCTGCTCGTACGCCTCGTCCGCCGAGTACCCCAGCTCCTCGCCGTCCCCGTCGATGTCCTCGTCGAACTCATCGAGCAGCTCGGCCAGCGCGTCCGGGGCGTGCAGCGCGCCCTCGAAGATCTCCCGGCCCTGCCCGATCAGCCAGCAGCGGAAGTAGTCGAAGGCGTCGTCGCTCGCGCCGCCGAGCAGCACGGCGGCCGCGCCCCACAGATCCCAGGTGTACGCGCGGTTGTAGCGGGCCTCGAAGTGCCGCGCGAAGTCCAGCACGGAGTCGGGGTCGAGCTGCAGCAGCCGCTCGACCAGCAGTTCGGCATGGTCCTCGGGGTCGCCCTCGGCGGCCTCGCGGGTGCTGTCGATGATCTCCCAGAACTCCGTCTCGTCCATCACGGGACAAGCATCGTGGTTGGCGGGGGGCGGCGCACGCGGAGCCACCGAAATGCTGACTCTTTCGAATGGCGGACAGGAGATGTCGGGTATCCGTGCGACCGTCGGCGTATGACGACGGACACACCGACGGACACACCACTGACAGGGAAAGTCGCACTGGTCGCGGGCGCCACCCGGGGCGCGGGGCGCGCCATCGCCGTACAGCTGGGCGCGGCCGGAGCGACGGTGTATGTGACGGGACGCACCACTCGCGAGCACGTCAGCGAGGTCGGCCGGGCGACAGAGACCATCGAAGAGACGGCGGAGCTGGTCACGGCGGCGGGCGGCGAAGGCATCGCCGTACCGGCGGACCATCTGGAGCCCGAGCAGGTACGGGCGGTCGTCGAGGGGATCGACCGCGACCACGGCCGGCTCGACATCCTGGTCAACGACATCTGGGGCGGCAACCACCTGCTCGACTTCGACACGAGGATGTGGGATGTCGAGCTGAGCCGCGGGCTGCGGATGATCGAGCTCGGCGTCAAGAGCCACATCATCACCAGCAGCATCGCGCTGCCCCTGCTCGTACGGCGGCCAGGCGGCCTGGTCGTCGAGGTCACCGACGGCACGGCCGAGACCAACAAGGGCTTCCGCGAGAACTTCTACTACGACCTCGCCAAGAACGGCCCGATCCGGATGGCCTTCATCCTGGGCGAGGAGCTGAAGAGCGTCGGCGGCGCGGCGGTGTCCGTCACCCCGGGCTTTCTGCGCTCCGAGGAGATGCTCGACATCTTCGGCGTCACCGAGGAGACCTGGCGCGAGGCGATCGACAAGCAGGCGCACTGGGCGCTGTCCGAGTCGCCGGTCTATCTCGGCCGGGGGGTCGCGGCGCTCGCCGCGGACCCGGAGCGGGCCCGCTGGAACGGGCAGTCGCTCTCCAGCGGGCAGCTGGCGAAGGTGTACGGAGTCACGGACGCGGACGGCAGCAGGCCGGACGTCTGGACGTACATCGCGGAGGAGGCGGCGGGCGCGGACCCGTCCAAGGACGACTACCGGTAGCGATTACTGGTAGGGACTACCGGTGGGGCCGCGTCCGGCGCGGTAGGGCTGTTACTGGTACAGCCGCGCCGTCCGGTCCGCGGCCTCGGCGAAACGGGCGCGCAGATCCGGCGGCGCAAGCAGCTCCACATGGGGACCCAGGCCGAAGAGCTGACCGAACGCGACCTTGTGGGATTCGACGGGCAGGGTGAGCGTCACCCGGCCCTGCCCGTCCGGGGGTTCGGCCGCCGCCAGCGCTTCGTGGGCCGCCGCCCGGTCCGTGACGTACGGCAGCCGGCGCGCGCCCTCCTCGGTGACCCGGACCACCACTTCGGCGCGGAGTATGGAGCGCGCGAACTGGGCCGCGCGCTCCTCCCAGAAGCCGGGCAGGTCGAACTCCTCGTCCCGTATGAAGAGTTCCCCGTCCGCGTCCACCGCCGTGAACCGGTCGATCCGGTACACCCGGAAGGCCGCATCCGCGCGGGCGCACAAGTACCAGACACCCGCCTTCAGTACGAGTCCGTACGGCTCCAACTCCCGCTCGACCTCGGCGTCCTGGCGCCGGTAGCGGGCCCTGACACGGCGGTCGTCCCACACCGCCTCCGCGACGGCCGGGAGCAGCTCGGGCGTCCCCGGCTCCTGGTACCAGCCGGGGGCGTCGAGATGGAAGCGCTGGGCCGCGCTGTGCGAGGCGTCCCTGAGCGAGGGCAGCAGCGCCGCGGACACCTTCAGGCGTGCCGCGGACGCCGCGTCCTCGAGGCCCATCTCCCGCAGCGCGCCCGGGAGCCCGGACAGGAAGAGGGCCTCGGCCTCACTGCGCCCGAGCCCGGTCAGCCGGGTCCGGTAGCCGCCGACGAGCCGGTAGCCGCCGGCCCGCCCCCGGTCGGCGTAGACCGGGACGCCCGCCTCGGACAGCGCGAAGGCGTCCCGGGTTATGGTCCGCTCCGACACGTCGAGCTCACGTGCCAGCTCGGCCCCGGTCATGGAGGGCCTTGCCTGGAGGAGCAGCACCATCTTGATCAGCCGGGCAGCACGCATGCCTCCATCATTGCGCAGCTCAGGCGAGCGGCTCCTGGAGTTCGGTCACCCACTTCTCCTTGTCCGGCGGGCACTCGAGGTAGATCTCCCGGGCGTAGCCCGCCGAGCTGTGGCCGCCCGCGTCGATCCACTGAGCCAGGTTCTGGGCCGTGGGCACGATCGCGTCCATCGGCCCGCGGTGCACGATCGTCGCCGCCCGCTCGACGGCCGGCAGATCGGCGATCTCGAAGTCCGGGCCGGGCTCCTGGCCGGCGGCGACCGTGCACCCCGCGTGCACCAGGATCGCGCCGTCGCCCTCCGGTGCGTCCTCGTAGTACGCGATACCGGGTCCCGTCGGGGTCACCCCGGCCGCCTTCAGCCGCCGGAACAGCTCGTCGTACAGCGGGCTGATGACCGGGCCGATGTGCTCGGGCGCGTAACTGGCGGCCACGGCGGTCAGTTCGGCGACCCGTACCGCCGGTGTGCTCTTGATCATGACGTCCTGGGTGGGCATATGACCCTCGCTCTCGATCGACCGGAGCCTCGCCTCGACCTGCGACAGCCTGGCGGCCGCCGCGGCCATCGACTCTTCCAGTTCCGCCTCCGCAGCTTGAGCATCCCGCGCAGCTCCTCCGTACTCACCCGCTCCTCGAGGATCTCCTGGACCTGCTGGAGCGTGAAGCCGAGATCCTTGAGGGCGACGACACGGTTGAGCTGGGCGAGCTGGGCCGCGGTGTAGTAGCGGTACCCGCTGCAGGGATCGGTGTGGGCGGGACGCAGCAGCCCGATCGCGTCGTCGTGACGCAGCATGCGGGCCGACACACGGCCGTGCCTGGCGAAGTCTCCGATGGTGAACATGACGTCTCCCAGTGCACGGCTTCACACGGTGTCAGGGTCAAGCATCGCCGATGGGCGATGACGAAACCCCCGGCGGCCGTCGGGCCACCGGGGGTTACTCAGGCCCTCTACAGGGCCGGGGGTTACTCAGGCCCCTCTACAGGCCGTAGCGCTCGCGCGCCTCCTTCACGGCCGAGGCCGGGACCTCGCCGCGCCGGGCCAGCTGGGCCAGCGCCGCGACCGTGATCGACTGAGCGTCGACGCCGAAGTGGCGACGGGCCGCCTCACGCGTGTCGGAGAGACCGAAGCCGTCCGTGCCGAGCGAGGAGTAGTCCTGCTCGACCCACTGGCTGATCTGGTCCGGGACCTGGCGCATCCAGTCGGACACCGCCAGGACCGGGCCAGGCGCGCCTTCCAGCGCCTGGGTGACGTACGGCGTGCGCTGCTCTCCGCGGAGCAGAGCCTCGTCGGCCTCCAGTGCGTCGCGGCGCAGCTCGCTCCAGGACGTCGCGGACCAGACGTCGGCCGCAACTCCCCAGTCCGCGCTGAGCAGTTCCTGCGCCTCAAGGGCCCAGTGGATCGCCGTGCCGGAGGCGAGGAGCTGGAGCCGCGGCGCGTCCGCGGAGGCGGCCACGCCCTCCTTGAAGCGGTACAGGCCGCGCACGATGCCTTCCTCGACGCCCTCCGGCATCGCGGGCTGCGGCTTGGGCTCGTTGTAGACCGTCAGGTAGTAGAAGACGTTCTCGCTGTCTTCGGGGGCCTGGCCGTACATCCGGCGCAGACCGTCCTTGACGATGACGGCGATCTCGTATGCGAAGGCCGGGTCGTAGTTGAGCGACGCCGGGTTCGTGGACGCGATCAGGTGCGAGTGGCCGTCCGCGTGCTGCAGGCCCTCGCCCGTCAGCGTCGTACGGCCGGCCGTCGCGCCGACGATGAAGCCCTTGCCGAGCTGGTCGGCCAGCTGCCACATCTGGTCGGCCGTGCGCTGCCAGCCGAACATCGAGTAGAAGATGTAGAACGGGATCATCGGCTCGCCGTGCGTCGCGTACGACGTCGACGCGGCGATGAAGTCCGCCATGGCCCCGGCCTCGGTGATCCCCTCGTTGAGGATCTGGCCGTCCTTGGCCTCCTTGTAGTACATCAACTGGTCGCGGTCGACCGGCTCGTACGTCTGGCCCAGCGGGGAGTAGATGCCGGCCGACGGGAAGAGCGACTCCATGCCGAACGTGCGGGCCTCGTCCGGGACGATCGGGACCCAGCGTCTGCCGGTCTCCTTGTCCCGCATCAGGTCCTTCACCAGGCGTACGAAGGCCATGGTGGTGGCCATCTCCTGCTTGCCGGAGCCCTTTTCGAGTGCCTTGAAGCCGCGCGCGTCCGGCTCGGGCAGCGCCACCGCGTGCACCCGGCGGGCCGGGGCGGGGCCGCCGAGGGCGGCGCGGCGCTCGTTGAGGTAGCGGACCTCGGGGGAGTCGGCGCCGGGGTGGCCGTAGGGCACCAGGCCATCCGCGAAGGCGCTGTCGGCGATCGGGAGTCCGAGCAGGTCGCGCATGCTCTTGAACTCGTCGATCGTCAGCTTCTTCATCTGGTGGTTGGCGTTCTTCGACTCGAAGCCCTTGCCGAGGGTGTAGCCCTTCACCGTCTGCGCGAGGATCACGGTCGGCGCGCCCTTGTGCTCGACGGCCGCCCTGTACGCGGCGTACACCTTGCGGGCCTCGTGGCCGCCGCGGGAGGTGAAGAAGCACTCGGCGATCTTCGCGTCGCTGATCAGCTTCGACAGCTCGACGAGCGCGGGTTCGGCGCCGAAGAAGTGCTCGCGGATGTACGCGACGTCGCGGGTCGCGTACGTCTGGAACTGCGCGTCCGGCACCTCGCGCAGACGGCGGACGAGCGCGCCGGTGACGTCCAGCTGGAACAGCTCGTCCCAGGCGGAGCCCCAGAGCGACTTGACGACATTCCAGCCGGCGCCGCGGAACTGGGCCTCCAGCTCCTGCACGATCTTGAAGTTGGCGCGGACCGGGCCGTCGAGGCGCTGCAGATTGCAGTTGATGACGAAGGTCAGGTTGTCGAGCCGCTCACGGGCCGCGAGGGCGAGCGCGGCGGTCGACTCGGGCTCGTCCATCTCGCCGTCGCCGAGGAAGGCCCAGACGTGCGAGTTCGCGGTGTCTTTGATGCCTCGGTTGTGCAGATAGCGGTTGAAGCGCGCCTGATAGATCGCGGAGAGCGGGCCGAGGCCCATGGAGACGGTGGGGAACTCCCACAGCCAGGGCAGGCGCCGCGGGTGCGGGTAGGACGGGAGACCGTTGCCGCCGGCCTCCTGCCGGAAGTTGTCGAGGTGCGCCTCGGTGAGGCGGCCGTCGAGGAAGGCGCGGGCGTATATGCCGGGGGACGCGTGGCCCTGGATGTAGAGCTGGTCGCCGCTGCCGTCGCCCTCCTTGCCGCGGAAGAAGTGGTTGAAGCCGGTCTCGTAGAGCCAGGCGGCGGAGGCGAAGGTGGCGATATGGCCGCCGACGCCGAAGCGGGAGCCGCGGGTGACCATCGCGGCCGCGTTCCAGCGGTTCCACGCGGTGATGCGGGCTTCCATCGCCTCGTCGCCGTCGAAAACGGGCTCGGCGGCGGTGGGGATGGTGTTGACGTAGTCCGTCTCCAGCAGCCGGGGCACGGGGACCCCGGCGGTCTCGGCGTGCTGGAGGGTGCGGCGCATCAGGTACGCGGCGCGGTGCGGGCCGGCGTGCCGGGTGACGGCGTCGAGGGACGCCGCCCACTCGGCGGTTTCCTCGGCGTCGCGGTCCGGGAGCTGGTCGAGCTCGCTCGGAAGCTTGCCTACGGGGTCGGTCATGATCGCCGCCTTCCGGACAGGAGGGGGGTGGAGAAAGGGGGCCTTGTCTGGCAGGACAGGGCGAGGGGTTGGTGAACCCCAGGTCGACTGTAAGTCTCTGATCGATGATCGATCAAAGCCTGGGGGAAAATTGGCATGCGGTGCCGCGAAATGGGGCACTCGGTGCCGCGGAAATTGGGTGTATTTCGGGCGCGGCGGTGCGCCGGTCACCTGGGGCTGCCCGGTGACCCGGTGTGTCCGTCCTCAATCGCCGGACAGGCTCCAAACGCGCCCGGCGTCTCGGGCCGCCAACCAAGCCCGTCCAGCGACGGAACCGGTCTCAAGCCCGTCCGGCGTTTGAGGGCGGAACCGGTGACCGGGGTTTCGGGGCGCCAATCCCAGCCCGTCCGGCGTTTGAGGACGGACCGGGTGGCCGGCGTTTCGGGGGGCGAATCAAGCCCGTCCGGCGTTTGAGGACGGAACCGGTGACCGGCGGCTCGGGGCGCCAATCCCAGCCCGTCCGGCGTTTGAGGACGGAACCGGTGACCGGCGGCTCGGGGCGCCAATTCCAGGCCGTACGACCGCGTCCGCCGCGTCCGCCGCGTCACGCCCGCGGCGCGCAGCCCAACACATGCGCCTTCACCAGCGCCCCGATCTCCGGATCGCTCCGGCGAAACGCCTCGACCAGTTCCTCGTGCTCCTCCGCGTACGACTTCTGCACCGTCCCCAGCCACCGGATCGACAGCGCCGTGAACACCTCGATCCCCAGCCCCTCCCACGTGTGCAGCAGCACGCCGTTCCCCGCCGCCCGCACCAGCTCCCGGTGGAATCCGACCGTGTGCCGCACCTGCGCGGCCGAGTCGCCCGCCCTGTCCGCCGCGTACAGCGCCGCCACATGCGGCTCCAGCGCGGAGCAGTCCTCCGCCAGCCGCCCGGCCGCCAGCTCGGCCGCGATCTGCTCGAGGCCGGCCCGCACGGGGTAGCTCTCCTCCAGGTCGGCGGCCGTGAGATTCCGTACGCGTACACCCTTGTTGGGCGCCGACTCGATCAGCCGCAGACTCTCCAACTCCCGCAGCGCCTCGCGCACCGGCGTCTGGGACACCTGTAGCTCCGTCGCGATCCGCCGCTCGACGATCCGCTCGCCGGGCTTCCAGCGGCCGCTGACGATCCCCTCCACGATGTGCTCGCGGATCTGTTCGCGCAGCGAGTGGATGACGGGCGGGGTCATGAGGGCTCCTGGGGAGGGCATCGCGGACCCTGTCATTATTGCCGCCGCTCGTCGGCGGCGAGATCGCGCAGTAGCTCCACGCACTGATCGACCCAGTCCTGCACACCGAGATCCTGGAAGATCCACATCGCCAGGTGGCACTGGTCACGGCCTTCGGTGAACCGGCCCTGGAAGCCGTAGGTCCGCGCGATGCCGTACAAAGCCTGGGCCTGCGCCATCCGGTCGTCCGTGGAGCGGGCCAGTTCAAGGGCCCGGTTGTAGCAGCCGAGGGCCGGCTCGTATCTGCGCTGCCCGCGGTGCGCATGGCCGATGCACGTGAGGGCGTACGCCTGCGCGCTGACGTTCCCGATCGCCGCGGCCAGCGTCACGGCCTCGTCGAAGTAGGCAAGGCCGTCCTCGTCCCGGAACTCGTAGCGATGCGTGTCGCCGATGCCGGTCAGCGCGTATACCTGAGCCACCAAGTCGCCGGTGGCGCGGGCGAGTTCGAGCGCCTGCTCGTAGTGGGTACGGGCATCCGCGTACCGCTGCTCGACGCTGTAGGTGAGCGCGATGCCGTTCAGTGACTCCGAGGTGGCCGTGAGGTCGCCGTCGGCGAGTTCGAGGGCCCGCCGGTAGTGGGCGCGGGCGTCCCCGAAGCGGAACTGCAGCCGGTGGGTCTCTGCGATGCCGTTCAACGCGTAGACCTGCGAGGCCCGGTCCCGCGCCGCGCGGGCCAGTTCGAGCGCACGCTCGTAGTGGGAGCGGGCGCTGCCGTACCGCTCGTTGAGGTAGAGCCAGTAGCCCGTGCCGCTCTCCAGCTGGGTCGCGCGCTCCCAGCCGTCCCTGGATGCCGCGTCCGCCGCCAGCTCCAGCTCCGAGGAGTGCGACTTCAGCCAGGCGCGCGCCTCGTCGGCCGAGGCGAAAGCCGTGCCGTCGGCGGTGGGCGCGCTATGGGCCGGAGCACCGGTGAGCACGGACAGCGCGTGTGCCAGCGAGGCGAGCAGATGTCCGTACAGACTGCGGCGTACGGCCGTCCCATGCAGCGCGGGATCGTTCTCGGCCACCACCTGCGCGTAGTGCCGGAACAGTCCGTGGAAACCGAAACGCCCCCGCGTGGCCAGCAGGACGTGACGCTGCTGAAGCCGCCCGAGCCGCAGCGCGGCCGTCGCCGCGGGGATCGACATCATCGCCGCCACCGCATCCCCGGCGAAGTCGGGCCCTGGGTGCAGCGCGCAGTGCCGCAGGGTGAGTTGAAGCTCGTGCGGCAGCCGGTGGTACGACGCCAGGAACGCGGCCCTGACCGGGCCGTCCGCCTCGGGGAAGTCCCGTAGCGGATCGGGGGCTTCCATCGCGGCCAGCAGATCCGCCACCGCGGTGTGCCGCAGCGCCCAGCCCATCGGGCGCAGGGCCACCGGCAGCCTGCCGCAACGGTCCGCCAGCCGCGCCAAATCGCCCTGAGGCAGGGTGCTTTCGTCCGTGTCACCGGCGATGTGCCGCAGCAGGGCGACCGCGTCCCGCTCCGGCAGCAGCTCGGCGCCGAGCGAACGGCCGGCCGGGATGTGCTGATTGCGGCTGGAGACCAGGGTGAGACAGGCGGCGTGCGGGCCGGGCAGCAGCGGGCGGATCTGCTCGGCGCCGTAGGCGTTGTCCAGCAGCAGGAGCACGCGTCGCGTGGACAGCCAGGCGCGCCACGCCTCCTCGCGAGCATCCCGGTCGGCCTGGATGTCCGTACGCCCGACCTGCCGCAGCAGGCTTTCCAGCACCTCGTCGGGGTCCCGGGCCTCCGGTGCCTGACGACCGTCGTCCGGCTCCGAACCCGGCGCGAAGCCACGCAGATTGATCTCGAACCGGCCGTCCTCGAACTGCTCGGCCCACGGCGAAGCCGCCGCCCTGCGCAGGATCTCCGTCTTCCCCACACCGCCCATGCCGTGCACCAGACAGACCATGGAGCGACCGTCCGAGATGACCGTTCCGGCGAGGTCCGCGAGTTCGGCCAGCTCGCGCCGGCGTCCGACGAAGGTGCCGTCCGGCGCGGCGAGCGTGTTGGGACGGATCGGCCCGGGCGCGGAGCCCCTGACAACAGGGGCAGGACCGGTGTACGCGGCGTTCCTGGCCAGGACAATGTCGCTGCCCGCGTTCCGGGTGCCCAGCTGGGGGAGCGGGCGGCCCTTGCCGGACAGCCGCGCGTGCAGATGCCGGTAGAGCGTGCTCACATCCAGCAGCTCACGGTGCTCCTCCGGGACCCCGTCGGCCAGCAGGCCGACGAGTTCGCCGGTGAAGGCGCTGTACGTTTCGCCCGGCGGACACAGCGCCGTCGAGGTGCCGGAAGCGGCGGTCAGTACGCAGGTGTTGTCCTCGATCTCGACCTGCTCCGCCACCGACTTCAGGGCCTGGGCGCCGGTCACGGCCATGCCGCCCGTGATGGCGCGTCCACTGAAGCAGCAGTCGAGGACGACCACCTTGCGCCGGGCGGGCGAGCGGGTGACCGCCCGCCGGAAGTCCTCGTAGCGCAGGCTCAGATACCACTGGTCGTCCGCGCAGGTCTGCGGCGTCGCCAGATAGAGCCTGCGGTCGTCGTCAGGGTCGATGAGGCCGTGCCCGGCGTAGTACACCAGCAGCGTGTCCGTGGCTTCGCGGGCCGCCCGGTTCAGAGCGGCGAGGACCTCCACCGGATCCTCGGGGTCCAGATACGCGGTGCAGTGCGCGTCCGGAAGCCCCCAGGTCGCGTCGGCCGTCAGCAGTCGCCGCAGCTCTTTCACGTTGTTCGCGACGCCCGGGAGCGCCTCGAGGGAGGCGTCCGCGAACTGGTGCGCCCCGATCAGGACAGCGCGTGACGCGCCCGTGTCGGGCAGGGTCACGACGGCTCTCCGCCGTCGCTTCCCTCCTCGTCGCCGGCCGACGGCAGCGAGCGCAGGATCTGCTCGATCTGCTCCGCCGAGGCGTTGGGGATCGTCATGGTGGTGCCGCCGCTCGTGACCCGCACCTCCGTCCCGGACAGTGTGGAGCGGCGCGCGGTCCGCCAGTTGGCAAGGGTCACGGCGAGAGAAGTGAACGCGATGCTGTTGCTGAGGATCACGTTCACCACGTCGAGCGTGCCCATGGCCCCGCCCGGGGTGTCGGCCCCCGAGGCGAGCCGGGGGGTTAGCCGCCGCGTGCGGTCGTCGCGGCGCAGCCAGTCGTGGAGATGGAGCAGGGCGACGCCGTCGCCCGGAACGCTGAGCTGGATCTCCATACGAATGGCTCTCCCCCTGTGCGCTGACCCTGGTCAACCAGCATGCCCGGCACGGGCGTTGGGCCGCCACTGAAAGCGCGGAAGAGGGCGCGGACGAGGCGTGGAAGCGGGTGCGGATGAGGGGCGGATGAGGCGGCGCGCACATGAGTGTGCCCCCGTCCGGCGGACCGGACGGGGGCACACCCACAGGGCTGGAGCCTTACAGGCCGAGCTCGACCTCGAACTCGCCGGCCTCCAGGATCGCCTTGACCGTCGTCAGGTAGCGGGCGGCGTCGGCGCCGTCCACCAGACGGTGGTCGTAGGAGAGCGCGACGTACGTCATGTCGCGGATGGCGATGGTCTCGCCCAGATCCGGGTGGTTGATGACCACCGGGCGCTTGACGGTGGCGCCGATGCCCAGGATGGCGGCCTGGTTCGGCGGCACGATGATCGTGTCGAACAGCGCACCACGCGAACCGGTGTTGCTGATGGTGAAGGTCGCGCCGGCCAGGTCGTCCGGGGTGATCTTGCTGGCGCGCACGGCGCCCGCGAGCTCCGCGGTCCTCTTGGCGATGCCGGCGAGGTTCAGATCGCCCGCGCTCTTGATGACCGGCGTCATCAGACCCTTCTCGGAGTCCACGGCGATGCCGATGTTCTCCGAGTCGAAGTACGTGATGGTGCCCTCGTCCTCGTTGATCCGGGCGTTGATGACCGGGTGGGCCTTCAGCGCCTGGGCCGCGGCCTTGACGAAGAACGGCATCGGGGACAGCTTGACGCCCTCACGGGCGGCGAAGGCGTCCTTGGCCTTGGCGCGCAGCTTCATCAGCTTGGTGATGTCGACCTCGACGACCGAGGTCAGCTGCGCCTGGCTGTGCAGGGCCTTCATCATGTTGTCGCCGATGACCTTGCGCATCCGGGTCATCTTGACGGTCTGACCGCGCAGCGGGGACACCTCGAGGCCCGGGGCCTTCGAAGCGGCGGCCGGGGCGGCGGCCGGGGCGGCGGCCGGTGCCGGAGCGGCGGCGGCAGCCTTGGCGGCCTCCGCGGCGGCGATGACGTCCTGCTTGCGGATACGGCCACCGACGCCGGTGCCCTTGACCGCGGACAGGTCCACGCCGTTCTCGACGGCGAGCTTACGGACCAGGGGGGTCACGTAGGCGTCACTGGCGTCACCTGCGGCGGGGGCGGCCGGAGCAGCCGGGGCCGGGGTGACGGGCGCCGGAGCGGCCGGAGCCGGAGCGGGAGCCGCGACCGGAGCAGGAGCCGGAGCGGGGGCGGCCGGAGCAGCAGGTGCGGCCGGGGCCGCGGGAGCCGCGGGGGCAGCCGGAGCCGGAGCAGCGGCTGCGGGGGCCGGAGCCGGGGCGGCAGGCGCGGGGGCGGCAGCCGGAGCGGCACCCGGGGCGCCGATCACGGCCAGCTTGGCGCCGACCTCGGCGGTCTCGTCCTCGCCGACCACGATCTCCAGCAGCACACCGGAAGCCGGGGCCGGGATCTCGGTGTCGACCTTGTCCGTGGAGACCTCGAGCAGCGGCTCGTCGGCCTCGACGGTCTCGCCGACCTGCTTGAGCCAGCGGGTGACGGTGCCCTCCGTGACGCTCTCGCCGAGCGCGGGGAGGACGACGTCCGTGCCGGTGGCGCCACCTGCCGGAGCGGCAGCGGGAGCCGGGGCGGCCGGAGCCGCGGGGGCCTCGGCGACCGGAGCCGGGGCGGCAGGCGCGGCCGGGGCCTCGGCCGGGGCGGCGGGGGCCTCGGCCGGGGCGGCGGGGGCCTCGGCCGGGGCGGCGGGGGCCTCGGCAGCTGCCGGAGCCGGGGCGGCGGCGGGCGCACCGCTGCCGTCGTCGATGATCGCCAGCTCGGCGCCGACCTCGACGGTCTCGTCCTCGGCGACCTTGATGGACGCGAGGATGCCCGCGGCCGGGGCCGGGATCTCGGTGTCGACCTTGTCGGTCGACACCTCGAGCAGCGGCTCGTCGGCCTCGACTCGCTCGCCTTCGGCCTTCAGCCAGCGCGTGACAGTGCCCTCGGTGACGCTCTCGCCGAGCGCCGGAAGGGTTACGGAAACCGGCATGGTTTCAGTTGCTCCTAACGGATGGGGTCTCCCCAGCTCGCGCGGAGCGCCGAGCGAGGGGACGTGCGGAAGTGTCGTCGCGCCCGAGGGGCTCAGTCGTGGGAGTGCAGGGGCTTGCCCGCGAGTGCCAGGTGGGCCTCGCCGAGCGCCTCGCTCTGCGTCGGGTGCGCGTGGATGAGCTGCGCGACCTCGGCCGGCAGAGCCTCCCAGTTGTAGATCAGCTGAGCTTCGCCGACCTGCTCGCCCATACGGTCACCGACCATGTGTACGCCGACCACGGCACCGTCCTTGACCTGGACGAGCTTGATCTCGCCCGCGGTCTTCAGGATCTTGCTCTTGCCATTGCCCGCGAGGTTGTACTTCAGGGCGACGACCTTGTCCGCGCCGTAGATCTCCTTGGCCTTGGCCTCGGTGATGCCCACGGAGGCGACCTCGGGGTGGCAGTAGGTCACCCGCGGCACGCCGTCGTAGTCGATCGGAACAGTCTTCAGACCGGCCAGCCGCTCTGCCACCAGGATGCCCTCGGCGAAGCCGACGTGCGCGAGCTGGAGCGTGGGGACGAGGTCGCCGACCGCCGAGATGGTGGGCACGTTCGTCCGCATGTACTCGTCGACCAGGACATAGCCGCGGTCCATCGCGACGCCCTGCTCGTCGTAGCCGAGACCGGCGGAGACGGGGCCGCGGCCGACGGCGACCAGCAGCACCTCGGCCTCGAAGGCCTTGCCGTCCGCGAGGGTGACCCGCACACCCTCGGCGGTGTACTCGGCCTTCTCGAAGAAGGTGCCCAGGTTGAACTTGATGCCGCGCTTGCGGAACGCGCGCTCAAGAAGCTTCGAGCTGCTCTCGTCCTCGACCGGGACCAGGTGCTTCAGGCCCTCGATGACGGTGACGTCGGAGCCGAAGGACTTCCACGCCGAGGCGAACTCGACGCCGATGACGCCGCCGCCCAGCACGATCGCGGACTGCGGGACGCGGTCCAGCTTCAGGGCGTGGTCCGAGGAGATGATGCGGTTTCCGTCGATCTCCAGGCCCGGCAGCGACTTCGGTACGGAGCCGGTGGCGAGAAGGACATGGCGGCCCTGAACGCGCTGGCCGTTGACGTCGACAGAGGTGGGGGAGGACAGCCGGCCCTCACCCTCGATGTAGGTGACCTTGCGGGAGGCGATCAGACCCTGGAGACCCTTGTACAGGCCCGAGATCACCTCGTCCTTGTACTTGTGTACGGCCTCGATGTCGATGCCCTCGAAGGTGGCCTTGACACCGAACTGGTCGGCCTCACGAGCCTGGTCGGCGATCTCGCCGACGTGCAGCAGAGCCTTCGTGGGGATGCATCCGTTGTGCAGGCAGGTGCCGCCGACCTTGCCCTTCTCGATCAGGGCGACGTCCAGGCCCAGCTGAGCTCCACGCAGCGCCGCAGCGTAACCGCCGCTACCACCGCCGAGGATCACTAGGTCGAAAACGGTGCTGGCGTCGTTCGCCACGTCACGTCCTCCATGCATGTGCGCCGGTCGCCGGTCCTCGACCGGGCGGCGGCTGGTGTTCGGCCGCTGTTTCTTCGGCCCTGTGGTGGGGGCCCTGTCCTGCCGAGAACCCATCTTCGCACTTGTTGACGGGAGGCGGGACGCGGGGCCGGGGTCTGGGACGGCTGATCGACCGTCCCGCGGGGTTACTGGCCCGTACGAACGTACGGATTCCGTTGAAGGCGAACCTAACAACACGGACGGCCCCGGACGTATGCCCGGGGCCGTACGGAGAGAAAAGCCTCAGTCCTCAGACTCGGTCCTCAGACTCGGACTCAGCCCTCAGTCTCAGCCCTCAGTCTCAGCCGAGGTCGCCGGCGGCGGTGCGCTCGGCGAGCTTGACCAGGGTGCGGACCGCGGAGCCGGTGCCGCCCTTGGGGGTGTAGCCGAACGGCGCACCCTCGTGGAAGGCCGGGCCCGCGATGTCCAGGTGCGCCCAGGTGATGCCCTCGCCCACGAACTCCTGCAGGAACAGACCGGCCACCAGGCCGCCGCCCATCCGCTCACCCATGTTGGCGATGTCGGCGGTCGGGGAGTCCATGCCCTTGCGCAGCTCGGCGGGGAGCGGCATCGGCCAGGACTGCTCGCCGACCTCCTCGGCGATCTCGTGGATGGAGGTACGGAATGCGTCGTCGTTGGACATGATGCCGAAGGTGCGGTTGCCGAGAGCCAGCACCATCGCGCCGGTCAGCGTCGCGACGTCCACGATGGCGTCCGGCTTCTCCTCGGAGGCCTTCCACAGCGCGTCGGCCAGCACCAGACGGCCCTCGGCGTCGGTGTTGAGCACCTCGACCGTCTTGCCGCTGTACATGCGCAGGACGTCGCCGGGGCGGGTGGCGGTGCCGGACGGCATGTTCTCGGCGAGCGCCAGCCAGCCGGTGACGTTCACCCGGAGGCCGAGGCGGGCCGCGGTGACGACGGCGGCGAACACCGCGGCGGCGCCGCTCATGTCGCACTTCATCGTCTCGTTGTGACCGGCCGGCTTGAGCGAGATGCCGCCCGAGTCGTAGGTGATGCCCTTGCCGACCAGGGCCAGCGTCTTCTCCGCCTTGGGGTGCGTGTAGACGAGCTTCACCAGACGCGGGCCGTGGGCCGAGCCCTGGCCGACGCCGAGGATTCCGCCGAAGCCGCCCTTGCCGAGGGCCTTCTCGTCGAGCACCTGCACCTTGATGCCGTGCTCCTTGCCGACGGCGGTGGCGACGGCTGCGAAAGACTCGGGGAAGAGGTCGTTCGGCGGGGTGTTGATCAGGTCGCGGGCGCGGTTGATCTCCTCGGTCAGCGCGATCGCGCGCTCGGCCGCGGCCTTGTGCGCCTTGTCGCGCGGCTTGGCGCCGAGCAGGGCGACCTCGCCGAGCGGCTGCTTCGCCCCGCTGCCTCCGGCCTGGGAGGCACCGCTCTTGGGGTCCTGCGCGTCCTTGCCGCTGCCCTGGTAGGCGGTGAAGGAGTACGCACCGAGGAGCGCGCCCTCGGCGATCGCCTCCGCGTCCTCTGCCGCCTCGACCGGCAGAGCGAACGCGGCCTTCTTCGAGCCGTTCAGCGCACGGGCCGCGGCGCCCGCGGCGCGCCGCAGCGACTCGGCGTCGTACGCCTCGTCCTTCTCCGGCACCGCGCCGAGGCCGACCGCGAGGACGACCGGGGCCTTGAGCCCGGAGGGGGCGGGGAGCTTGGTCACCTCGCCCTCGGCACCGGTGGCGCCGAGGGTGTCGAGAACGGAGGCGAGCTTTCCGTCGAACGCCTTGTCCACAGCCTCGGCGCCGGGCGCGACGACCGGGCCCTTGGCGCCCTTCGCGACGCCGACCACGAGGGCGTCGGCGCGCAGCGTCGCCGCGCCGGCAGTGCTGAGAGTGAGAGCAGTCACGGTGGTGAAATCTCGCTTCCGTTGAGTTCCGGGGCCGTAGAGGGGGTGGATCGACACCCCACACCGGACAAGAGCCTACGCGCGGTCACATGTATCGCTCACGGCGGCGGCGGTTCACTCGTCCGTGGCGCAGCCCCGCGGCTCGCCGGGCTCGTCTGTGCTCTGCTGTGCCGTGCGACCGCACACCGCACACGCACACCGCCCTCCCGCACGCACTGGAGCCCGCCCTGTGAGACGCGTACCACTGCCGCTCGTGCTCCTCCTCCTCGTACTGGCGGGCTGCACCTCCCCGCCGGACGGCAAACCGCCCGCCGAGCGCTGGCGGCCGGAGCCCGGCCCGGCCTGGCAGTGGCAGCTCAGCGGCAAGCTCGATCCGACCGTGGACGTGCCGGTGTACGACATCGACGGCTTCGACCACCCGAGGTCCGCGGTCGCCGATCTGCACCGCCGCGGCCGTAAAGTCATCTGCTATCTCTCCACCGGCGCGTGGGAGGAGTTCCGCCCGGACGCCGCGAAGTTCCCGAAGTCCGTCCTCGGCCGCGGCAACGGCTGGGACGGCGAACGCTGGCTCGACATCCGGCGTACGGACATCCTCGAACCCCTGATGGCCGAGCGCATCGAGATGTGCCGGGCCAAGGGTTTCGACGCGGTCGAGCCCGACAACATGGATGCGTACGCCAACCCCACCGGCTTACCCATCTCCGCGGCCGATCAGCTCCGCTACAACCGCCTGATCGCCCGCCTCGCCCACGACCGCGGGCTGGCCGTGGGCCTGAAGAACGACCTCGACCAGATCCCGCAGCTGGTCGGGGACTTCGACTTCGCGGTCAATGAACAGTGCGCGGAGCACGACGAGTGCGAGCGGCTGACGCCGTTCATCAGCGCGGGCAAGGCGGTCTTCCACGTCGAGTACGAGCTGACGACGGATGAGTTCTGTCCCGAGGCGCGGCGGCTGAAGCTCAGCTCGATGCTGAAGAAGTACGAGCTGGGGGTCTGGCGCAGTCCCTGCTAGCCGCCGAGCACCAGCGCGACGAGGCAGACCGTCGCCGCGGTCTCCGCCAGCGCGCCGAACACGTCGCCCGTCACCCCGCCGAAGCGGCGTACGCAGTGGCGCAGCAGCAGTTGGGCCGCGCCGAGGCCTGCCAGGACCGCCAGGGCGTGGTGGACCGCGCCGTACCCGCCGAACAGCGCGCCCGCCGCCGCGCAGGCCGCGGTGATCAGGGCGGCGACGGCGAGTCCGGTGCGTACGGGAACGACCTGTGCCACCGCCGCGCCGAGGCCTTCGGCGCGGGCCGCCGGGATGCCCGTGCGTGAGGCGAGGGTGAGGGCCAGGCGCGCGGTCACGCCCGAGACCGCGGCGCCCACCGCGCCGTACGTCCAGCCCTCGCCGTACAGCTCGGCCACCGCCGCCACCTGGGCGAGGAGCACGAACAGCAGCGTGATGACCCCGAACGGCCCGATGTCCGACTGCTTCATGATGCGCAGCGCGTCCTCGGCGGGCTTTCCGCTGCCCAGGCCGTCGGCCGTGTCGGCGAGGCCGTCCAGATGGAGGCCGCGGGTGAGCGCGGCCGGGACGGCGGCCGTGGCCGTCGCGGCGATCAGCGGGCCGGAGCCCAGGAGCATCAGCAGCCCGCCGGCGCCCGCGGCGAGCAGGCCCACGACCAGCCCGGCCAGTGGCGCGCACAGCATTCCGGCGCGCGCCGTGTCACGGTCCCAGCGCGTGACGCGGACCGGGAGCGCGGTCAGGGTGCCGAAAGCGAAACGTATGCCGTGGCGTATGCCGTGACGTGTGCCGTCCAGAGGAATCATCGCGCGAAGGGTAGCCCGGCCGGACTGACGGTAAATTGCGCATATCGCGCAAATCGGGAGCGGGTGGCATGGGATGGGTCACTGGTTTTACCGCAACATCGTCGAGCCGGGGAAGCTCCCGATGCTGCTCGCGCTGGCCTCCTTCATCATCACCTTCCTGGCGACCCGTACGATCACCCGGCTGATCAGGGCGGGCAGAGGGCCGTTCAAGAACGTCACGCCCGGCGGCATGCACATCCACCACGTGGTCCCCGGCGTCATCCTGACCGTGGTCGGTGGCTTCGGGGCGGTCGGCAGCGCCCGGCACGGCCCCTCCGCGGCGGCCTGCGCGATCATCTTCGGGATCGGCGCGGGCCTCGTACTCGACGAGTTCGCGCTCATCCTCCATCTCGACGACGTCTACTGGACCGAGCAGGGCCGTCAGAGCGTGGAGGTCGTGGTCCTCGCCGCGGCCCTGGCGCTGCTGGTCCTCAGCGGCTTCGCACCGCTCGGCGTCAATCAGATGACCCCCGACGAACGCCAGGACCGCGCCACGCTGATCGCGACACTGGTGATCAACTTCTTCCTTGTGCTCGTCGTGCTCTTCAAGGGCAAGCCACGGATGGCGCTCATCAGCGTTCTGGTGCCGTTCGTGGCGCTCTTCGGGGCGGTACGGCTGGCCCGGCCCGGCTCTCCCTGGGCCCGCCGCTTCTACCGCAAGCGGCCCAAGGCCCGCGCCAGGGCCCGGCTGCGCTCCTTCCGCCACGACCGCCGCTGGGACCGGCCACGGCGCAGGTTTCAGGACCTGATCGGCGGCGCCCCCGACCGGCTGCCGGCGCGCAAACGCTGACGCCTGAGCCGGCGCTGCCACAGCGCCGAGAGCGCGCACACCACGAGCACCGCCGCGATCGCCGCCAGATGCTCCTTGCCCGCGAGGTTGTCCTTGACCAGCACCTCGACGACCATCGACACGATCACCAGCGCCGCCGTGAGCCAGGCCCTGAAGCGCCAGCAGACGAAGAGCGCGAGGCCGACGACCGCCGCCGACGGGCCGGTGTCGACGACCTGCGCGTCGGAGGCGGGCAGCCCGAAGAAGCCGTCGGGGCCGAGCGCGATGCCGATCCGTGCGTACGTCGTCCCGGCCAGCGTCGACACGTACGCGATCACCAGTGTCCGCCACCGGCCCAGAGCGATCTCAGCGATCCCGAACACCAGCAGCACTTGCGCCAGCGCACCCCACACCGGCAGATCCAGCGCCGGTACGAACAGCGACAGCGGGGTGCGCAGCAGGGCCACCCAGAGCGGGTCCTCGGCCTTGACGAAGCCGATGTCGTGGACCGGGCGGAAGCCCCAGGACTGGTTCTGCACCAGCTGGAAGAGCGCCGTGAGGCAGACCGCCCCGAGCGTCATCGGAACGGCCCGCCACTTCTTGGTGACGAGCGCCTTCCGCAGGGTCGCGTACAGCGGCCCCCACTCGCGGCGCGCGAAGGCGCGCACCGTGTTCAACGCGTGGTCTCCAGATGTCTGCGGTGCATCCACTTGGGCAGCCCGGGCGCCTCCAGGAAGCCCTCGGCGCGGCCCGCCGCGAGGCCGATGCGCAGCAGGTCGGCGCTCTTCTCGAAGAGCATGAAGCGTGGCTCCCAGATGGGTCGGTACTTGGCGTTGGCGCGGTAGAGGGACTCGATCTGCCACCAGCGGGAGAAGAAGCTGAGGAGCGAGCGCCACAGCCTCAGCACCGGTCCCGCGCCGAGCTTCGAGCCGCGTTCGAAGACCGACCTGAACATCGCGAAGTTCAACGACACCTGGGTGATCCCGATCTCCTCGGCGCGCTGCAGGAGTTCGATGACCATGAACTCCATCAGGCCGTTCTCGGAGCCCCGGTCGCGCCGCATCAGATCGAGCGAGAGCCCCTCGGGCCCCCACGGCACAAAGCTCAGCACCGCCCGCAACTCGCCCTCGCCGTCCGTGCATTCGAGCATCACGCAGCGGCCGTCCGCGGGATCGCCGAGCCGCCCCAGCGCCATCGAGAAGCCGCGCTCGGTGGCTCCGTCGCGCCAGTCGTCTGCGCGTCCCAGCAGTGCGTCCATCTCCGCGGGCAGAATCTCCTCGTGGCGGCGGATCCGCACCTCGTACCCGGCGCGCTTGACCCGGTTGTAGGCCTGGCGCACGGTCCGCATCGCGCGCCCGTCCAGGGTGAACTCGTCGGTCTCGACGATCGCCTCGTCGCCCAGCTCCAGCGCGTCCAGGCCGTGCCGCGCATAGATGGTGCCCGCCTCCTCGCTCGCCCCCATCACGGCCGGGATCCAGCCGTGTTCACGCGCCTCGGCCAGCCAGGGGTCGATCGCGCCGGGCCAGGCCTCCGGGTCGCCGATCGGGTCGCCGGACGCGAGCGAGACCCCGCCCACCACGCGGTAGGCGACGGCGGCCTTCCCGGTCGGGGACCAGACGACGCTCTTCTCGCGGCGCAGCGCGAAGTAGCCGAGCGAGTCCCGGTCGCCGTGGCGTGCGAGCAGCGCGTGCAGCCTCTCCTCGTCGCCTTCGGTGAGCGGGTCGACGGCCCGGCGGGAGCGGAACGCCGCGTAGAGCACGGCGAGCAGCAGCAGGGTGGAGAGGACGTTGATGGTGACGTTGACCCAGCCGGGTGTGCTGATGCCGGCGAAGGGGGAGTCGTCGGCGGCCAGCGACACCAGCCGCATCACGCCGTAGCGCCAGCGCTCCAGGAAGGTGGAGTGGCCGGCCGAGGTGTTGGTGACGGTGACGAGTATCGCGGCGAGCAGCGAGGTGACGAGCAGCCCGCCGACCGCGACGGCGGCGGCCAGCTTGGGGTTGGTGCGGTCGCCCTTCGCGTAGAACTCCCGCCGCCCGAGCACCAGGGCCAGCACGAAGGCGGACGTCAGGACGAGCGAGATCCAGTTCTGCGCGTGCTCACGGACGTCCGGGTCGACGGCGATCGCGAGGACGAAGAGCAGCAGAAAGAGCCCGGCCAGTACGGAGTTGAGGATCCAGGCGGCCCGCTTGCGGCGGCGCATGGTGATTGCCAGGAAGAGGGTGAAGGCACCGGATGCGAAGCCCGCCGTGAGCAGATACGGAGTGAAGTAGTCATCGATGTTGTGCCGCCGGAGATCCTGGCCGAGGGAGACCCAGACGGCGCTCAGGAGGTTGACGAACGTCACGGCGCGCAGATACCAGACGGCGAATGCCGCGCTGCGCCGTGAGCGGACGGTGCTTCCGCCCGTGCTCCGGCTCGTACCCGTACCCGTCGTACCTGGACTCGTACCAGTACCAGTACCAGTACTCGGACTCGTACTTGTACTCGGGCTCGCCTCTTCGGTGGACAAACGGACCTCTCCCATGAAACGCGATGATATGGGGCATCGCGCGTCATAGTGGGCGAGTGTGCGGCCGCCCGGTCGAGGGCGGCCGCACCGGCCCGTCAGTCCGTGTCGCTCTCCACCGGCTCCGTACGCTCCGGCAGTTCGGCCGCGAGCGCGGCCGACGCCTGGACGAGGGGGAGCGCGAGCAATGCCCCGGTTCCTTCGCCCACAGTGACGCCGTGATCGAGCAGCGGGTTGAGCGCCATACGGTCGAGCGCCTTCGTCTGCGCCGGTTCGCCGCTCACCTGGCCCGCCAGCCACCAGTCCGGCGCGCGGAACGCCGCACGCTGCCCGACCAGCGCACACGCCGCCGATACGACTCCGTCGAGGATCACCGGCATTCGGCGTACGGCGCTCTGCAGCAGGAAACCCGTCATCGCGGCCAGATCCGCGCCGCCCACCGCCGCCAGCAGCTCCAGCTGATCGCCGAGCACCGGCCGGGCGCGCCGCAGTGCGTCACGGATCGCCGCGCACTTGCGCATCCAGGCCAGATCGTCGATGCCCGCGCCGCCGCGGCCGGTCACCACCGAGGCGTCCGTGCCGCACAGCGCGGCGATCAGCGTCGAGGCGGGCGTGGTGCCGCCGACGCTCAGATCGCCGAGTACGACCAGGTCGGTGCCGGAGTCGGCCTCCTCGTCGGCGATCGCCATGCCCAGGCGTACGGCCGCCTCGGTCTCCTCGATCGTCAGCGCGTCCTCGATGTCGATACGTCCGCTGCCGCGCCGCACCCGGCGGCGTACCACCTCGTCCGGCAGCAGCCCCGGGTCGCAGTCGAGCCCCGCGTCGACGATCCGCACCGGCACGCCCATCCGGCGGGCCAGCACGGCGACCGGGCTCGCGCCCTCCAGCGTGGCGCGCACCAGCTCGTGCGCGGAGCCGGACTCCCGGCCGGAGACGCCCAGTTCGGCCACCCCGTGATCACCGGCGAACAGCACCACGCGCGGCCGCTCGATCGCCTTGACCGGCACGGAGGCCTGCGCGGCCGAGAGCCACTCGCCCAGCTCGTCGAGCCGGCCGAGGGCGCCGGGCGGGACGGTCAGCCGCTCCCGGCGTTCCTCGGCGTCACGCCGCATACCGCTGTCGGGACGCTCGATCAGGTCGGAGAAGTCGTCGAGATTCAGCCTGCTCATTCGCCGAACAGTACCGGCAGCGGTGTCGCGGCAGGGCAGCGCCTGTCAGCTGCGCAGCACGAGGGCCTGGCCTGCGACGACCAGCAGGACGTGCTCGCACTCGGCGGCGAAGGCGGCGTTGAGGCGGCCCAGTTCGTCGCGGAAGCGGCGCCCGGAGGCGGTGGCCGGCACGACGCCGCTGCCTACCTCGTTGGTCACCGCGACGACGGTGCGCGTGGTCTGCCGTACCGCGGCGACGAGTTCGGCGACCCGCTCGTGCAGCGCGCGCTCGCCGTCCGCCGCCCAGGTGGCGTCGTCCCAGGCGCCCACCCGGTCCATCGCGTCGGTCAGCCACAGCGAGAGGCAGTCGATCAGCACCGGCGGCCCCTCCTCGGCGAGGACGGGTACGAGATCGCAGGTCTCGCTCGTACGCCAGGAGCCCGGGCGCCGCTCGCGGTGCAGGGAGACCCGGTCGGCCCACTCGGCGTCCCCCTCGCGATGGCCGCTCGTCGCGACGTACAGCACCTCGGGGAAGGTCTCAAGCCTGCGCTCGGCCTCCAGGGACTTGCCCGAGCGGGCGCCGCCGGTGACGAGGGTGCGGCGGGGGATGTCGGGGACGGCGTGGTACTCGCCGACGATCAGCGTCGTCCCGTCCGGTACGGCCCGCGCGCCCGCGGCGGCGAGCCGCCGGCCCAGCTCGGGGCGGCCGCCGGTGACGTCGTGGTCGATGTGCACGGCGATGATGTCGGTGGTCGCGCCGATCGCGCCGGTGGCGCGCAGCCGGGCGATCGCGTCGGGCCGTCCGATCACATCGGCGACGACCATCTCGTATGCCGCGCGGCCCTCCGCGAGGCCTGCGGGCGAGCCGCCCGGCGGAAGGTAGAGCAGCCGCTCGCCCTCCGGGGACGTCACCTCGTACCCCGTGCCCGGCTGATCCATCGGGACGGCCCGCACCCGGTGCCCGCTGATCAGCGTCAGCTCCCGCCCGTCCGGCACCCGCCCGGCCGTGGGCAGCCCGGCGGGCAGATCCACGGCGGGCCCGTCGTGCGGATGCGTGAGCAGCACCTGCCGTACGCCGACGAGCGAATGCCCGGCCCGCGCGGCGGCGAGGGCGGCGCCGGGGGTGAGGTCGAGCAGCAGGGCCCCGTCCACGAGCAAGGCGGTGGCGGCCCGCGCGGACGCTCCGCGCGCGGTGGCGCAGGCGGCGCACGGACAGTCGGGCCGGGGGAGTCCGGCGGGGGCGCCGGTCCCGAGCAAAGTGAGTTCCACGCTCACGATCCTCCCGCGTCACCGCGGGGCGTGCGCGCCCGGCTACGCTGCGGGCAGGAAAGAGATCACTGGTGGACCTTGGGAGGCGCACATGGCATGGACGTGGCGGTTCGAGAAGTCCGACGGATCGGAGGTCCAACCGGCGGTGCAGCCGGAGGAGTTCACGACGCAGGGTGACGCCGAGTCCTGGATCGGCGAGTGCTGGAAGGAACTTCTCGAGGGCGGCGCGGACCAAGCGGTGCTGTCGGAGGACGCCACAAAGATCTACGGCCCGATGAGCCTGCACGCGAACGAGTCGTAGCCGGGGAGGGTCGGGGGCGCTGGGGGTACGAGGTACCCCCAGGCCAGGCCCGGTGGGGCGCTCCCCGACGCTGTCGGAGCGCCGTCGCGCCGGAACGTCGCCGTCGGCCGTCTTGGGACCGCCCCGCTCCACGAACTGCACAGGCACGCGCTGCCGCCGTCCGGCCCCGACTGCGCGAAAGTGCCGGGCAGAGCCTCGCGGCGCGAGGCGGCAGCCCCGGAAGGGGATCGGGGGTCGCCCCGTACCTGGCCAGGAGGCATATCAGTGGTCCGCGGAGACCCGGCCGCCCGTCTCCACGCAGCGCGGCAGAATGTCGGTTTTGGCGCCCGGCTTCGTAGTGGAGCCCACAGTCCATAGAATCCGCCGCTGTGACTCGACAGAAGAACGCGATATTCGTCGACGCCTCGGGGCGCCGGCGCCGCCTGGTGAGGTACGCGTCCCTTGTCATCGGTGCCGCGTGCGTCTGCTTTGTTGTCATTGTTCTGGCCGGGCTCTTCGGTGCCGGGCCGACCGGCGGTCCGCTGCCCTGGAGCCGGAGCGGGCAGGATCCGGCCCCCACCGGCGAACCGACGCCTTCCACTGCCGAGTCCCGGGAAGCCGCCGACGACGAGGCCGAAGTGGACCCGGTCTCCGACACGGCCTCTTCTGCGGCCCCCGCCACCAAGGGTGCCGACGCATCGGGAAACCCCGGCACCGACGCAACCGGCCCGGCCGCCACCGCGGCGCCCGAGCCGGCCCCGACGGCAAGTGATCCTCCCGGAAACTCCGGCAACGCCCCCGGCGCAGCCCGGCTGCGGACGGCAAGGGGCCGAAGTGACCCGGCACGCCCTGCGCCGCGACCCCCGTGCCCACTGGGTGCTCCTGAGCCTCACCCTGGCCGTCGCTGCCACCGCGCTGCTCTTCAGCGGCTACGGGAGGCACGAGATAGCCTTGACCGTCGCACCCGCCACCCGGTGCCCGGCCACCCCGGCGCCCGACTTCGCCGACGGTCCCGTCCTGCGCAAGGCCCCCAGAACCTCAGAGGCCGCAGGCTCCCGGATGCCCTCCGGCAGCGTCGCCCTCACCTACGACGGCGGCCCCGACCCGGCCTGGACCCCGCGCCTTCTCGACCTGTTGAAGCAGCACGACGCCAAGGCCACCTTCTTCCTCACCGGCACCGAGGCCGCCGCCCACCCCGATCTGGTACGCCGAATCAAGGACGAGGGCCACGAGATCGGCTCGCACACCTACACGGACGCCAATCTCGCCGGCCTCTCCGAGCCCCGTGCCCGACTGGAACTCGCCCTCACCCAGAACGTCCTGGCCGGCACAGCGGGCATCGGCGCCCATCTGCTGCGCCTTCCGCACACCACTGACGTCGCCACCCTCTGCGCCGACATGGGCGAGGCGGCGCGGCGCGCCATCGCCGACGGCTATGTCCTCGTCGCCGCCGACTCGTCCGGCCGTGACGCCGCCCGGGGTGCCGTACGCCAGCTCACCGGCTCGCCCGACGCCGTCACGGAGACCGAGCGGCTGTTGACCACCACCCGCGGTGACCGGGTCACCTACACGACCGTCGGCGCCGGTCTCGGGCTGCGGGGCACCACCTACGCCGTCTCCACCGCCGCCGAGTGGAAGGGCGCCGCCGTCGTCCGCGCACAGCAGGCGTCGCGGGCCTTCGCCGACGGCATGACCTGGTTCCTGCTCGTGGCCGGTGGGATCACCGTGGCCCGGCTGCTGATGCTGTTCACCGTCGCCCGTGTCCATGTGAAACGCGTACGTGCCAAGCGCTCCCGACGTCGCGGCGCCCCGCGCGTTCCGCCCCTCACCGACCCGGTCTCGGTGATCGTCCCCGCGTACAACGAGGAAGCGGGCATCGATGCGACCGTTCGTTCGCTGCTCGCCTCCACCCACGAGGCCGTGCAGATCATCGTTGTCGATGACGGCTCCACCGACCGGACCTTCGAGATCGCCGAGGCGATGGACGACCGCCGGGTCATGGTCGTCCGTCAGCCCAATTCCGGGAAGGCCGCCGCCCTCAACACCGGCCTCGCCTGGGCCCATTTCGACATCGTCGTCATGATCGACGGCGACACGGTCTTCGAGCCCGACGCGATCTTCAATCTGATCCAGCCGCTCGCCGACCCGCGCGTCGGCGCGGTCAGCGGCAACACCAAGGTCGGCAACCGGCAGGGTGTCCTCGGCCGCTGGCAGCACCTCGAATATGTCATCGGTTTCAACCTCGACCGCCGCATGTTCGACGTCATGGAGTGCATGCCGACCGTTCCGGGCGCGATCGGAGCGTTCCGCCGCGAGGCCGTGGTCGGCGTCGGAGGGGTCAGCGAGGACACCCTCGCCGAGGACACCGACCTCACCATGGCCCTGTGCCGGGCCGGCTGGCGCGTGGTCTACGAGGAGTCGGCCATCGCCTGGACCGAGGCCCCCTCGACGGTGCGTCAGCTGTGGAAGCAGCGGTACCGCTGGTGCTACGGCACCTTGCAGTCCATGTGGAAGCACCGCGGCGCGCTGCTGGAGCGCGGCGCCGGAGGCAAACTCGGCCGCCGTGGCCTCACCTACCTGCTGATGTTCCAGACGGTCCTGCCGTTGCTCGCCCCGCTCGTCGATGTCTTCGCCCTGTACGGGGTGCTGTTCCAGGGCGCGGGTCAGGCGGCGGCGGTCTGGCTCGCCTTCACCGCGGTGCAGGTCTTCACCGCGTTGTACGCGCTGCGTCTGGACCGCGAGAAGTTCGAGCCGCTGTGGACCCTGCCGCTCCAGATCTTCGTCTACCGGCAGCTGATGTACCTGGTCGTCGTTCAGTCGGTGGTCACGGCCCTGATGGGTAACCGTCTGCGGTGGCAGCGGATGCAGCGCAGCGGGTCGGCGACGGACGTCCTGGAGGACCGTCGTGCGACGAGTGTCTGACGTACCTGCCGGCGGTACGGCAGACGGCCGGTGTGGCCGGTATCGGCGTTTCAACGGTGTGAGACATGCTCGGCCGATGAACGGTGCTTCCGGCCCGGTCAGGTCAGTCCCGGTGCCGTCCCCGGGAACCCGGTGCGAAGCTCCCGCATGGCAGGTCTGCGTCCCGCTGTACGCGGGCGGCGGAGGCGTTGGACTCAGCCCCGCTGGCGTCGGCGGCGCGAAGCTGCCGTTTCCCGGGGGCGCGTGGCGCGGGTGTGCGCCTCGGTCCCGCTGGTGGTGGCGGCGCGAAGCTGCCGCTACCCGGGGTGTGGGGGCGCCGGCCCCCGGGGTCTGGGGCCTTCCCCAGTCTCGGGAAGGGGCGGGTAGGGGAAATCCCCCGGGCGCCCACCACGGACCGGCGCCCCCTCAAATCTCCCCCAGCGTCACCTCCACCCTCCCGCTCTCCCCGCCCCGCAGATACGTCACCCCCACCCTCTGCCCCGGGCTGTAGGACGCCAGCGCCTCCGCCAATGACGTGATCGTTGTGATCTCCGCGGAGCCCAGCTTCGTGATGATGTCCCCGGCCCGGAGCCCCGCCTTCTCCGCCGCGCCCCCCTTCGCGACCTCCACCACCGCCACCCCCGCCGGCTGGTAGTTGTCGTCCAGCACCGTCCGCGCCGTGATGCCCAGCGCCGCCTGGCCCGAGTCCGTGACCTTGCCGTCTTTGATGATCTGGTCAGCGATCGACTTCACCGTCGAGGCGGGGGCGGCGAAACCGATACCCGGCGCCGGCGCGCCCTCCATACCCGAATCCGTCGCCGCCAGCGTCGGAATCCCGATCACCTCGCTGTCCAGATTGGCCAGCGCCCCACCACTGTTGCCCGGATTGATCGCCGCGGACGTCTGCACCATGTTGGCGATCGTCGCGCCCGTGCCGCCGGCCTCCGGGCTCTCCGTCACGGTGCGGCCCACCGCCGAGACGATGCCCTGGGTGACGCTGCTGGACAGGCCCAGCGGCGAGCCCATCGCCAGGACGATATGGCCGACCTCGACCTTGGCGGAGTCGCCGAACTTCGCGGGCTTCAGCCCTTCCGGGACCTTGTCCAGCCTGATGACGGCCAGGTCCTGCTGCGGGAAGGAGGAGACGAGCTTCGCGGTCATCGCCTGCTCACCCGTCGCTGCCGTCACCAGGAAGGACTTCTCCGCGCCCACCACATGCGCGTTGGTGACGACATGGCCCTTCGTGTCGTAGACGATGCCGGAGCCCAGACCGCTGCCCGCCTCGATCTGGACGACCGACGGCAGCACATTCCTGATCACGGTCTGGTAGTCGCTCTGCAGATCGTTGTCGGCCCCGGGCGCCGCCGCCCGCGCCGAGGAGTCCGGCGTCGACGAGCCGGACGTGCAGCCCACGGCCAGCGCGACCGCGCAGACCGTCGCGGTCACCGGCAGCAGCACATGACGTCGTACGAGGGAGGCATCCATGTCCGGAGTATCGCTTTCGCCCCCAGGGCCTGGCCTGCGTTGCGCATCCGATCAGGGGGCCGACGCGAGGAACTGAGTCGCCGCCAGTTCCCCGTACAGCGGATCCGCCGCCACCAGCTCGCCGTGCGTGCCCACCGCCCGTACCTTCCCCGCCTCCATCACCACGATCCGGTCCGCCAGCGTCACCGTCGACAGCCGGTGCGCCACCACCAGCACCGTCACATCCCGGGCCACCTCTGCGACCACATCGCGCAGCGCCATCTCATTGACCGCGTCCAACTGCGAGGTCGCCTCGTCCAGGAGGAGCAGCCGTGGCCGCCGCAGCAGCGCACGGGCGATCGCGACCCGCTGCCGCTCGCCGCCCGAGAGTTTGGAGCCGCGGTGCCCGACCACTGTCTCCAGGCCGTCCGGCAGCCGCTCCACGACCGCGTCGAGCCTGGCCCGTACGAGCACGTCCCGGATCTGTTCCTCGCTCGCGTCCGGCGCGGCGAAGACCAGGTTCTCCCGCACTGTCCCCGCCAGCACGGGAGCGTCCTGCTCGACATAGCCGATCGCGGCGCGCAGATCGGCCAGCGGCCAGTCCCGTACGTCCTTGCCGTCGACGAGGATCCGTCCGCCACTCGCCTCGTAGAACCGCTCGATCAGCCCGAAGACGGTCGTCTTGCCCGCCCCGGACGGGCCGACGAAGGCCGTCATCCCGGCACCGGGCACCTCGAAGGAGACTCCGTGATGGACGTACGGAAGATCGTCGCGGTAGCGGAAGGTGACGTCCTCGAAAACCACCGACGCCGGACCCGTGCCCGCGTCCCCCCGCGGCGTCGTCAGCGTCTCCGTCTCCAGCCGCTCCGCCTCCACGATCCGCGCGATCGCCGCCGAGCCCACCTGGTACTGCGAGGCCGCGTCCACGAGCCTCGACACCGGGTCGATCAGATAGAAGAGGAAGAGCAGAAAGGCCACCAGCGTGGATATGGAGATCGCGCCGGAGGCGACCCGCGCCCCGCCGATCCCCAGCACCGCCAGGAACGACACCTGTACGGCCAGGCCCACCGACGACCAGGCCGCCGACTGCCACTTCGCGGACCGTATGCCGTGCCGCCACGCCTCCCGCGCCGCCCTCGACACGACCGCCGTCTCGCGCTCCTCGGCCCCCGACGCCTTGACCGTACGGAAGGCCCCGAAGGCCCGCTCCAGCACGGTGGAGATCTCGCCGACCGCCTCCTGCGAACGCTGCGTCGCCTGCGCGATCTTCGGCATCAGCAGCCCGACACAGCCGCCGATCAACACGATCACGCCCAGCGTCACACCGAGCAGCACCGGGTCCATCAGGCCCATCATCACGATCGTGGCGACAAAGGCGAGCCCGCCGGCCGCCGCCGAGACGATCGACTGGGTGGTCACCGCACGCAGCAGCGTGGTGTCCGAGGTGACCCGGGACATCAGATCGCCGGGCTGGGTCCGCTCCACCTCCGGCAGCCGCAGCCGCAGCAGCCGCCCGATCAGGGTGCGGCGGGCGGCCAGCACCACGGACTCGGCGGTGCGTTCCAGGATGTACTCGCCGACCGCCTCGATCGCGGTGCCGAATACCACCAGCGCGGTGAGCAGCGCCAGGATCCCGGTGATGGACTGATCGTCGCCGAGCCGGTCGACCAGGGTCTTGGCGGCGAGCGGCTGGGCAAGACCGGTGACTGTGCCGACCAGGGTCAGGGCGGCGCCGAGCGCGACGACCCAGCGGTGCGGGCGGAAATGCGCGTACAACGCCCGCCAGGTCTCCCGGGCGGGCAGTCTGACGGGCGGCTTCTCGACGCCAGTGGCGTCTGCGGGCTCTGCGGGCTCTGCGGTGTCTGTGGTCTCTGCGGACTGTGTGGTGTCTGTGGTGTCTGCGGTTTTCGCGGCGGTTTCTGCGGCGGTTTCTGCGGTAGTCACCTCAGCGAAGACGCGAAAACCCCCTGAACACCTGAGCGGTTGCCCGAATCAGCTCAGCCGCGTACGCCGCACAGATGCAGCAGGGCCGCGACCCGGCGGTACGGATCCGTGCGCCCCGCGCGGTCCTCCGCGGCCAGCAGCCGCTCCAGCTCATCGGCGGCGGGCAGTTCGGTCTCGTTCGGCACGTTGTCGGTGAAGACCCGCACCCCGTACCAGGCGTGCAGCGGCGCCGCGATCCCCGCCAGCGTCGCCGTCAGCGCGTCGAGCCGGTCCGCCCGCACCGCAAGCCCGAGCCGGTTGGTGTACGTGCCCGAGTCGAAGGCGGTCAGTGCCCCGGGCCAGTCCCCGGCCAGCCCCGGCCGCATGGCCAGCGCGTCCCCGTTCCGTACGAGCAGGGAGAGCAGGCCCCCGGGCGCCAGCATCCTGGCCAGGCCCGCGAGCATTGCGTCCGGTTCCTGGACATACATCAGCACCCCGTGGCAGAGCACCACGTCGAAGCTGCCGGGCAGGAAGTGCACCCCGGTGTCCCGGCCGTCGCCCTCGATCAGCCGGACCCGTTCACGGATCCCGGCCGGCTCGGTGGTGAGCGACTCACGGGCCGCCCTCAGCATCTCGGCATCGGACTCCAGACCGGTCACCGTGTGCCCGGCCCGCGCCAGGCGCAGCGCCTGGGTGCCCTGGCCCATGCCGACGTCGAGGATCCGCAGCCGCTGCCCGACGGGGTAGCGGGCCGCAATCTGCTCATCGAGCTGACGGGCGACGAGCTCTTGGCGGACGGTGTTGCGCAGCGCCCCGAGCCCACCGAGCCAGCTGGCCGCAGCGCCCTCGAAACCGACCGTGCTCAGGGCCGCTCTCCGCGCTTGACCTGCGGCTTCGGCAGACGCAGCCGACGCATCTGGAGCGTACGCATCAGGCCGTAGGCGACGGCGCCGCGCTTGGGCTCGTTCGGGAACCGCTCGTTCAGCTGCTTCTTCAGCCTGATCGACAGACCGACCGAGTCGACGATGATCAGGACGATCACGCCGAGCCAGAGCAGCAGAGCGATGTTCTGCAGGGAGCCCACCCGGACCATGCTCAGGACCAGGATCACCACCGCGAGCGGCAGGAAGAACTCCGCGATGCAGAAGCGCGAGTCGACGAAGTCGCGCACGAACCGGCGGACCGGTCCCTTGTCACGGGCCGGCAGGTAGCGCTCGTCGCCACTGGCGAGTGCCTCCCGCTGCTTGGCCAGATCCGTGCGGCGGGCCTCCCGCTGGCGCTTCATCGCCTCCTTGCGGTCGGCCGGCGCGCTGGAGGCGCGGCGGCGCTGGGTCTGGGCCTCACTCCGCTTGGGCGTGGGGCGGCCCTTCGGGGCCTCGGGGTCGCGGGGCTGCTTGGAGAGGTCCAGCGGCACCTTGTCGGTGGGGGACTTCTCTTCCTTGGAACGGCTACCAAACACAAAGCCCAAGGGTACGGGGTGGAACGCGTCGGCCCAACGCCGGTGGGGAACGATCCCGCAACACCGAGCGTCTGTAGGGGACAGAAGCCCGGCGGAAGCCGGACAGAGCGGACGTTGCCCAAGGTTTCCCTGACGGCCACCTACTCCTTGCGCCGGATCGGAGCTCTGAGCACTCGTCCTTGGGGAGGAGCGCATCCGCGCTCGAACAGTGCGGTAATAGATGCAGGGCCCGTACTGTGGGTTCTGTTGGAGTGCTGAAGCTGAGTCCGTCAGAAGGGGGCGCGCGAAGCCCATGAGCGGTGTCATGAAGCGTATGGGGATGATCTTCCGCGCGAAGGCAAACAAGGCCCTTGACAGGGCCGAGGACCCGCGCGAGACCCTCGATTACTCGTACCAGAAGCAGCTGGAACTGCTGCAGAAGGTGCGCCGCGGAGTCGCCGATGTGGCGACCTCCCGTAAGCGGCTCGAGCTGCAGCTGAACCAGTTGCAGGGACAGTCGACCAAGCTGGAGGACCAGGGCCGCAAGGCACTGGCGCTCGGCCGCGAGGACCTGGCGCGCGAGGCGCTGTCCCGCCGTGCCTCGCTCCAGCAGCAGGTCACCGACCTGGAGACGCAGCACCAGACGCTGCAGGGTGAGGAGGAGAAGCTCACTCTCGCCGCCCAGCGGCTGCAGGCCAAGGTCGACGCCTTCCGTACGAAGAAGGAGACCATCAAGGCCACCTACACCGCGGCCCAGGCCCAGACCCGGATCGGCGAGGCATTCTCCGGCATCTCCGAGGAGATGGGCGACGTCGGCCTGGCGATCCAGCGGGCCGAGGACAAGACCGCCCAGCTGCAGGCCCGGGCCGGCGCGATCGACGAACTGCTCGCCTCCGGCGCCCTGGACGACCCGTCCGGGATGGCCAAGGACGACATCGCCGCCGAGCTGGACCGCATCTCCGGTGGTACTGATGTAGAGCTGGAACTGCAGCGGATGAAGGCCGAGCTCGCGGGCGGCTCGACCTCGAAGCAGGCCATCGAAGGCGGCACGACCGACCAGCAGGACGCTGCTCCGCAGCAGAACACCCCGCACAAGTTCGACAAGCAGTAGGGACTCGTCATGATCGTACGGATCATGGGGGAGGGGCAGCTGAAGCTGGCGGACAGCCACTTCAGCGAGCTGAACAAGCTGGACGACGAACTGCTGGCCGAGATGGAGAGCGGCGACGGCCCCGGCTTTCGGCAGACCCTCCACGCGCTCCTGGAGAAGGTCCGCGAGCTCGGCGAGCCGCTGCCGGACGACTCCCTGGAGCCGTCAGAGCTGATCCTCCCGGCTCCGGACGCGACTCTCGAGGACGTACGGCACTTGCTCGGCGACGACGGCCTGATCCCTGGCTGACGCTCGCACTCCAACAGACAGCGGCGCCCCGCTCCGGCCGGTCCGGAACGGGGCGACGGTGTGTGTCCGCCGCTCCCCGCGAAGTACACCGCCGTCGCGACACGCCGTACCGTTGCTGGATGTGACCTTTACTGCCACCGGGTTCGCCCGCACCCAGCGCTGGCTCCGTGCGCATCCGCTGGCGTTCGACGGCGCGCTGGCCGTGGCGGTACTGCTCTGCATGCTCGTCGGCTCCTTCGCCGACCCGAACGGACCGCACGGACCGCAGTTCGGGAGCCGTACCCCCGAACTGCGCAGTGTGATGCTGATGGTCCTGGTCGCCGGCGCCCTCGTCTTCCGCCGGCGCAACCCGATGGCCGTGCTCGTGTTCACCACCACGGTCTCCGTCGTCGAGCTGGTCGCGGGCGATCCGGCCGCCCCGGTCGCGATGAGCGCCGTGATCGCGCTCTACACCGTCGCCTCCCGCACCGACCGGCCCACCACCTGGCGGGTCGGCCTGCTGACCATGGCCGTGCTGACCGGCGCCGCGATGTTCTTCGGCTCGACCCCCTGGTACACGCAGGAGAACCTCGGCATCTTCGCCTGGACCGGCATGGCGGGGGCCGCGGGAGATGCCGTACGCAGCCGCCGTGCCTTCGTCGACGCGATACGCGAGCGGGCCGAGCGCGCCGAGCGCACCCGAGAGGAGGAGGCCCGCCGCCGGGTCGCCGAGGAGCGGCTGCGGATCGCCCGCGACCTCCACGATGTCGTCGCGCACCACATCGCCCTGGTCAATGTGCAGGCGGGCGTCGCCGCCCATGTCATGGACAGACGTCCCGACCAGGCCAAGGAAGCCCTCGCGCATGTACGGGAGGCCAGCCGCTCTGCGCTGAACGAACTGCGTGCCACGGTCGGCCTGCTCCGCCAGTCCGGCGACCCGGAGGCCCCCACCGAACCTGCTCCCGGCCTCGATGTGCTCGACGAGCTGGTCATCACCTTCCGGCAGGCCGGTCTGCCGGTCGAAGTCGCCCGCGCCGACGACGGTGTCCGGCTGCCCGCCGCCGTCGACCTCGCCGCGTACCGGATCATCCAGGAGGCGCTGACCAATGTGCAGAAGCACGCGGGCTCGGACGCGAAGGCCGAGGTGAGTGTGATCCGGGTCGGCCCGACCCTGGAGGTCACCGTGCTGGACAACGGCGCGGAGGCGGACGGGCCGAAGGACGGCGGCGGCCACGGTCTGCTCGGCATGCGCGAGCGCGTCACCGCACTCGGCGGCGCCCTCACGGCGGGGCCCCGCTACGGCGGCGGCTTCCGCGTACAGGCGATACTTCCCCTCAAGGCCCGTTCGGGGGAGGACAGATGACGATCAGGGTGCTGCTCGCCGACGACCAGACACTGCTGCGCAGCGCGTTCCGGGTGCTGGTGGACTCCGAGCACGACATGGAGGTGGTGGGGGAGGCCGCGGACGGCGCCGAAGCGGTCGCCCTCGCCCGCTCCACCAAGGCCGATGTCGTGCTGATGGACATCCGGATGCCCGGTACGGACGGTCTCGCCGCGACCCGCATGATCAGCGCGGACCCGGAGCTCACCCATGTACGCGTCGTCATGCTCACCACCTTCGAGGTGGACGAGTACGTGGTGCAGTCGCTGCGGGCCGGGGCCTCGGGCTTCCTCGGCAAGGGCGCCGAGCCGGAGGAGCTCCTCAACGCCATCCGTATCGCCGCCGCGGGCGAGGCGCTGCTCTCCCCGGTCGCGACCAAGGGCCTGATCGCCAAGTTCCTTGCGCAGGGCGGCACTTCGGACGACGGGCCGGAATCCCAGGCGTACTCCGAGCGGCTCGACGCGCTCACCGGACGCGAGCGCGAAGTCCTCGTCCTGGTCGCCGGCGGCCACTCCAACGACGAGATCGCCGAGCGGCTCGAAGTCAGCCCGCTGACCGTCAAGACCCATGTGAACCGGGCGATGGCGAAACTTGGCGCCCGCGACCGCGCCCAACTCGTGGTCACTGCGTACGAATCGGGCCTGGTACGCCCAAGGGTGGAGTGAGCCGGCGGCTCGGCGTACTCCAGCTGCGGTATGCGCGAGATAAGGAACTGGACCTGCGGTCGAGGGGTGAGCCCCTTCGAATGGCTGATCGTATAAGCGGGGCTGCCGACTGCGCCCCGCCATACCCTCAACGTTCCTCCTGCCGCGAAAGCCACAGAAGAGAGACCCCATGTCCTGGCTGTCCAGATTCAGCCTGTCACAACGGGCCTTGATCGGTCTGATGTCGATCGTCGCGATCGTTTTCGGAGCGATCGCCATCCCGCAGCTCAAGCAGCAGCTGCTGCCCTCCATCGAGCTCCCGATGGTGTCGGTGCTCGCCCCCTACCAGGGCGCGTCTCCCGATGTGGTCGAGAAGCAGGTCGTCGAACCGCTCGAGAGCACGCTCAAGGCCGTCGACGGAATCAAGAGCATCACCTCCACGGCGAGCGAGGGCAACGCCGTGATCATGGCCAGCTTCGAGTACGGGGACGGCACCAAGCAGCTCGTCGCCGACGTGCAGCAGGCCGTGAACCGGGCCCGCACCCAGCTCCCCGCAGATGTCGACCCGCAGGTCATCGCCGGTTCGACGGACGACATCCCGACCGTCGTCCTCGCCGTCACCTCCGGCAAGGACCAGCAGGCACTCGCCGACCAGCTGGAGCGCACCGTCGTACCGGCGCTCGAGGACATCGACGGCGTCGGCCAGGTCTCCATCGACGGCGTCCAGGACTTGCAGGTCTCCGTCACCCCCGACGACAAGAAGCTCGCGGCGGCCGGCCTGAACACCATGGCGCTCGCCGAGGCGCTGAAGGCGGGCGGCGCGACCATGCCGGCCGGCTCCTTCGCCGAGGACGGCAAGAGCCGCACGGTCCAGGTCGGCGGCGGCTTCACCACGCTGAAGCAGATCGAGGACCGGCGGATCGCGCCGACGCCGCCCGCGGACGGCAAGCCCGTCCGTCTCGGTGACGTCGCGACGGTCAAGCAGACGCCGTCGACCGCGGTCTCCCTGACGCGTACGAACGGCAAGCCGAGCCTCGCCGTCCTCGCCACCATGGACAACGACGGCAGCGCCGTCGCCATCTCCGACGCGGTCCGGGACAAGCTGCCCGGACTGCGCAAGGACCTGGGCTCCGGCGCCGAGCTGACCGTCGTCTCCGACCAGGGCCCGGCGGTCTCCAAGTCGATCTCCGGTCTGACCACCGAGGGCGCGCTCGGCCTGCTCTTCGCGGTGATCGTGATCCTGGTCTTCCTGGCCTCGCTCCGCTCCACCCTCGTCACCGCGGTCTCCATCCCGCTGTCGGTCGTTCTCGCGCTGATCGTGCTGTGGACCCGCGACCTGTCGCTCAACATGCTCACGCTGGGCGCCCTGACCATCGCGATCGGCCGGGTCGTCGACGACTCGATCGTGGTCCTGGAGAACATCAAGCGGCACCTCGGCTACGGCGAGGAGCGGCAGAGCGCGATCATCACCGCGGTGAAGGAGGTCGCGGGCGCGGTCACCTCGTCCACCCTGACCACGGTCGCCGTCTTCCTGCCGATCGGCCTGACCGGCGGCATGATCGGCGAGCTGTTCGGCTCGTTCTCGCTGACCGTCACGGCAGCCCTGCTGGCCTCGCTGCTGGTGTCGCTGACCGTGGTGCCGGTTCTGTCGTTCTGGTTCCTGCGCGCGCCGAAGGCCGTACGGGGGATCGACCCGGACGAGGCCCGGCGCAAGGCGGAGGAGAAGGAGGCGCGCAGCCCGCTGCAGCGGCTGTACGTCCCGGTGCTGCGCTTCGCGACCCGGCGCCGCCTGACCAGCGTCGCGCTCGCGATCGTCATCCTGGTCGGCACCTTCGGCATGGCCCCGCTGCTCAAGACCAACTTCTTCGACCAGGGCGAGCAGGAGGTCATGTCCGTCAAGCAGGAACTGGCCCCCGGTACCAGCCTGGAGGCGGCCGACGCCTCCGCGAAGAAGGTCGAGAAGGTCCTCGACGGCCTCGACGAGATCAAGGACTACCAGGTCACCGTCGGCTCCTCCGGCTTCATGGCGGCCTTCGGCGGCGGTACGGGCGCGAACCAGGCGTCGTACCAGCTGACCCTGAAGGACGCGGCCTCGTACGAGAAGACCCGTGACCGCATCGACGAGGAGCTCGGCAAGCTCGACGGCATCGGCGACACGACGATCGCGGCGGGCGACGGCTTCGGCAGCCAGGACCTGAGCGTCGTGGTGAAGGCATCCGACGCGGACACGCTGAAGAAGGCGTCGGAGGCGGTACGGGCCGAGGTGGCGAAGCTCGACGACGTCACCGACGTACAGAGCGACCTGGCGCAGAGCATCCCGCGGATCTCGGTCAAGGCGAACGCAAAGGCGGCCGACGCGGGCTTCAACGAGACGACGCTGGGTCTGGCCGTCGGCCAGGCAGTGCGCGGCACCCCGTCGGGCAAGGCGATCCTGGACGACACCGAGCGCGATGTCGTGATCACCTCGGCGAAGCCGGCGCGGACGCTGGCGGAGCTGCGGGCGCTGCCCCTGGGCCCGGTGAAGCTCGGCGACATCGCGGACGTGAAGCTGGTGCCGGGACCGGTCTCGATGACCCGGATCGACGGCTCGCGCGCCGCGACGATCTCGGCGAAGCCGACGGGCGACAACACGGGCGCGGTCAGCGCGTCGCTGCAGAGCAAGCTGAACTCCCTCGACCTGCCGGAGGGTGCGACGGCCTCCATCGGCGGCGTCTCGGAGGACCAGGACGAGGCGTTCGCCTCACTGGGGCTCGCGATGCTGGCGGCGATCGCGATCGTGTTCATGCTGCTGGTGGCGACGTTCCGCTCGCTGATCCAGCCGCTGATCCTGCTGGTCTCGATCCCGTTCGCCGCGACCGGCGCGCTGGGGCTGCTGATCGCCACCGGCACCCCGATGGGTGTCCCGGCGATGATCGGCATGCTGATGCTCATCGGCATCGTGGTCACCAATGCGATCGTGCTGATCGACCTGATCAACCAGTACCGCTCGCAAGGCCTGGGTGTGGTGGAAGCGGTCATCGAGGGCGGCCGCCACCGGCTGCGCCCGATCCTGATGACGGCGCTCGCGACGATCTTCGCGCTGCTCCCGATGGCACTGGGCATCACGGGTGAGGGCGGCTTCATCGCCAAGCCGCTGGCGGTGGTGGTGATCGGCGGCCTGATCACCTCGACGCTGCTGACGCTGCTGCTGGTGCCGACGCTGTACGCGATGGTGGAGCTGCGGAAGGAGCGCCGCGCGAAGAAGAAGGCGGCGAAGCGCCTGAAGAAGTCGGGAGGTGAGCCCACCGCGGCCCCGAAGGACGCGGAGGAGCCGGCCCCGGCCAACGCATAACGCTTCACTCGAGCCACCCGGCCCGGACCCCTTCGGGGGCCCGGGCCGGGTGGCGTGGGGCCTCCGGGCAGGCGCCCGGGCTCAGCAGGCGCCCGTGCTCAGCACAAGGACTTGTGCAGCACGATGCACGGGCGGCCGTGCTCGGCATCCTTGCGGCGGGTCAGCTCCTGCCAGCCCTGGGACGTCCAGAAGCGCAGCGCCGGCTCGTGGTTCCCCAGAACCGCGAGGCGCAGCCCCTCGCGGCCCTCGTTGCGGAAGCGTTGTTCCGTCATGTCGGCCAGCGCGTGGCCGATGCCCTTGCGGTGCAGGTCGCCGTGGATCATCAGCGTGCCGATCCAGGGCAGACCGTCCACCGGATGGCGGTCGAGCAGGGACAGGATCCCGTTGAGCCGGCCCTGTGGATCCCGGGCGAGCAGGATCTCGGCGCCCTCCATGCCGGCCTCCTTGCGGAGGTCCGCCTCCACCCGGTCGGGGCGGATGTTCTCGGGGTCGTACTCACCCGCAGCCCGCCAGTACTCCGGATTACTCGCGTACAGGTCCACCACCTCGGCGATCTCCCGAGGGGAGAACCGCAGGGGGGAAAGAAAGAACGTGGACATGCGGGCCAGGGTATACAGACGTCACGATGGGCTTGTCGGCCTGCCGCACCCGCAAGGAGCTCCGCATGGCGACGTATGTGCTCATCCCCGGTGCCGACGGTCGCGCCTGGTACTGGCACCGGGTCGTGCCGATGCTGCGCGAACGGGGACACGATGTCATCGCCGTCGACCTGCCGAGCGACAACACCGCCGGCCTCACCGAGCACGTCGACGCCGTCATCGGCGCGATCGGTGACAAGGCCCCCGCACCCGGCCCCGTCCTCGTTGCCCAGTCCCTCGCCGGCTTCATCGCCCCCTTGGTCTGCGAGCGCACCCCCGTCCAGCAGCTGATCCTCGTCAACCCCATGATCCCGGTCCCCGGCGAGACCGCGGGGGAGTGGTGGGACAACACGGGCCGGGCCGAGGCCGCCAGGGCCTTCGCGGCCGAGGAGGGGCGCGACCCCAACGCCGGATTCGACCTGGTCGTCGACTTCTTCCACGACGTACCGCAGGACGTCACCGACGAGGCGATGTCCGCCGAGGCGTCCGGCCCCTCGGAAGCCCTGTTCACCGAGCCGTGGCCCCTCCAGACCTGGCCGGACGTCCCCACCCGCTTGCTGCTGGCACGCGACGACCGGTTCTTCCCGCTCGCGTTCCAGCGGCGTATCGCCGCGGAGCGCCTGGAAGGCGTCCCCGTCGAGGACCTGCCCGGCGGGCACCTCGTCGCACTGAGCCATCCGATAGAGCTGGCCGACCTGATCTGCCGCACCGAGGCCTCGTCCTAGCAGGGGAGGCGTCGTCTCGCAGGGCCGAAGCGATACAAGCCGAAGCGATAGAAAGGGGCGCCCCGGTCGACACGACCGGGGCGCCCCCCATCCCCCTCGGTGGTACGTCCTACGGCAGCGCCAGCATCCGCTCCAGCGCCAGCTTCGCGAAGCTCTCCGTCTCCTTGTCGACCTGAATCCGGTTCACCAGATTGCCCTCCGCCAGCGACTCCAGCGCCCACACCAGGTGCGGCAGGTCGATGCGGTTCATCGTCGAGCAGAAGCAGACCGTCTTGTCGAGGAAGACGACCTCCTTGTCGGGGTGCGCGTTCGCGACCCGGCGGACCAGGTTGAGCTCGGTGCCGATCGCCCACTTGGAGCCGGCCGGGGCCGCCTGAAGCGTCTTGATGATGTACTCCGTCGACCCGACGTAGTCCGCGGCGCTCACGACCTCGTGCTTGCACTCCGGGTGCACCAGGACGTTCACGCCCTCAATCCGCTCCCGCACATCGTTGACCGAGTCCAGCGAGAAGCGACCGTGCACCGAGCAGTGCCCGCGCCACAGGATCATCTTGGCGTCCCGGAGCTGCTCGACGGTCAGTCCGCCATTCGGCTTGTGCGGGTTGTAGAGGACGCAGTCGTCGAGCGACATGCCCATGTCCCGTACGGCGGTGTTCCGCCCGAGGTGCTGGTCCGGCAGGAACAGCACCTTCTCGCCCTGCTCGAAGGCCCAGTCCAGCGCGCGCTTCGCGTTCGACGAGGTGCAGATCGTCCCGCCGTGCTTGCCGGTGAAGGCCTTGATGTCCGCGGAGGAGTTCATGTACGAAACGGGCACGACCTGCTCGGCTATGCCGGCCTCGGTCAGCACGTCCCAGCACTCCGCGACCTGCTCGGCCGTCGCCATGTCGGCCATCGAGCAGCCGGCGGCCAGGTCGGGCAGCACGACCTTCTGGTCGTCGGAGGTCAGGATGTCCGCAGACTCGGCCATGAAGTGCACACCGCAGAAGACGATGTACTCGGCCTCCGGCCGCGCCGCGGCGTCCTTGGCCAGCTTGAAGGAGTCCCCGGTGACGTCGGCGAATTGGATGACCTCGTCGCGCTGGTAGTGGTGGCCGAGGACGAAGACCTTGTCCCCGAGCTTCTCCTTGGCTGCGCGAGCGCGCTCCACCAGGTCCGGGTCGGACGGGGACGGCAGGTCGCCGGGGCACTCGACACCGCGCTCGCTCCTGGGGTCGGCTTCGCGGCCGAGCAGCAGCAGGGCGAGCGGCGTCGGCTGGACGTCGAGCTCCGGGCGGGCTTGGGCGGTGGTCACGACACGCACCCTTTCTTTTCTGCAGACAGACCTTCTCGTCTATTTGACGCTATCTATCATAACCCCTTCATGTCACTTTGACGATGGCGATAGCGTCGATGTGACGCACCCCCCGTCCACAGGTCAGTGCCCCTTCCCGATCCGGTGTGCGAGCATGAAGGGGAAAGACTAGGGCTCGACCCGGAATGAATCCGGGGCCCCGCCGGTTGCAATCGTCGGCAAGCAGTCTCCGTACAACCCGGGAGAGAAGCAGATGTCCGTATCGGACGAGACCACCACCGTGAGCGACGGCATCCTCCTGTCCGACGCCGCCGCGGCCAAGGTCAAGGCCCTGCTGGACCAGGAAGGCCGGGACGACCTGGCGCTGCGCGTCGCCGTTCAGCCCGGCGGCTGCTCGGGCCTGCGTTACCAGCTGTTCTTCGACGAGCGTTCGCTCGACGGCGATGTCGTCAAGGACTTCGGAGGCGTCAAGGTCGTCACCGACCGGATGAGCGCCCCGTACCTCGGTGGCGCGTCCATCGACTTCGTGGACACGATCGAGAAGCAGGGCTTCACGATCGACAACCCGAATGCGACCGGGTCCTGCGCCTGCGGCGACTCCTTCAGCTAAAGCTGCGTACGCACGAAGGCGGCGGCCCCTGGAAATCAGGACCGCCGCCTCCGTCATGCCCAGGCGCTACTTCAGCGGGACGGCCTCACCCGTCGCCGCGTCCACGACCTTCCGGTCGCCCAGCGGCTTGTCCAGGGTCACCTTCTCCGTCAGCTCCTTGGCGATCATGATGCAGACGCGCTTCGGATCCGGGTTCGACTCGGTGATCGTCACCTTCACCTGACTGCCGCTCTCGCTCGCCTTCGCCGCGTAGTCGCTGCACACCCCGCCCCAGAACGTCAGGCTCAGCGTCCGCCCGTCCCGCCCGTCCACGCTGTACGACAGGACGCGCCGGTCGGACGGCGCCGCGGGATCCTGCGGCGGCTCGGTCGGCTTGATGTCCTTCTGCGGCGTGGCCTCCTTCAGATACTTCGGGTCCACCGCGGGCTGCGTGACCGTGAACGGCTGGGCGCCGCCATTGGGCTTCACCTCGAACAGCCACGACGGGACGAGCGCCTGCTGCCCGTCCACGAACTGAGCGGCCAGCCCGAAAACCGCCTTGCTGACAGTCAGCCGCTCGGGGCCGGCCGGCTTGCCCTTGGGCTCGCACGGCGCCTCGGGCTTCTGCTCGCCCTCCAGCGGCACCGGCGTGGCGCAGCCGCCGATCCCTATCGTGCCGCTGTCCCGGCCCGCCTGGTTCAGCTGCTTCAGTGCCTCCTGTGCGGAGAGCACCGGATACTCGTCGCTCTTCACGGGCTTCTTCAACTGCCCGCTGCCGCCGACCACTTGACCGTCCGCGCCGACCTGGATCCCGGTCGACCAGCCGTACGTCGGCAGCCCGCCGACAACCGGGTCGGCGTTCACCACCCGTACCGCGCCCATCAGTTGGCGGGCGTCCAGCTCGGCGTCGCTCTGGCCGAGTGCGTTCAGTACGGGGGCCGCGGCCTTCTTCGCGGCCGCCTCGCTCACCGGCGCGGTGCGGGCCGTGCTCTCGCCCGTCGTCCCCATGTCGGCACGGGACGGACAGACGTCGACCTTCTTGCAGTTGTCACCGCCCGGCGAAGTCCCGTACCTGGCGAATGTCCAGGTGCCCGGCGCCTGCTTGTTGACCTGCAGCAGCGGGCCCGCGCCGTCCTTGTCCGCCCCGATCTTCCAGTCCGGGCCGGCCGGCCGCGGTGTGCCCGGCACCCCGAGCGCCTTCGCCAGCGCCGTCACCTCGGCCGCGGTGACAGCACCCTTCGTACGGTGGACGGATGCCTTGCCGGGACCGTCCGGCAGCTTGCCCTCGGCCCGGTAGACGATCCCGCCACCCGAGGGGTCGGGCTCACCGGGTGCGATGCCGGGGCTGCCGGTGGAGGTGTCCAGGGAAAGCAGCGGCGGCTTCGCGTCGCGCTGCGCGCCGCTCTTGGCGTTCGCGCTGCCGTCGCTGCCGCCGAAGCCGGATGTGGCGAAGTACGCACCGCCGCCACCCGCGACCAGCACCGCCGCCGCCACCGAGGCGACGGCGAGCGGGGAACGCCGGCGGCGGGGGCTGTCGTGCGTGTTCTCCGTGCTGCTCACCGCATCGCTCCTTGTCTCGTGTCCCCGTTGTACGGGGACACGGATGGGACGGAGCGGGGGAGCGCACGGTTCCCTTGTGCGCCCTCAGTCGTCGGCCCTCGGCCCTCGGCCGTCAGTCGTCGATCGTCAGTCGCCGTAGTCGGACATCGCGTCGATCAGCCGGGCGGACGAGGCGGGCACGACGACACCGTGGATACGGGACGGCGGCACCGGCGCGGGCACGGCGGCCGCGGGCACCACCCAGTGCGGAGCCATTCGCGCGCAGTCGCCGCGCAGCAGATCCAGAGTGATCTCGGACTCCCGCGGCTCGCGCGGGGCGATGGGCTTCCTCATATCCGCACCGTACGCACCAGGGAGTCCCGGAAAAAGGCCTACTATCGGGTAGTTTCCGCACTTCAGTCAGGGTGCTCGGACCCGGTAGCGTTAACTGTCAACGCCCCCCCTTCTCAGGAGCGTCCCAGCCGTGCGAATCGCAGTCACCGGCTCCATCGCCACCGACCACCTCATGACCTTCCCCGGCCGCTTCGCCGACCAGTTCGTCGCGGAGCAGTTGCACACGGTCTCCCTCTCCTTCCTCGTCGACAACCTCGATGTGCGCAGGGGCGGAGTCGGCGCCAACATCTGCTTCGGAATGGGCCAGCTCGGCACCGGGCCGATCCTGGTCGGCGCCGCCGGGTCCGACTTCGACGAGTACCGCGCCTGGCTCGACCGCCACGGCGTGGACACCGACTCCGTCCGTATCTCGGAGGTCCTGCACACCGCGCGCTTCGTCTGCACCACGGACTCCGACCACAACCAGATCGGCTCCTTCTACACCGGCGCGATGAGCGAGGCGCGCCAGATCGAGCTCAAGTCCGTCGCCGACCGGGTCGGCGGCCTCGACCTCGTGCTGATCGGCGCGGACGACCCCGAGGCGATGCTCCGCCACACCGAGGAGTGCAAGACCCGCTCGATCCCGTTCGCCGCAGACTTCTCCCAGCAGATCGCGCGGATGAGCGGCGACGACATCCGCACCCTCCTCGACGGCGCCACGTACCTCTTCTCCAACGAGTACGAGAAGGGGCTCATCGAGTCCAAGACCGGCTGGAGCGACACAGAGATCCTGGACAGGGTCGGCCACCGGGTCACCACACTCGGCTCGAACGGCGTCCGCATCGAGCAGGCGGGCGAGGAGCCGATCGAGGTCGGCTGCCCGGAGGAGGACGCGAAGGTCGACCCGACCGGCGTCGGCGACGCGTTCCGGGCGGGCTTCCTCTCCGGCCTGTCCTGGGGTGTGAGCCTGGAGCGCGCGGCGCAGGTCGGCTGCATGCTGGCGACGCTGGTCATCGAGACGCTCGGCACGCAGGAGTACACGCTGCGGCGGGCTCACTTCATGGACCGCTTCACCAAGGCGTACGGCCACGAGGCGGCGGCGGAGGTCCAGGCCCACCTGAGCTAGCCGCCGGGGCTCCGCCCCGGATCCCGCGCCTCAATCGCCGGACGGGCGGAAATTTCAGCCCGTCCGGCGTTCGAGGACATTCCCCCTACGCCCCTGCGGGCGTAGGGGGAGTAAGGGGGTCCGGGGGGAGTCCCCACCACACCGCGGGCCCCGCGCATCACGCCAGCCGCCGCACCACGTACGCCGAACCCCGCTCCGCCGACTCCTCCCCCACGTACTCCTGCCCCCGCATCTCGCACCACGCCGGGATGTCCAGCCGCGCCGCCTCGTCGTCCGACAGGACCGTCACCGTCTCGCCGACCGGCACGTCACCGATCACCTTCGCAAGCTCGATCACCGGAATCGGGCAGCGCTTGCCCCGGGCGTCGACGATCAGGGATCCCGCCGTGCCCGCCGCCGAAGGCGTCACCGGCGCGCCGAGCCGCTCCCGTACTTCCGCCACCACCCCCGGCAGGACCTCCAGAAAGCGGTCCACGTCCTCCTCCGGCGTGCCGAGGGGGAGCGAGACGCGGACATTTCCCTCCGAGAGCACGCCCATCGCCCGCAGCACATGGCTCGGCGTGAGCGTGCTGCTCGTACAGGAGGAGCCCGACGATACGGAGAATCCGGCCCGGTCCAGCTCGTGCAGCAGAGTCTCCCCGTCGACATAGAGACAGGAGAAGGTGACGAGATGGGGGAGTCGGCGCACCGGATCGCCCACCACCTCCACATCCGGGACCAGCTCCGGGACCCGCGCGCGGATCCGGTCCACCAGGGCCCGCAGTCGTACCGCCTCGTCCGCAGCCTCTGCCCGCACCGCCCGCAGCGAGGCCGCCGCGGCCACGATCCCCGGGATGTTCTCGAAGCCGGCCGACCGCCCCGACTCCCGCTCGTCGGCGGGGCCTTGGGGTGCGAACCGGACACCCTTGCGTACGGCGAGCAGCCCGACCCCCGCCGGACCGCCCCACTTGTGGGCGCTTCCCGCGAGCAGCGACCAGTCCCCGGTCACCGGCCCCCACGCGAGTGACTGCGCGGCGTCGACCAGCAGCGGCACCCCGGCCGCCCGGCATGCCTCGGCGACCTCGGCCACCGGCTGCTCCGTACCCACCTCATGGTTGGCCGACTGCAGGCATGCCAGCGCGGTGTCCTCCCGCAGGGCGGCGGCGTACGCGGCGGGGGAGACCGCTCCTGACCGCTCCACCGGGACCTCGGTCACCGACCGGAAGTCCGCCCCGCCGTCCGCCCCCTCGTACGAGGTCGCCGCATGGAGCACAGAGGAGTGCTCGACCGCGGAAACGACCAGGTGGCGCCCGACACGCCGACGGGCCGCGAGCGCGCCGGAAATTCCCAGGTGAACCGCGCGCGTCCCCGAAGGAGTGAAGACGAGCTCGTCCGGACGGCAGCCCACGGCCTCCGCCGCGGCCTCCCGCGCCGCGTCCAGCAGCAGCCTGGCGCGCCGCCCCTCGCGGTAGAGCCGGGCGGGGTCGGCCCAGCCCTCGTCCAGGGATGCCTGCAGGGCCTGCCGGGCAACCGGGTGCAGAGGAGCGGATGATGCGACGTCGAAGTAAGCCACACTGCCACGCTAACCCCCATACGCGGAGGGGGCGTCAGATGCCCTCCGGAGGCCGGGATTCCAGGGGCGTTCCACCCCTTCGGGGTGTCGGGCGGCGCGTTAAGCACCCTCCCCGCGCGACCCCAAATAGCGTCCAGTAGGGTTTGGTCCGCATAAACATCCAAACCCCTGCCCGCGTCAGGGCCGGCGACCGACCAGCGAGACGGCCGCGGCATGCCGCGCGGGCCGAGACTCTCGGGAAGGCGCTACGTGAGTCCCAACGGCTCCGACCGCTCGTCGCGGCGCCCGATGCGGCGGAAGCTGCTCCAGGTGCTGACCGCGGGCGTGGTCCTGGCGACCGCCTCTGGTTGCACATACAAGGACTTCCCCCGCCTTGGAATGCCCACCCCGGTAACGGAAGAGGCCCCTCGGATCCTCTCCCTCTGGCAGGGCTCGTGGGCGGCAGCGCTCGTCACGGGCGTGCTGGTGTGGGGTCTGATCATCTGGAGTGTCATCTTCCACCGGCGTAGCCGCACCAAGGTGGAGGTACCTCCGCAGACCCGGTACAACATGCCCATCGAGGCCCTGTACACGGTCGTTCCGCTCATCATCGTTTCGGTGCTCTTCTACTTCACCGCGCGTGATGAGTCGAAGCTCCTCTCCCTCTCCGAAAAGCCCGCCCACACGGTCAATGTGGTCGGCTACCAGTGGAGCTGGGGCTTCAACTACGTCGAGAACGTGGAAGGCTCCGAGGGAGACGCCAAGACCAACAAGGAACTGAAGGCCGTCCCGGACAAGTACCGCGCGGACTTCCCGGCGAACGCGGGCGGCGTCTACGACGCCGGCATCCCGGGCACCCGGAACCCCCAGACCGGCAACCCGGGCCCGACCCTGTGGCTGCCGAAGGGCGAGAAGGTCCGGTTCATCCTGACCTCTCGTGACGTCATCCACTCCTTCTGGGTGGTCCCCTTCCTGTTCAAGCAGGACGTCATCCCCGGTCACACCAACGTCTTCGAGGTGACTCCGAACCAGGAGGGCACCTTCCTCGGCAAGTGCGCCGAGCTCTGCGGCGTCGACCACTCCCGGATGCTCTTCAACGTCAAGGTGGTCTCCCCGGAGCGCTTCCAGCAGCACCTGAAGGAGCTGGCCGAGAAGGGGCAGACCGGCTACATCCCGTCTGGCATTGAGCAGACGGACCCGGCCAGGAATGCGGAGAAGAACCAACTGTGAGCATCCTCAACGAACCCCAGGGTGCCGCCGCAGCTGACGACTCGTACGAGAACGAGCTGCCGGTACGGCGCAAGCAGCCCGGCAAAGCCGTCGTGACGTGGCTTACCACCACCGACCACAAGACGATCGGCACGCTCTACCTGGTCACGTCGTTCGCCTTCTTCTGCATCGGCGGCCTGATGGCGCTCTTCATGCGCGCCGAGCTGGCCCGTCCTGGCACGCAGATCATGTCGAACGAGCAGTTCAACCAGGCATTCACGATGCACGGCACGATCATGCTGTTGATGTTCGCGACGCCGCTGTTCGCCGGATTCGCGAACTGGATCATGCCGCTGCAGATCGGCGCGCCCGATGTGGCGTTCCCGCGGCTGAACATGTTCGCGTACTGGCTGTACCTCTTCGGCTCGCTGATCGCGGTGGCCGGCTTCCTCACCCCGCAGGGTGCGGCCGACTTCGGCTGGTTCGCCTACTCGCCGCTGTCGGACGCGGTCCGCTCGCCGGGCATCGGCGCCGATATGTGGATTATGGGTCTGGCCTTCTCCGGCTTCGGCACGATCCTCGGTTCGGTCAACTTCATCACCACGATCATCTGCATGCGCGCGCCCGGCATGACGATGTTCCGGATGCCGATCTTCACCTGGAACGTGCTGCTGACCGGTGTGCTGGTCCTGCTCGCCTTCCCGGTGCTGGCCGCCGCGCTCTTCGCGCTGGAGGCCGACCGGAAGTTCGGGGCCCATGTCTTCGACGCGGCCAACGGCGGCTCGTTGCTCTGGCAACACCTCTTCTGGTTCTTCGGCCATCCAGAGGTGTACATCATCGCCTTGCCGTTCTTCGGGATCGTCTCCGAGGTGATCCCCGTCTTCAGCCGCAAGCCGATGTTCGGCTACATCGGCCTGGTGGGCGCGACCATCGCGATCGCCGGTCTGTCCGTGACGGTGTGGGCGCACCACATGTACGTCACAGGCGGCGTGCTGTTGCCGTTCTTCTCCTTCATGACCTTCCTGATCGCGGTACCGACCGGTGTGAAGTTCTTCAACTGGATCGGCACCATGTGGAAGGGCTCACTGTCCTTCGAGACACCGATGCTCTGGACGATCGGCTTCCTGGTCACCTTCACCTTCGGTGGACTGACCGGCGTCATCCTGGCCTCGCCCCCGATGGACTTCCACGTCTCCGACTCGTACTTCGTCGTCGCGCACTTCCACTACGTCGTCTTCGGCACCGTGGTCTTCGCGATGTTCGCCGGCTTCCACTTCTGGTGGCCGAAGTTCACGGGCAAGATGCTGGACGAGCGGCTCGGAAAGATCACCTTCTGGACGCTGTTCATCGGCTTCCACGGCACGTTCCTGGTGCAGCACTGGCTGGGCGCCGAGGGCATGCCGCGTCGTTACGCGGACTACCTCGCCGCCGACGGCTTCACGGCGCTGAACACCATCTCCACGATCAGCTCGTTCCTGCTCGGTCTGTCGGTCCTGCCGTTCTTCTACAACGTCTGGAAGACCGCCAAGTACGGCAAGAAGATCGAGGTCGACGACCCGTGGGGCTACGGCCGTTCGCTCGAATGGGCGACGTCGTGCCCGCCGCCGCGGCACAACTTCCTCACCCTGCCGCGGATCCGCAGCGAATCCCCGGCGTTCGACCTGCACCACCCGGAGATCGCGGCCCTCGACCAGCTCGAGCACGCCGGCCACGGCGCCAGCGCCATCGCCGGTGAGAAGGAGGCAGGCAAGTGAGGATCCAGGGCAAGATGTTCCTCTGGCTGAGCGTCTTCATCCTCGCCATGGCCATCCTGTATGGCGTGTGGTCGAAGGAGCCGGCCGGTACCACCGCGCTCTTCCTGGGCTTCGGCCTGAGCATCATGATCGGCTACTACCTGGCCTTCACGGCCCGGCGGGTCGACTCCATGGCGCAGGACAACAAGGACGCCGACGTGGCGGACGAGGCCGGCGAGGTGGGGTTCTTCTCCCCGCACAGCTGGCAGCCGCTCTCCCTGGCCGTCGGAGGTGCCCTGGCCTTCCTGGGCGTCGTCTTCGGCTGGTGGCTGCTGTACTTCTCGGCCCCGGTCATCCTGGTCGGTCTCTGGGGCTGGGTGTTCGAGTACTACCGCGGTGAGAGCCAGAACCAGTAACACCGCGTCAGCAACACACGGGCCGGGCCCGGATCCCTCTCACTCCTGAGGGGGATCCGGGCCCCTCGTTTGGAGTCACCCGGCGCGCCGTTGCAGACCTGTCTTCATAACGTGTGCATATGAACCAAACGCCGCGCTTCCGCACCGTTCTCAGCTGCACCCTGCTGGTCGTGTCCTTCGGGGCGGCAGCGGCCGCGTGCGGCGACTCCGACAGCCACCCGCTTGCAGCGAAGCCCTTCGACGCGGCGGAGCAGGTCTCCTTCAACACGCCCAAAAGCAGGGCCAAGGTGGACCCCGACAAGCCCCTGGAGGTCACCACCAACGGCGGCGACGGCCGGATCACCGATGTGACGGTCACCGACGACTCGGGCCACCACCTCGCGGGCGAACTCTCCGCGGACGGCGCCCGCTGGCGCTCCACCGCGCCGCTGTCGGCCGGCGTCAAGTACACCGTGAAGGTCTCCACGGAGGACGAGGACGGCGCCCCGGGCGCACGCACGCTCACCTTCGAGACATCCCCGGCCAAGCGGCTGCTGACGGTCAAGTTCGGCCCGAAGGCGGGCACGTACGGCGTCGGCCAGCCCGTAACCGCGGAGCTCAGCGCCCCGGTCAAGGCCAAGGAGGCCAGGGCCGTCGTCGAACGCGCCCTGAGGGTCGAGTCCGAACCCTCCGTGGAGGGCTCCTGGTACTGGGTCGACGACAAGAAGCTGCACTTCCGCCCGAAGGAGTACTGGCCCACCGGCGCGACCGTCAGCGCCACCAGCAACCTCCAGGGCGTCAAGGTCTCCGACAAGATCTACGGCACCGCCTCGGAGCCGCTGGCGCTCACCATCGGGGACCGAATAGAGGCCATAACCGACGCCGGAGCGCACAACATGACGGTCCTGCGCAACGGAGAAGTGATCAACACCATTCCGGTGACCACCGGCAAGCCCGGCTTCTCCACCCGTAACGGAATCAAGGTCGTGCTCGGCAAGGAGTACTTCGTACGGATGCGCGGTACCAGCATCGGAATCGCCGAGGGCAGTTCAGACTCGTACGACCTGCCCGTCTACTACGCGACACGCGTCACCTGGAGCGGAGAGTACGTCCACGCCGCGCCCTGGTCCGTCGGCTCACAGGGGTACGCCAACGTCAGCCACGGCTGCACCGGAATGTCGACCGGGAACGCCGCGTGGTTCTACAAGACCGTCCGCGAGGGCGACATCGTCAAGGTCATCAACAGCCGCGGGAACGAGATGGACACCTTCGGCAACGGCTTCGGCGACTGGAACCTGGCCTGGGACAAGTGGCGCAAGGGCAGCGCCCTGGTGGCCGACACCAGGGACGGCAGCGACCCCACGGCGGCGGCGCGGCTGCGTCCCCAGGTCTGACCGGCCCAGGTCTGACGGGTCCCGGGCCTGACGGCCCAGGTCCTACGCGTCGACGCCGAGCCGGCCGCGCAGCAGGGCGGCCAGTGCGTCCGCGAACTCCACCGGATCGACCGGAAGGGTCACCGCGGCGTCCGCACGGCTCCAGGTGGCCAGCCAGGCGTCCTGTGGGCGGCCGATCAGCAGCAGCACCGGCGGGCAGTTGAAGATCTCGTCCTTGATCTGCCGGCATACGCCCATGCCGCCCGCCGGAACCGTCTCGCCGTCCAGTACGCAGACGTCGACGCCGCCCGCGTCCAGCGCCTTGAGGACAGCGGGCAGGGTCGCGCACTCCAGGAACTCCACCGGCGGTACGTCGGCCGCCGGCCTGCGTCCCGCCGCCAACCGGACCTGCTCCCGGGTGCCCGAGTCGTCGCTGTAGACCAGGACCGTGGCAGTCGCCTGCATTGTTCCTCCGTCGTTGGATCAGGAACCGATGCGCCGGATGCTACTCCGTCCGACTCCCTGTCAACAGCAGTTCGGGCAGTGCTTCGATGGGCCGTTCGGGCTGGACAAAGCCCACTGACACACCGAACGGCACCCCCCGGAGTGAGGGCGGGATAAGCGACCGACATAATGTCGGTCGTGGCGACAGCAACGACAGTAGAAACCGGGCACGCGCACCCGTCGGTCAATCGGCCGAACCTCACCAGCGTCGGAACCATCATCTGGCTGAGTTCCGAGCTGATGTTCTTCGCGGCCCTCTTCGCGATGTACTTCACTCTGCGATCGGTGACGGGTGCCGAGTTCTGGAAGACGCAGGCGGATCACCTGAACTTCCCGTTCTCGGCGACGAACACCACGATCCTGGTGCTCTCCTCCCTCACCTGCCAGCTCGGCGTCTTCGCCGCTGAGCGCGGTGATGTGAAGAAGCTCCGCACCTGGTTCGTGATCACCTTCGTGATGGGTGCGATCTTCATCGGAGGCCAGGTCTTCGAGTACACCGAGCTGGTCAAGGACGCGGGCCTCTCGCTCTCGTCCGACCCGTACGGCTCGGTGTTCTACCTGACCACCGGTTTCCACGGCCTGCACGTGACGGGCGGACTCATCGCCTTCCTGCTGGTTCTCGGGAGGACCTACGCGGCCAGGAGATTCACTCACGAGCAGGCAACCGCCGCCATCGTCGTGTCCTACTACTGGCACTTCGTCGATGTCGTCTGGATCGGCCTCTTCGCCACGATCTACATGATCAAGTAGTGGCGCGGGCAGCTCGCTGCCTGAAGCAGACACAGTCCAGAAGCATCGACGCAGAAGATCCTGACACCGGGGTAATCCGTGAAAAAGCTCTCCGCACGACGACGCCATCCGCTGGCGGCGGTCGTCGTCCTACTCCTCGCGCTGGCGGCTACTGGGGGGCTGTACGCCGCGTTCGCACCCGCGGACAAGGCGCAGGCCGATGAAACCGCCCAGTCACTCGCCATCAAGGAGGGCAAGAAGCTCTACACCGTCGGCTGCGCCAGCTGCCACGGAACCGGCGGTCAGGGCACCTCTGACGGCCCGAGCCTGGTCGGCGTCGGCTCCGCCGCCGTCGACTTCCAGGTCGGCACGGGCCGGATGCCGGCCCAGCAGCCCGGCGCCCAGGTGCCGGAGAAGAAGGTCATCTACTCGCAGAGCGAGATCGACCAGCTCGCGGCGTACATCGCCTCCCTCGGCGCCGGTCCGATCACGCCGACCGAGAAGCAGTACAGCCCCGAGGGTGCGGACATCGCCAAGGGTGGCGACCTGTTCCGCACCAACTGCGCCCAGTGCCACAACTTCACCGGTGAGGGCGGTGCCCTGACTGACGGCAAGTACGCCCCGAACCTCGAGGACGTGGACCCCAAGCATGTCTACGAGGCCATGCAGACCGGCCCGCAGAACATGCCCTCCTTCCCCGACACGACGCTGCCGGAGCAGCAGAAGCGCGACATCATCGCGTACCTCCACACCGTGAACAGTGGAGAGGCCGAGAGCCCCGGCGGCCTCAAGCTGGGTGGCCTCGGCCCCGTCAGCGAGGGTCTGTTCGGCTGGGTCTTCGGGCTGGGGACACTGATCGCAGTTGCCGTCTGGGTCGCGGCCCACACCGCTAAGGCCAAGAAGTCATGAGTAGCCAAGAGATTCCAGAAGAGAACCTGCCTGCTGAGCAGGACACCGCGCACGGCGCGGTAAAGGTCGCCGACGACCCGTTCGCGGACCCGGGGCTGCCGCCCCACAAGCCGCGCATCCAGGACATCGACGAGCGGGCAGCCAAGCGCTCCGAGCGCGCGGTCGCCTTCCTGTTCACGCTGTCGATGCTGGCCACCGTCGCCTTCATCGCCTCGTACGTCATCTTCCCGGTCGACAAGATCGTGTACATCTGGCCGATCGGCCATGTGAGCGCGCTCAACTTCGCGCTGGGCACCACGCTGGGCATCGCGCTCTTCTGCATCGGCGCGGGCGCGGTCCACTGGGCCCGCACCCTGATGTCCGATGTGGAGATCGCCGACGAGCGGCACCCCATCGCGGCCCCTCCCGAGGTCAGGGCCAAGGTCATGACCGACTTCGCGGCGGGCGCCGAGGAGTCCGGCTTCGGCCGGCGCAAGCTGATCCGCACCACGATGTTCGGCGCGCTGGCGCTGGTGCCGCTCTCCGGTGTGGTGCTGCTGCGCGACCTGGGCCCGCTGCCCGAGAAGAAGCTGCGGTCCACCCTGTGGGCCAAGGGCAAGCAGCTCATCAACATGAACACGAATGAGCCGCTGCGTCCCGAGGACATCGTCGTCGGTTCGCTGACCTTCGCCATGCCCGAGGGCCTGGAGGAGGACAGCCACGACTTCCAGAAGGAAATCGCCAAGGCGGCCCTGATGATCGTCCGGATCCAGCCGGACGACATCAAGGACAAGCGCGAACTCGAGTGGTCGCACGAGGGCATCGTGGCGTACTCGAAGATCTGCACCCACGTCGGCTGCCCGATCAGCCTGTACGAGCAGCAGACGCACCACGTGCTCTGCCCCTGCCACCAGTCCACCTTCGACCTCTCCGACGGCGCCCGCGTCATCTTCGGCCCGGCTGGTCACGCCCTCCCGCAGCTGCGGATCGGCGTGAACGCCGAGGGCAACCTTGAGGCGCTCGGCGACTTCGAAGAGCCCGTCGGTCCTTCCTTCTGGGAGCGCGGATGAGTACTACATCTGAGACGAACCGCAAGGCACCCGCGGGTGAGCGGGTCGCCGACTGGGCGGACGGCCGGCTCGGGATCTACTCCCTGGCCAAGGCCAACATGCGGAAGATCTTCCCGGACCACTGGTCCTTCATGCTGGGTGAGATCGCCCTCTACAGCTTCATCATCATCATCCTCACGGGTGTGTATCTGACGCTGTTCTTCCACCCGAGCATGAACGAGGTCGTGTACGAGGGCTCGTACGTGCCCATGCAGGGCATCCGGATGTCGGAGGCGTACGCCTCGACGCTGGACATCAGCTTCGATGTCCGCGGCGGTCTGCTGATCCGGCAGATCCACCACTGGGCGGCGCTGATCTTCGTCGCGGCCATGATCGTGCACATGATGCGCGTCTTCTTCACGGGCGCCTTCCGCAAGCCGCGTGAGATCAACTGGCTGTTCGGCTTCCTGCTGCTGGTCCTGGGCATGTTCACCGGCTTCACCGGCTACTCGCTCCCCGACGACCTGCTGTCCGGTACGGGCGTCCGGTTCATGGAGGGCGCGATTCTCTCCATGCCGATCGTCGGCACGTACCTGTCGTTCTTCCTCTTCGGCGGGGAGTTCCCCGGCGGGGACTTCGTGAGCCGGTTCTACTCGATCCACGTCCTGCTGCTGCCGGGCATCATGATGGGCCTGCTGGTGGCCCACCTGATCCTGGTCTTCTACCACAAGCACACGCAGTTCGCGGGCCCCGGACGTACGAACAAAAACGTCGTCGGCATGCCGCTGCTGCCGGTCTACATGGCCAAGGCCGGAGGCTTCTTCTTCCTGGTCTTCGGCATCATCTCGATCATCTCCGCGGTCGCTTCGATCAACCCGATCTGGGCTCTTGGCCCCTACCGTCCGGACCAGGTGTCCACCGGCGCTCAGCCGGACTGGTACATGGGCTTCTCGGAGGGCCTGATCCGGGCCATGCCCGGCTGGGAGATCAACTTCGCGGGCCACACCCTCGCTCTGGGTGTGTTCATCCCGCTGATGATCTTCCCGATGATCCTTGCGGTGATCGCGGTCTACCCGTTCGTCGAGTCCTGGATCACCGGGGACAAGCGCGAGCACCACATCCTGGACCGCCCGCGCAACGCCCCGACCCGTACGGCCTTCGGTGTGGCCTGGCTGACCTGGTACGTCATCCTGCTGATCGCCGGTGGAAACGACATGGTCGCCATCTTCTTCCACCTGTCGATCAACCACATCACCTGGTTCGCCCGGATCGCCTTCTTCGTCGGCCCGGTGATCGCCTTCGTCATCACCAAGCGGATCTGTCTCGGTCTCCAGCGCCGCGACCGGGACAAGGTGCTGCACGGACGCGAGTCCGGCATCATCAAGCGCCTGCCGCACGGTGAGTTCGTCGAGATCCACGAGCCGCTCTCGCAGGGCGAGCTGTACAAGCTCACCTCGCACGAGCAGTACAAGCCGGCCGAGATCGGCCCGACGGTCGACGAGAACGGTGTCGAGCGCAAGGTGAAGCTCACGGAGAAGCTGCGGGCCAAGCTCAGCAAGGGCTACTACGGGGGAGACAGCCAGATCCCCAGGGCCACGGTCGAGGAGTACAAGGAGATCACGAGCGGCCACGGCCACCACTGATCCCACCCGACCGCGAGGTCGCCACAGCTGGAGCCCCGTCCATTCGTCGGACGGGGCTCTTCGCTGTCTGCTGGGCTGGATAGGGTGGACCCATCCCTATTCGGCTGTGGACCCAGGAGTGGACCATGAACGTTGTGACCCCGGTTGGCGGCGACAGCGTGGCGGACCTCTCCTGGCCCCAGGTGCTGAACGCTCTCCTCGACAACCGCGACCAGAGCGCGGAGGCCACCGCGTGGGCCATGGACCGCATCCTCAGCGGCGAGGCGACGAACGCGCAGATCGCAGGCTTCGCGGTCGCCCTGCGCGCCAAGGGCGAGACCGTCGAGGAGATCTCCGGTCTCGTACGGACCATGTACGCGCACGCGAACCTGATCGAGGTGCCCGGGCCGAGCGTCGACATCGTCGGGACCGGCGGCGACGGCGCCAAGACCGTGAACATCTCCACCATGTCCGCGATCGTGGTCGCGGGGACGGGTGCGAAGGTCGTCAAGCACGGCAACCGCGCCGCGTCGTCGGCGAGCGGCGCGTCCGACGTACTGGAGAAGCTCGGCGTCAATCTCGAGCTCACCCCGCAGCGGGTCGCCCAGGTCGCGGAAGAGGCGGGCATCACCTTCTGCTTCGCGGTGAAGTTCCACCCGGCGCTGCGGCATGTGGCGGCCGCCCGCAAGGAGCTGGGCATCCGCACCACGTTCAACTTCCTCGGCCCGCTCACCAACCCGGCGAAGGTGAAGGCACAGGCCACCGGTGTCGCGGACGCGCGGATGGCGCCGATTCTGGCCGGTGTACTGGCCGAGCGCGGTTCCTCGGCGCTGGTCTTCCGCGGCGACGACGGCCTCGACGAGCTGACCACGACGGCGACCTCCCGGGTGTGGGTGGTACGGGACGGGGCGGTGCGCGAGGAGGCCTTCGACCCGCGGGACATCGGCATCGGCCTGGTGCCGGTCGAGGCCCTGCGCGGCGCCGACGCCTCGTTCAACGCGGATGTCGCGCGCAGGCTGCTCGGCGGTGAGACCGGGCCCGTACGGGACGCGGTGCTGCTCAACGCGGCGGCGGCTCTCGTCGCGCTGGAGCCGACGGACGGCACGCTGAACGAGCAGCTGGCGGCGGGCATCGAAAGGGCCGCCGAGTCGATCGACTCCGGTGCGGCCAGAGCGGTGCTCGAGCGGTGGGTTGCCGCGAGCAACGCCTGAGACTGCAGTGGCGTGAGGCAAGGCGTGGTTCGGTTCCTGTCTCAGGAACTGGACCTCGCCTTGCACACTGTGGGACGTATGGCAGGATGCTCCTCAAGGTCATGAGTGACAGCTACGGCCCCGGCTCGCTGTCCGGCAACCCTCCGTCCGTGGCGGGGTGCCCCGGGTGAAGACCAGGCCGTAGGCAGCGAGGTCTGCGGCAAGCGCGGACCCCTGCAAGCCCTGGGGTCCTGGTCCTCAAGGGAGCAGTCTCGTGAGCAAGCGAATGCGATAGGGCTACACGCCCCTTCTTCAGTACGCCTCCGTGCGGCGTTGCCGTGTGTTCGAGGCAACCCCTGTGCGCCGAGCGGCCGTTGAGTGCCGCGCACAGGTTCTACCGAAGCCTCCCCCTGACTTCGTCGGGGGGACCCCCAGCCTTGTCCTGCCGGGAGATACCGCCATGTCCGCACGCCCGAACGCCGTTGCCACCGCTGTCGCCCCCGCCGCTGTCGCCACCGCTGATGCCGACCCCGCCTGTGCCGCGCCGCTTCCCGTCCTCGGCCGGGACGTCACCGTCCCGCTCGTCACCGGCGGCGAAGTCACCTACGCCGCACTCGACTACGCGGCGAGCGCCCCGGCCCTGCAGCGGGTGTGGGACGACGTGGCCGCGTACGCCCCGTACTACGGCAGCGTGCACCGCGGCGCCGGGTACCTCTCGCAGCTGTCCACCGACCTCTTCGAGAACAGCCGGGTCACGGTCGCCGAGTTCCTCGACTGCCGCCCGGACGACCAGGTGGTCTTCACCCGCTCCACGACCGACTCGCTGAACCTGCTGGCGGCCGTGATCCCCGCCGACTGCGAGGTCTTCGTCTTCGAGACCGAGCACCACGCCTCGCTGCTGCCCTGGAGGGACGCGCGGGTGACGTACCTGAACGCGCCGCGCACGCCGGAGGACGCCATCGCCACGCTGGAGCGCGCGCTCGCCGAACGTGACCCGTACGGCGCGGCGCTGGTCTGCGTGACCGGTGCGTCCAATGTCACCGGTGAGCTGTGGCCGGTGCAGGAGCTCGCGGCCGCCGCGCACGCCCACGGCGCGCGGATCGTGCTCGACGCGGCTCAGCTCGCGCCCCACCACCCGGTCTCCGTACAGGAGTTGGACGTCGACTGGGTGGCCTTCTCCGGGCACAAGCTGTACGCGCCGTTCGGCTCGGGCGTGCTGGCCGGCCGTGCGGACTGGCTGCAGGACGCGGAGCCGTACCTCGCGGGCGGCGGTGCCTCGCGCAAGGTCGCGCGGCGCGCGGACGGCGGCGTGGACGTCGACTGGCACACCACGGCCGCCCGTCACGAGGCCGGTTCGCCGAACGTCATCGGCGTCTACTCCATCGCCTCCGCCTGCAAGGCGCTCACCGAGGCGGGCTTCGACAACCTGGTCGCCCGGGAGCAGCACCTCGTCGCGAAGGTCCGCGCGGGCCTGGCCGAGGTGGCCGATGTGAAGGTGCTCTCGCTGTTCGGGGACGACTCCCCCTCGCGTTCCGCTGGGGGGACCCCCACGCGGGTCGGCGTCATCTCCTTCGTCGTCGAGGGCTGGAACAGCTCGCACTTCGCGGCCGCGCTCTCGGCGGAGTACGGCATCGGCGTACGGGACGGGCTGTTCTGCGCGCACCCGCTGGTACGGACCCTGCTGGGCAGCGACCCGCAGGACCCGGGCGAGTGCGGCGCGCCGGAGGCTGCGCCGGGCGAAGCCTCGCTGAACGCGATCCGGGTGAGCTTCGGGGCGGGTACGCCGGACGAGCATGTGGAGCGTTTCGTACGGGCGGTGAAGGAGCTGGTGCGCGAAGGCGCCAAGTGGAACTACCGCACGGAGGACGGCCGCTGCGTCCCGGCCGTGTGACACCGGGCTCCGCCCCGGACCCGGACAAGCCCGCGCCCAAAGGCGCGGGCTTGTTGTGTATGTGGCACCACGCGCTACGAGTCCAGGCCGATCGCGAACGCCGCCTCCAGGTCGTGCTGCGAGTACGTACGGAACGCCACATGCGTGTCCGTGCCCTCGACGCCCTGGATCTTGCTGATGCGGCCCGGGATGACGTCCGCCAGGTCGTCGTGCTTGGCCACCCGCACCATCGCGATCAAGTCGTACGTGCCGGTGACGGAGAAGACCTCGCTGACGCTGTCCAGCGCAGCGATCGACTCGGCGATCTCGGGGATGCGGTCCACGCTGGTCTTGATGAGCACGATCGCGGTGATCACGGTTGGCTTTCTCCCTCGGTGGCCGCTGCTTGGGCCTTCACTCTAGTCGCATGCCGGAATCGTCCCCAGGCGTAGAGAAACCCGGCCCCGAACCCCACCAGATGCGCGAGATACGCGACGCCGGGGCCGCTGCCCGCGCCCTGTGCAGCCAGCCACTGCAGGACGAACCAGAAGATCAGCACAATCCACGCGGGGAAGCGCAACGGCAGGAAGAAGAGGAACGGAAAGAGACTGGTGACCCGGGCCTTAGGGAAGAGGAAGAGGAACGCGCCGAGCACGCCCGAGATCGCCCCGGATCCTCCCACCAGGGTCTGCTCGGAGTCGGCGTTGGCCGCCGCGTAGGCGAGCAGCGCGAGATAGCCGCAGCCCACATAGAAGAGGGCGAACTCCAGCTGCCCCATGCGCTCCTCGGCCATCGCCCCGAAGACGTAGAGGAAGAGCATGTTGCCGAGCAGATGCAGCCAGCTGCCGTGGACAAAGAGGGCGGTGAGAGGGGTGAGGAGCGGGTGGAGGGTGCCGGGTGAGCTGTTCAGCAGTTCCGCCGGGATCACGCCCCAGCGTTCGAAGTACGCGCTCTGGGCGGCGAGCAGTGTGTCACCGGTGCCGTACACAGGGTTGAGGCCTGAGACCGGGCTGAGGAGGAACACCGCACAGCACACGGCGATCACGCCGTATGTCACCGCGGGCCCCGTCACCGCGACCCGTACCGCAGCCCGTGCCGCGCCCTGCCAACTGATCATGGACAGAGCATGGCGTAGTGGGCCTGAACGGTACAGAGTGCCTCGCCGCTCCATCGGGTCCCGGCGAGGCCGTAGGGTTACGGGCAGTACATCCGCGGTTCGACGGCGCACAGCGGCACCTGCATACGCACGACGAAAGAGGACGGCACGATGACGACGGTTCCCCCGCCGACGGCCGGTACCCGCTGGCGCTGCACGCTCTGCGGCAACCTCACACGCTTCGATGTCACCCGTTCCTCCAAGGTCGTCGAATACGTCCATCTGGACCTGGCCGGAGAGCCGACGGTCGAGGAGCGCGAGGTGGTCAGTGAGACCATCGAGTCGGTGCGCTGCCGTTGGTGCAACGCGGTGGACCAGATCGAGCTGGTGGACAGGCCGGGCGCCGGCTCCTGAGGGAGCGGCCCGAACGGGTAGTGGGGTGACGGATCGTGGAGCAGCCTGCAAGCGGCGCTGAGCCGGCCGGTGCGGCCGGTGACGCCGCCGAGGCGCTCGACCGCCCGTTGCCGGAAGGCGTACGGCGCAGGGTCATGGCGCTGGTCTCGGACGCTTTCGGCGGCCTGACCGTTGCCGAACTTCCGGCCCAGCTGCGGCAGTACGCCCGGTTCACCCCCACCCGGCGCGCCAAATTCGCGGGCAACGCGATGGCCGCCGCCCTCGAGAGCGACCCGGTTTTCCGGCAGCGTATCGGCGAGCGGCTCAGCCAGGCCCAGCCGGAGCTGTCCCGGGCGCTGGAGTCCGGATCGCCGCCCGCGGCCGCCGACCCCGTCGATGTGGCGGCCGCCGCCTATGTGCTGCGACCCACCGGATGGGTGAAACTTGTCGCCGCCGCGGGTGAGGAGGCCCTGCGTGCGGACGCCGAGCGCGCCGACGAGGCCGGGCGGCGCGAGCTGGAGCGGCTGCGCGAGGAGCTGACGGAGGCTCGCGGCCTGACCAAGAGCGAGACCGAGCGGCTGCGCACGGAGCTGGAGGCGGCCCGCAAGGAAGCCGAAACGCTTCGCCGAAAGCTGCGCAGCGCCCAGAGCGATGTGAAGCGCGGCGAGGCCGCTCTGCGCCGTAGAGACGCCGATATCGAAGCCATCAGGTCGGAGGTCGCGGCCCAGGTCTCGGCGGCCGAGAGTGAGAGCCGCCGGCTCAAGGCCCGCCTCGGCGAGGCGGAGGCCGCGCTGGAGGCGAGCCGCCGGGCCGCCCGGGAGGGTCGCTCGATCGAGGACATGCGGCTGCGGCTGCTGCTGGACACGGTGCTCGACGCGGCCCAGGGGCTGCGTCGGGAACTGGCCCTGCCGCCCGCCTCCGTCCATCCCGCCGACACGGTCGACGCGGTCGAGCCGGGCCGGATGTCGCCCAAGGACATCGCGGCCCGTGCGCTCTCCGAGTCCGATCCCGCGCTCCTCGACCAACTGCTCGCGCTGCCGCAGGCGCATCTGGTGGTGGACGGTTACAACGTCACCAAGACCGGCTATCCGACGATGCCGCTGGAGAAGCAGCGGCTGCGGCTGCTCGGCGGTCTCTCGGTGCTCGCGGCGCAGACCGGCGCCGAGATCACCTGTGTCTTCGACGGGGCGGAGCTGGCCGCTCCGGTGCTGCTGGCACCGCCGCGCGGAGTGCGGGTGCTGTTCTCCAAGCCGGGCGTGACCGCCGACGAACTGATCCGTCAGCTGGTACGGGCGGAGCCGCCGGGGCGGCCCGTGGTGGTGGTCTCCACCGACCGCGAAGTCGCCGACGGAGTGGCGAAGGCGGGCGCGAGGCCCGTCGCGTCCGCCTTGTTGCTGAAGCGGCTTTCGCGTGTCTAGTTAACTGCCGTGCCAAATGCCCGAATTAGCTATTTGTCTGACGGACGTAGTGTCAAGTGGCAATTACTACGCGTGTGATGCGGGTAAAGAAAACGCTCAGCGACCGAGATTTTTCTCGACAGGATTTGAACTGATCACGGGAAGGTCACTAGGGTCGGGCCTCGAACCTTCGCGCGGTTGATCGCCCACCCGGGGCGACAGCGAAGGAACCGCCGAGTTCGTGCAGTTCAGTCCTTTATTTCCCCGTAAGGACCTGAAGTGCGGACGCCGGGGATTCAACCCCCCACAGCCCGGTAGGCGGCTCGAGGAAGAAGGAGCTCGCCTTCGTGGCGTCCCACCGTCGTCCCAAGCAGCCGAGCCGCACCCGTGTGACCGTGCTCACCGCGACCGCCGCCGCGGCCGTTGCCCTGACCTCCCAGGCCGCACAGGCCGACCCGAAGCCGAGCAAGAGCGAGGTCAAGGAGAAGGTCGACAAGCTCTACGAAGAGGCAGAGGCGGCCACCGAGAAGTACAACGGGGCCAAGGAGCAGCAGGGGAAGATCCAGAAGCAGGTCGACGCCCTGCAGGACAAGGTCGCCCGCGGACAGGACGAGCTCAACACCCTGCGCGACGGCCTCGGTTCGGTGGCGAGCGCCCAGTACCGCTCCGGTGGCATCGACCCCGCGGTGCAGCTCTTCCTCTCCTCGGACCCGGACACCTACCTGGAGAAGGCCTCCGCGCTGGACCAGCTGGGCGCCAAGCAGTCCGAGGCGCTGTCGGAGATCCAGGCCAAGCAGCGGACCCTCGCGCAGCAGCGCCAGGAGGCCCAGGACAAGCTTGCCGACCTGGCCAGCACCCGCAAGGAGCTGGGCGAGAAGAAGAAGGAAGTCCAGACCAAGCTCGCCGCCGCGCAGAAGCTCCTCAACTCGCTCACCGCGCAGGAGCGTGCCGCTCTCTCGGCCGACGAGTCGCGCGCCAACCGCGCCAGCTCGCGTGCGGACCTCGGTAATTCGGTCCCCGCCTCGCAGCGCGCGGGCGCGGCCTTCTCCGCCGCCCAGAGCAAGATCGGTTCGCCGTACGTCTACGGCGCCTCCGGTCCCAGCTCCTTCGACTGCTCCGGGCTGACCTCCTGGGCGTACGCGCAGGCCGGTGTCTCCATACCGCGCACCTCCCAGTCGCAGGCCAGCGCCGGCACCCGCATCTACTCGCAGGGTGCGCTCCAGCAGGGCGACCTGGTCATCTTCTACGGGGACATGCACCACGTCGGCTTCTACGCGGGCAACGGCCAGGTGCTGCACGCCCCGAAGCCCGGTGCCAGCGTGCGCTACGAGTCGATCAACAACATGCCGTTCCAGTTCGGCGTACGCATCTGACGCCCAATCGGGGGATTTCCCGCGCCTGTAACTGACGTCGCGCCCCGCCGGTGACCTGTGGTCTCCGGCGGGGCGTCACTTTCTGTGCATGTCAGGGCCGTTGGCCGCTGTGTGATCGCCCGGCTACTGTCTGCCGCGCAACATCCCTCGTACAGCGGAAGGGAGCGCGGCCCGTGGCGCCCCATCGACGGCTTTCACAGTCCGGCCTCACTCAGAGTGTCCGGGTCACCGTCCTGTCCGCCGCGGCGGCAACGGCCGCTGCGGCGCTCGGGGCCGCACCGGCGAGCGCTGACCCGCACGACACCGCGGAGAGCGCCCGGGCCAAGGTCGACCGGCTGTACGAGGAGGCCGAGCAGGCCACCGAGCACTTCAACAAGGCCGGTGAGCGGGTCGAGCGGCTGCGCGAGCAGGTGGCGCAGGCGCAGGACAGCGTGGCCCGCGGCCAGGAGCGCGTCAACCGGATGCGGGGAGCGCTCGGTTCGGTCGCGGGCGCGCAGTACCGCTCGGGCGGCATGGACCCCGCGCTCGCCCTGCTGCTCTCCGCGGACCCGGACACCTACCTCGACAAGGCGGCGACCCTGGACCGGATCAGCGAGCGGCAGGCAACCGACCTGCAGGACCTTCGGCGGGCCCAGCGAAGACTCGGCCAGCAGCGCACGGAGGCCTACCACGACCTCGCAGAGCTGGAGCGCAGCCGGACCGCCGTCGCACACCACAAGCGCACCGTCGAGCGCAAACTCGCCGAGGCGCAGCGGCTGCTGAACGCCCTTCCGTCCGAGTACCGCGCCGCCTTCGACCGGGCATCCCGCTCCGGCCGCGGCTCCCTGCCCGAGCTCTCCGGCCTCGCGCCCGCCTCCTCGCGGGCGGCCGCCGCGGTGATGGCGGCCCGCAGCGCCGTCGGCCGCCCCTATGTGTGGGGCGCCAACGGGCCCTCCGGCTTCGACTGTTCGGGGCTCACCCAGTGGTCGTACGCGCAGGCGGGCGTCGGGCTGCCGCGCACCTCGCAGGCGCAGCGGTATGCGGGCCGGCAGGTCTCGCTGTCCGAGGCGCGGCCCGGCGACCTCGTGACGTACCGCAGCGACGCCAGTCATGTCGGGATGTACATGGGCAACGGGCAGGTCGTGCACGCGCCCTACCCCGGGGCGGCGGTCCGCTACGACCCGGTCGGCATGATGCCGATCTCGTCGGTCACCCGCGTCTGAGCCGCGTTCCGTTCCGCGCCGCGTTCCGTACGATCGTCCACGTGGCAGGTCAGGGGCGCATGGGGCGTCGAGCGGTACGGCGTGCGGCGGGGCTGGGCCTCGCCGCCGCCCTGCTGGCGTCCGGCTGCGCGGCCCCCGAGGCGTCCGACACCACGATGCGGGACATCCAGCGCACGCTCGACGGGCGCGCGGCCGCCGTCCTCGGACATGACGAGAGCTCCTATCTGGCCGCGCTCGATCCCAAGGCCCCGGTGCTGCGGGCGACGGAGCGCAGGGAGTTCCATAACCTCGCGGATGTGCCGCTGCGCTCCTGGGAGTACCGGCTGAGCGATGTGAAACGGCAGGGCGCGCGGGCGGTCGCCGAGGCCGAACTGCGCTACCGCATCGACGGATACGACACCGCCCCGGTGACCGCCTCCCGCACGCTGGAGCTCGCCGAACATGAGGGCCGCTGGTACATCACGGCCGACCGCGCGAGCAAGCAGGGCGGCCAGCAGCTCTGGCAGCAGGGCGATGTCCAGGTCGTCCGGGGCAAGCGGAGCCTGGTCCTCGCCGTCGGCCAGGATGTGGCGCGGCTGCGTGCCCTCGCGACGAAGGCCGACCGGGCCGTGCCCGCCGTCTCGGACGTCTGGAGCTCCCCCTGGGCGGGGCGCCTGGTGATCCTGGTCCCCGCCTCGCTGGACGCCATGGGAGGGCTGCTGGGGGCGCCCGCGGCCGGGTACCGGGGGATCGCGGCGGTCACCACGGGCGAGACCGGGGCGGCCGGGACAGTGCCCGCGGACCGGGTGATCGTCAACCCCGAAGCGTACGGAGCGCTCGGCGACTTCAGCCAGGGCATCGTGCTCACGCATGAGGCGGCCCATGTGGCTACGCGCGCGTACACCTCGGCGGCCACCCCGATGTGGCTCTCGGAGGGCTTCGCCGACTGGGCGGCGTACCGCGGCACGGGCCGCAGCGCCGGGCAGACCGCCCCCGAACTCCAGCGCGCGGTCGTGCGCGGCGATGTACCGGCCGCGCTGCCGTCCGACAAGGACTTCGCCTTCGACGGCGACGGGGACAAGCTGGCGCGCGCGTACGAGGGCGGCTGGCTGGCCTGCGAGCTGATCGCCGCGCGCTGGGGCGAGAAGAAGCTGACGTCGTTCTACCGGGCCGTCGGCGCGGGGAAGTACCGGGCGGCTGCCGTCGAAAAGGCGATGGCCGATGTACTGGGCACGACGCGGGAGGACTTCACGGTGCGCTGGCGGGAGTATCTGCGCGAGCGGCTGGACGGCTGAGCGACAGGCGGCGGCGCGGTTCGGCCACCGTCTGCCGCCACAGCCGCAGGCACGCGGTGAGCGTCGCCGCGACCAGCAGCCCATTGCGTACGGCCAGCAGCAGCACGCCCAGCCGGTCGCCGGCCACCACGTGCGCGAACCAGACCGGGAACTCCAGCAGCGTGACCCCCGTGGCGGCCAGCACCAGCCAGCTGGGAAGAGCCATCCGGCTGCCCCGGAAGGCCAGGCACACGGCGGCCAGGCCGACCAGCCAGATCATGTACTGGGGGCTGATCACCCGGCTTGTGGTGGTGAACAGCAACGCCGCGGCGAACGCCGCGTCGCACGGCGTGCTCGGCGCGAACTTCTGGGCCCGCAGCCGCCACAGGGCCAGCCAGCCGAAGGCGAGGAGGGTGAGGGCGAGGGCGAGCGTGGAGACGAGCGTGACGTACGGGCCGACGAACTCCACAGACCCGTAGTTCAGCAGCACCTCGCCCTGCCAGCCGAAGTGCCGCGCCACCTGGAAGACCAGCGCGCCCAGCGACTCGATCTCGGTGCCCCGGTCGCGCTGGAAGGTGAGGAACGCCAGCGCGCCCGGCATCGTCGCGTAGAGCAGCAGCGCCAGGGCGGCCGCCGTGCCCGCCGCGGTGGCCCAGGAGCGGCGGGTGGCCCGGCCGCGCGGGGTGCCCACGATCAGCAGCAGCGGCCAGACCTTCAGCAGGGCGCCGAAGCCCGCCAGCGCGCCCAGGGTGCGCGGATGGCGTGCCCCGGCCAGCAGGGCGGCGACGGCGACGGCTGTGACCATCAGGTCGTAGCGGGCGTACGCGGTGGGGCCCAGCAGCGGTACGCCCGCGACCCACACCCAGCTGCCGCGCTGCGACTTGCCGGGCCGCCCGCCGGCGTACAGCAGCAGGCTCAGCACCAGCGCGTCGCAGAGCAGGGCGAGAACGAAGAAGGCCGATGCGTAGCCGAGGAAGGGCAGCAGGGCGGGGGAGAGGATCGCGAGCGCGGCGGCGGGCGGGTACTGCCAGGCGACGTCGTCCAGCGGGAAGGTGCCGGACTTCAGCACCTCGTACCAGCCTTGGTAGATCACCGAGATGTCGCTGGTCACATCGGGGCCGGGGACGGTGACGACCTTGAAGACGCAGAGCAGCAGTGCGGTCCTGGTGATGATCCACACCGGAACGATCGATACCGGGGTGATCCACACCGGGAGGGTAAGCCGCGTGCCGCCGCCGCTGCCGCTTGCGTCCGCCATGAGCACCTCATCCCATTCAGGGGGAATTGCGGGTGCCCATGATGCCGGGCAGGGCTGTGCCTGAGCGGTGAGGCAGGGCCGTTGGGTACTGTCGGCGGCAATGCACAAGACCCTGATCGTGACCAACGACTTTCCGCCCAGGCCCGGCGGCATCCAGGCGTTCCTGCACAACATGGCGCTGCGGCTGGACCCGGAGCAGCTCGTCGTCTACGCCTCCACCTGGAAGCGCGGCCGCGAGGGTGCCGAGGCGACCGCCGCGTTCGATGCCGAGCAGCCCTTCACGGTCGTACGAGACCGTACGACGATGCTGCTGCCTACCCCGCGCGTCACCCGGAGGGCGACCCAGCTGCTGCGCGAGCACGGCTGCGAATCCGTGTGGTTCGGGGCGGCCGCCCCGCTCGGTCTGATGGCGCCCGCCCTGCGCAGGGCGGGAGCGCGGCGGCTGGTGGCCACCGCGCACGGCCATGAGGCGGGATGGGCGCAGCTGCCCGTGTCCCGGCAACTGCTGCGGCGGATCGGCGAGGGCACGGACACGATCACCTATCTGGGTGAGTACACACGCTCGCGCATAGCCGCCGCGCTGACGCCGGAAGCGGCCGGCCGCATGGTCCAACTGCCGCCCGGCGTCGACGAGAAGACCTTCCACCCGGGCTCGGGCGGGGACGCGGTCCGGGAGCGCCTGGGGCTCGCCGACCGGCCGGTGGTGGTGTGCGTATCGCGGCTGGTGCCGCGCAAGGGCCAGGACACGCTGATCCTGGCGATGCCCGAGATCCTGGCGAAGGTGCCGGACGCGGTGCTGCTGATCGTAGGCGGCGGTCCGTACGGGAACGATCTGCGGAAGCTGGCGAACGAGACCGGGGTCGCGCAGTCGGTCCGCTTCACCGGCTCCGTGCCCTGGGAGGAGCTGCCCGCCCACTACGGCGCCGGTGATGTCTTCGCGATGCCCTGCCGTACCCGAAGGGGCGGCCTGGACGTCGAGGGCCTCGGAATCGTGTACCTGGAGGCATCGGCGACCGGTCTGCCGGTCGTCGCGGGCGACTCGGGCGGCGCCCCCGACGCCGTACTCGACGGAGAGACGGGCTGGGTGGTCCGCGGCGGCTCGGCCGGGGAGTCGGCCGAGCGGATCGTGGCCCTGCTCGAAGATCCCGGGCTGCGGCAGCGGATGGGGGAGCGCGGCCGGGAGTGGGTCGAGGAGAGGTGGCGCTGGGACCTGCTGGCCGAGAAACTTCGGACACTTCTCTGAGCTGCGTAAAGTCTTTTTTGATGGTGCGTCAGTTTTAAGCCGCGCGAAGCATGGGCGGAAGGTGGGATTCCGCCCATGCTCCGGACATGACATCACATCTGACGCGCCGTCAACTGCTGGGCATCGCCGCCCTGCAGACAGCGGCCGCGCTCGGCTTCACCCGCATTGGTCTCTCCTCGGCAGCCGCCATCCAGCCGACGGCCGCCGACTACGCCCCCGCCATCGTGATCGGTTCCGGCTACGGCGCCGCCGTCGCCGCCCTCCGCCTCGGCGAGGCGGGCGTGCGCACCCTCGTCCTGGAGATGGGCCGGCTCTGGGACACCCCGGGCCCGGACGGCAAGATCTTCTGTACCACCGGAGCGCCCGATCGGCGTTCCATGTGGTTCCGCACCCGCACCGAGGCGCCGCTCGCCACCTTCCTCTGGCTGGACGTCGTCAACAAGGACATCAGCCCCTACCCCGGTGTCCTCGACCGGGTCCGCTACGCCGAGATGTCCGTCTTCGTCGGCCGGGGCGTCGGCGGCGGATCGCTGGTCAACGGCGGAATGGCGGTGACCCCGCCGCGTACGTACTTCTCCGAGGTGCTGCCCCAGGTCGACGCCGCGGAGATGTACGGCACGTACTTCCCGCGGGCCCGCCAGATGCTCGGCGTCAACACCGTCGACCCGGCCTGGTTCGAGTCCACCGAGTGGTACCGCTTCTCGCGGATCTCGCGCAAGCACGCCCAGAACGCCGGACTGAAGACCGTCTTCGTGCCGAACGTCTACGACTTCGGCTACATGCAGCGCGAAGCCGCCGGCCAGGCCACCAGGTCGGCGCTCGGCGGCGAGGTCATCTACGGCAACAACCACGGCAAGCGCAGCGTCGACAAGACCTATCTCGCCGCCGCGCTCGGCACCGGCAACGTCACCATCCAGACCATGAGCCGGGCCAGAGGCATCCGGACAGAACCTGACGGCAGCTACGTCCTGACCGTGGACCGCACGGACACCGCGGGTCGCGTCGTCGAGACCAAGGAGATCGGCTGCAGGCAGCTCTTCCTCGGCGCCGGCAGTATCGGCAGCACCGAACTCCTGCTGCGCGCCCGGGAGAAGGGGACCCTGCCCGGACTCAGTACCGAGGTCGGCAAGGGCTGGGGCCACAACGGCAATGTGATGACCGGCCGCGCCAACCACATCTGGGACACCGTCGGGGCGAACCAGGCGACCATGCCCACCATGGGCATCGACGACTGGGCCAATCCCACCAACCCCGTCTTCGCCGAGATAGCGCCGCTGCCGATGGGGTTCGAGCACTGGATCAGCCTCTATCTGGCGATCACCAAGAACCCGGAGCGCGGCAGCTTCGCGTACGACGCGGCGACCGACTCGGCGAAGCTCGACTGGACCCGGGCGCAGAACCAGCCTTCCGTCAAAGCGGCCAAATCGCTCTTCGACCGCATCAACAGGGTCAACGCCACCATCTACCGGTACGACCTCTTCGGCGGCAACAAGACCTTCGCCGACGATTTCACGTACCACCCGCTGGGCGGCTGCGTACTGGGCCGGGCAACCGACAACTACGGCCGTGCCAAAGGGTATTCAGGGCTGTACATCACCGACGGCGCCCTGGTCCCCGGCTCGATCGGGGTCAATCCGTTCGTCACCATCACGGCGCTCGCCGAACGGAACATGACCCGGATCCTCGCCGAGGACCCCAGCGGCTGATCAGCCGCGGTAGATCGCCTCGATCTCGTCGGCGAAGTCCTTCGCCACCACATTGCGCTTCAGCTTCAGCGACGGCGTGATGTGTCCCGCCTCTTCAGTGAACTGGGAGGAGAGAATGCGGAATTTCCGCACCGATTCCGCCTTGGAGACGGCCGCATTGCCGTCGTCCACCGCCTGCTGGACCTCCGCGAGCAGATCCGCATCGTCGCGCAGCGAGGCCGCCGTCGAACCGGCCGGCTTGCCGTGGTCCGAGACCCAACGCCCCAGGAATTCCTCGTCGATGGTGACCAGCGCGCCGACGAACGGCCGGCCGTCGCCCACCACCATGCACTCCGCGACCAGCGCGTGCGCGCGGATGCGGTCCTCGATCACCGCGGGAGCGACGTTCTTGCCGCCCGCGGTGACCAGGATCTCCTTCTTGCGGCCCGTGATCGCGAGGTATCCGTCCTCGTCCAGGGTGCCGATGTCACCCGTGTGGAACCAGCCGTCGGCCAGCGCCTCCGCGGTCGACGCCTCGTTGTTCCAGTACCCCTGGAAGACATGCTCGCCGTGCAGCAGCACCTCGCCGTCGTCGGCGATCCGCACCACCGAGCCCGGCAGCGGCTGACCGACCGTGCCGATCTTCTGCCGGTCCCACGGGTTGAACGCGGTCGCCGCGCACGACTCGGTGAGGCCGTAGCCCTCCAGCACCGTGAAGCCGATGCCGCGGAAGAAGTGCCCGAGCCGCTCGCCCAGCGGCGCGCCGCCGGAGACCGCGTACTCACCGCGCCCGCCCAGCACTGCCCGCAGCTTGCTGTAGACGAGCCTGTCGAAGACCTTGTGCTTGAACTTGAGACCGATCGACGGGCCCTCGGGGGTCCCCAGCGCGCGGCTGTAGCTGATCGCCGTCTGTGCGGCCTTGTCGAAGATCTTGCCCTTGCCGTCCGCCTGCGCCTTGGCGCGCGCCGAGTTGTAGACCTTCTCGAAGACGCGCGGCACACCGAGGATCAGCGTCGGCCGGAAGGAGGCGAGCTCGTCGGTGAGGTTCTTGATGTCCGGTACGCAGCCGAGCTTGATCGGCGCCATCACGGCCGCGAGTTCGACCATGCGGCCGAAGACATGCGCTGCCGGGAGGAAGAGCAGCACAGAGCTCTCGCCCGTACGGAACAGCGGTTTGAGGCGCTCGACCAGGTTGCCGCACTCCGCGAAGAACGCGCGGTGGGTGAGCACACAGCCCTTGGGGCGGCCGGTGGTTCCGGAGGTGTAGACGATGGTCGCCGCGTCGTCCGCCTTGGCGCTCGCGCTGCGCTCGTCGAGCAGCTCGTCGGTGATCTCGGCGCCGGCGGCGGTCAGTTGCTCGACCGCGCCCTGCTCGATCTGCCAGCTGTGGCGCAGGCTGGGCAGCCGGTCCCGTACCGACTCGACGGCGGCGGCGTGCGCCTCGCCCTCGACGATCACTGCGACCGCGCCGGAGTCGCCGAGGATCCACTGGACCTGCTCGGCCGAGCTGGTTTCGTACACCGGCACGGTCACCGCGCCGGCGCTCCAGATCGCGAAGTCCAGCTGCACCCATTCGTAGCGGGTACGGGACATCAGGGCGACCCGGTCACCGGGCTGCACACCGGAGGCGATCAGGCCCTTGGCGGCGGCCCGCACCTCGGCGAGGAACTGGGTGGCGGTGACGTCCGTCCAGACGCCCGCCACCTTTCTGCCCATCACCGCGACATCGGGATGCTGAGTGGCATTGCGGCGGATGAGATCCGTCAGGTTGCCGTCCGCGGGGACCTCGTACAGGGCCGGAAGGCTGAACTCGCGCAAGACTGCTGCTCCTCATCGGGCGCCGGCGCCACGGCTCTGTGTGATGCACCGGTTGCGGTCCAAGATCGGGCAGGTGCTCAGTGGGGTGAGCACGACTGGACTGCTCGGACGTTACCCACCAGTACTCGGTTCCGGATAGGGGGTTCAGGCCAGATGTTCGCTGCGTCACACGTGATGGCGGTGCTTCGCGCAGAGTAGTCCACACTCATGACGACTCGGAAGAACGGCTGGTCCGCCCCGCTCTACCGAGCCGTGAACCGGCGTCCTAGGGTGATCACCATGCGAGGCATTCGAGTCAACGTGGTCAGTGACGTACACGGCAATGCCAAGGATCTAGCTCAGGCGGGAGACGGCGCGGACGCGCTCATCTGCCTCGGTGACCTCGTGCTCTTCCTCGACTATGCCGACCACTCGCGCGGCATCTTCCCCGACCTCTTCGGCGTCGAGAACGCCGATCTGATCGTGGAACTGCGCACCGCCCGCCGCTACGACGCGGCCCGCGAGCTCGGACGCAGACTCTGGGCCGAGCTGGAGATGGACCGGGAGACCGCCATCGAATCCGCCGTGCGCCGCCAGTACGCCGAGCTGTTCGCGGCCTTCCCCACCCCGACGTACGCCACCTACGGCAATGTCGATATGCCGACCCTCTGGCCGGAGTACGCACGGCCGGGCACCACCGTCCTCGACGGCGAGCGCATCGAGATCGGAGGCCGCGTCTTCGGCTTCGTCGGCGGCGGGTTGCGCACCCCGATGCACACTCCGTACGAGATCTCCGACGAGGAGTTCGCCGCCAAGGTCGAAGCGCTCGGGGAGGTCGATGTGCTCTGCTCGCACATTCCTCCGGACGTTCCCGAGCTGACGTACGACACCGTCCCGCGCCGCTTCGAGCGCGGCAGCCGAGCCCTTCTGGAGGCGATCCGCCGCACCCGGCCCCGGTACGCCCTCTTCGGCCACGTCCACCAGCCGCTCGCCCGCCGGATGCGCATCGGCTCGACGGAGTGCGTGAACGTCGGGCATTTCGCTTCGACCGGTCGCCCCTGGACCTTGGAGTTGTGAACCGCTGGGCCTGGGAGCGGTGACTGGCCGGGCCCTGGAGTGGTGGCCAGTCGGGTCGCGATAACCTGCACCCCACACCACCCCCGGTCCGTACCGCACTGTGAGGAGCCGCAGCGATGGCGGAACACACCAGCTCGAGCATCACGATCGAGGCGGCGCCGGCCGACGTGATGGGCGTGATCTCCGACTTCGCCCGTTACCCCGAGTGGACCGGCGAGGTGAAGGAGGCCGAGGTGCTCGCCACCGACGCCAAGGGTCGCGCCGAGCAGGTCCGGCTGGTGCTCGACGCCGGCGCGATCAAGGACGACCACACCCTCGCGTACACCTGGAACGGCGAAAACCAGGTCAGCTGGACGCTCGTGAAGTCCCAGATGCTGCGCGCCATCGACGGTTCGTACACCCTCGCCGCGGTCGGCGGCGGTGACCGCACCGAGGTCACCTACCAGCTCACCGTCGACGTCAAGATCCCCATGCTCGGCATGATCAAGCGCAAGGCCGAGAAGGTCATCATCGACCGCGCCCTGGCCGGTCTGAAGAAGCGCGTCGAGAGCGGGCCCGTCGCCTGATGCGCACGGTCCTCGTCACCGGGTTCGGCGGCGCGGGCCGAACCACCCTCGCCGCTGCCACCGCGCTCGCTGCGGCCCGGCGCGGCCAACGCGCCCTGTTCCTCTCCGCCGAGCCCGGCGACGTCTTCGGCGCGCCTGTCACCGGCCGCCCCGACGCACCGGACGGGATCACGGACGGCCTGTGGGCCGCTCGCATCGACTCCGGTGCCGACTTCCGAGCCGAGTTCCTCTCGCTCCAGGAGCGCGCCGGCGCCGGGCTCGATCTGCTGGGCGCGGCGCGACTCGAGGACGAGGAGCTGACCGAGCTCCCCGGCAGCGAGCAGTTCGCCCTGCTGCGCGCGCTGAAGACCGCCGGCGACTGGGACGTGGTCGTCCTCGACCTGCCGCCGCTGCGCGAGACCATCGCGCTGCTCGCCCTGCCCGAACAGCTGCGCCGCTATCTGCGCCGCCTGCTGCCGCTGGAACGGCAGGCCGCCCGGGCTCTGCGCCCGATGCTCGCCCAGCTCGCCGGTGTGCCGATGCCCGCGCAGTGGCTGTACGAGACCGCGAACCGCTGGGACAGCGAACTGGCCGGCGTCCAAGCGATGATCGAATCCGCCGGCACGACGCTGCGGGTGGTCGCCGAGCCCGGACCCGCGGCCGCCGACGCCCTGCGCACCGCCCGTGCCGGGCTCGCGCTGTACGGACTGCCTGTCGACACCCTCGTACCGAACCGGATCCTGCCGCGGGGCTCGGCAGACAGCTGGCTCGCGACCCTCTCCGCACAGCAGGAGAAGTGCCTGAGCGAGTGGTACGAGGACTGGGCGCTGCCCCAAGGCTCGATCCGCGAGGTGCCCCACCTCGGCCGGGACCCGCGCGGCCTCGAGGACCTCGCCCTCCTCGACACTGGCGACGGGCTCGCCGTCGAAGCCGTCGGGGCCCTCGAAACCCTCGGAGCCCCCGCACCGCACCGGCACCGCGGCGAGCGTCGCGAGGACCCATGGCGGGTCGCGGAGGGGCACGGCACCGACAGTGTCTTCGTCTGGGAGCTCCCGCTGCCCGGCGCCGTCAAGGAGGAGCTCGCACTCGTCCGCCGAGGGGATGAACTCCTGATCACCGTCGGACCGTTCCGCAGGATCGTGCCGCTGCCCTCCGCGCTGCGCCGCTGCACCGTGGCGGGCGCGGGTCTCACGGACGGCGTGCTACGGGTCCGCTTCCAGCCTGACCCCGATCTGTGGCCGCGGGCACGCTGAACGCGCTGCCTCCATTCGGGTACCGTCGAGCGTACAAACCCTCAGTTCTTCCGCCAGTTCTTCCGCAGGAGTACGCCATGAGCGATGCCACTGAGCGTCCCGCCGTCGACGACGACGCCTGGGCCAAGGCGTGCGCCGAGGACCTGGAGGCGGAGAAGGCCCGCCGCCGCGCCCAGTACGGGCCGCCGCCCGGCTCGGCCGGCGAGGAGCTGCGCAAGCTCCTCGACGCGGTCGCCGACAAGGTCTCCTCGTTCCAGACGTCGCTGCCCGGCATGGCCGCGCAGAACACCGTGCAGCAGCTGTTCAACCAGGCGAAGGCCGTCGTAGAGCCGGTCATAGAGCGCAACCCTGAAGTATTCGACCACCTCACGGCGGCGGGCGGCGAGCTGCTCGCCGCGTATCGATCCGCCGTCGAGGGCCATGAGCGACGCTGGACCCAGCGGCCCACCGCCTCCAAGGACGACCAGGACCCGCGTGACGACGGACCCGGCGCGAGCGAGCACATCGACCTGGACTGACCAGGCCGTGCCCCGCCCTCGGGTACGGTTGGCCATAGCGGGGCTCGACCGAAAACTGAGGGACACATGGGACTCACCATCGGCGTCGACATCGGCGGCACGAAGATCGCAGCGGGCGTGGTCGACGAAGAGGGCACCATCCTCGAGACGCACAAGGTGCCCACCCCGTCGACGCCGCAGGGCATCATCGAGGCGATCTGCTCGGCCGTCGCCGGGGCCGGCGAGGGGCACGAGATCGAGGCGGTCGGCATCGGCGCCGCCGGATACGTCGACGACAAGCGTGCCACCGTCCTGTTCGCGCCCAACATCGACTGGCGCCACGAGCCGCTCAAGGACAAGGTCGAGCAGCGCGTCGGCCTCCCGGTGGTCGTCGAGAACGACGCGAACGCGGCCGCCTGGGGCGAGTACCGCTTCGGTGCCGGCCAGGGCCACGAAGACGTCATCTGCATCACCCTCGGCACCGGGCTCGGTGGCGGCATCATCATCGGCAACAAGCTGCGCCGAGGACGCTTCGGCGTGGCCGCGGAGTTCGGCCACATCCGGGTCGTCCCGGACGGTCTGCTGTGCGGTTGCGGCAGCCAGGGCTGCTGGGAGCAGTACGCCTCCGGGCGCGCTCTCGTCCGCTACGGCAAGCAGCGCGCCAACGCCACCCCGGAGAGCGCCGAGATCCTGCTCAGCCTCGGCGACGGGACGGTCGACGGCATCGAGGGCAAGCACATCAGCGAGGCCGCGCGGCAGGGCGACCCGGTCGCCGTCGACTCGTACCGCGAACTGGCCCGCTGGGTGGGCGCGGGGCTGGCCGACCTGGCCTCGCTCTTCGACCCGTCCGCCTTCATCGTCGGCGGCGGCCTCTCCGACGAGGGCGAGCTGGTCCTCGACCCGATCCGCAAGTCCTTCCGCCGCTGGCTGATCGGCGGCAGGTGGCGTCCGCACGCGCAGGTGGTGGCGGCGCAACTGGGCGGCAGGGCGGGCCTGGTGGGCGCGGCGGACCTGGCCCGCCAGGGCTAGCTTCTTTGTCCTCAATCGCCGGACGGGCTTGATATTCGGCCCCCCGGACGGGCTGGAGGTTCGCCCTCAATCGCCGGGCGGGCTTGATTTTGGCCCCCCGGGCGGGCTGGAGGTCCGTGCTCAATCGCCGGGCGGGCTTGATTCTTGAGCGCCGGGCGGGCTTGATTTTGGCCCCCCGGGCCGGCTGGAGGTCCGTCCTCAAACGCCGGACGGGCTTGAATTTCTGCACCCGGACGGGCTGAAACTCAGCCCGTCCGGCGATTGAGGACTGGGGGTCCCCCACGCCCGCGAGGGCGTAGGGGGCGGGTCTGGGGCGGAGCCCCAGAAAAGACCCGCACCCGCGTATCTTGCTGCGCATGGCGATCACCGCACTGCCAAACTCCCGCACCGAACCGGACGGTTCGGCCGTGATCCGCGTGCTCAGTTACAACATCCGCTCCATGCGCGACGACGAGGACGCGCTGGCCCGGGTGATCCGCGCCTGCGCGCCCGACCTGGTGTTCATCCAGGAGGCCCCGCGCTTCTTCCGCTGGCGCAAGCACGCGGCGCGGCTGGCCGCCAAGAGCGAGCTGGTGGTGCTGACCGGCGGGGCCACCGCGGCCGGCCCGCTGCTGCTCTGCTCGCTGCGGGCGACCGTGGAGCGTACGGAGGATGTGCTGCTGCCGCTCACCCCCCGCCTGCACCGGCGCGGCTTCGCCACGGCGGTCGTACAGATCGGGGGCGCCCGGATCGGGCTGCTCAGCTGTCATCTGAGTCTGCAGAGCGACGAGCGCTATGCGCAGGCCGGGATGCTGCTGGACCGGCTGAAGGCGATGGACGTGCCGTACGCGATCGCGGCGGGCGACCTGAACGACCGGCCCAGCGGCCGGAGCTTCCGCAGACTTGCGGGGGAGCTGCAGGACTGCTGGGCGGTCGCGCCCTGGGGCGGCGAGCACACCTCGACACCGAACGACCCACACCAGCGGATCGACGCGATTCTCGCCACCCCGGGCGTCGAAGTGCTGGGCTGCGGAGTGCCGTTGACCCTGCCGGGCATCACCCGGGCTGACCTTCGCGCGGCGACGGACCACCTGCCGGTGCTGGCGGCCCTACGCGTCCCCGCGGTGTCGTCCGACGGACCGAGTGCCCGCTGAGCCGCGTCCGACGGCCGGAGGCCGACGCCGCGTCGAGAAGCCGCGTCGAGAGTCAGACCACCGCGCCGCGGCCCGGATCGTCGTCGTCCTCGTCGTCGCCGTGCGACATCCGGGCCACCAGCGTGCCGAAGCCGCCCAGGAAGCCGCCGACGCAGAGCGTCGTCAGCCACCACGTCATGTTCCACTGGAGCAGCACCGCCACCAGCATCAGCACCGGCCCGCCGACCACTGCCAGCCAGGCGAACTTGGCCGTGACATCGGACTCCGGCAGCGGCGGCGGCTCCGGCGGCACGAAGTGGCCCTCGTCGCTCTCGTCGAGGTCGTCGTCCTTCGCGTCGGCCACCTGGTAGTCGCGCGGGCCACCGATACCCGGCGCGAACGTGATCGAGCTGCCCAGCGCGGGCTTGTCCGCATCAGGCCCCGCAGCAGGCCCCGCGTCAGCACCCGCGTCCGGATCCTCCGGATCGGGCTCGGCCTCCGCCGCCCTGTCGTACTTCGGCGTCTTGTTCAGATCACCCTCGAGCAGGGCGAGGTCCTCCACCGACTTGAACGGCTTGGCGCCCGGCGGGTCGGCCGGTTCATCGCCGTACCCCTCGACGATGGCGGCCCAGGCTGCCTCCTCGTCGATCGGCTGCGGCTCGCGGTCCGCATCGTGCTGCTCAGCCACCGGTGGTGCTCCCCTTCTTCCCGATACTCGGAGCGAGCCGGCCGATGAACGCATAACTCTCGTCGAAAATCCGCTCCGCATCGTGGTCCAACGTCGCCACGTGGTAGCTCTGTTCCAACAGGATCTCCGAGACGTCCGTGGACGAGACCCGGCTCAGGATCCGCGCCGAGTCGGCAGGCGGCACCACATGGTCCTGCGGGCTGTGCAGCAGCACCATCGGCTGAGTGACCTGCGGCAGCTCGCCGTCGACCAGCCGGAAGAAGTGCCGCAACGAGTGCGCGGCGTGCAGCGGCACCCGGTCGTACCCGACCTCCTCCGAGCCCTCCTTGGCGATGTCGCTCGTCAGCCCCTTTGTCGTACGCACAAAGTGGCGCGCGACCGGCAGGGCGTACGCCGACAGGCCGTGGACCTTGTTCGCCGGGTTCACCACGACGATGCCGCTGACCGCCTCCCCGTGCTTCGCGGCGAGCCGCAGCGTCAGCGCCCCGCCCATCGAGAGCCCGAAGACGAAGACCTGGCTGCACCGCTCGACCAGCACCCGCAGCTCGCGGTCCACCTCTGCGTACCAGTCCTGCCAGCCGGTGACCTGCATGTCCTCCCAGCGCGTGCCGTGTCCGGGAAGCAGCGGCAGGGACACGGTCAGTCCGCGCTCCGCCAGATACTCGGCCCAGGGGCGCAGCGACTGCGGGGAACCGGTGAATCCGTGACAGAGGAGGACGCCGACCTCGCCGCCTTCGTGGCGGTACGGCTCGGCTCCAGGAAGGACCGGCACCTGGGTCTCCTGTTCGTGAGTGTCTGAAGGGTGTACTTCACCGTACGCGACCGGACTGACACCGACCAGGTCCGCAAGCCCCCCGGCGCAGGGATGACTGACCCACCTCGGGATAAGGTCTGTTCGACAGCACACAGGAGGCACTCGAGTTGATCTACGGCGCAATGAAGTTCTCCATCGGGGGCTCACTGAAGCTTGCCTTCAGGCCTTGGGTGGAGGGCCTCGAGAACATTCCCGTCGAGGGGCCGGCGATCCTCGCGAGCAACCACCTGTCCTTCTCGGACTCGTTCTTCCTGCCGGCGGTCCTCGACCGCAAGGTCACCTTCATCGCCAAGGCGGAGTACTTCACATCGCCCGGCGTCAAGGGCAAGCTGACCGCCGCCTTCTTCAAGGGTGTCGGGCAGCTCCCGGTGGACCGCTCGGGCGCGCGCGGTGCGGGTGAGGCGGCGATCAAGGCCGGGATAGATGTCATCGCGAGTGGTGGCCTGTTCGGCATCTACCCGGAGGGCACCCGCTCCCCGGACGGCCGCCTCTACCGCGGCAAGCCGGGCGGCCTCGCGCGCGTGGCGCTCGCCACCGGCGCTCCGGTCATCCCGGTCGCGATGATCGACACCGAGAAGATCCAGCCGCCCGGCAAGGTGGTCCCCAAGCTGATGCGCCCGGGGATCCGGATCGGTAAGCCGCTCGACTTCAGCCGTTACCACGGCATGGAGGGCGACCGCTTCATCCTGCGCTCGGTGACCGACGAGGTCATGTACGAGATCATGAAGCTGTCCGGCCAGGAGTACGTCGACATCTACGCGACGGCCGCCAAGCGCCAGATCGCGGATGCGGAAAAGGCGGAGAAGGCCGAGAAGGCGGCGGCCGAAAAGGCCGCGAAGGCGAACAAGCCGGAGAAGCCAGAGAACACGGACAAGGCGGGGAAGACGGACCGGCCGGCCGCCTAGCCGCGCCGTCCGTCCTGGGGTGGGGGATATGGCCAAGCGCGAGCGTGTCGTGCGGATGTCGGTCGAGCTGCCGCTGTGGCGTGCGCTGGCCGCCTACCGCGTACTGACCATGGTCTACGCGGTGCTTCTATTCGTCGTCCCCTCCAACAAGTTCGAGCGCCCCTGGGTCGCGGCCGGCTTCCTCGCGGTGATGTCCGTATGGACGCTGGTCACGCTCCCCAAGGTGGCCAACGCGGCCCGCTGCACCAAACGCTTCCTGGTCGCCGATCTCACCGTCGCGCTGACCGGGATCATGCTCACGCCGCTCGCCGACGCCCAGGCCCAGACGCAGGACGGTCCGACCCTGCCGACGATATGGACCGCCGGATCCGTCCTCGCGTTCGCCATCAAGGGCGGCTGGCGCTGGGCGGGCTTCGCGTCCTCACTCGTCGCCGTCGCCAACATCATCGAGCGCGGCCGGCCCAGCGGGGACACCTTCCACAACGTCCTGCTGGTCTGGGTCGCCTCCATAGCCATCGGTTACGTCGTCGAGGTCGCCCGCGCCTCCGAGCGCACCCTTGCCCGCGCCCTGGAGATCGAGGCGGCGACCCGCGAGCGGGAGCGGCTGGCCCGCGACATTCACGACAGCGTGCTCCAGGTGCTCGCGATGGTGCAGCGGCGCGGTACGGCGCTGGGCGGCGAGGCCGAGGAGCTCGGCAGGATGGCGGGGGAGCAGGAGGTCGCCCTGCGCACCCTGGTCTCCAGCGGTCTGGTACCCACCACGCGCGCCTCCGAGGACGTCTCACTCGGTGCCGTGGTCCGCACTGTCGACGACGACGATCCGCCCCAGGGGCCCGAACTGCACGACCTGCGCTCGCTGCTGGCCCGGCACGCCGGGTCGAAGGTGACCCTCTCGGAACCGGGCGCCCCGGTGCTGCTCCCCGCCGCCGCGGCGGCGGAACTCGCCGCCGCTGTCAGTGCCGCCCTGGACAATGTCCGCAGACATGCCGGCGAGGACGCCCACGCCTGGATCCTGGTCGAGGACTGGCCGGACGAGGTGATCGTGACGGTACGGGACGACGGCCCGGGCATCCCGGAGGGCAGGCTCGCCCAGGCGGAGGGCGAGGGCCGGCTCGGAGTCGCCCTCTCGATCCGCGGGCGGCTGCGGGATCTGGGCGGCTCGGCGGAGCTGATCTCGGTCCCGGGCCAGGGCACAGAAGTCGAATTGAAGGTCCCACGGGGGAAGGCAGTCACATGACGGACCAGCAGACGATCAAGGTGATGGTCGTCGACGACCACCCGATGTGGCGGGACGCGGTCGCCCGCGATCTGGCCGCGGCCGGTTTCGAGGTGGTGGCGACGGCCGGTGACGGTCCGCAGGCCGTGCGCCGCGCCAAGGCCGTCGCGCCCGACGTCCTCGTCCTCGACCTCAATCTGCCCGGGATGCCGGGCGTTCAGGTGTGCAAGGAGCTCGTCGGCTCCTACCCCGGCCTGCGGGTCCTGGTGCTGTCCGCCAGCGGTGAGCACGCCGACGTACTGGAAGCGGTGAAGTCCGGTGCGACCGGCTATCTGCTCAAGTCGGCCAGTACGGAAGAGCTGAGCGACGCCGTGCGGCGCACCGCCGTCGGCGATCCGGTCTTCACGCCGGGCCTCGCGGGCCTGGTGCTCGGTGAGTACCGCCGCCTGGCTTCCGAGCCCGTCCCCGCGGCGGGTGCGGACGAGCCGAAGGCCCCGCAGCTGACCGACCGGGAGACCGAGGTGCTGCGGCTGGTGGCAAAGGGGCTCTCGTACAAGCAGATTGCCGAGCGGCTCGTCATCTCGCACCGCACCGTCCAGAACCACGTGCAGAACACCCTCGGCAAGCTCCAACTGCACAACCGCGTCGAGCTCGTGCGGTACGCGATCGAGCGGGGCCTGGACGACGCGTAACCCCCGCCCCCTCCCCGTACGAGTGAAAGCCGGACGTCAACCTCCGCATGACGCACAGGAATTGACCTTTCGCCCCATCCCGCAGTGACCTGGATCACCATTAGCGTGGCGGTCATAAGGCTCACCAGGCGAAGGGAAGTTTCCATGCGCGTCGGAGTACTGACCGGGGGCGGCGACTGCCCCGGCCTCAATGCTGTCATCCGTGGTGTCGTCCGCAAGGGCGTGCAGGAGTACGCGTACGAATTCGTCGGCTATCGCGACGGCTGGCGCGGACCCCTCGAAGGCGACACGGTTCCGCTCGGCATCCCGGCCGTCCGCGGCATTCTGCCCCGCGGCGGCACCATCCTCGGCTCTTCGCGCACCAACCCCCTCAAGGAAGAGAGCGGCATCCGCCGCATCAAGGAGAACCTCGCCAAGCACGAGGTGGACGCGCTGATCGTGATCGGCGGCGAGGACACGCTCGGCGTCGCGACGCGGCTCCACGACGAGTACGGCATCAACTGCGTCGGCGTGCCCAAGACCATCGACAACGACCTGTCCGCCACCGACTACACCTTCGGCTTCGACACGGCGGTCGGCATCGCGACCGAAGCCATCGACCGGCTGCACACCACCGCCGAATCGCATATGCGCGTCCTGGTCGTGGAGGTGATGGGGCGGCACGCGGGCTGGATCGCCCTGCACTCCGGTCTGGCCGGCGGCGCCAATGTCATTCTCATCCCCGAGCAGCGCTTCGACGTCGATCAGGTGTGCGCCTGGGTGACGTCGCGTTTCAAGGCCAGCTACGCCCCGATCGTGGTGGTCGCCGAGGGCGCAATGCCCAAGGACGGCGAGGCGGTTCTCAAGGACGGCTCGCTCGACTCCTTCGGTCATGTCCGGCTCTCCGGCGTCGGCGAGTGGCTGGCCAAGGAGGTCGAGCGGCGTACCGGCAAGGAGGCCCGCACCACCGTCCTCGGCCATGTCCAGCGCGGCGGCACTCCGAGCGCCTTCGACCGCTGGCTGGCCACCCGCTTCGGGCTGCACGCGATCGACGCGGTGCGGGACGGGGACTTCGGCAAGATGGTCGCGCTGCAGGGGACGGACATCGTGCGTGTTCCGATTGCCGAGGCGACGGCGAAGCTGAAGACGGTGGACCCGAAGCTGTACGAGGAGGTCGGGGTCTTCTTCGGCTGACCCCTCGGGATCCGCCCCAGACCCCGCGCCTCAATCGCCGGCGGGGCTGGAATTTTCCGCCGGTCGGCCTGAACTCTCAGGCCGACCGGCGGAAATCAAGCCCGTTGGGGGTCCCCCCGGACGAAGTCTGGGGGAGATTGGGGACCGGGGGTCCGGGGGCGGAGCCCCGGTCAAGAAGTCAGGCTCGGCCGACTCGCGTGGCCGAGGCGAGGAGCCCGTGGATCACCTCCGGCCCCCGCATCGTCAGTACCGACTCCGGGTGGAACTGGATGCCCGCGAAGCCTGTGCCCCGCAGGGCGTGCACCTCCGCCGAGAGGGGATCGCGGGCCACCTCGACCCCGTGCGCCTCCAGCTCCGCCGCCGCAGCGTCGTCGCAGCGTGCCGTGAAGCTGTTGTAGAAGCCCACGGTCTCGTCCCGCCCGAAGAAGTCGATCCGCTCCTGCGCCCCCTGGTGCGGGGCGTCCTTGCGTACGATCTCCAGGCCCAGCTCGGCTGCCATCAGCTCATGGCCGAGGCAGACGCCGAGCAGACCGTGGCGGTGATCGCGCAGCAGATCGGCGGAGAGCGTGCGCAGGAAGCGCATCTTCGGGTCGGTCGCGTCGGCCGGATCGCCAGGACCCGGGCCGAGGACCACCGGTCCGGTGTGCGCGAGGACCGTCTCGCGCAGGCCCGGCTCGTCGTACCGCCGCACCGTCACCTCCAGGCCGGTGGAGCGCAGCAGATGCGCCAGCATCGCGGTGAAGGTGTCCTCGCCATCGACCACCAGCGCGTGTCCGGTCAGCCGGGCGCTGCGCTCCTGCATCCGCAGCCAGAACGGCGCGAGGTCGGCGCGGCGGGCGTCGAGGGCGGCCCGCACCCGCGGGTCGTCGGCGAGGTTCGGGCGCTCGGCGTGCTCCTGCGGCCGCCCGGGGCGTACGCCCAGCGCGGCCAGTACGCCCGCCGCCTTGGCGTGCGTCTCGGCCACCTCGCCCGCCGGGTCGGAGTGCCGGACCAGGGTCGCCCCGACCGGCACCCGCAGGGAGCCATCGGCATCGATGTCGGCGGTACGGATGAGGATGGGGGAGTCCAGGGTCTGTGCGCCGACCTGTCCTTCCCGCCCGCCACCCGCGTTCTTGCCGATCAGCGCGAGCGCGCCCGCGTAGTAGCCGCGGCCGCCCACCTCGTGGCGCTCGATGACCCGGCAGGCGTTCTGCACCGGTGAGCCGGTGACCGTAGCCGCGAACATCGTCTCCTTCAGTACCTCACGCACATCGAGCGACGAGCGGCCGCGCAACTCGTACTCGGTGTGGGCGAGATGAGCCATTTCCTTGAGCCGGGGCCCGATGACGACGCCGCCCATGTCGCCGACGGTGCACATCATCTTCAGCTCCTCGTCGACGACCATGGAGAGCTCCTCGCGCTCCTTGCGGTCGCCGAGGAAGCCGAGCAGCGCCTCGGGGGTCGGGCCCTGGGGCGGATAGCGGAAGGTGCCGCTGATCGGGTTCATCACGACGGTGCCGCCGCTCATCCGGACATGGACCTCGGGGCTGGCACCGACGAGGGTGCGCTCGCCGGTGTGCACGACGAAGGTCCAGTACGCGCCGCGCTCGCCGGCCAGCAGCCGCCGGAACAGGGCCAGGGCGTCGGCCCGGCCGAAGCCGGGGATGCGGCCGGTGTACGTGCGGCGGACAACGAAGTTCGCGCCCTCGCCCCGGCCGATCTCGTCCTCGATGACGCGCCGGACAATCCCCGCGTACTCCTCGTCGTCGACGTCGAAGGCCCCGCCCTCGACCCGGACATCGTGCGCCGGTAGCGCCTCCAGGGCCTCGGCGAGCGGCACTTCGTACGTCTCGTCGGCGACGAGCACGGACAACGGAGTGCCGTCGTCGCGTACGTCGAAGCCGCGCTCCCTGATCTGGCGGAACGGGACCAGGGCCAGTGAGGGACGGTCCGCGACCGGGATGTCGGCGAGCGACTCGGCCTCGTGCACGGCGCCGATCAGGACCTCGACGGTGTCGTGATCGTGGCCGGGGGTGCGTCTGCGCAGCAGGGCGAAGGGCGGGCAGTCTTCTTCGAGCAGTCTGCTGATGGGCATCCGGTGTTCCTTCCGAGTGGTCCGAGTGGTCCGAGTGGGAGGAACGGCCCGTGGAAACGGGAAAGGCCGCCCCTCGGGGCGGCCTTCGCGAGCTGTGTGTACGCGCAGTCAGTGGGCCGCCGGATGAGCGGTCCACCACCAGGTCTGAGTCGAGTGCGCGAACATGACGCCGACCATAACGCATCCGCCCGCGGCGCCGCAGCGCGTCCGGGGAGCGGACGGCCGCGGTGCCGCGGGCGGGATCACACCTTGTGCGCCAGACCAGCAGGTCTCACCAGCAGGTCTCAGACCAGCAGGTTGTAGATCTGCCAGCCGGTGGCGATCTGTGCCCTGGCGGCGAACGGCGCGGTGGCGCTGCCCGTGCCCTTGTAGAGCCACAGCACGCCCGAGGAATCCCGGGCGATCAGGTCCGGCCTGCCGTCACCGGAAAGGTCGCTCGGTCCGTTGAGGACGTTGTAGATCCCCCAGCCGGGACCGACCTTGACCCTGGCGGCGAACGGCGCGGCGGCATTGTCCGTGCCCTTGTAGAGCCACAGCACGCCGGAGGTGTCCCTGGCGATCAGGTCCGCCTTGCCGTCCGCGGTGATGTCTCCGGTGTCGGTCAGCGCGTTGTAGATCTGCCAGCCGGGGCCGACCTTGACCCTCGCTGCGAAGGGTGCGGTTGCGCTGCCCGTGCCCTTGTAGAGCCAGAGCACGCCGGACGAGTCGCGCGCGATCAGATCGGCGATGCCGTCCGCGGTGATGTCCCGGGCGCCGGTCAGCTGGTTGTAGATCCCCCAGCCCTTGCCCACCTCGGTGCGCTTCAGGAAGGGCGCCGACGGATTGCCGCTGCCTCGGTAGTACCAGAGCACGCCCGAGGTGTCGCGTGCCACCATGTCGCCGACGGCGTCGGCACGCAGAGCCGTCATCGAGGTCACCGCGTTGTAGCCCTGCCAGCCGCTGCCGACGCGGTAGCGGGTGAAGTACGGCGCGGTCGCGCTGCCGGTGCCCTGGTACTGCCACAGCACGCCCGAGGAGTCGCGGGCGAGCGTGTTGTACCGGCTGGTGCCCGCGTCCGGGACGGTGCTGTTGATCTGCTGGACGTCGCTCGCCTTCACCCACGCGATGCGGTGGTTGAAGTGGATCGGATAGAAGGAGTTGGTGCCCTTCACCAGGGTGCCGTCGGTGTTGTAGGCCGAGTAGTAGTAGTCACCGGCGGCCGCCCCACCGGCCAGTGCGTAGGCCTGTCCGGCAGGGACGCTGTACTTGGTCAGTGATGCGGAGTTGTCGTCCTGGACCGGGACATCGGTCCCCGCGTACGCCTCGTCCTCCGGGTAGGCACGCCCGTAGACCGGGATCGACGTCACGCCCGCTTTGGCGGCCAGCACGGTCTGGGAGGTCTTGCCGACCGGCGCGGTGAACTGCCCGCCCGGGTTGGAGAACCAGGCCTTCTTGCCGCCGTACCAGATCGCCGTCCAGTTGGTCCGGGCCTCGGCGACGACGTACTCGCCGCCGGCGAGGACCTTGTTCGACCAGTTCGCGCCGTCGCTCCACAACACGGTGGGGAAGTAGGGGTCGGTCAGCTTCGCCGCGTCGGTCGAGGGCGACTCGTACAGGTATCCGAAGTTCGCCGGCTGTGTGGCGACGGCTGCGCCACCATTGGTCAGCTTGGGCTGGTTCGCCGTGGTGAACGGGGGCACGACGCGGACCAGCTGCCCGGCCTTCAGCGGGCCGCCCGCGCCGCCTGCGCCGGTGGGTGCGCCCATCAGCGACATGTAGTGGTTCCAGTCCCAGAACGGGCCCGGGTCCCAGTGCTGCGCGCGGACCTTGTCGTCCAGCACGCCCGGCACCTCGTCGTGGCCGATGATGTGCTCGCGGTCCAGCGGGATGGAGAACTTGGCCGCCACGTACTTCGCCACGGCCGCCGAGGACTCGTACTGCGGCTCGGTGTACCAGCTGCCCGCCTTGATGGCGTAGCCCTCGTGCTCGATGCCGATCGAGTGCATGTTCACGGTCTTGTTGCCCGCGTGCCACGCCTCGTTCTTGGTCTCCACCATCTGTGTGACCAGGCCGTCGGACGCGCGGATCATGTAGTGCGCGCTCGCGTACGACGCCGGGTTCTTGAAGGTGGCCAGCGATCCGTCGTAGCCACCCTCCGTGTCGTGGATGACGATCTGGCGGATGTCGAAGCCGTTCGCCGGACGGCTGGCGATGTTGTAGTTGCCCTGGTTCTCGGCATAGCCGGCCGGGACGAAGTTGCAGTTCAGTCCGGTCGGGCACTCGACCGTCGGGACCGCGGAGGTGCTCGCGAACGTCGCGGCGAGCGGGAGCTTCGACGGCTTGACCGCGGTGACCGAAGGGTCGGCGGCGAGCGTGAGCTGCTGGCCGTCAGTGGTGAGCCGGCTCTCGCCGGTCTTGATCGACTCGTAGACGCGCTTCGCGAACAGCTGGGCGCCCTTGGTGTCGGGCGCCTGGCTGAAGCGGGCGACGGCGGCGTACCACTGGCCCGGTTCGTCGGGCAGCGAGCCGGTGGCCTCGCGCTGGTACTCCGCGAGCAGCGCCGCACCCGCGCGGATGCTCTGCTTCGCATCGGTCTGGAGCGCATCCGCCGGCTCGTTGATGAGCTCGGCGGCCTCGTCCAACGTGTGCAGCCGGGGGTCGGTCGTGTCGACGGTGGCCGGGGTGGACCTGAGCGCGCGGGCGGCGTTGAAGTGCTTCTCCACCGTGGGGTCGCCGCTCCTGTTGAGGTGCGAGAGGCGCTCCTCATCGGTCGGCTTCTCCACGTCCTCCGGCGTCACCTGGGTCAGGCCCATGACGTTGTACGCGCCGGTGGTGCTCGGCAGTCCGTCGTGGGTCTCCCAGCGCGTCTGCCGGTACGAGACCGCCATCAGCACGCTCTGCGGAACGTCGAACTCCCGAGCCGCGTCCTCGAACTGGGACTGCAGCACCGCGCCCGGGGGCCTTGGCTTGCCGTCTGTCGAAGAGTCCAGGAAGCCGGGCGAGGCCACGGCGATGGTGCCGATCGTGACCGTGGCGACCACGGCCGTGGCGACACCGTAAATGAGCAGCTTCTTCTTGCGGTCTCTGCGATGACCCCGGTTCACGCCCACCCCTGGTTCCACTTGTTTTAATATCGAACCACTCGGAAATCGGCGTGAGATTAGCAGGCTCGGGGGCTTCGAATCGCCTCGGCAGACAGATCGGACAGACCGGACGGCCTGGCCCGCTGAACAGCCAATGTCGGAGTGGTGGACATCGCGTCTCATTTAGTGGGCGCTGGAAGGGGCGTCCGCAAAGACCCCGTAATGTTGACTGGGTGACCGTGAACGCTAAGACCACCGCTGCCGGTGGCAACACCTGGCGAGACCTGCCCGCGGCGCAGCAGCCCGAGTACCCCGATGCCGAGGCTCTGCGCGATGTGATCGCGGACCTCGAGTCGTATCCGCCGCTCGTCTTCGCGGGCGAGTGCGACCAGCTGCGCGCCCGGATGGGAGCCGTCGCCAAGGGCGAGGCGTTCCTGCTGCAGGGCGGCGACTGCGCCGAGGCCTTCGACGCCGTGTCCGCCGACCACATCCGCAACAAGCTCAAGACCCTGCTCCAGATGGGCGCGGTACTCACCTATGCCGCGTCGGTGCCCGTGGTGAAGGTCGGCCGTATCGCCGGCCAGTACTCCAAGCCGCGCTCCAAGCCGACCGAGACCCGCGACGGTGTGACGCTGCCGACCTACCGGGGCGACTCCGTCAACGGCTTCGACTTCACCGAGGCGGCCCGCATCCCGGACCCCGAGCGCCTCAAGCGGATGTACAACGCCTCCGCCGCGACGCTCAACCTGGTGCGTGCCTTCACCACCGGCGGCTACGCCGACCTGCGCCAGGTGCACGCCTGGAACCAGGACTTCGTGAAGTCGTCCCCGTCGGGCCAGCGCTACGAGCAGCTCGCCCGCGAGATCGACAACGCGCTGAACTTCATGAAGGCCGCGGGCACCGACCCGGCGGAGTTCCGCACGGTCGAGTTCTACTCCTCGCACGAGGCGCTGCTGCTGGACTACGAGGGTGCGCTGACCCGCACCGACTCACGCACCGGCCGGCTGTACAACACCTCCGGCCACATGGTCTGGATCGGCGAGCGCACCCGCCAGCTGGACGGGGCGCACATCGAGTTCGCCTCGCAGATCCGCAACCCGATCGGTGTGAAGCTCGGCCCGACGACCACGGTCGACGAGGCGCTGCAGTACATCGAGAAGCTCGACCCCGAGCGCGAGCCGGGCCGGCTGACCTTCGTCGTCCGTATGGGCGCCGACAAGGTCCGCGACAAGCTCCCCGAGCTGGTCGAGAAGGTCACCGCCTCCGGCGCCACTGTGGCCTGGGTGACCGACCCGATGCACGGCAACACCTTCGAGGCCGCCTCCGGCCACAAGACCCGCCGCTTCGACGACGTGCTCGACGAGGTCAAGGGCTTCTTCGAGGTCCACAAGGCGCTCGGTACGCACCCGGGCGGCATCCATGTCGAGCTCACCGGTGACGATGTCACCGAGTGCGTGGGCGGCGGCGACGAGATCTTCGTCGACGATCTGCACCAGCGCTACGAGACGGCCTGCGACCCGCGCCTGAACCGCAGCCAGTCGCTGGACCTGGCCTTCCTGGTCGCCGAGATGTACCGCGACCAGTAGTGACGGATCAACGACGGTGGGGCGCGGATCGATGTGATCCGCGCCCCACCGTCAATTCCGGGGCTTTTACGCACCGGGTCTGCCGGGTAAGGTTAGGTTAGCCTCACCGATCATCGGGAAGGCGCCACCTATCGATCCCGTCCGGGAGGTGAACCGCGTGTACGTCTGCTCCTGCTTCGGCATCACCGAGAAGCAAGTGAAGGAACACGCGGATGCAGGCGCCTGCACTCCCCGCCAGATAGCGTCGGCTTCCAAAGCCGGAACCGACTGCGGATCGTGTGTACGCCGTATCCAGGGGATCCTCGGTCGTGACGTCTGCCCCCGCCGGGAGCTGCTCGAGCAGGGCAACAGCGCCGCCGTGCTGGCCACGGACCCCGGCTCCGCCCCCGGGGCCGAGCTCGGCGAAGCGGCCTAGCTCTCGGGCCGTGGCCTGGCTCTCCGGCGGTGACCTGGCCCTCGAGCTGCGGCCTAGCCTTCGAGCTGCGGCCTAACTGTCGGGTTGCTCGATCAGCTGCGCGATGTACAACGCCTCACCGAGCTTCTCCACCAGCTCCAGCTGGGTGTCGAGATAGTCGATGTGGTGCTCCTCGTCCGCCAGGATCGACTCGAAGATGTTCGCGGACGTGATGTCGCCCTTGCCGCGCATCACTTCGATTCCGCGCCGGAGTCGGTCGATCGCCTCCACCTCGACCTGCCGGTCGGCCTGGAACATCTCGGTGACCGTCTGGCCGATGCGCACATGGAACAGGCGCTGGTAGTTCGGCAAGCCATCGAGGAAGAGGATGCGGTCGGTCAGCACCTCTGCGTGCTTCATCTCGTCGAACGACTCGGACCGGGTGTACTTGGCGAGCTTCGTCCAGCCGAAGTTCTCCTGCATCTTCGCGTGCAGGAAGTACTGATTGATCGCGGTCAATTCGGCGGTCAGCTGCTCATTGAGAAACTCGATGACCTCGGGGTCGCCCTGCATCGCAGAGGCTCCTTCCGCGCGTGTGACTTGGGCAGGTGCGCGAATCCTCGCACTGCAGCAGGGGGGCGTCCAGTAAGTACATGCTTAGTAGGAGTTGCCCGAATCGGGCCAGACCTGGTCATGACCACCCCTCCCGGTCTGTCACCATTGAAGGCATGGGTCAGCCGGAGAGCCGGGAATACCGCGCATCAGAGGAGTCCGAGCTTCCGCCGGGGCAGCGACTGCAGCGTGGCTGGCCGGTCACTCACTACGGGCCCGTACCCAAGTTCAGGCCGGACCGCTGGGAGTTCAGGGTTTTCGGCGCCACGGCGGACGGCGACAAGCGCTGCTGGAACCACGAGGAGTTCTCGGCGCTGCCCTTCTCGACGGTCGTCGCCGATCTGCACTGCGTGACGAAGTTCAGCATGCTGGGGGCCGAATGGGGCGGTGTGCCCGCCCGTACGGTCGTGGAGCTCGCGCCGCCCGCGCCGAACGTCACCCATGTCATGGTCTGGGCCGAGTACGGATTCAGCGCCAACCTGCGGCTCTCCGACTTCGTCTCGGACCGCACGATCTTCGCGACCCACAAGGACGGTGAACTGCTCACCGCCGAGCACGGCTTTCCGCTGCGTCTTGTCGTCCCGCATCTGTACGCCTGGAAGGGGCCCAAGTGGGTCCGTGGCGTGGAGTACATGACCACCGACCGCCGCGGCTTCTGGGAGGAGCGCGGCTATCACAATCTCGGCGACCCCTGGCGTGAGCAGCGCTACTCCTATCAGGAGGAGCCGGGGGACGGCCCGGAGCTCTGACCCCCCGGGGGTTCAGTGGTGGTACCGGTGGACCACCGCATGGCCCTTGCCGCGGCCGATCATCCACTTGTTGACGGGTGTGGTGATCAGGAAGGCGGCGACGAGGGCGATCGCGAGCACCCACCAGAACATCGCGTCACCGAGGTGGGCGTCCATCGCGCCGGGCCACAGGGCGATCACGCCGTTGTCTATCAGCTCCATGACGGCGATGGAGAGGGTGTCGGCGGCGAGGGCGACCCGGAAGGCGGTCCTGAAGTCGACGCCGGCCTTGAGGACTCCTCGCAGCGTGAACGAGTAGCCGAAGAAGAAGGCCAGGACGATCGCGAGGATCATCGTCGGCATGTTTCCCCAGCCCAGCGCGGTGCCGATGACCATGCCGAGCACTTCGCCGATGGCGCAGCCGGTGAGGCAGTGCAGCGTGGCCTGGGCGGCCATGGACCAGCTGACGGATCCGTGCTGTGTGTGGTGCTCGTGGTGTGCGTGCCGGGCGTGAGTGTCGTGCTGCATGAGAGACCCCCCAAAAACCAGGTAGCGGTTCCTGCCGACAGCAAGAACCGTATACCCCCTAGGGGTATTCCCGCGAGGTGCTCAGCGGAGCTTCTTCAGCCGCGCCACATCCGCCGCGTGCCCTTCCTTGCCGCCGGGCGTCTCGATGATCAGCGGTACGCCCTCGGTCGCCGGGTGCTGCATCAGCGCCCGGAACGGCTCCTCGCCGATATGGCCCGCGCCAATGTTCGCGTGGCGGTCCTTGTGAGCGCCGACCACATCCTTGGAGTCGTTGGCGTGGATCAGCTTCAGCCGCCCTTCACCGACCGTCTCCACCAGCAGATCCAGAGTCTGCGCCATCCCGTACGGCCCGGTCAGATCGTGTCCCGCCGCGAAGACGTGGCAGGTGTCCAGGCAGACGCCCAGCTTGGGGTGGGCGTCGAGCGCCTCGAAGTACGGACCGAAGTCCCAGGTCCGTGAGCAGAGCGAGAAGCCCTGGCCCGCCGTCGACTCCAGCAGCAGAAACGGGTCGTCGTCGTGCGTCAGCTCGTCCAGCAGCGGCAGCATCCGCTCCCGCACCTGCGCCAGCGCCACCTCGCGGGTCCGGCCGCCGGTCGCCGAGCCGGTGTGCACGACCACGCCCAGCGCGCCGATCTCCCGGCCGCGGCGCAGTGAGTGCCGCAGGGACTCCACGGACTTCTCGGCGGTGGCCTCGGTGTGCGAGCCGAAGTTGATCAGATACGGGGCGTGGACGTACGCCGATATCCCGTCGGCCGCGCACTCGGCACGGAACTGCTCGTCCTGCACCGGGCTCCCGGCAGGCGTCGCCCAGCCACGCGGATTGGCCACGAAGACCTGGACGGTCTCCGCCTCCAGCTCACGGGCGTAGGCGAGACCGGTCCTGGCGAGGCCGCCGACCACGGGGACATGGCCGCCGACGGGGTTGCGCATCTGAACTACAGCCCCTTGGTCTTGATGGTGATGGTGCTGCCCTCGGGGGCTTGACCGCCGCCCGCGACGGACTGGCTCTCGACGGTGTCGCCGAGGAAGGGGAAGTTCTTCTCGACCTTGACCTCGAAGCCCGCGGACTCCAACTCGCTGGTGGCGTCGTCGACCTTGTCCCCGACGACATCGGGGACCTCGATCATCCGCGGTCCCTTGGAGACCGTCAGCGTGATCGTGTCGCCGCGGGCCAGCTTGGCGCCCTCGGCCGCGGACTGCTTGGCGACGGAGCCCGCTTCCTCGGGGGAGTTGATCCGCTCGGGGGCGACCTTGACCTTGAACCCGGCGTCCTTGAGTGCGCTGGTGGCGTCCGCCAGGGTCTCGCCGGTCACGCCCGGTACGTCGATCGGGGAGCCCTTGCTGACGACGAGGGCGACCGCGGAATCGGGGCTGCGTCCGGTCCCGGCCTCCGGATCCGTGCTGATCACCGAGCCCTGGTCGATCTCGTCGCTGAACGCCTTGGTGACCACTCCCGGCGCCAGACGGAGCTTCTTCAGCTCGCGTTCCGCCTTGGCGAGCGGCTGGCCCTTGACGTCGGGGACCCGGACGATCTCCGGGCCGCGCGAGATGATGATGACCACCGAGCCGTTGCCGCGGATGCGCTCATTGGTCGCGGGGTCGCTGTTGATGACCGTGCCGCGTTTGACCGTCTCGCTGAAGTCGTACCGGACCTTCTTCACATCGAGCCCGGCGCTCTTCAGCTGCTGCCTGGCGTCCTTCTCGGTCTTGCCGATGAGGGCCGGGACGCGGGTGAACTGCCCGGAGTTGATGTACCAGACGCCCGCACCCACGCCGAGCACCAGGAACACCGCGACCAGCATCGCGACGACGCCGCGCCTTGGCATGGGCCGGCGCCGGGACTGCTGGGGCTGGTGCGGCGGCTCGGAAGGCTGCATCGCCAGCCGGGTGGTGTGGTTGACCACCGGCTCCTCGCGGGCGAGCACCCGCGGGATCACGTCCGTGGCGTCCTCGGAGGAGGGGGCCTCGTGCGCCCGCTCGCTCCCGCCCTCCGCCGTGTCCTGGGTGTGCGCCTGCGGCGGCACCAGGTCCAGCTGCTGGTCGCCGAGCGGAGCACGGGCCTCGCGGACCTGCGCCAGCAGCGCCACCGCGTCGTACGGACGGACCTCGGGATTGCGGGCGGTGGCGCTCGCGACCAGCTCGTCGAGCTCGACGGCGAGCCCGGGGACCAGCGCGGACGGCGCCGGAATGTCCTCGTTGAGATGCTGGAAGAGCACCTGGGCGGGGGTGTCTCCGGCGTGCGGCTTGCCGCCGGTCAGCATCTCGTAGAGGACGACCCCGCAGGCGTACACATCGGCGCGGGTGTCGGCAGTGCCGTACTCGATCTGCTCGGGGGCGAGGTAGGAGACCGTGCCCAGCACCGTGCCGGTGGTGTTGGTGACCGAGCCCACGGCCCGTACGAGACCGAAGTCGGCGACCTTGACCCGGCCGTCGTCCCCTATCAGCACGTTCTCCGGCTTCATGTCCCGGTGGACGAACCCGGCCCGGTGCGCCGCGCCGAGCGCCGCCAGCACGGGCTCCAGAATGTCGAGCGCGGCCCGCGGCTGGAGCGCCCCGCGCTCGCGCAGCACGTCGCGCAGGGTGCAGCCCGCGACGTACTCCATGGCCAGATAGACGTACGCGCCCTCGGCGCCCTGGTCGAAGACCGCCACCACATTGGGGTGGGCGAGACGCGCCACGGACTTGGCCTCGCGGATGAAGCGCTCCACGAAGGAGGCGTCGGTGGCGAGGGCCGGGTGCATCACCTTGAGCGCGAGCACTCGGTCCAGTCGGGTGTCGACGGCCCGGTAGACCGTGGCCATACCGCCGACGGCGATGCGCGCGTCGACGCGGTAGCGGCCGTCGAGCACCTGCCCGACGAGGGGGTCCTTGAGGGTCGTATCCACGCTGGTGATTCTACGAGCCACCGGTGACACGGCTGACGCCCCGGTGCGGGACTGGAGCCGAGCTGTAACGCTGCGCGGGCCTACGCCGGGGGCTCCGCCCCCGGACCTCCGCGCCTCAAACGCCGCCGGGGCTGGATTTCGCGTCCGGGACCGCTCCTCAATCGCCGGAGGGGCTGATTTTCAGCCCGTCCGGCGATTGAGGACACGGCCGCAGGCCGTACGGGGGCTGGGGCGGAGCACGCTCCGCGCAGCGGTCAGAACGCCGGCCGCTCCGGGTCGAGGACCGCGCGGCCCTCGTGAGGGGACGACGCCTCCGCGAAGTGCCGGCGCGGAATGCGCCCCGCCCGACGCGCCAGGCGCCCCGCCTCCACCGCATGCCGCATCGCCTCCGCCATCAGCACCGGCTCCTGCGCGCGGGTGACCGCCGACGCCAGCATCACCGCCGCGCAGCCCAGCTCCATCGCCAGGGCCGCGTCGGAGGCCGTTCCCGCGCCCGCGTCCAGCACGACCGGCACGCGCGCGTGCTCGACGATCAGCTGGAAGTTGTGCGGATTGCGGATGCCGAGACCGGAGCCGATCGGCGAACCCAGCGGCATGATCGCCGCGCAGCCCGCGTCCTCCAGCCTCCGGGCGAGCACCGGGTCGTCATTGGTGTACGGCAGGACCGTGAAGCCGTCGTCGACCAGCGTCTCGGCCGCCTCCAGCAGCTCGATCGGATCGGGCAGCAGGGTGCGCTCGTCCGCGACGACCTCGAGTTTGATCCAGTCGGTGCCGAGGGCCTCGCGTGCGAGCCGGGCGGTCAGCACGGCCTCGCCCGCAGTGAAGCAGCCCGCCGTATTGGGCAGGACGCGGATGTTCAGCTTCTCCAGGACGGACAGCACGGAGCCCTGGACGGTCGGGTCGAGGCGGCGCATCGCGACGGTGGTGAGTTCGGTGCCGCTCGCGACGAGGGAGCGTTCGAGTACCTCGAGGCTGGGCGCCCCGCCCGTACCCATGATCAGGCGGGAGTTGAACGTGGTGCCGCCGATGGTGAGACGGTCGTCGGCCATGCCGGTCAGCCTCCCTGCACTGCGGTGAGGACTTCGACGCGGTCGCCGTCGTCGAGGAGGGTGCCGGACCACTGGCTGCGCGGGACGACCGCTTCGTTGACCGCGGCCGCGACCCCGGAAGGGGCGGCGGTGAGGCCCGCCACCAGGGTGTCCAGGGTGGTTCCGGTGGCGAGCTCACGGGACTCGCCGTTGACGGAGACGTTCAGGACGGTCATGCGGACTGCTCCTGGGGCACGGGGGAGAAGCGGCGAGGAGTGAAGGGGAGGGCCTCGTCCGGCAGCTCGCCGGTGACCAGCACGGCGGCCATCACATCGCCGGTCACGGGCGTGAGGAGCACCCCGTTGCGGTGATGGCCGGTGGCCACGTGCAGGCCGGGCAGGGCGGTCGGGCCCAGCAGCGGGGCGTTGTCCGGGGAGCCGGGGCGCAGACCCGCGCGGGTCTCGGTGAGCGGCAGCTCCGTGATGCCGGGCACCAGCTCGTGCGCGTCGCGCAGCAGCTCGTACACCCCGCCGGCGGTGACTGTGGTGTCCCAGCCGAGCTCCTCGCTGGTCGCGCCGACGACCAGCTCGCCGTTCGCGCGCGGCACCAGATAGACGTGGCTGCCGCGCACCACTGCCCGTACGGTCCGGGAGAGGAAGGGTGCGTACGCAGGCGGCACGGTGAGCCGCAGAACCTGGCCCTTCACCGGCCGTACGGGAGGCAGCACATCCGCCGGCACACCGTCGAGACTGCCGCTCAGTGAGCCGCCCGCGAGGACGACCTGGTCCGCGGTGAGCTCGCCGGCATCCCTCAGCACTGCTCCGGCCGCCCGGTCCCGAACCACCGAAAGACGCTCCGCCCAGCCGCGGTGGAAGACCACCCCGGCCCGCTCGCAGGCCGTCACCAGCGCCGCGGCCAGCCGCCGCGGATCGACCTGGTGATCGCCGTCGACGCGCAGGCCCCCGCGTACGCCCGGCGCGAGCATCGGCTCCAGACGGCGGCATTCGCGCCCGGCCAGCCACTCCGACTCCAGGCCGGACCGGCGCTGCAGGGCGTGCAGTTCACGCAGGTGCGCGCGGTCGTCGGCGTCGAGCGCGACGGCCAGCGTGCCGCATGCGCGGTAGCCGACACGCTGCCCGCTCGCCTCCTCGAGCTCGGCGACGAACGCCGGATAGCGCCGGGCGGACTCCACGTTGAGGCCGAGCAGCGTCTGCTCGCCGTAGTGCAGTTCGGTGACGGCGGCGAGCATGCCCGCCGCGACCTGTGCGGCCCCGCCGCCCGGCTCCGGATCGACGACGGCGACGCGCAGTCCGCGCTGCGCCGCACGCCAGGCCGTGACCAGGCCGATGATTCCGCCCCCGACGACGAGGACATCTGATGTACGAGACATGGGCGTCCAGCCCCTCCCTTCGCCGGCATGACCCGGATCAGGTTCGTACGGTCGGAGGCCGTCCAGCCTCCCTCTCAGCCCGGTGCGCCCGGGCTCCCGCGAGTGCCTTACGGTGGCCACCCTAACCCCAGCCCTCAACTCGCAGTAAGGGAGCAGCAGCTGTGGCACGGTCGCTCGACGGACTCGTACTCTCGCCGGTCGCCGACCAGGCTCCGGGCCAGGTGGGGACCCGCACCCGGTTCACGTACCACGAGCGGGACGGCCGGATCTGGGCCGAGTACGAGGGCGGCGACGTGGTCCGCGGCCACCTTGTGGGGACGCGGGAGGGCGACCGGCTGGACTTCCGGTACGTCCAGCTGAAGACGGACGGCCGGACGGCCTCCGGGCACTGCGTCTCGACGGTGGTCGAGCTCGAGGACGGGCGAGTGCGCCTGGAGGAGACGTGGGAGTGGGAGTCTCAGGAGGGCAGCGGGACGAGCGTTGTCGAGCAGCCGGTTACCTGACGGGACGTCAGATGCGTAAGGTTGTCGGGTGAGCGAGCAGCAGACAGCACAGGGCGTGCGGCGCGTGGTCGTCGTCGGCGCGGGGATGGCGGGCGTGCAGACCGCCGTGGCCCTGCGCGAACAGGGCTTCCCGGGCCCGGTCACAGTGATCGGCGCCGAGCCCCACCAGCCGTACGACAGGCCCCCGCTCTCCAAGGCGATCCTGCTCGGCAAGGCGGAGGGGTCGGCCTTCGAGCTCGACTTCGAGGCGCTCGACATCGAACTGCGGCTGGGCTGCGAGGTGGCCGGCGTACGCCCGCAGGCGCACGAGCTGGACACCGAGGCAGGACCCGTCCCGTACGACATCCTCGTCATTGCCAGCGGCGCGGAGCCGATCACGCTGCCCGGCGCCGAAGGCGTCCCGGGCGTCCATCTGCTGCGCACCCTCGACGACGCCGCCCGACTGCGCCCCGTCCTCGCGCGGCAGCACGACATCGTGGTCGTCGGCGCGGGCTGGATCGGCGCGGAGTTCGCGACGGCCGCCCGCGAGACGGGCTGCTCGGTCACCGTCGTCGAGGCCGCCGACCGCCCCCTCGCGTACGCCCTGCCCGCCGAGGTCGCCGCCCCGATGGCCGACTGGTACGCGGAGTACGGCGTCGAACTTCTCACCCACGCGCGCGTGGCCGACGTCGAGCCCGGCACGGTGATCCTCGCGGACGGCCGGCAGCTCCCGGCCGGGGCGGTGGTCGTCGGCATCGGCGCACGCCCCGCCACCGGCTGGCTCGCCGACTCAGGCATCGCGCTGGGCCCGGACGGAGCAATCACCGCCGACGAGCATCTGCGTACTTCGCTGCCCGATGTGTACGCCGTCGGGGACTGCGCCTCCTTCCCGTCCGGCCGCTACGGCGAGCGGCTGCTCGTGCACCACTGGGACAACGCCCTGCACGGGCCGCGCACGGTCGCCGCCAATGTCGTCGCGAGCGCACTGGGGCAGCCGCTGGAGGTCTACGACCCGGTGCCGTACTTCTGGTCCGAGCAGTTCGGGCGCTTTGTGCAGTACGCGGGCCATCACCCGGCCGCCGACACGAGGGTGTGGCGGGGCAATCCGGCGGACGCCGCGTGGTCGGTGCTGTGGCTGCGTGAGGGCGCGCTGGTCGCGCTCCTCGCCGTCGGCAGGGCCCGCGATCTGGCGCAGGGGCGCAAGCTCATCCTGGCCGGCGCGCGGCTGGATCCGGACCTCGCCGCCGACCCCTCCGTCCCTCTGAAGGCGGCGGCTGTCCAGGGCTGAATGCGGGCTGCTGTCCAGGGTCCGGCTACCGACTGTCAGTCCGGGATGGCACGCTTGTCCTGTGACCGAGATTGACGCAAAGATCGATGCTCTCGTCCCCGCCTGGCTCCACCTTCCCGACATCGCGGAAATGCTCGATGTCGAGGTGACACGCGTACGGCAGCTGGTCAAGGAAGGCCAGCTGATCGCCGTACGCCGTGGTGAGAACCGCGCGCTTCAGGTGCCTGCCGCCTTCATCGACGGCAACAAGGTGGTCAAGGGTCTCGCCGGGACCCTGACGCTCCTGAAGGACGACGGCTTCACCGACGAAGAGATGCTTGAGTGGCTCTTCACCCCCGACCCGACCCTGCCGGGCACGCCCGCGCAGGCGCTCAGCGAGAATCGCGGCACGGAGGTGAAGCGCCGGGCCCAGGCGCTCGCCGTCTGATGTCCTGAAGACAACACCACGCGGTGTGCGGGCAGGGGGGCCAGTGGCTCCTGCCCGCACACCGCCGACCCACCCGGGGGGAACACCCATGTCCACCGCTCGTGCGCTGCTGTCCGATGCCCGGCTCTATCTGTGCACGGACGCCCGCAAGCAGCAGGGCGACCTCGCCGGGTTCCTCGACGCCGTGCTCTCCTCGGGGGTCGACATCGTGCAGCTGCGCGACAAGGGCATGGAGGCCGCCGAGGAGCTGGAGCACCTTCAGGTCTTCGCCGACGCCTGCCGTAGGCACGGCAAGCTGCTCGCCGTGAACGACCGCGCGGACGTGGGCCATGCCATCGGCTCCGACGTGCTGCACCTGGGGCAGGGCGATCTGCCGGTCCCGGCCGCACGCGCGATCCTCGGCGACGAGGTGCTCATAGGCCGCTCCACGCACGCCGAGTCCGAGGTCGACGCGGCCGTCGCCGAGGAGGGCGTGGACTACTTCTGCACCGGCCCCTGCTGGCCCACCCCGACCAAGCCCGGGCGGTACGCCCCCGGACTCGGCCTCGTGCGGTATGCCGCGGGGCTTGAGACCGGCCGGCCGTGGTTCGCGATCGGCGGGATCGACGCGGGCAACCTCGACGAGGTGCTGGACGCGGGCGCGCGCAGGATCGTCGTCGTGCGAGCGATCACCGAGGCCGACGACCCGGCTGCGGCGACGGCCTCGCTCGCCAAGCGGGTGCGGGAGCGTATTGGATAACTGTCCGAAGGGTGGACAGTAACCCGGCAAATTCGGACATATTTCCTCCATTCGGTTGGGTGACCGGCGCGCCCTGGATAATCTGCGGGTATGGCCCTCGGTACAGCTTCGACCAGGACGGATCGCGCACGGACCGTGCGCGAGCTTCTTGCAACCGGCAAAATCTCCTACTCCTTCGAGTTCTGGGCGCCCAAGACCGAGAAGGGCGAGCGGAATCTCTGGAATGCGCTCCGCAGGGTCGAGGCGGTCGCCCCCAACTTCGTCTCCGTGACCTATGGAGCCGGCGGCTCGACGCGCGCCGGCACGGTCAAGGCCACCCAGCAGATCGCCGCCGACACCACTCTGACGCCCGTCGCGCACCTCACCGCGGTGGACCACTCCATCGCCGAACTGCGCAACATGATCGGCCAGTACGCCGACGCCGGGATCCGCAATATCCTCGCCGTCCGGGGCGACCCGCCCGGCGACCCGATGGGCGAGTGGGTCAAGCACCCCGAGGGCGTGCGGTACGCCGCCGAGTTGGTCCGGCTGATCAAGGAGTCCGGTGACTTCTGCGTCGGCGTAGCGGCCTTCCCCGAGATGCATCCGCGCTCGGAGGACTGGGACACCGACATCCGGCACTTCGTCGACAAGTGCCGGGCCGGCGCCGACTACGCGATCACGCAGATGTTCTTCAGGCCCGAGGACTATCTGCGGCTGCGCGACCGGGTCGCGGCCACGGGCTGCGAGACCCCGATCATCCCCGAGATCATGCCGGTCACCAGCGTCAAGCAGCTTGAACGGTTTGCGCAGCTCAGCAATGCCGCGTTCCCGCCGGCTCTGAAAGAGAGGATCCTCACCGCCAAGGACGATCCGGCCGCTGTACGCTCCATTGGCATCGAGTTCGCGACGGAGTTCTGCGCAGGACTGCTTTCCGAGGGAGTCCCCGGACTGCACTTCATTACGCTCAACAACTCCACGGCGACGCTTGAAATCTACGAGAATCTCGGACTGCACGAGCAGTCGTGATCGGTCGTACCCGCCCCGACCCGGGGCGACGGCCGTAGGAGAGGGGCGGGCATGGGCTGGACGGTCCTCTATATCGCGTTCGGTGTCGTCGCGCTGTGGCTGCTCGGTGAGGTGCTGCTGCAGTACAAGGCGCGGCTGCGCTGGCGACTTCTCGCCTTCGTCGGATTCCTCGGCGTGGTCTTCGGCGTCCTGCTGCCCTCCGTCGTGGTGATCGCGGTCGGCGCGATCGCCTTCGCCGTCGGCCAGACGTATGTCACGCTCTCCTTCCGCCGCGGCTTCTCCACGGGCTGGGCGCTCGGCGGAAGCCCGGGCGTGAGCCCCCGCCGCAAGTCGGGTGCCAAGTCGGGGGCGGCTTCGCACGAGCCCTCGCTGGAGGTCACCGACCTCTCCTACGAGCCCGCCGCGCCGTACCAGCCCGACCCGTACGAGCCCGACCCGTACGAGCCCGCCGCGTCGGCGCCGCAGCGGGAACCGGTCTACGAGCCGCAGCCGCTCCCGGACGACACCGGGCAGTACGGCGTGTACAGCGACGCCGCCTACGCGGCCCAGCAGCAGGACCAGAGTCAGAACTACGCCCAGTACGGCGGCGCGTACGACAGTTACTCCGGCTACGGGCAGCAGCAGCCGGCGGGCCAGGACAGCTACGCCGGGCAGTACGACTACGGCACAGGGCAGCAGCAGTACGCCGCGTACTCCGACCCGTATGTGGGCGGCCAGCAGTACAACACGTACGAGACGTACGACAGTTACGGCGGCCAGCAGCAGTACGCCGACCCGTATGCCCAGAACCAGTACAACGAGACGCCGCCCGGCGGGGTGTGGGTGCCGCAGCAGCGCGACGGCGAGCAGGAGGCGCCGCCGATGCCGCAAGGGCAGCCCTCCCCCTACGGCTACGACACCGGGTACAACGAGCAGCAGTACCGCTACTGACAGCCGGATACCGGCGGCTGGTCACTGACAGCCGGTTGCCGGGAGCGGGTTACTGGGAGCCGCGGAAGTCCGCGCCCTCCACGATCAGCCCGGCCACCAGCGCCCCCGACATTCCCGCGTGCGCAAGACCGCCGCCCGGGTGCGCGCGGCCGCCCACCAGATACAGGCCGGGCAGCCGTGTGCTGTTCGCCGGATGCAGATAGCGCCCGCCCTCCCCTGCGAGCGCGGGCGCGGGCAGCGGTCCTGTCTCGGCGGGCGTCAGGGTCTCGTGCCACAGCAGGCGCTCGCGTATCTCCGGTACGGCCGCGGACGCGGCGTCGATCAGCACCTCGGCGTACCCCTCGCGCAGCGACGCGTGGGTCCAGTCGACCGGGCTGCCGTGCCCCGTGACCGTCGCGGAGAGGGTTACAGCCTCGTGCTCGTCGTCGGGGCGGGTGCGGGGATCGTCGGGCCGCAGCACGGTGACGGTGGGCCGCTCGGCCGTCCGCCCGCCGAAGACCGCGGCCGCCTCCGCCCCGGTGTCGGGGGAGTGCACCACGCTCCGGTGGACGGCCGATGCGGGCCGCGCCCCGCGCAGGGCGAGCAGCACGGTGAACCTGCCCGGCAACTGCCCGCCATCGGCGCCCTGTTGAGGCCGTACGTCGCCGTCCCGCCACAGCTCGCGCCCGACGAGATCCGGAGCCTCGGCGCCCGCCACCACATGGTCGGCCTCGGCGACGGTGCTCCCGGCGAGCTCGACCCCCGCCGCCCGCCCGTCCTTCTCGACGATCCGGGTCACCTCGGACCCGAAGACGAACTCCACCCTGCGGGCCAGACACCGCTCGTAGACCGCGCGTGCCAGCTCGCGCATCCCGCCCTCGACGTACCAACTGCCGAAGGTCTGCTCCATGTACGGCAGCAGAGCGGCGCTCGCCGGGGCGTGCCGGGGATCCAGGCCGTACGCCAGGGCGTACCCCTCGAGCAGCGCCGCAAGCCGCGGTTCCGCAAGCTCCCACGCGGCGACTTCGGAGACCGTGGAGGCCTGGCGGGCGCGCAGCAGCCTGCGCCGACGCGGAGCGGGATACGGATCGCGCTTCAGCACCTGCCAGTCGGTCCACAGCGGCTCTTCGAGCAGTGGTCGCCGGGAACGGTCCCAGGCGTCCCTGGCCCGCCCGAGGAAGGCGCCCCACCGCTCGCCCGCTCCCGCGCCCAGCGCGGCTTCGAGCGCGGTGACGATGCCGGCCCGCGAGGCGTTCGGCAGGGACACCTCGGTGCCGTCGGCGAACACATGCCGGCTCGACGGGTCCACCTGGACCAGCCCGACGCACTGCTCCAGCGGCTCCTTGCCGGTCTTGACGAACAAGTCCCGCCAGACGGCGGGCAGATGCAGCAGACCGGGGCCGGTGTCGAAGACGAAGCCGTCGCGCTCGAACCGGCCCACCGCGCCGCCGTAGCTCGCCGAGCGCTCGTACACCGTCACCCGGTGGCCTGCCACGGCCAGCCGGGCGGCAGCCGCCATGGCGCCCATCCCGGCGCCGATCACCGCAATCCGTGCCATGTCCGCGACTTTATCGGCACCCCTCGGACCCCCGGATCCCGGCCGCCTCGCCGCGCTGCCCCGGCGACGACCAGCGCATCGGTCCGAGAGGGAGTACGGACGCGGACGCGATCGTGACCAGTCGGCCTGCCGGGCGGGTGAGGGTGAGTACGGACGGCTGAGTACCCGTACCTAGTGGGTGAGATGAGTACGCGCGCGGATGGGGTCTCACCTGCGTAGAAGGAAGAGTGGAGACCACGGAAGGGGCGCGGCGCCGGTACCGCCGACACGGGGCGGCGGAACGGCGCGGCACCCCCGACGGAACGGGGGCGCACGACGGAGGGCCCGATGACCAGGGTCCTCCGGCACCACGGGGGAATCGGGGGGAACGGGGGAATCGGGGGGACACGGGGGAACGGGGGGACACGGGGGTAACACGCCGGTCCGGCGGGGCTCGGGGGGATCGAGCCTCACCGGACCGGCACTTCTGTGTCGCGGCCCCTCACGTGGCCGCAGGCACGGGCCCGCTCGTACCGAGACCTTCAGCGGCCGCTGACGCGGCCGTGCAGCAGCCGCGACAGGGCCGCGTGCACATCGTCGAGCGACCGCTCCGGCTGGAAGGCCTGCCAGTCCAGCGCCGCCACCAGCACCATCCCGACCAGCGCCGCCGCCGTCAGCGGAATGTCGATCTCCTCGCTCAGCTCGCCGTTCTCGACGGCTTCCCGCAGCACCGTCTCGACGACGGCGACCGCCTGCTGCCGTACGACGAGAAGCGTCGACTGCCAGGCCCTGTTGGTGCGCCACAGTTCGGCGACGTACAGCTGGGTGAAGGCCGGATAGCGGTCTATGAAGACCAGACCGGCCTTGATCATCGCGTCCAGCGCCTCGACCTTGGTACGACCGTGCTCCGCCGCCTCGTCGGCGGCGGACTGCAGCGAGGCGGTGAGCAGGCCGACGCCGTACCGCAGCAGCTCCTCGAAGAGCTCGGTCTTGCTCTTGAAGTTGTAGTAGACCGTGCCCTTGGCGACCCCGGCGCGTTCGGCGATCTCGTCCACCGTGGTGGCGGAGAAGCCCTGCTCGGCTATGAGCGTGACCGCGGCCTCGTAGAGCCTTGCCCGGGTCGCCCGGCGTCTGGTGCTGGTGCTGTCCATGGCGTCCATGGTGTCGATTCTCACAGGTCGGCCCGCCTCACAGACTCAGCTCGGGGTGCAGACGGTCGAGCGTCCATACCTGCTTGCGCCGCGCGGACACGGCGGTGAGCGCGATCGCGCCCGCGGTGAAGGCGATCAGCACCGCGCACGCCTGCCAGACCGGGCCGAGTCCGCCGCCCGTGATGAGCCTGCGCAGCGCCTCGACGACGTAACTCATCGGGAGGAAGGGGTGGATGGCGTTGAAGAACCCTGGGCTGGTCTGGACGGGGTAGGTTCCGCCGGCCGAGGTCAGCTGCAGCATCAGGAGGGCGAGCACGAGGATCCGGCCCGCGGCCCCGAAGCGTGCGTTCAGCCACTGGATGATCGCGGCGAAGCAGCAGGTGACGAGGGCGAGGAAGCCCACCGTCCCGGCCGCGTACGCCATCTTCATGCCGAGGCCCCAGTGCAGTACGGACATCAGCGCGGCGACCTGGGCCAGGCCGATCGCGGCGACGGGCAGCCAGCCGGCCACGGCGATCCGCCAGGCGGACGCGCCGGCGGCGAGGGCCCGCCGGTTCAGTGGCTGGATGATCATGTACGCGACCATCGCGCCCACCCAGAGGGAGAGCGGGATGAAGTACGGGGCGAAACCGGTGCCGTAGTTGGGCGCCTTGTGCAGCGACTGGCTGGCCAGCTTGACGGGGTCGGCCATCACCTCGGTGCGGCGGTCGCGGTCCTTCTTGTCGTAGTCGGGGATCTTGTCCACGCCGTCGTTGAGCCCGCCGGCCAGCTCGGTCGAACCGTCGGCGAGTTTGAAGAGGCCGCCGTCCAGGCTGTTGGCGCCCTTCTTGAGCCTGCCGACGCCGCTGTCGAGATCGGTCGAGCCGGTCTTGGCGCCGCCCAGGCCGGCGTGCAGTTTGTCCGCGCCCTGAGCGACCTTCTTGGCGCCCGAGTTGAGCTCGTTGATCTTTGCGACGGCGTACTCCAGGTCCTCGTCCAGGCGCGGTGACCGCTTGGCGAGGTCTGTCGCCTGCCGCTGCAGCGTGGCGAGATGGCCGTCCAGCGTCTTCAGATTGCCGTTGTTGTCCTTGATCAGGGCACTGACGTCATCGGCGACCTTGGCGACATCGGCCGCCGTGTCCTTGGCGGTCTTGAGGTCGGAGCAGAGGGCCGGGTCGGGCAGCACGGCGTCCTCGCAGCGCGCCTTGTAGATGCTGCTCAGCTTGTCGGCCGACTTGTGGGCGAGGGCCGCGCGGCCGGGCGCCGTCTTCACGAGGATGCCGAGGTTGCGGCGTACCGCCTGGGAAGAATCGGCGACCAGGCGGGCCGTGTCGCCGATCGTCGTGCCGTTGTCCTTGAGGTACGGACGGACGTCGGCGGCGATCTTGTTGACCTTGGCGGCGAGCGCCTGGGTGCCGTCGGCGACTTTCTGCGAGCCGGTCTCGAGCTCGCCCGCACCCTTGTTCAGCTTGGTCAGGCCGCCGGCCAGTCTGCCGCTGCCGTCCTTGGCGTCCTTCAGGCCGTCCGCGAGGTCCCTGGAGCCCTGCTTAGCCTTGCCGACCCCGTCCTTGAGCTTGTCGGCGCCCTTCGCCGCCTTCTCGGTCGCGTCATGGATGTCGGAGAAGGAGATGAAGATCCGGTCCAGGAACGTGCGGGAGGTGTTGGTCGATGCGGCCGTGCGCACCTCCGAGAAGACCGTCCGCGAGATCTGACCGACGATGTAGTTGTTGGCGTCGTTCGTGCGGACCTGGAGGGCGCCGGTCTCGGGGGAGTTGCCCGAGCTGGACGCGATGCGCTCGCTGAAGTCCTTCGGCATGGTCAGCGAGAGGTAGTACGCGCCGTCCTCGACGCCCTTGCGGGCATCGGCGGCGCTCACCTCGTGCCATTCGAAGACCTTGCTCTCGCGCAGGCCCTTGGTGATCTCGTCGCCGGCAGCGATCTTCTTGCCGGCGGCGGTGGCTCCCTTGTCGTCGTTGACGAGGGCGACGGGGATCTTGTTGAGCTGTCCGTACGGGTCCCAGAAGGACCACAGGTACAGCGCGCCGTAGAGCAGCGGCAGCAGCAGGACCGCGACGAGTGCGGCGCGCGGCAGCTTCCCCCTGCCGAACCGCTTCAGCTCAAGCGCGGCGAGTTTCGGCGATCGCATCGGCCGTCCCCTCCTCGTCGTCGGTGGTGCTTTCGGTGGTGGTCTCGTTGGTGTCTTCGGCCGTCTCGGTGTTCTCGGCCGTCCCGGTGCTTTCGGCTGTGCTGGTGCTTTCGACCGCGATCGTGCGGATGGCGGTCGTGCCCTCGGGCGCCTGGCTGCACACGGCGAGCACCGTTGTGCCGGCCTCGGCGACGGAGCGCAGCAACTGCCAGGCCTCGGCCCGGTCGACGTCGGAGAGCTTGAGGTCGGTGTCGTCGACTGCGAGCAGGCCGGGGCGGCCGATCAGCGCGAGGGCGACGTACAGGCGCAGCGCCTCCAGCCGCTCCAGATCGCGCACGGAGGTGCGTTCCTGCTTGGGGAGTGCGGCCACGTCGAGTCCGGCTGCCTCGAGTGCCGTGTCGATCCGGCTCCGGGCCGCGGCGATCCTCTCGGCGCGCGGGCGCAGCAGGGCGCGCAGCGAGCCGTCGAAACGGCGCTGCAGCAGGGCCCGTTCGCGCAGATGCTCGGCGACGGTCAGCGCCGGGTCGAGCTCGCTGACCCCGGGCACCGGTCCGAGCGCGCTGATCCTGCGTACGGCCGCCATCTTGCGCGGCAGCGGCAGACCGCCGACCTCGGCACTGCCCTCGGTGGGGCGCATCCGGCCGGTGAGCGCGAGCAGCAGGCAGGTGCGGCCGGAGCCGGACGGGCCCTCGATCGCGATGAGTGAGCCGGGTTCCGCCTTGATGCTCACCGAGCGGAACGCCCAGCCGCGCGGGCCCTTGAGCCCCAAGTTCTCGGCAGTTACGTCCGCCCCGTGCGGGCTGTCCACGCGCCCTCCCCCATTTTTGTACTGACCAGTCAGTGCAAAAGTACCCCCGAACCTGTGATCGAAGCAAAGGTGCAGGTCAGAGCCGATTGTCAGTGGTGCCCTTCACGATGGACACATACGGCCACAGTGCCGTCACACGACGACAGGAGGTTCGTCATGGCCAGCTCCTACGCAGCAGCCGCACACCGGCGCCGCGCCACCGGCCCTGCCCCCTCACTGACCGGACCGGCGAACGACGTGCACCCCGTCCTGCGGCGGGCCTCGGCACCGCCCGCCGCCCTCGACCTGCTCGCCCAGGCCCGTACGGGACTGGACGAGGCCGCCACTCTCGAAACACCGAACGAGCAGTACGCCACCGCCCATCTGGCCGCCCTGCGCACCGCGGCCGCGGTGCTGGCCGCCCGCGGCCGCCCGGAGACCAGCGCACGCCGCAGGCAGCGGATCCGAAGCGCCTGGGAAGTCCTGCCGGAGATCGCGCCCGAACTGACCGAATGGAGTGCCCTGTTCGCCTCGGGGGCCCGGCGCAGGGCGCGCGCGGAGGCGGGCATACAGGGCGCGGCGAGCCGCCGCGACGCCGACGATCTGCTGCGCGACGCGGCCATGTTCCTGCGCATGGTCGAGCGGCTGCTGGTGCTCCAGCCGGTGCTGCCGCAGCCGAGGACCGAGCAACCGGAGACGGGGGACGCCGCGGGGTGAGGCGCAGGGCAGCCGCCGGTGGTGAGAAGGAGGGCTGGGGCGCCCGGCGGAGGCAATAGGGTGGACTGCGTCTTCAAGGTATTCAACGTATTCGCACCGTCCGAGGAGTCAACTGCCGTGTCGGACCTGATGCGCCCCCGCGCCTCCCTCCGTACCGCCGTGGTCTGGGACGTCCTCAAGGACGCCCTCGACCGCCGGGTCAAGGCAACCGGGACGGACGCCCTGGACGTCCTCGACACCGGCGGCGGCAGCGGCTACTTCGCGGTGCCCGTCGCCCAGCTCGGGCACCGCGTCACCGTGGTCGACCCCAGCCCGAACGCACTCTTCGCGCTGGAGCGCCGGGCCGCAGAGGCCGGTGTGGCCGACAGGGTCCGCGGGGTCCAGGGCGACATCCACGGCCTGTTCGACGTCGTCGAGCGCGACGGGTACGACGTGGTGTTGTGCCACGGCGTCCTGGAGTACGTGGACGACCCCGCCGAGGGCGTACGCAACGCGGTGGACGCGCTCCGTCCGGCCGGTGCCATCAGCCTGCTCGCCGCCGGGCTCGGCGGGGCCGTCCTGGCCAGGGCGCTGGCCGGGCACTTCGCCGAGGCCCGCCAGGCGCTCACCGACCCCGCGGGCCGCTGGGGCGAAGGCGACCCGGTGCCGCGCCGCTTCACCGCCGAGCAGCTCACCGAGCTCGTCGCCGAGGCCGGTGTCGAGGTGGGTGCCGTGCACGGCGTAAGGGTCTTCGCCGACCTGGTCCCGGGTGTCCTGGTGGACACCGAGCCCGGCGCCCTCGACGCGCTGCTCAAGCTGGAGGCGGCGGCGGCCGAGCTGCCCGCCTTCCACTCCGTCGCGACTCAGCTGCACGTTCTGGGCGAGAAGCGGGGCTGATCAGCGGCGCAGCCGCACATGGAGTACGCCACAGACCCCCCGATCGTGGGCTTGGCCCCGTATGATCGGAGGACACCATCCGGCATGACGGATCGGAGGTTGGGGAATCTACGCCTCAGCACCTAAGCCGCCATGGCGGCCCGGACTGGCGAATTGGCGTAGAGGGCGGGTTTCACGGGGGCGATTCCCTGCCTATCCTGAAAGGGCCGCTTACCGGTCGCCCCCCGCGGCCGACGACTAGGAGGACTCCGTGCCGCTCTCGGAGCACGAGCAGCGAATGCTCGAGCAAATGGAGCGAGCGCTGTACGCCGAAGATCCCAAGTTCGCGACAGCGCTTGAGGGAAGCGGGCTGCGTACATACACCCGGCGACGGGTCTACCAGGCAGTCGTCGGCTTCCTGGTGGGTATCGCGCTCCTCATGGCTGGAATGGTCGCGCAGCAGATCTGGATCAGCGTGGTGGGATTCCTCGTCATGCTGGGCTGTGCGGTGCTCGCGGTCACCGGATGGCGCAAGGCGCCCAAACCGGGTGAGCAGCAGGCCCCGGGGGACACGGCAGCCCCCGCCGGCCGCCATCCCCGTCGGCGCAGGTCGATGATGGACCGCATCGAGCAGCGGTGGCAGCGCCGCCGCGATGATCAGGGCCACTGAACCGCACTATCAAAACGTACTGAAACGGTGAGGGGCGACGCTCAAGAGCGTCGCCCCTCACCGTTTCTCGTACAGCATCTCGAGTTCTCGCACAGCACCTGACTTCTCGTACGGCAACTCGCGCGGGGAGTCGGGCCGGGCTCGCGCCCGGCCCGCTGCCGTCAGCCCCGCTGCCGGGATGCGCGGCGCAGGATCCCCGACCACCGGCCGGCCGACCACTGGCTTCCGGACCACCGGTCAAGACGCCAGCGGCGCACGCCCCACCGGTCCGTGACGGACGCCCAGCGCGCCGACAGAGCCCACACCACTCGGACGGTGGAGCGGGGCGCGAGCAGTGCCCTCAGCCGCGTACCGCGGCTCACCGCGGCCCCGAGCCCGGCCCGGATCTCCTCGGCGTCATCCGCCAGCCCCGTGCCCGGCCGGGGCACCGGCGCATACAGCACCTGCTCCACCGCACTGGCCACCCGGTGCACTGCGTCGGCCGCCTCGCCCTCCAGCTGTCCCAGCCGGACGATGCGGGCAGCGGCCTTGCGCGGCGTCTGCGATTCGTCGGGCAGGATGCCGTGGTCCCACGCCGTATCGGAGATCTCCTGCCACGCCGCCAGCGTCCGGGCCGCTGCGTCCTCGGACGTGCGCCCGCTGGAGCCGAGGCGTCGCGCGCGCACCCTGATCCGCCACAGCATCGGCAGCAGCGGCACCAGCACCACCGCCACCACGGCCAGGCTCACACCCAGCACGGTCCCCAGCGGGGTCCCGGGGTCGGTCGGCGGCAGGATCTCCTGCGGAGCGGCCGCGCCGCACTCGCCGAGCTGCCTCGCCTGCGCCGGGCAGGTGTCCGACACCGAAGGCGCGGCCGACGGCGTCGCCGGAGCGCTGGTCTCGGGCTGGGTCGGGTTGGTCGCCCCGCCGGACGGTGACTCCGGGCGCGTGTAGTCGGGCGCGGAGCCCCGGCTCGGGGTCGGCTCGAACCGTGTCCACCCCACGCCCTCGAAGTACAGCTCCGGCCAGGCGTGCGCCTCGCGCAGTCCGACCGACACGGTGCCGTCCGCCCGCGGGGAGCCCGGGGTGAAGCCCACCGCGACCCGCGCCGGTATGCCCAGCGTCCTGGCCATCGCGGCCATCGAGAACGAGAAGTGGACGCAGAAGCCTTCTTTCTCCCTCAGGAAGCGGGAGATCGCGTTGACGCCGGTGCCCGACTGCACCTGGGTGTCGTAGCGGAAGCCGCCCTCGATCGCGAACCAGTCCTGGAGCTTGACCGCCCGCTCGTAGTCGTTCGTCGCGCCCCTGGTCACCGCCTTCGCGGTGTTTCTGACCACGTCGGGAAGCGCATCGGGAACCCGGGTGTACTCGCGCAGCAGCTCGGGGGGCGGGGTGGGCGCGCTTGCCAGCTGATCCGGCGTCGGCTTCACCAGCAGGCTGGTGACGGAGTACTGCGCGCCGCGGGTGTCCTGACCACGGTCACCCACCAGGGTCCGGCCGGCGGGCTCGTAGCGCCAGCGTCCGTTGATCTTTACCTGCGTCGCCGGGTAGGGGAGCGGCAGCCAGCTCTGCTTGTACGAGCCCGCGGCCGAGATGTTCGTCTTGATCTCGGTGACGCCTACGGACGTGCTCAGGCCGTCCGGCTGCGGAAGCCGGTCCGGCACGTCCTTGACCTTGCGCTCCGAGGACTTCCACGCAGTCCCGTCGAACTGGTCCAGCGCGACGATCCGCAGATAGAGGTCCTTGGTCTCCGTCGCGTTGGTGCGGTACCGGATGACCTCGCGGTCCTCCGGCTGGTTGAGGCTGTCCTGCAGTGAGACCAGCGGGTTCACCGCGGAGATGGTGCCGCCGCCGGAGCCCGGGCCGTCACCGCTGCCCGTGCTGTCCAGCAGACCGCCGTCCAGTGCGGGCAGGGCCGCCGGGACCACAAGCGCGACGCCCAGCGCGAGCGCGCCGATCCGGCGGCCCGTACGGACCGGTGCCAGGGCATTGCCGCCCGCCGATTCGAGCCCGGCTGGGGTGCGTCCCTGCCCTGGCGCGGCACCGCCGAAGACGCGGCCCCACTGGGAGAGCCGGTCCCGGCCCTCGGCCAGCAGGAGCAGCAGATATCCGGAGGCCGCGAGCAGGAACCACATCCAGCTCGCACCGCCGGACAGGCCCGCGGCCACCGAGTACAGCGCCAGCAGCGGCAGCCCGGCCGGGGCGGAACTGCGGAACGTCACCGCGAGCGCGTCCACCGCCAGGCCGATCAGCAGCACCCCGCCGATCACCATGAGCCTGATGCCGTCGGTCGCCGGCGCCGGGATCGCGTATCGCCCGACGTCCTCGCCACCGGCGTTCAGCAACGTCCCGAACTGCTGGAACGCCTCGGGACCCGGCAGCACGCCGAGAATCGCCTGGCTGCGGGCGAAGACCACGGTGAGCAGCAGCAGCGTGACGAGCGCCTGCACCGTCACCGTCAGCGGCCTGGCCAGCGGCACCCGCCGGGCAAGCGCCCCCACCCCGCTCTGGAGCGCCAGCAGGAACGCCGCCTGCACCATCCAGCTCGCCGGAGCGACCAGCGGCAGCATCGCGCCCGCCGCCATCAGGGTGGCGGCGAAGGCACAGAGAGCCAGCCGTCCGCGACCGCTCATGACCAACCCCCAGAAAAACCGTTCGTACCGCTGCCGGACGACTCGCTGCGCTGTCGGCCCGCCTGCTGCCACAGGTCGGAGAGCGGCGTCCCGGGCGACACTGACAGGGCCGTCCAGCCCGCCTCGCGCAGCAGCCTCAGCCGGTCGTCGACCGCCCCGGCCACCGCGCCGCTCGTCACCCAGGTCCCGCTGTCCAGGACGAAGGCGACAGCCGCGCCGCTGCGCTGCCGCATACGGGCCGCCAGGGCCGCCTGCTCCTCGTCCAGATCGCCGAAGAAGGCGACCAGCAGTCCTTCGTTCCCGCCGCGCAGCACGTCGTACGAGCGCGAGAGCCCGGCCCCGTCGGAGTGGTCGACGACCGCGAGCGTGTCCATCATCAGACCCGCGGAGTCCGCGGACTCCTGGGTGGACCCGGCGAAGCCGTCGGCGCCCTCACTGGGCACCGAGCTTCCGGTGTCCGTCAGCAGCCGGACCGCGAAGCCCCGCTCCAGCATGTGCACCAGGGCCGAGGCCGCGCCCGACACCGCCCACTCGAAGGCCGAGTCGGGACCCGCGCCCTGATAGGCGATCCGCCGGGTGTCGAGCAGCACCGTGCATCTGGCCCGCTGCGGCTGCTCCTCGCGGCGCACCATCAGCTCGCCGTAGCGCGCGGTGGAGCGCCAGTGCACCCGGCGCAGATCGTCGCCGTAGCGGTAGTTGCGCGGGATTATGTCGTCGTCGCCCGCCAGCGCCAGCGAGCGCTGCCGCCCGTCGCCGTACCCCGAGGCCTCGCCCGCCAGCCTCACCGCAGGCAGTGTCTCGGTCCGCGGAATGACGGTGAGGGTGTCGTACGCGCTGAAGGAGCGGGTCAGTTCGCACATCCCGAACGGGTCGCTCAGCCGCAGCTGCAGCGGCCCGAGCGGATAGCGCCCGCGCAGATCCGAACGGACCCGGTACGACACCTCGCGCCGGCCGCCCGCCTCCACCCTGTCCAGCACGAACCGGGGCCGCGGCCCCAGCACGTACGGCACATGGTCCTGGAGCATCAGCAGCCCGGTGGGCAGCCGCGAGACGTTGTCCATGCGCAGGTGGACCCGCGCCTCGGATCCCGCAGGCACCCGCAAGGGCGAGAGCCGCCGGCTGCCCGCGACCCGGTAGCGGGTGCGGTACAGCACGGCCACACAGACCAGCGGCAGCACGGCCAGCAGCAGCCCGACGCGAAGCAGGTCGCCCTGCCCGAGGACATACGCGCACACCGCCGCCGCCACCCCGGCCGCGAAGAAGGAACGCCCGCGTGTGGTGAGCCCGCCCAGGGCCGCCCACAGGCCGCTCGTGTCCTTGCCTTCCGCGGCGGCGGGGACCCCGGCCGACGACATCACAGCCGCCGGGCGCCGGGCTGCTGGCCGTAGAGCGGCGCCTGGGCCGGCCGGCCCGGGACATAGACGCTGTCGGAGCCGCCGGCCGTGGGCACCGGGGTGCGCTGCATGATCTCCAGCACGACCTGCTCCGCCGTACGCCGGTTCAACTGGGCCTGCGCGGTGGGCAGCAGCCGGTGCGCGAGCACCTGCACGGCCAATGCCTGGACATCGTCCGGCAGGGCGTAGTCACGGCCGCTGAGCGCCGCCGAGGCCTTCGCGGCACGCAGCAGATGCAGCGTGGCGCGCGGCGATGCGCCCAGTCTCAGGTCCGCGTGGCTGCGGGTTGCCGCCACCAGCTCCACGGCGTACCGCCGGACGGAATCGGCGACATGGACCGTACGCACAGCGTCGATCAGCTTCACGATGTCGTGGGCGTGGGCCACCGGCTGCAGATCGTCGAGCGGCGAGGCCCCGCCGTGCACATCGAGCATCTGCAGCTCGGCGTCCGCGCTGGGGTAGCCGATCGAAACCCGCGCCATGAAGCGGTCCCGCTGCGCCTCCGGCAGCGGATAGGTGCCCTCCATCTCCACCGGGTTCTGGGTGGCCACCACCATGAAGGGGCTCGGCAGTTCGTACGTATTCCCGTCGATGGTGACCTGGCGCTCCTCCATCGACTCCAGCAGCGCCGACTGCGTCTTGGGCGACGCGCGGTTGATCTCGTCGCCGATCACGATCTGGGCGAAGATCGCACCTGGTTTGAACTCGAAGTCGCGCCGCTGCTGGTCGAAGATCGACACACCGGTGATGTCGGACGGCAGCAGATCCGGCGTGAACTGGATACGCCGCACCGAACAGTCGATGGACCGTGCCAGCGCCTTGGCCAGCATTGTCTTGCCCACGCCCGGCACATCTTCGATCAGCAGATGCCCCTCGGCGAGCAGCACTGTCAGCGAAAGCCGTACGACCTCAGGCTTGCCCTCGATCACACCCTCCACCGACCTGCGGACACGCTCCGCTGTGGTGGTCAGATCTGTGAGGCTCGCTCGATCGTCATAGGTCGTCACCCGGCCCTCCTCGGCCCGTTCTACGGGCCGATGCTCTTCAGACGGCCCGGCCCACCCCGAAACACGGACACCGTCTCCGGAAGCTTCCGGAAGGGTGCCACACACGCATTCTTGTTGCCGTTACCGGGCCGTGTCACTCGCCTGTGGATAAGTGGATGGGATTTGTCGGTGTCGCCCCGCTATATCCGGTGTACGGGCGGTCACGCGGCGGGGTCGATCTCCCGCAGCAGCCCCTCCGTCACATCGAACACAAAGCCCCGGACGTCGTCGGTGTGCGGCAGGAACGGTGAGGTACGCACCCGCTGCATGGACTGCCGTACGTCCTGATCGACATCCCGGAACGCCTCGACCGCCCACGACGGTCGCTGCCCCACTTCGTCCTCCAGCTCGTGCCGGAAGTCCTCCGTCAGACTCTCCAGACCACAGTTGGTGTGGTGGATGAGTATGACGCTGCGGGTGCCCAGCGCCCGCTGGCTGATGGTCAGTGAGCGGATCACATCGTCCGTGACCACACCGCCGGCGTTCCGGATCGTGTGACAGTCGCCCAGCTCCAGGCCGAGCGCGTCGTGCAGGTCCAGCCGGGCGTCCATGCAGGCGACCACGGCCACCTGCAGCACGGGGCGTGCGTCCATCCCCGGATCCTGGAACCCGGCGGCGTAGCGCAGGTTCGCCTCGACGAGACGATCGGTGACCGTCCCGCCGGAACGCGCTGCGTCGGCAGGGTGGTGCGCGGAAGTCGACATGAGGATGACGGTAATGGGCACAGGCAGGCGAGGCCCGCTGTGAGGGGGGACAAAGAAGGTCAATGAGCCTTGTTGTGACCTAACCCACAGGCGTGATGCGGTCGCGTCCGTACGAGTGAAGTGCCCGCTCCCGCGGCCCGTCCCCGCACGCCCCGCGCCACGCGACAGCCGGTTGATTGACCGCCAGGACGCGTGGACTAAAGTGACGCGCAGTTCACGGACACTTCCTGCACATCTTGTAATTTTCGATGTTTCCCCGCGTGTGGCGGCGTACCTGCGGGCGGGGACCCGGCAGTACGTACCCCCGCGCCGGACCTGAGAGGGCGCATGAGTCAGACCCGACACGTCCCGGTGATGCTCCAGCGGTGCCTGGACCTGTTGGCCCCGGCGCTGGACCGGCCGGGCGCGGTGGTCGTCGACTGCACCCTGGGCCTCGGCGGACACAGCGAGGCTCTGCTCACGCAGTTCCCCGAGGTACGCCTGGTCGCACTCGACCGGGACAAGGAAGCGCTGCGGCTGTCCGGCGAACGGCTCGCCCCCTTCGGCGACCGGGCCACCCTGGTGCACGCCGTCTACGACGAGCTCCCCCAGGTCCTCGAGCGTCTGAAGATCCCCCGCGTCCAGGGCATCCTGTTCGACCTCGGCGTCTCCTCCATGCAGCTCGACGAGGCGGACCGCGGATTCGCATACGCCCAGGACGCCCCGCTCGACATGCGCATGGACCAGACGACCGGCGTCAGCGCGGCCGAAGTCCTCAACACCTACCCGCCCGGCGAGCTGGTCCGGATCCTGCGCATGTACGGCGAGGAGAAGCAGGCCAAGCGGATCGTCTCCGCGGTCGTACGGGAACGGGAAAAGGAACCGTTCAGCAACAGCGCCCGGCTCGTCGAGCTGATCCGCGACGCCCTGCCGCAGGCCGCCAAGCGCACCGGCGGCAACCCCGCCAAGCGCACCTTCCAGGCACTGCGCATCGAGGTCAACGGCGAGCTGACCGTCCTGGAGCACGCCATCCCGGCCGCGGTCGGGACGCTCGCCGTCGACGGCCGCATCGCCGTCCTGTCGTACCACTCCCTCGAGGACCGGCTGGTCAAGCAGGTCTTCGCGGCCGGCGCGGCCAACACGGCCCCGCCCGGCCTGCCGGTCGTCCCCGAGGAGTACCAGCCGCGGCTCAAACTGCTGACCCGCGGCGCCGAGCTGCCGACCGAGGAAGAGGTCGCCCAGAACCGCCGCGCGGCGCCCGCGCGGCTCAGGGGAGCGCAGCGCATCCGGGAGGACGTGTGAGCGCAGCGGCCAAGCAGCTGAAGGGGCGGGCCGCGCGGCTCGCCGGGCTGATGCCCTCGAGGCCGAGCACAGCGGCCCGCACCCCCTTCGTCCTGCTGGTCGTGGTGCTCCTCGGCGGCGGGCTGATCACGCTCCTGCTGCTGAACTCCTCGCTCAACCAAGGCTCGTTCAAGCTGAGTGAGCTCAAGCGGAAGACCACCGAACTCACCGACGAGCAGCAGGCGCTGCAACGGGACGTGGACAGCTACTCCGCCCCCGACGCACTGGAGCGGCGGGCCCGCGAGCTCGGCATGGTGCCCGGCGGCAGCCCCGCCTTCCTCGACCCGGACGGCACGGTCCGCGGCGTGCCCCGCCGGGCCACCGGGCGGCCGGTCCCGGTCCCGTCACCCCTGAAGATCCAGGACCCGGTCACCCCGGCCCCTTCGCCCTCGCCATCGTCGTCCCTCGCCGCAGCCCCCTCACCTCCTGCCGCCTCACCCCTTGCTGTGCCGCAGTCACAGCAGTCCGCGCCCGCCCGCACGCCCGCGCCGTCCGCGCCCACCGGGGCGGCCAAGCCGTCGAGCCCGCCCGCGAAGCCGACCCCGACGACCCCCGGCAGGTGACGCAGTGCCCCACAAGCAACCCCCGCGCCGCCGGGTGCCAGGACCTGCCAGGCGGCCGCCCGCCCGACCCGCGCCCCGCCGCCCGCGCCCTGGCCCGCGCGCCTTCAGGCTCGGCAGCCCCCGCCCCCGGCTGCGCCTGGTCAGCCTCGGCCTGACCCTGGTGATGCTGGCCTTCGTCGTACGCCTCCTTCAGGTGCAGGCCGTCGACGCGAGCGCGTACGCCGCCAAGGCGGAGAAGAACCGCTACCTCAGCCACAAGCTCACCGCGGAGCGCGGCGAGATCACCGACCGGGCCGGCATCGCCCTGGCCACCAGCGTCGACGCGCACGACATCACCGCCGACCCGGCGCTGTTCACGCCGAAGGAGAGCAAGGCCCCCGACGCGCCGGAACAGGCGGCCGCGCTGCTCGCCCCGATCCTCGGCAAGGACGCCGCCGAACTCGCCAAGAAGCTCAAGACGCCCAAGTCCCGCTACACCGTGCTGGCCCGTCGCCAGACCCCGCAGGTCTGGAACCAGATCAAGGACCTCAAGGGCGTCTTCGCCGCCAAGGCCGCGGCCGACAAGCGCAAGGGCGGCCCCGGCGCCAATGTGCTGCTCGGCGTCTTCCAGGAGCCGAGCAGCAAACGCGTCTACCCCAACGGCGATCTCGCCGCCGGGATACTGGGCTTCGTCAACGCCGACGGCCGCGGAGGCGGCGGTGTGGAGTCCATGCTCGACAAGGCCCTCGCCGGCCAGGACGGGCAGATCACCTACGCCCAGTCCGGCGGCCGCCGCGTCCCCACCGCGGGCTCCCGCGAGGTTCCCGCCGTCCCCGGCTCCGACATCGAGCTGACCATCGACCGGGACATCCAGTGGGCGGCCCAGGAGGCCATCAGCGACCAGGTGAGGAAGTCCAGGGCCGACCGCGGCTACGTGATCGTGCAGAACACCCAGACCGGCGAGGTCCTCGCCATGGCCAACGCGCCGGGCTTCGACCCCAACGACCTCACCCAGGCCAACTCGGCCGCCATGGGCAACGCCGCACTCCAGGACGCGTACGAGCCGGGCTCCACCGCCAAGGTGATGTCCATCGCCGCCGTGCTGGAGGAGAAGGCCGCCACGCCCGGCACTCACGTCGTCGTCCCCAACCGGCTGCACCGCGGCGACCGGCTCTTCAAGGACGACATCGACCACCCCACCTGGTACCTCACGCTCAACGGCGTACTGGCCAAGTCCAGCAACATCGGCACCATCCTGGCGACCGGCCAGCTCGGCAAGACGCAGCGCGAGGCCAACGCGGTGCTCCACTCGTATCTGCGCAAGTTCGGCATCGGCAGCCCGAGCGGTATCGGCTATCCGGGCGAGACGCCCGGCATCCTCGCCAATCCGCAGGACTGGTCCACCTCGCAGCAGTACACGATCCCCTTCGGCCAGGGCCTCTCCCTCAGCGCCATGCAGGCGGCCTCGGTGTACTCGACGATCGCCAACGACGGCGTACGCATCGAGCCCACCCTGATCCGCGGCACCAAGGGTCCCGACGGCCGCTTCACCCCCGCGCCCGCCCCCGAGCAGACGCGCGTCGTCAGCAAGCAGACCGCCAGGACGCTGGCCACCATGCTGGAGTCGGTCGTCGACGACGAGGAGGGCACCGGCGCCAAGGCCCGTATCCCCGGCTACCGGGTCGCGGGCAAGACCGGCACGGCCAACCGCGTCGACCCGGAACTGGGCCGCTACAAGGGCTACACCGCCTCCTTCGCCGGCTTCGCGCCCGCGGACAAGCCACAGATCACCGTCTACTGCGCCATCCAGAACCCCACCAAGGGCAGCTACTTCGGCGGCCAGATCTGCGGTCCGATCTACCAGAAGGTCATGGAGTTCGCCCTGAAGACCCTCCAGGCCGCCCCGACCGGCGCCGACCCCGCCCGGCTGCCCGTCACCTTCAAACCCGGCCAGTGACCCGGAGGAACCACCAGTGACAACGATCACCTCCGATTCCGGGAACCGGCCGGTCCACGGCAGTGCCCGGAGCCCCTCACTTCGCCCCGGGCCGGGTGCGCCCGGTACGCTCACCGCCGTGTCACATGCTGATCAGTACCGAACCGCCCAGCAGGACGCCCCCGCGAAACAGCCGGGAGCGCCCCGTCCGGACCGGCCCCGCCCGACATCACTCGGGGAGCTGGCCGCCCGGCTGGGTGCGAAGGCTCCCAGTCCCGACGGGGTCACTGGTGAGGTCACCGGCATCACCCACGACTCGCGGGCGGTACGCCCCGGTGACGTGTACGCCGCCCTGCCCGGCGCCCGCCTCCACGGCGCCGACTTCGTCGCGCAGGCCGCGGACCTCGGGGCGGCCGCGATCCTGACCGACCCGACGGGCGCCGAGCGCGCCGCGGCGACAGGCCTGCCGGTCCTGGTGACCGAGAACCCGCGCGGCCGCATGGGCGAGCTCGCCGCCGAGATCTACGGACAGCCCGGCGAGGCCCTCCTCCAGATCGGCATTACCGGCACCTCCGGCAAGACCACGTCGGCGTACCTCGTCGAAGGCGGGCTGAAGGCGGCGGGCCGCAGCACCGGTCTGATCGGCACGGTCGAGATGCGGATCGGCGACGAGCGCATCAAGTCCGAGCGCACCACCCCCGAAGCCACCGACCTCCAGGCCCTGTTCGCCGTCATGCGCGAGCGCGGCGTCGAGGCGGTCGCCATGGAGGTCTCCAGCCACGCCCTCGTGCTGGGCCGGGTCGACGGCTGCGTCTTCGACGTCGCCGTCTTCAACAACCTCAGCCCCGAGCACATGGAATTCCACTCCGGCATGGAGGACTACTTCCTGGCGAAGGCACAGCTGTTCACGCCGAAGCGCAGCAAGCTCGGGGTCGTCAACTTCGACGACGAGTACGGCCGCAGGCTCCTCAAGGAGGCGTCCGTCCCGATCACCAGCTTCTCCGCCGAGGGCCACCCGGATGCCGACTGGCGGGCCGAGAACGTCGAAATCAGCGCAGTCGGCTCGATTTTCACCGCGGTCGGCCCGGGCGGCGAGCGGATCCGCGCCGAGGCCCCGCTGCCCGGGCCGTTCAACGTAGCCAACACCCTGGCCGCCATCGTCACCCTCGCTGTTGCCGGGATCGACCCGCAGACCGCCGCCGACGGCATTGCCGCCGTCCCCGGCGTACCGGGCCGCCTGGAGCGCGTGGAGGCGGGCCAGCCGTATCTCGCCGTCGTCGACTACGCGCACAAGACGGACGCCGTCGAATCGGTGCTGCGTTCCCTGCGCAAGGTCACCGAGGGCAAGGTGCACATCGTTCTCGGCTGCGGCGGCGACCGGGATGTGAACAAGCGCGGCCCGATGGGCGCCGCCGCCGCCCGCCTCGCCGACACCGCCGTACTGACCTCCGACAACCCCCGCTCCGAGGACCCCCTCGCGATCCTCGCCGCGATGCTCGCCGGGGCCGCGGAGGTGCCGATCCACGAGCGCGGCGACGTCCTTGTCGAAGCCGACCGGGCCGCGGCCATCGCGGCGGCCGTCGCCCGCGCGCAGCCCGGCGACACCGTGCTGATCGCCGGCAAGGGCCATGAGCAGGGCCAGGACATCGCCGGCGTGGTCCGCCCCTTCGACGACCGCCAGGTCCTGCGCGCCGCCATCGAGAACGCTGCAATCCATAAAGACAGTGGGATGAAGTAGTGATCGCCCTCTCCCTCGCCGAGATCGCCGAAATCGTCGGCGGGCAGTCGTACGACATACCGGATCCGGCCGTGCGGGTCACCGGCCCCGTCGTCATCGACTCCCGCGCGGTGCGGCCCGGCAGTCTCTTCGCCGCCTTCGCAGGCGAGCACGTCGACGGCCACGACTACGCCGAGCGCGCTGTCGCGGCGGGTGCGGCAGCTGTGCTGGCCACCCGCCCCGTCGGCGTACCCGCGATCGTCGTGCCCGACGTCACCGCCGCGCTCGGCGCCCTCGCAGGCTCCGTCGTCGAACGCCTCGGCACCACTGCCATCGCGCTCACCGGCTCCTCCGGCAAGACCAGCACCAAGGACCTCATCGCCCAGGTCCTGGAGCGCAAGGGCCCCACGGTCTACCCGGCGGGCAATCTGAACAACGAGATCGGTCTCCCGCTGACCGCGCTGCGGGCCACCGAGGACACCGAACACCTCGTTCTCGAGATGGGCGCCCGCTACATCGGCGACATCCGCTACCTCACCGGTCTCGTCCCGCCGAAGGTCGGCCTCGTACTGAACGTCGGCACCGCCCACATCGGCGAGTTCGGCGGCCGCGAGCAGATCGCCGAGGCCAAGGGCGAGATCGTGGAGTGTCTGCCGAAGGACGGCGTGGCCGTCCTCAACGCCGACGACCCTCTCGTACGCGCCATGGCGACCCGCACCAAGGCCCGGGTCGTCCTCTTCGGAGAGGCCGCGGACGCCGACGTACGCGCCGAGAATGTCCGGCTCACCCAACTAGGACAGCCCTCCTTCACGCTCCAAACCCCCACCGGGTGCAGTGACGTGACCATGCGGCTGTACGGTGAGCACCACGTGTCGAACGCGCTCGCCGCGGCCGCCGTCGCCCATGAGCTGGGCATGTCCGTCGACGAGATCGCCCTCGCGCTCTCCGAGGCGGGCACCCTCTCCCGCTGGCGCATGGAGGTCACCGAGCGTCCGGACGGCGTGACGATCGTCAATGACGCCTACAACGCGAACCCCGAGTCCATGCGAGCCGCCCTTCGTGCGCTCGCGGCCATGGGCAAAGGGCGCCGTACGTGGGCGGTGCTCGGCCAGATGGCCGAGCTCGGCGACGAAGCGCTCGCCGAGCACGACGCGGTCGGGCGGCTCGCCGTCCGGCTCAACGTCAGCAAGCTCGTCGCAGTCGGGGGCAGGGAAGCGTCCTGGTTGCAACTGGGCGCATATAACGAGGGTTCGTGGGGTGAGGAGTCGGTGCACGTGTCCGACGCGCAGGCGGCGGTCGACCTGTTGCGCAGTGAACTGCGTCCGGGAGACGTCGTGCTGGTGAAGGCTTCCAGGTCGGTCGGGCTCGAGCGGGTCGCCCAGGCACTGCTCGAGAACACCACCGAGGGCGAGGTCGCCGGCCGATGAGGCAGATCCTCTTCGCGGGAGCCATCGGGCTCTTTCTGACCCTGGTCGGTACCCCGCTGCTGATCAAACTCCTGGCCCGCAAGGGATACGGGCAGTTCATCCGGGACGACGGCCCGCGCAGCCACGGCAGTAAGAAGGGCACGCCCACCATGGGCGGTATCTCCTTCATCCTGGCCACGCTCATCGCATACGCCCTCGCCAAGGTGATCACCGGAGAGGACCCGACATTCTCGGGTGTGCTGGTGCTCTTCCTGATGGCGGGCATGGGCCTGGTCGGCTTCCTGGACGACTACATCAAGATCGTCAAGCAGCGCTCGCTCGGTCTGCGGGCCAAGGCCAAGATGGCCGGACAGCTGATCGTCGGCATCGCCTTCGCCGTGCTGTCACTGCAGTTCGCCGACAGCCGCCATCAGACCCCTGCCTCCACCAAGCTGTCGTTCATCACGGACTTCGGCTGGTCGATCGGCCCGGTGATCTTCGTCGTCTGGGCGCTGTTCATGATTCTCGCGATGTCCAACGGCGTGAATCTGACGGACGGACTGGACGGCCTGGCCACTGGCGCTTCGGTGATGGTCTTCGGTGCGTACACCTTCATCGGGCTCTGGCAGTTCCAGGAGTCCTGCGCCAACGCGGTGACGCTGACCAACCCCAACGCCTGCTTCGAAGTACGAGATCCGCTCGATCTGGCTGTCGTCGCCTCCGCCCTGATGGGCTCCTGCTTCGGCTTCCTGTGGTGGAACACCTCGCCCGCCAAGATCTTCATGGGCGACACCGGTTCGCTCGCCCTCGGTGGCGCGCTCGCGGGTCTGGCCATCTGCTCCCGTACGGAGCTCCTGCTGGCCCTTCTCGGCGGACTCTTCGTCCTGATCACCATGTCCGTGGTCATCCAGGTCGGCTCCTTCAAGATGACCGGCAAGCGGGTCTTCCGGATGGCGCCGCTCCAGCATCACTTCGAACTCAAGGGGTGGTCCGAAGTCCTTGTGGTGGTCCGCTTCTGGATCATCCAGGGCATGTGCGTCATCGTGGGTCTGGGCCTCTTCTACGCGGGATGGGCAGCCGACAAGTGAGCACCTGGCAGGGCAAGAAGGTCACCGTCGCGGGTCTGGGCGTGAGCGGCATCCCCGCCGCCCGGGTACTGCACGGCCTCGGCGCCGTCGTCACGGTCGTCAACGACGGGGACGACGAGCGCTCCCGTGCGCAGGCGGCCGAACTGGAGGCGGAGGGAATCACCGTCCGCCTCGGCGACGGTGCGACCTTGCCCGCCGGGACCGAGCTCATCGTCACCACGCCCGGCTGGAAGCCGGACAAGCCGCTCTTCGCGGCCGCCGCAGAGGCGGGCGTCCCGGTATGGGGCGACGTCGAACTGGCGTGGCGCCTGCGGGGGCGGGACGGTAGAAAAGCAGCGCCGTGGCTCGCGGTCACCGGCACCAACGGCAAGACCACGACCGTACGGATGCTCGCCTCGATCCTCGAGGCCGCGGGCCTGCGCACGGCGGCCGTCGGCAACATCGGCGTCTCGCTGCTCGACGCGGTCCTCGGCGACGAGACGTACGACGTACTCGCCGTCGAGCTCTCCAGCTACCAGCTGCACTGGGCGCCTTCGCTGCGCGCCCACTCCGCCGCCGTGCTCAACATCGCGCCGGACCACCTCGACTGGCACGGCTCCATGGAGGCGTACGCCGCCGACAAGGGCCGGATCTACGCGGGCAACACCGTCGCCTGCGTCTACAACGCCGCCGACAAGGCGACCGAGGACCTGGTGCGCGATGCGGACGTCGAGGAGGGCTGCCGGGCGATCGGCTTCACCCTCGCCGCGCCGGGGCCCTCCCAGGTGGGAGTCGTCGAGGGGATCCTGGTCGACCGCGCCTTCGTGGACAACCGGCAGAAGCAGGCCCAGGAGCTCGCCGAGGTCGCGGACGTCAACCCGCCGGCTCCGCACAACATCGCCAACGCGCTGGCGGCCGCGGCGCTGGCCCGTGCGTACGGCGTCGCGCCCGCCGCCGTACGCGACGGACTGCGCGCCTTCCGCCCCGACCCGCACCGGATCGAGAAGGTCGCCGACGTCGCCGGTGTCGCGTACATCGACGACTCCAAGGCCACCAACACCCATGCCGCGGAGGCGTCCTTGGCGGCCTACGATCCGATCGTGTGGATCGCCGGCGGCCTGGCCAAGGGCGCGACCTTCGACGAACTTGTCGAGAAGTCGGCAAAGCGCCTGCGCGGTGTCGTACTGATCGGCGCGGACCGCGCGCTGATCCGTGAAGCCCTGGTGCGACACGCCCCCGAGGTCCCGGTGGTCGACCTCGACCGGACAGACACTGGGGCGATGTCGGCGGCGGTTCTGGAAGCAGCGCGGCTCGCCCGGCCGGGGGACACGGTTCTGCTGGCCCCGGCCTGCGCCTCGATGGACATGTTCGCCAACTACAACAAGCGAGGCGAGGCGTTCGCGGACGCGGTCCGCGCACTCGCCGCCGAGCCCGCCTGACCGGCCCGGCCGCCGTGCCGTGCCGAGCCTCCCGGGGCCGCCCGGGATTCCGGCGGCCGCACCGGGCACGACTGGAGGGGACAGCGACCATGCCGGCCGACGACACCGCCGCCCGGAGCGCGGCCCGCCCGATCCTCGGCGCCGCGGTACTCCCCCTACGCCCCCAGGGCGTAGGGGGAGTGTCCTCAATCGCCGGACGGGCTGAAAAATCCAGCCCCGTGGGGGTCCCCCCGGACGGAGTCTGGGGGAGATTGAGGAGCGCGGTCCGGTGGGGGTCCCCCCACGCCCTTTGGGGCGCAGGGGGAGGAGCCCCAGTCGGGCTCGGGCCCGCTCTCGCCGGCCCGGTGCCGGCCCACGCCGGACTCGCGCTGCGCAGCCGGGCCGGGGGAGCCGTGCGACGCCCGCCCGCAGCCCGTGGCGCCCGCAGGCCCAGCGATCCCCGGCCGCCCCGGGGAAGCGGCGTACGACGGCTGTACGAGCAGGCGCGCCGGGCCTGGGACCGCCCACTGACCGGCTACTACCTGATCCTCGGCAGCAGCCTGCTGATCACCGTGCTCGGTCTGGTGATGGTCTACTCCGCCTCGATGATCAAGGCGCTCGAGCTGTCGCTCCCGGCCTCGTACTTCTTCCGCAAGCAGTTCCTCGCGGCCGTCCTCGGCACCGGACTGCTGCTGCTCGCGTCCCGGATGCCTGTCAAGCTGCACCGGGCGCTGGCCTACCCGCTCCTGATGGGCACCGTCTTTCTGATGGTGCTCGTCCAGATCCCCGGGATAGGGCATGCGGTCAACGGCAACCAGAACTGGATCTACCTCGGCGGACCGTTCCAGCTCCAGCCCAGTGAGTTCGGCAAGCTGGCGCTGATCCTGTGGGGCGCCGACCTGCTCGCCCGTAAACAGGACAAGCGGCTGCTGACCCAGTGGAAGCACATGCTGGTGCCGCTGGTCCCGGTCGCCTTTCTGCTGCTCGGCCTGATCATGCTCGGCGGCGACATGGGTACGGCGATCATCCTCACCGCGATCCTCTTCGGACTGTTGTGGCTGGCCGGAGCCCCCACCCGGCTGTTCGCGGGGGTGCTGGCCGTCGCCGCTCTCGTCGGGATCATGCTCATCAAGACAAACGAGAACCGGATGTCCCGGCTCTTCTGCGTCGGCGCGATCGACCTCGGCCCCCAGGGCGAGTGCTGGCAGGCTGTCCATGGCATCTATGCTCTTGCCTCCGGCGGATGGTTCGGTTCCGGCCTCGGCGCAAGTGTGGAAAAATGGGGGCAACTCCCAGAACCCCACACCGATTTCATCTTCGCCATCGCGGGGGAGGAACTGGGGCTGGCGGGGACGCTGTCGGTGCTCGCTCTCTTCGCGGCTCTAGGCTATGCGGGTATCCGCGTGGCCGGACGCACGGAGGACCCCTTCGTAAGGTATGCCGCGGGAGGCGTGACCACCTGGATCACGGCCCAGGCCGTGGTCAACATTGGTGCGGTACTCGGTCTGCTGCCGATCGCCGGTGTCCCGCTCCCGCTGTTCTCCTACGGAGGATCGGCCCTGCTGCCGACCATGTTCGCGGTCGGGCTGCTGATCGCCTTCGCGCGAGAGGATCCCGCCGCGAAGGCGGCCCTGGCCATGCGGAGGCCCGGGGTGAGATGGAAGACGATGAGGCGGCGCGTCAAGAAGCGTCCGTCCGGAGAGCGGTGAATTTCGGTGCATGTCGTACTCGCCGGTGGGGGGACCGCCGGCCACATCGAGCCCGCGCTCGCCCTCGCGGACGCCCTGCGCAGGCAGGACCCGGCCGTGGGAATCACGGCCCTGGGCACGGAGAAGGGACTCGAGACCAGGCTCGTGCCCGAGCGCGGCTACGATCTGGCGCTCATCCCCGCCGTTCCGCTGCCGCGCAGGCCCACCCCTGAGCTGATCACCGTCCCCGGGCGGCTGCGCGGCACCATCAAGGCCGCCGAGCAGATCCTGGAGCGTACGAAGGCGGACTGCGTCGTCGGCTTCGGCGGCTATGTCGCGCTGCCCGGCTATCTGGCCGCCAAGCGGCTCGGGGTGCCCATCGTGGTCCACGAGGCCAACGCGCGCCCCGGACTGGCCAACAAGATCGGCTCGCGGTACGCCGCGGGCGTGGCCGTCGCCACGCCGGACAGCAAGCTGCGCAACTCCCGCTACATCGGTATCCCGCTGCGCCACACCATCGCCACCCTCGACCGCGCACGGGTGCGCCCCGAGGCGCGCGCCGCCTTCGGTCTGGACCCCCACCTGCCGACGCTGCTGGTCTCCGGCGGCTCGCAGGGCGCCCGCCGCCTCAACGAGGTGATCCAGCAGATCGCGCCGGTGCTTCAGCGCTCCGGCATCCAGATCCTGCACGCGGTCGGCCCGAAGAACGAACTGCCGCGCGTGGACAACATGCCCGGTATGCCGCCCTACATCCCGGTACCGTACGTGGACCGGATGGACCTCGCGTACGCAGCGGCCGACATGATGCTCTGCCGCGCGGGCGCGATGACCGTCGCCGAACTCTCCGCCGTCGGGCTCCCCGCCGCCTACGTACCCCTGCCGATCGGCAACGGCGAACAGCGGCTGAACGCCCAGCCGGTGGTGAAGGCCGGCGGCGGACTGCTGGTCGACGACGCCGAACTGACCCCCGAGTGGGTCCAGGGCAATGTCCTTCCGGTGCTCGCCGATCCGCACCGGCTGTACGAGATGTCCCGTGCCGCCGCCGAGTTCGGCCGCAGGGACGCCGACGACCTGCTCGTCGGCATGGTGTACGAGGCGATCGCTGCACGCCGCCAGGCGTAAGAAGGGCAGGGGAGCGTGGCCGGACCGACCACCGCCGAACGCGGGGCAGGCAAGTCCCCCGGCGGGAGCGCGGGGTCGGCCCGCCCGCCCCGCCAGGGCTCCCCGGCCCGTCGGCTGCGCCTCCCCGGCCGCCGCGCGCTGCTGATCGCAGCCGCCGCGATCCTGCTCATCGCGGGCGGAATCTGGGTGCTTTACGGCTCCCCGTGGCTGCGTGCGGAGCGCGTCACGACATCGGGCACCGAGGTTCTGACACCGGACGAAGTGACGTCCGCGGCCGCTGTCCCGATCGGTGCGCCGCTGATTTCCGTCGATACGGACGCCATTGAGGCCCGTCTCAGGCATAAGCTGCCCCGTATCGACTCGGTGGATGTCGTTCGGTCATGGCCGCACGGGATCGATCTCAAAGTGACCGAGCGAAAGCCCGTGCTGCTTATCGAAAAGGGCGCAAAGTTCATCGAAGTGGACGCGAAGGGCGTCCGGTTCGCCACGGTGGACGAGGCTCCCAAGGCTGTTCCGCTGCTCGAATTGACAGTGGATCAGTCCCCGAGTCTGCGCCGTTTCGGCGCGGACCGACTCCTTGCCGAGGCGGTACGCGTCCGGGGCGAACTCCCCGGAGAAGTCGTCGCGGACACAAGAGCCCTCACGGTCCACTCATACGACTACATCACCGTGGAGTTGAGCCGGGACCGTACGGTTGTCTGGGGCAGCTCGGAGGACGGCGAGGCGAAGGCGCGCGCTCTCATCGCACTGATGAAAGCCGCGCCGAAGGCCAGGTACTTCGATGTGAGTGCGCCCACCGCCCCTGCCTCGTCAAGGAGTTGACGCCCAAATGTGCTGGCCAGCACCCTGGTTGGTCAGCGCAACGGCTGATCACATAGGGTGAAAAGAAAAACGGGAGGTTCGGCGTGTTCGTTGAACGTGCGCCACTTGTCGACTTAGTGTCCTGTTCGGAAGAGTCCAGCGAACAGACACACTGGTAACCCTAAACTTCAACGTTAGGGTTTGGGTCGGCGTTTCGGACCGTCCCATCGGCATCCGTCGTCGCAGCGCGGCAACCAACGCGAAGCGACGACACGTAACTCGAGGCGAGAGGCCTTCGACGTGGCAGCACCGCAGAACTACCTCGCAGTCATCAAGGTCATCGGTGTCGGCGGCGGTGGTGTCAATGCCATCAACCGAATGATCGAGGTCGGTCTCAAGGGCGTCGAGTTCATCGCGATCAACACTGATGCGCAAGCCCTGTTGATGAGCGACGCCGACGTCAAGCTCGACGTCGGTCGTGAACTCACCCGCGGCCTGGGGGCCGGAGCCAACCCCGCAGTCGGTCGCAAGGCGGCAGAGGACCACCGTGAGGAGATCGAGGAGGTCCTCAAGGGGGCCGACATGGTCTTCGTCACCGCCGGCGAAGGCGGCGGCACCGGAACCGGCGGCGCACCCGTCGTCGCCAACATCGCGCGCACGCTGGGCGCCCTCACGATCGGCGTGGTCACCCGCCCGTTCACCTTCGAGGGCCGCCGCCGCGCCAACCAGGCGGAGGACGGCATCGCTGAGCTCCGTGAAGAGGTCGACACCCTCATCGTGATCCCGAACGACCGCCTGCTGTCCATCTCGGACCGCCAGGTGAGCGTGCTGGACGCCTTCAAGTCCGCGGACCAGGTGCTGCTGTCGGGTGTCCAGGGCATCACCGACCTCATCACCACCCCCGGCCTGATCAACCTCGACTTCGCCGACGTCAAGTCCGTGATGTCCGAGGCGGGATCGGCGCTCATGGGCATCGGCTCGGCCCGCGGCGACGACCGCGCGGTGGCCGCCGCCGAGATGGCGATCTCCTCGCCGCTGCTGGAGGCCTCCATCGACGGCGCCCGTGGGGTGCTGCTCTCCATCTCCGGCGGCTCGGACCTCGGTCTCTTCGAGATCAACGAGGCGGCCCAGCTGGTGAGCGAGGCCGCCCACCCCGAGGCCAACATCATCTTCGGCGCGGTCATCGACGACGCCCTGGGCGACGAGGTACGGGTCACGGTCATCGCGGCCGGCTTCGACGGCGGACAGCCGCCGACCCGCCGGGAGACGGTCCTCGGCTCCAGCGCGAGCAAGCGCGAGGAGACGCCGGCCACTGGGTCCCGCTCCACGGAGACCTCGCGTTCGTCCGGCCTCGGCACGGTGCCGACCCGCGATGAGCCCTCGGGCCCGGCCGAGCCCGTTCCGGTCGCGAACGACCTGAACTCCCCGGCCTCCGGACACGCGGTGCCGCCGGCCCGTCCGTACCAGGACAGCCAGGCAGAAGAGCTGGATGTCCCGGACTTCTTGAAGTGACAGTGCAGCACGACGCGATACACGAGAGCGGCGCGCACTTCGCCTTCACCGACCGGTGGGGCGGGGTGAGCGCCGTTCCGTACGAGTCGCTCAACCTCGGCGGAGCGGTGGGCGACGACCCCGCGGCCGTACTGACCAACCGCGCGATCGCCGCAAAGGAACTTGGGCTCGACCCGGACGAGGTCGTCTGGATGAACCAGGTCCACGGCAAGGATGTCGCCGAGGTCGACGGGCCTTGGGGCGACGGGCCGGTACCGGCGGTGGACGGTGTGGTCACCGCGCGGCGGGGGCTCGCCCTTGCCGTACTGACCGCGGACTGCACCCCCGTACTGCTGGCCGATCCGGTCGCGGGCGTGGTGGCCGCCGCGCACGCGGGCCGTCCCGGAATGGTCGCGGGGATCGTGCCCGCGACCGTCGAGGCGATGAAGTCGCTCGGCGCGGAACCGGACCGGATCATCGCCCGTAGCGGACCCGCCGTCTGCGGACGCTGCTACGAAGTCCCCGAGCAGATGCGGTCAGAAGTGGCCGCGGCCGAACCGGCGGCCTGGTCCGAGACCAGCTGGGGCACCCCGGCCGTCGACGTCACCGCCGCAGTCCACTCCCAGCTCGAAGCGCTCGGAGTACGGGACCGGCAGCGCTCGCCCGTGTGCACACTGGAATCGCGGGACCACTACTCGTACCGCCGCGACCGCACCACCGGGCGGCTCGCCGGATATGTCTGGCTGGCTGCGCCTTCCCCGGGGGCGACCCCCGGACCCCCCGCAGGAGAGACCCGAGCATGACGGACCGCAGAACCGAACTCGCCGACAGTCTGACGGCAGTGGAGGAACGTATCGCCTCCGCCTGCGCGGCCGCCGGCCGCAAGCGGGAAGAGGTGACCCTCATCGTGGTCACCAAGACGTATCCGGCGAGCGATGTGCGGCTGCTCCATGAACTCGGTGTGCGTCATGTGGCCGAGAACCGTGATCAGGACGCTGCGCCGAAGGCCGCAGCCTGCTCGGATCTGGACCTCCGCTGGCACTTCGTCGGACAGTTGCAGACCAACAAGGTCCGTTCCGTGGCGAGTTATGCCGACATCGTGCAATCTGTCGACCGGCTCAAGCTCGTCAACTCTCTGTCCGCCGCCGCGGTTCGCGCGGAGCGCGAGCTGGGCTGCCTGATCCAGGTGGCGCTGGACGCGGAGTCGGGCGAGCGGGGGGAGCGCGGCGGCGTCGCGCCGGACGGAATCGATGAGTTGGCCGCCGCGATCGACGGCGCACCGGGACTGCGGCTGGACGGTCTGATGACTGTCGCGCCGCTCGCCGGACCGTATGCGGGACGGCAACAGGCGGCGTTCGAGCGGCTGATGGAATTGTCATCCAGCCTGCGCGCCGGGCATCCGGCTGCGAACATGGTGTCAGCAGGGATGAGTGCGGACCTCGAACAAGCAGTGGCGGCCGGAGCGACACATGTGCGCGTCGGCACTGCGGTACTCGGAGTCCGACCCCGGCTCGGGTAACGTCGCGAAGCAAGTCGGACCACAGCAGAAAATATGGTCATTCCCGTCACAATGCGGGCAGACCGAGTGGATCGCGGGCACTTGGTGACGAATGCCGATCCACCACAGAGCGGAGGACTCAGAGAATGGCCGGCGCGATGCGCAAGATGGCGGTCTACCTCGGCCTCGTGGAGGACGATGGATATGACGGCCGGGGTTTCGATCCCGATGACGATTTCGAACCCGAGCCGGAGCCGGAGCGGGATCACCGACGGCACCAGCCCCCCCACCAGGTGGAGCGGGAAGAACCGGTGCGGGTGGTGCAGCCGCCCGCGCAGCGCGAGCCGCTTCCGCTTCCCGCTGAAAGTGGACGTCCGGCACGAATCGCCCCCGTGGCATCCATCACACCTGAACGTCCGAGCCTGGAGAAGAACGCACCGGTGATCATGCCCAAGGTCGTGTCCGAGCGGGAGCCTTACCGCATCACCACACTGCACCCGCGGACCTACAACGAGGCCCGTACCATCGGGGAACACTTCCGCGAGGGCACCCCGGTGATCATGAACCTCACGGAGATGGATGACACCGATGCGAAGCGACTTGTCGACTTTGCCGCGGGCCTGGTATTCGGTTTGCATGGCAGCATTGAGCGGGTGACGCAGAAGGTGTTCCTGTTGTCGCCTGCTAACGTCGATGTCACGGCGGAGGACAAGGCCCGCATCGCAGAGGGCGGGTTCTTCAACCAGAGCTGAGAAATACGAGACCGGAACGACCCGGCCGAGAGGCCGGTGACACGAGAGCCAGGGGAGAGGGAAGCGCGGGATGGGCGTCGCTTTGGATGTGGTCTACATCGCGCTGATGTGCTTCCTGGTCGTGTTGATCTTCCGGCTGGTCATGGACTACGTCTTCCAGTTCGCCCGCTCATGGCAACCCGGCAAGGCGATGGTGGTCGTTCTGGAGGCCACCTACACTGTCACCGATCCACCGCTCAAGCTTCTGCGGCGGTTCATTCCGCCGCTGCGTCTCGGGGGCGTGGCACTCGACCTGTCCTTCTTCGTTCTGATGATCATTGTTTACATTCTGATCTCTGTCGTGAACAGCGTGGGGAACTGATGTGAGCGATACGGTCTTGCCGACTGCCGACGACTACGTAGAGGTGAAGAAGAGATGCCGCTGACCCCCGAGGACGTGCGGAACAAGCAGTTCACGACCGTCCGCCTCCGAGAAGGCTATGACGAGGACGAGGTCGATGCCTTCCTCGATGAGGTCGAGTCCGAACTGACCCGCCTGCTCCGCGAGAACGAGGACCTGCGCGCCAAGTTGGCCGCGGCGACCCGTGCGGCCGCGCAGAACCAGCAGCAGCAGGGCATGCGCAAGCCGCCGGAGCAGCAGGACGGCCGTGGTCCGGGGGCGCCGGTGCCCGCCGCCATATCCGGACCGCCGGTCCAGCAGCAGCCCCCGCAGATGGGTCCGCCCCAGCTGCCCGGTGGTGCTCCGCAGCTGCCCGCCGGTCCCAGCCACGGCGGCCCGCACGGCCCCGGCCCGATGCAGGGCGGTCCCATGGGTGGCCCGATGGGCGGCCCCATGGGCGGTCACGGTCCGCAGATGCCGCAGCAGGGCCCCGGCGGCGACAGTGCCGCGCGCGTGCTCTCGCTGGCGCAGCAGACCGCCGACCAGGCGATCGCCGAGGCCCGTTCCGAGGCCAACAAGATCGTCGGCGAGGCCCGCAGCCGCGCCGAGGGCCTCGAGCGCGACGCCCGCGCCAAGGCGGACGCTCTTGAGCGGGACGCCCAGGAGAAGCACCGCGTCGCGATGGGCTCCTTGGAGTCCGCGCGTGCCACGCTGGAGCGCAAGGTCGAGGACCTGAGAGGCTTCGAGCGCGAGTACCGCACCCGGCTGAAGTCGTACCTGGAGAGCCAGCTGCGTCAGCTGGAGACCCAGGCGGACGACTCGCTGGCCCCGCCGCGCAGCCCGTCCGCTCCTTCGCTGCCGTCGGCCCCGTCGATGGCTCCGGCCGGTGCGGGTGCGATGGGTCACACCATGGGCGGCAACCAGTCGATGGGACAGCCGATGGGCGGCAATCCGTCCATGGGCGGCGCCCCGTCGTACGGCGGTCAGCAGCAGATGTCCCCGGCGATGACCCAGCCGATGGCACCGGTGCGGCCGCAGGCTCCGCAGCCGATGCAGCAGGCGCCGTCGCCGATGCGTGGGTTTCTGATCGACGAGGACGACAACTGACGGCGGGTCGCGCGTATCGCGCGTAGCCGTCGGCAGGCTGAAGGGCAGGGCCCGGGACTGACGTCCCGGGCCCTGCCCTTTTTGTTGGGTACGGGGCGCCTCCGGCGGGGTGGGGGAAAACAAAGGGCCCGGGCTGTTGCCCGGGCCCTCGTTCGTTACTGTTCCGTTACTGCTTGCGCAGGCGGAACGTCAGCGACAGGCCCTCGTCCGTGAACGGCGCGCCGAAGCTGTCGTCCGCAGCGTCCGTGGTGAACGTCGTGGCCAGCACCTCGTCGGCGATCAACCCGGCGTGCTCCGTCAGCGCCTCGACTGTGGACGGGTCCGTGGAGGACCAGCTCACCGCGATGCGGTCCGCGACGTCCAGGCCGCTGTTCTTGCGCGCCTCCTGGATCAGGCGGATCGCGTCACGCGCCAGGCCCGCGAGCCGCAGCTCCGGGGTGATCTCCAGGTCGAGGGCGACCGTCGCACCCGAGTCGGAGGCCACCGACCACCCCTCGCGCGGAGTCTCCGTGATGATGACCTCCTCCGGGGAGAGGGTGACCGTCTCGCCGTCCACGGATACGGTCGCGTTGCCCTCGCGCAGGGCCAACGAGAGCGCCGCGGCGTCGGCCTCTGCGACCGCCTTCGCGACCGCCTGGACGCCCTTGCCGAAGCGCTTGCCCAGCGCGCGGAAGTTCGCCTTGGCCGTGGTGTCGACCAGCGAGCCGCCGACCTCGGAGAGTGAGGCGAGGGACGAGACGTTCAGCTCCTCCGTGATCTGCGCGTGCAGCTCGGGGGAGAGGGACTCGAAGCCCGCCGCCGCGACCAGCGCCCGGGACAGCGGCTGACGCGTCTTGACCCCGGACTCCGCGCGGGTGGCGCGGCCCAGCTCCACCAGGCGGCGGACCAGCGCCATCTGGGAGGAGAGGGTGGGGTCGATGGCGTCCAGGTCGGCCGCCGGCCAGGTCGACAGATGGACCGACTCCGGTGCGTCCGGCGTCACCGGGACGATCAGGTCCTGCCAGACCCGCTCCGTGATGAAGGGCGTGAGCGGGGCCATGAGACGGGTCACAGTATCGACGACGTCGTGCAGCGTCCGCAGCGCGGCGGCGTCGCCCTGCCAGAAGCGGCGGCGCGAGCGGCGTACGTACCAGTTGGACAGGTCGTCGACGAAGGCCGACAGGAGCTTTCCGGCACGCTGGGTGTCGTACGCCTCCAGCGCCTGGGTCGTCTGGTCGACCAGCGCGCCCAGCTCGCTCAGCAGCCAGCGGTCCAGGACCGTGCGCTCCGCCGGGGCCGGATCCGCCGCGGACGGCGCCCAGTTGGACGTGCGCGCGTACAGGGCCTGGAAGGCCACCGTGTTCCAGTACGTGAGGAGGGTCTTGCGCACGACCTCCTGGATCGTGCCATGGCCCACCCTGCGCGCGGCCCACGGGGAACCGCCCGCCGCCATGAACCAGCGGACCGCGTCGGCGCCGTGCTGATCCATCAGCGGGATCGGCTGCAGGGTGTTCCCCAGGTGCTTGGACATCTTGCGGCCGTCCTCGGCGAGGATGTGGCCCAGGCAGACGACGTTCTCGTAACTGGACTTGTCGAAGACGAGCGTGCCGACGGCCATCAGCGTGTAGAACCAGCCGCGCGTCTGGTCGATGGCCTCCGAGATGAACTGCGCCGGGTAGCGCTTCTCGAAGAGCTCCTTGTTCTTGTACGGATAGCCCCACTGCGCGAACGGCATCGAACCCGAGTCGTACCAGGCGTCGATGACCTCCGGGACTCGCGTCGCCGTCTCCTGGCAGGTCGGGCAGGGGAACGTCACATCGTCGACGTACGGACGGTGCGGGTCCAGCGCCGACTGGTCGGTGCCGGTCAGCTCGGTCAGCTCGGCGCGCGAGCCGACGCAGGTGAGGTGGTTCTCCTCGCAGCGCCAGATCGGCAGCGGCGTGCCCCAGTAGCGGTTACGGGAGAGAGCCCAGTCGATGTTGTTGTTCAGCCAGTCGCCGTAGCGGCCCTGCTTGACCGAGTCCGGGATCCAGTTGGTCTTTTCGTTCTCCTCGAGCAGCCGGTCCTTGATGGCGGTGGTGCGGATGTACCAGGACGGCTGCGCGTAGTAGAGCAGCGCGGTGTGGCAGCGCCAGCAGTGCGGGTAGCTGTGCTCGTACGGGACGTGCCGGAAGAGCAGGCCGCGGTCGGCGAGGTCCTTGGTGAGCGCCTCGTCGGCCTTCTTGAAGAAGACTCCGCCGATCAGCGGCACGTCCTCCTCGAAGGTGCCGTCCGGGCGGACCGGGTTGACCACGGGCAGGCCGTACGCACGGCAGACCCTGAGGTCGTCCTCACCGAAGGCGGGGGACTGGTGGACCAGACCGGTGCCGTCCTCGGTGGTGACGTAGTCGGCGTTGACGACGTAGTGGGCTTCGGAAGGGAACTCGACAAGGGCGAAGGGACGGTCGAACTTCCAGCGCTCCATCTCGGCGCCCGTGAAGGACTGGCCGGTGGCCTCCCAGCCTTCGCCGAGGGCCTTCTCGAGGAGCGGCTGCGCGACGACGAGCTTCTCCTCGCCGTTCGTCGCGACGACGTACGTGACGTCGGGGTGCGCGGCGACCGCCGTGTTGGACACCAGGGTCCAGGGGGTCGTGGTCCACACCAGGAGAGCCGCTTCGCCGGCCAGCGGGCCGTTCGTCAGCGGGAAGCGGACGAAGACGGACGGGTCCACGACCGTCTCGTACCCCTGCGCCAGCTCGTGGTCCGAGAGGCCGGTGCCGCAGCGCGGGCACCAGGGGGCGACACGGTGGTCCTGGACCAGCAGGCCCTTGTCGAAGATCTCCTTCAGCGACCACCAGACCGACTCGATGTAGGACGGGTCCATGGTGCGGTACGCGTCGTCGAGGTCGGTCCAGTACCCCATGCGGGTCGTCAGCTCGGCGAACGCGTCCGTGTGACGGGTCACCGACTCACGGCACTTGGCGTTGAACTCCGCGATGCCGTACGCCTCGATGTCCTTCTTGCCGGAGAAGCCGAGCTCCTTCTCGACGGCGAGCTCGACCGGCAGGCCGTGGCAGTCCCAGCCGGCCTTGCGGGCGACGTGATAGCCGCGCATCGTGCGGAAGCGCGGAAAGACGTCCTTGAAGACGCGGGCCTCGATGTGGTGCGCTCCGGGCATGCCGTTTGCGGTCGGCGGGCCCTCGTAGAACACCCACTCGGGGCGGCCTTCGGACTGCTCGAGGCTCTTGGCGAAAACCTTGCTTTCGCGCCAGAAGTCGAGCACGGCGTGCTCGAGCGCGGGCAGGTCGACCTGGGCGGGCACCTGGTTGTACTGGGGTGGCGTCATCGGCGAGCTCCTCCAACGGACAATGTCTGTTCCGTCGGAGGGACGAGAGCGTGTGCTCCCGCGGTACCACCCTCCTTGGCCCGCCGGCCGTGACCGGTGAGCCCCCTCATTGGGGTCGCGATGCCGGGTCTACTCGCCCGCGGTCGTCCCGTGAGCTTTCTTCCGGCGGCTCAGGGGTGATGCTTCACCTCGCGCTCGCCCCCGGGCTCTCACCGTCCCCGGGTCGCTCATGGCTGCGTACGAAGCTACTCGTCCCCATCCACGCCTTTCGCTTCGCCCAGTGTACGGGCCCGTACGGAAGGCGGCCGACCGGTTTTCACCGGACCGGGCACGGCCCGCCCGCGGGGTGCTCGGTTGACCCGAATGGCCATACGGCCCCGGCGGAGTCCGGCTCCGCCCCAGTGGCGGATTACCGGGCGGGGAGCTGGGCACAACGGATGCAGGTTCGCCTTGTCGCAGGCCGGGGCGGGCCCAAGCGGCGGCGTGCCCCGTTTGCCGCGGGGCTGGTGTCGATTTATCGTCCCAGCACCGACTCGCGAGCAAGATCACAATATGTGAAGGGGCCGCGGCCATGGTGGCGAAGAAGACCGCCGAGAAGACGGCGTCCGCAAGATCCACCGCCGCAGACGCGGCGGCCAAGGGTGCGAGCGGCAAGAAGGGCACCGTCGCGAAGAGGGCCGCGGCAAAGAGGACCGGGAAGAAGCCATCGGCGGCGACGGCGACGGTGAAGAGGGTGTCGGCGGGGAAGGCCCCCGCGGACGAGGCTCCCGCCAAGACGGCAGGGTCCAGGAGGGCCCCGCCCCGGAAGGCAACGGCGGGGAAGGCCCCCGCGGACGAGGCTCCCGCCAAGACGGCAGGGGGCGACAAGGCACCGCCCCGGAAGGCAGCTGCAAGGAAGGCCCCCGCCGACAAGGCTCCCGCCAAGAAGGCACCGCCGAAGAAGGCACCGCCCAAGGCACCGCCCAAGAAGGCACCGCCCAAGAAAGCAGCTGCCAAGAAAGCAGCTGCCAAGAAGGCCACCCCCAAGAAGGCCACCCCCAAGAAGGCCACCCCCAAGAAGGCCACCCCCAAGAAGGCCACCCCCAAGAAGGCCACGGCGACGAAGAAGGCGACCCCCACGAACACGACCGCGACAAAGACGACGACCGTGCAGACGACCGCGAGGAAGGCGGTGGCCACCAAGGCCACGGCCAAGAAAGCCGCGAAGAAGGCGCCGGCGAAGAAGACAACCCCGAAGGCCACGACCACCAAGAAAGCGACCCCCACGAAAACGACCGCGAAAAAGGCGACCGCCAAGGACGCGACCGCGAAGAAGGCGACCGCCAAGGATGCGACCGCGAAGAAGGCGACCGCCAAGGATGCGACCGCCAAGAACGCCGCTGTCGTGGCGGAGACTGCCGCGCCGGCGGCCCAGGCGCCGCCGGTGAAGAAGGCACCTGCGAGGAAGGCCGTGGCCAAGAAGGCCGCGAACAAGGCCGCAACCGCGGCCAAGGGGGCGGCCGAGGCCGCGAAGCAGACGGGAGCCAGGACGGTGGGAGCGAAGAAGACCGCGGGTGGGGCATCGGCAGCCGGCGACAGCGCGGTGGCGGTGCCCACGACCCCTACAGTGGCCGCGACGCCGCCGGGGGAGCTCGCCGTACGGCCCGGCGAGGACCCATGGACAGTGGAGGAGGTCGCCGAGGCGCGTGCCGGGCTGGAGAGCGAGGTGGTCCGACTGACGAACGAGATCAGCTCCTCGGAAGAGTCGCTGGTCGGTCTGATGCGCGACTCCGGGGACGGCGCGGGTGACGACGACGCCGATACCGGGACCAAGAACATCACGCGCGAGCACGAGATGGCGCTCGCCGCCAATGCGCGCGAGATGCTGGAGCAGAGCGAGCGCGCGCTGGTGCGGCTCGACGCCGGGACGTACGGGCTCTGCGAGATCTGCGGCAAGCCGATCGGAAAGGCTCGTATGCAGGCTTTCCCGCGCGCCACACTGTGCGTGGAAGACAAGCAGAAGCAAGAACGCCGAGGCTGAGTCCGTACGTGTGTGCCGTACCCTCGTGCTCAGTCAGGCACCTAGGTTGAGGGACTCACGTGGCAGAGGCGGAGCGCATCATCGGTACGTCGGATTCAGTGGGCGCCGACGAGGCTGCGGCGCCCGCCGAGCAGCCCAAGGGCAAGCGGCGGATCGCCGTGCTGTTCGCTGTTGCGCTCGTCGCCTACCTGGTCGACCTCGGCAGCAAGATGCTCGTGGTGGCCAAGCTGGAGCACCACGAGCCGATCGAGATCATCGGCGATCTGCTGAAGTTCGAGGCGGTACGGAACGCGGGCGCCGCGTTCGGTATCGGCGAGGCCTTCACCGTGATCTTCACCTGCATCGCGGCGGCGGTGATCGTCGTCATCGCCCGTCTTGCGCGCAAGCTCTACAGCCTGCCGTGGGCGTTCGCCCTCGGTCTACTGCTCGGCGGTGCGCTCGGCAACCTCACCGACCGGATCTTCCGGGCGCCCGGGGTCTTCGAGGGCGCGGTCGTCGACTTCATCGCGCCCGCGCACTTCGCGGTCTTCAACCTCGCCGACTCCGCGATCGTCTGCGGCGGGATCCTGATTGTGATCCTGTCGTTCAAGGGGCTGGACCCCGACGGGACTGTCCACAAGGACTGACAAGGCATACTCGACGGGTGAGTACAGTTCCCGAGATCCGCACCCTGCCCGTACCCGATGGCCTTGAGGGCGAGCGCGTAGACGCCGCCATCTCCCGGATGTTCGGGTTTTCCCGTACGAAAGCGGCCGAGCTGGCAGCCGCCGGGAAGGTGCAGGTCGACGGCTCGGTCGTCGGAAAGTCCGAGCGTGTGCACGGCGGGGCGTGGCTCGAGGTCGAGATGCCGCAGGCGCCCGCGCCGGTGCAGATCGTGGCCGAGCCGGTCGAGGGCATGGAGATCGTGCACGACGACGACGACATCGTCGTGATCGCCAAGCCGGTCGGTGTGGCCGCGCACCCGAGTCCCGGCTGGAGCGGCACGACCGTGATCGGCGGTCTCGCGGCCGCGGGGTACCGGATCTCGACGTCCGGCGCGTCGGAGCGGCAGGGGATCGTGCACCGGCTGGACGTCGGCACGTCCGGGCTGATGGTCGTCGCCAAGTCGGAGCGGGCCTACACCCTGCTGAAGGCGCAGTTCCGTGACCGGATCGTGGACAAGCGGTATCACGCACTGGTTCAGGGGCACCCGGATCCGCTGAGCGGGACGATCGACGCGCCGATCGGGCGGCACCCGAACCACGACTACAAGTGGGCGGTCACGGCGGAGGGCAAGCCGTCGGTCACTCACTACGACCTGATCGAGGCGTACCGCGCGGCGTCGCTGCTGGACATCAAGCTGGAGACGGGGCGTACGCACCAGATCCGCGTACACATGGCTGCCCACCGGCACCCGTGCGTGGGCGATCTGACGTACGGCGCGGACCCGACGATGGCGAAGCGGCTGGGGCTGACCAGGCAGTGGCTGCACGCGGTGCGGCTGGGCTTCGAGCACCCGTCGGACGGGCAGTGGGTGGAGTTCGAGAGCGCGTACCCGGAGGACCTGAGGTCGGCGCTGGACACGATCGCCGCGGAGAGCGCGTGAGTTCCTTCGTCGTAAGGGCCGCCGTCGGCCCGGCCGACCGGGAAGCCTGCTTCGCGGTCCGGAAGGAAGTCTTCGTCGTCGAGCAGCGGGTGTCGGCGGAGATCGAGTACGACGCGTTCGACGCGGAGAACGCGGACACGGTGCATGTGCTGGCGGTCGACGCGGACGGGCAGCCGCTGGGCACGGGACGGCTGCTGTACGGCGAGGCCGCTGCGGACAAGACGGGCGGCGACCCGTCGGTGGGCTCCCTGGGCCGCCTCGCGGTGAGCAAGGCGGCGCGGGGGCTCGGCGTGGGCGTGGCGCTGGTCCGGACGATCGAGGAGGCGGCGCGGGAGCGGGGGCTGGCCGCGGTGGACCTGCATGCGCAGACGCATGCGCTGGGGTTCTACGAGCGGCTGGGGTACGTGGCGTACGGGGCGGAGTTCCTGGACGCGGGGATCGGGCACCGGGCGATGCGGCGGGCGCTCTAGCGGGGGACGGGGTTTTCCCCTGCACGGCCGGCCCTCTCAGGACGGCAGGCCCCACCTCGTCCACTCGCCCGTCGCCGGGACGTCCCGCGGTGGGCCCGGCTCGGTGCCCTTCGTCGTTATCAACGCCGTCGCGTGGCGCGGGAGTCGGATCGCGGCGCGGCCCGGCGTCAGTTCGCGCCACGGCAGCGGGCGGCCGTGCTCGTCGCGGACCGAGATCTCGCCCCGTATACCGTGGTCCAGGGTCAGGGGCGCGCTGGATTCGCTGTGGATGCGGATCCAGCGGGTTGTGCCTGCCGCGCGGTCCGCGTCGACGAGGAACGCGCCCTGGGTGCGCAGGCCCGCCACGGAAGCGTCCGGCCAGCGGGTGGAGACGGACGGGAAGACCTTGAGCACGCCGTCGTGGGACTGGACCGCCATGTCGAGCATCGACTGCGCGCCGGCCAGCGGACTCTCCAGGGCGAAGTTCTTGCCCTCCCGGTACATCGTGTTCACCGTCATCCGGCAGTTGTCCACGACACCGAGGTCGGTGAAGAAGGTCAGCGAGTCCAGCGCCTTCTCGGGCGCGTCCATCACCGAGTACATGGACGACGCGACCGCGTAGCTGTAGCCGTGCCAGCGCTGCTGCATGCTCACCCAGTGGTCCATGCTGCGGCGCATCACGTCCCGGTCGCCCGCGCGGTCCCAGGTCCGTTCCCGCAGTGGGTGGAGCCACAGCAGATGGGAGTGGTGGCGGTGGGAGTCCCCCAGCGGGACGTCCTTGCCGATCATGATTCCGGCCGCCGGGTCCTCCGCGTACGGGGTCAGCCGTGCCGCGATGTCCCGCCAGCGGGGCGCTCGAGGGTCCTCGATGCGCAGCAGGCGGGCCGACTCCAGCAGGGTGCGTACGCCCCAGCGGATGAGGGAGAGGTCGTACGTACAGTCCGCGGCGTCCGCGTACTCGGGGGAGCGGGTCTTCAGCAGATGCAGCCGGCCGTCGCCGCCCTCGTGGAGGAAGTGGGCGTAGAAGTGGATCGCCTTGGCGAGGATCGGGTACACGACGTCGCGCAGGATCGCGCGGTCCATGGAGTGGCGGTAGGAGAGCCAGACATGGTGCAGGGCCCAGGTGAGATTGCCGAAGTTGTCGGAGATACGGTCCGAGCCCGGGATGCCCACGTCGTACGTGTCTCCCGCACGCAGCTGCCAGTCGGAGGGGTGGCCGAGCGCATAGCCCTTGCCGTCCCGGTAGTCGGCCGGCACGGACAGCGGCAGATTCCGCTCGAAGCGGCGGAACGCGCCGGTCACGGAGTCGAGTTCGGGATGGTTGGAGCCGTGGATCGGGGCCATGCCGATCTGGACGTTGAGGTTCCACCAGACGGCAGTCCAGTTGTTGCCGACCTCCGGGAACCACGGTCCCCATTCGGAGATCGTCGGGCCGTCCGCGCGGGTCGCGGACGCCAGTTTGTAGAGCTGGATGAGGTAGAAGGCCTGCAGCCGCTTGTCGGGGACGGACAGGAAGCTGCGCCGGTAGTAGCGGTGCCACCAGTCGCGGTGACGGGCGATCAGCTTTCCGGTGTCGGTGGCGAGGGTGCGCTTCACGTTCCGTATCGCCTGGTCCGTCGCCTCGGAGGGCAGGCCCGGGAATCGGTACACCAGATGCGCGGCCAGCAGCCGGCCGGTGCCCGCGCGCCGTTCGCGCCAGGCTGTCGTCCAGCCTCCGCCCGCGATGAGCGGTTGTTCGACATAGCCGTCGCCGACGACCGGATCGGGGTTCGGGGTGTATTCCGGGGGTTTGCCGGTCGAACGCGTGGTGGCCGCCCGCAGCCACTGGAAGGACCAGGCCGCCTGCTCCTCGCCCGTACTCGGCCGGGTCGAGACCAGCAGCGCCCCGGTCTCGCTGTGGACGAGTGCGGAGAAGGCGAGGCTGCCGCGGGTGGTGGTGACGGTGCCGCGCAGTTCGGCGTCGTACAGCTCGAGCGTCCAGTCGACGGCGGTGATCTCCCCGGCGAGGGTGAGGGTGAAGTACCCGATGGGGAGCCGGGAGTAGCCGATGCCGCCGCGCCACTGGCCGCGCTGGTCCTGCACCTCGGAGTGGCTGAGCATCAGCGTCAGGGTGTTCGCGGTCCTGCCCGCGTAGAGCTGGGCGCCCAGGCGGCCGTTGGCGATGAACGGGCCCTCCTGCCAGGACGCGGGGAGCCGGCGCCAGACCATGGCGGCGGACCTGACCGTCTGCTCGTACGGGTCGGCGGACGGCCGGCGGTGGGGGGATGGTGCGGGCGCGGCCCAGGCGGTGGGGGACGCCGCCACCCAGAGGGCGGTGCCCGCCGCGGAACCGAGTACGTCACGTCGTCTCAGTCGTCTCATGCCCGCATGGTGCCCGTGCCCCAGCGGAACCGGAAGACTTCTTGCGCCATAAACATCGGATGGCTGTTCAAGATGGTGAATCAGAGATGTTTGCCACAGGGGATGTTGGGATGATTGGGGTTATTTGCGTGGCAGGCTTGAAGCCTTGATCGTTGAGGTTTCGAGCCGCCGGAGGACACACCATGGGCCAATTGGCGCTGTTGTTCGTGCTGTTGCTCGGGGCCGTGGTGACAGTGCCGCTGGGGGAGCGGCTCAGGCTGCCCGCGCCCGTGCTGATGACGGTGGCCGGGATCGTCCTGGCGTTCATGCCCTTCGTGCCGAGCGTCGAAGTGCCGCCGGAATTCATCCTGCCGCTGTTGCTGCCGCCGCTGCTGTACGCGGCCGTACAGCGCACCTCCTGGCGGCAGTTCACGGCCAACATCCGGCCGATCCTGCTGCTCGCGGTCGCCCTGGTGTTTGTCACGATGGCGGCGGTGGCGGCCGTCGCCCACACGATCGTGCCCGGGCTGCCGATCGCCGCGGCGTTCGCGCTCGGCGCGCTGGTGGCGCCGCCCGATCCGGTCGCGGCGACCGCGGTTGCCGGGTCGCTCGGGCTGCCGCGGCGGCTGGTCTCCATCCTGGAGGGGGAGGGGTTGTTCAACGACGTCACAGCGATCGTGCTGTACCACGTGGCCATCGCGGCGGCGGTGAGCGGAACGTTCTCGTGGCCGGACGCGGTGGGGGATTTGGTGCTCTCGGGCGTGGTGGCCGTCGCGGTCGGGCTCGCGCTCGGCTGGCTCTCCAACAAGCTGATGGGCATGCTCGGCGATGCGACGCTGCAGATCGGCCTGTCGCTGATGGTGCCGTTCGTCAGCTATGTACTGGCGGAGGAGCTGAAGGGATCGGGCGTGCTCGCCGTCCTGACCACCGCGCTCTTCCTGGCCGAGCACGCCGCCGACGCGGACGATGTGATGGGGCGGCTGGCCGGGACCACGTTCTGGCAGGTCGTCGACACGCTGGTGACCGGGGTCGCGTTCGGCCTCATCGGCCTCGAACTGCACGTCGTCTTCGGCACGGCGGACGGGCGGGAGGTGCAGCTTCTGGGCTGGAGCGCCGCGATCATCGGGGTCGTCGTGGTCGTACGGCTGCTGTGGCTGATGCCCGCGACCTGGCTCGCCAAGCGACTGCACAGACTGCGGGACTACGACGAGGAGATCCCCGTGAGCTGGCGGGAGACCGTCATCATGTGGTGGTCGGGGATGCGGGGCGTGGCATCGGTCGCGCTGGCGCTCGCCATTCCGCTGAAGACGGGCAGCGGGGCGGCCTTTCCGGCCCGGGACGAGATCATCTTCATCGCGTTCGCGGTCATCCTGGCGACGCTTGTGCTCCAGGGCCTGACCCTGCCCTGGCTGGTGCGGCGACTCGGTGTGCGGGCGGACACGGACGCGGAAGGCGAGCTGGAACGGAACCTCGCGATCCGCGCGTCGAAGGCGGCGAAACGCCGGCTCAGGGAGATCGAGGCGGTGGAGGATCTGCCGGAGGACATCAGCGAGCGGCTGCTGCGCGCGGCGTACGACATGGGGGCGAGGATCAGCCCGGACATCGTCGACGACGAGCGGCGGGAGTGGTTCGCGAAGCGGGTGGACCGGCTCAGGACGATGCAGCGAATCCAGCGGGAGATGCTGTCGGCGGCCCGCCACGAGGTCCTGTCGGCCCGCAACGAACCGGGCGCGGACCCGGAGGTGGTGGACAGGGTGCTGCGGCACTTGGACGTACGCAGCTTGCGGTGAGGGGGTGTTGGGGGGCGTGGCCCCCGGCGGGCGGCCTGGCGGGCGTCCGCCGGGAGCGTGGGCAGTCGGTCGGTCGTCGTGGCCGGGTGTCAGCCCCTGCCCGTGCGGGGTTGGGCGCCCCCATCGTGGTCCTCCCCGTCCGGGGACGGCAGGTGCCCGTCCGGAGTCGGCCCAATGGCCCTTGGCCATGCGCCGTTCGGGGGCAGCGCGGCCGGGGACGTCGCCACGCGTGGCAGCGCGTACGGGTGCTTCTCGTGCAGCCAGGCGATCATCTGCTCCCGTACCGCGCACCGCGCCGTCCAGATGTCGTCCGCGTCCTTCGCCGTCACCACCGCCCGCACCTGCATCGTGTTCGGCGTGGTGTCCGTGACCGCCAGACTCCAGTCGCGGCCGTCCCACGCCGTGCACTCCCGCAGGATGTCCTGGAGCTTCTCGCGCATCAGGCCCACCGGCGCCGAGTGGTCCAGATGGAAGAAGACCGTCCCGGTCATCTGCGCTCCGCCGCGCGACCAGTTCTCGAACGGCTTGCTGGTGAAGTACGACACCGGCATGGTGATGCGCCGCTCGTCCCACGTCCGCACCGCGAGGAACGTCAGCGTGACCTCCTCGACCGTGCCCCACTCCCCGTCAACCACCACCGTGTCGCCGATCCGCACCATGTCGCCGAACGCGATCTGGAAGCCCGCGAAGAGATTCCCGAGCGTGGACTGCGCCGCGACACCCGCGACGATGCCGATGATGCCCGCGGAGGCCAGCATCGACGCGCCGACCTTCTCCATGCCCGGGAAGGTCAGCAGCATCGCGGCCACCGCAACCACCACGACCACCGCTGTGACGATCCGCATGATCAGCGTGACCTGCGTGCGCACCCGGCGTAGCCGGGCCGGATCGCGGGTCGAGGACGCGTAACGGGCGTACGACGACTCCACAGCGGCCGAGACGATCCGCACGACCAGCCAGGCACCCGCGCTGATCAGCACCAGCGACAGCACCTGGCCGATGGCCGCCTCGTGGTCCTTGAGCGGCTGCCACTGCGTCTCGCGGTAGGTCCCTCTCAGCAGCGCGGTGAGCAGGACGACCTGGAACGGCAGCCGGCAGCGCCGCAGCAGCCCCCACAGCGGGGTCTCGGGGTGACGGCCGTCCACCCGGCGCAACAGCAGGTCCAGGGCCCAGCCGAGCAGCAGCGTGAGCACGAGAGAGCCACCGACTACGGTCAACGGGCGCAGTACGTTGTCCATAAACTCCGACGCTAACGGGAACTGGCAGGATGGCCGAATGAACATCATGCTTTTCCATTCGGTCTACGGTCTGCGTCCGGCAGTGCACGCGGCAGCCGACCGGCTGCGCGCCGCCGGGCACCAGGTTCGCGTGCCCGACCTCTTCGAGGGGCAAACCGCCGAGACCGTAGAGGAAGGCATGGATCTCAAGGAAAAGATCGGCAAGGAGGAGCTGCTGCGCGGGGCGATCCTCGCCGCCGCGCCGTACTCCGAGCAGGGTCTGGTGTACGCGGGCTTCTCGCTCGGCGGCTCGATCGCGCAGAACCTCGCGCTGGGCGACGAGAAGGCGCGCGGACTGCTGCTCCTGCACGGTACGTCCGACATCGCGGAGGGTGCGAGCGCGGACGACCTGCCCGTACAGCTGCATGTCGCGGACCCGGACCCCTTCGAGCCGCACGACTGGCTGAACGCCTGGTATCTGCAGATGCAGCGGGCCGGCGCGGATGTGGAGATCTACCGCTACCCGGGCGCCGGGCATCTGTACACCGACCCCGGTCTGCCCGACTACGACGAGGCCGCGGCGGAGCAGACCTGGCGGATCGCGCTGGGCTTCCTCGAAGCGCTGTAGCCAGGGCCGAAGAGACCAACAGGCCTCGCGCGGCACGCGTTTTCGCGTCCGTCCGCGCGAGGCCCACGGGCCTTACGGATACTCCGGCCCAGCGTCAGCGCACCGGCCGGCTGACCCGCTCGACGCGCTGTGTACCGGACAGGGTCCGGTAGGAGCGGGCCCACTTCGTGGTGGCGTCCTGCTTCGTCCTGTCGGAAAGGACGTAGTAGTCCATCTGCGAGCGCTCGGCGGTGACGTCGAGGACGCCGTAGCCGTGGTTGTCCATGTCCAGCCACTTCACATGGCGGTTGGCCGCCTTGACGGCCGTGGAGGCGACCAGCGAGACCGTGCCCGGCGCGACGTGGAGGATGTCGTCCAGGTTGTCGGAGGTCACCGACGTCACCACGAACTCGGTCGCGGCGGACTGCGACAGCGGATACGTCGCCGCCTTGAGAGGCACGTCGTTCGCCCAGGCCATGTGGATGTCGCCGGTGAGGAAGACGGTGTTCTTTATCCCGCGGTCCGTCAGATGCTTCAGCAGCTCCTTGCGGTCGTCCGTGTAGCCGTCCCACTGGTCGACATTGACCGCGAGGCCCTCCTTGGGCAGCCCCAGCAACTCCGCGATCGGCTCCAGCAGATGGGCCGGTACGGAGCCGAACGCGACCGGCGAGATCATCACCGAGGTGCCGACCAGCTTCCACGCGGCGTCCGAACCGGCAAGCCCGGCCTTCAGCCAGTCCAGCTGCGCGCGGCCGGTGATCGTACGCTCCGGGTCGTCCACCTCGCCGTTACCGACGGTCGACTGCTGCGAGCGGAAGGACCGCAGGTCCAGCAGGTGCAGATCGGCGAGCTTGCCGAAGCGCAGCCGGCGGTAGACGGTGCCCTCTGTCGACGCGCGTACGGGCATCCACTCGAAGTAGGCCTGGCGCGCGGCCGCGGCGCGCGCGGCCCACTCGCCCTCGGCGCCCGGCGTGTGGTTCTCCGCGCCGCCCGACCAGGTGTCGTTCGCGATCTCGTGGTCGTCCCAGATCGCGATCACCGGGTGCGCGGCGTGCAGCGCCTGCAGATCGGCGTCCGTCTTGTACGTGGCGTGGCGGGTGCGGTAGTCCGCGAGCGTGGTTGTCTCGTTCTTCGGCGAGTGCTGGCGTACGACGTACTGCTCGGCCGGGAAGTCGCCGGTCGCGTACTCGTAGATGTAGTCGCCGAGATGGAGGATCGCGTCCAGGTCGGCGCGGGCGGCCAGATGCCGGTACGCGGAGAAGTAGCCCGCCTCCCAGTTGGAGCAGGAGACCACACCGAAGCGGACACCGGGCGTTGCGGCATCGGTGGCCGGGGTGGTGCGGGTGTGGCCGACGGGCGAGACGCTGACGCCGACGGTGAACCGGAAGTAATAGGCGGTCGCCTGGCGCAGGCCCCTTACGTCCACCTTGACGGTGTGATCGGACGCGGCCTTCGACGTCGTGGTGCCGCGGGCGACGACCCGGGTGAAGCCCTTGTCCTCGGCGACCTCCCAACTCACCGCGGTGTCGGGGCCCTGGCCCGAGCCCGGCACGGCCTCAGGGGTGGGGGTGATACGCGTCCACAGCAGTACACCGTCGGGCAGCGGGTCGCCGGAGGCGATTCCATGGAGAAAGGCCGGGGCCTCCTGGGCGGAGGCAGCGGTGGCGGAGGTGGCGACCGCGATGGCGGGCGCAGCGACGACAGCGGTGGCGGCAGCGGCCTTGACGACCGTGCGGCGACTGGGAGTTGAGGAGAGTCGACTGGTCACGGCCGATCAGACTACTGACCGGTACGCCGAACGGGCGGGCGAACAGGGAAAGTTCGCCCGCCCATCGGAAACGGTCAACCAGCGCGTTCCCTCCCGGTCGATCGGGACCTCGGGCGGAACCAGTCGTAATCGGGTGGAATCAGCCCTTGATGACCTCAGCCTTTGATGGCCTCAAGTCTTCATGGCCTCAGCCCTTGATGGCCTTGTCGACCGCGGCGTTGAACTGCTCCACCGTCATGGGCGGGTTCTCGGTGCCGTCCGCGGTGACCTTCTTGCCGTTCATCTTGAGCGTCGGTGTGCCGGTGACCCCGCTGTCGTCGAAGGCCGCGGACATCTTCATGGCCCAGGCGTCGAAGGTGCCGTCCTCGACGTTCTTCTTGAACTCGGCGTTGTTCTTGAGCGCGGTCACCGAGTCGGCGACCTCCAGCAGGTACGAGTCCTTGGCGAACTTGTCGTCGTTCTCCTCGGGGTGGTACTTCGCCGAGTAGAGGGCGGCCTTGTACTCCATGAAGGCCTCGGGACCGACATTGAGGGCCGCCCCCAGCGCGGACAGCGCGTTCTTCGAGCCCTCGCCCCGGGTGGCGTTGTCGATGAAGGTCGCGCCGATGTACTTGATCTTGTACTTGCCGGCGTCGAGGTCCTTCTTCACCGTCGCGCCGACCGACTGCTCGAAGGACGCGCAGACCGGGCAGCGCGCGTCCTCGTACAGCTCCAGCGTCTTCTTCGCGGCCGGCTTGCCGATGACGACGGTCGTGCCGTTCTCGCCCTCGGTGTTCTTCGGCGCGGCGACGTTCTTCTCGTCCTTCACCGACTCCCAGTGGCCCGGCTTGTTGGCCTGCATCACGGCGTACCCGATGCCGCCCGCTATCGCGAGGACCACGACTGTCGAGCCTATGACGATGAGCTGACGGCGGGTCTTGTCCTTCTTGGCCTGGCGCTCACGCTCCTGGCGCAGCCGCTCGCGGGCCGCCGCCTTGCTGGCCTGGCTGTTGCGTGCACTCATGCTGATTCACTCCGTGTGATGTCGTATCCAGAGATACGGAAAAGATCGAGGGATTGCCGAAAAGAGGGACTGCGGGCTCAGGCGAAGACTGCGGCCGAGCGCGGCGGTCCCCGCCGTCCGACGGAGTGCACCAGCAGACGGGTGCGGGAGATGCCGGGGCGGTGCGGCGAGGGACGCGCCGCGCGCCGGACGGCCCTGTGCGCCGTCCCCGCCGCGCCGACCGCCATCAGCAGCGGCCGGAACGCGAAGGCGCCCACCGCACGCACAAGACCGGACAGCGCGGACTCGCCGCGCCGCAGCCAGGCCGCGGCCAGCAGCCCGACCGACACATGGGCGGCGAGCAGCAGCCACGGCAGGGCTGGGTCGGTGGAGTGCAGCAGGGTGGCCGCGCCACGGTCGGCGACCGCCACGCCGGGCAGCTGGGCGCCGACGTTGCCGCCGCACAGCACATCGAAGCCGACCGTGCGCAGCGAACCGGCGACAGGGCCGCCGCCGGGGCCGTAACAGACGTCCTGGCCGGTGGTGAAGACGGTGTCCACGGCCAGTTCCAGCGGGACGAGCAGACTCGCGATCCGCCAGTAGCCGCGCTCCCGGCCCGACAGGGCGTACGCGACGGCGAAGACGCCCGCCGAAACACCCGCGACGGTGGTCAGCGGCAACGGGACCTGGGAGAGCAGCACATGCGAGGCGGCGGACAGCGTCACGACCAGTGCCGTGAAGATCGCTGCCCGCAGCCCCCTGAGCTGCATTCCTGATATGTCCATCACCCGGGAGTCTCCCATGGGGCCGGGTAAGCGTCCCCTAAGGATCCGGCCCCACGCGGCTCAGCCGCATGCTCGATACTCAGAGACCCGGGATCCGGCCGTTGCGGAACAGGTCGACGAAGATCTGGTGGTCCGCCCGCGCCCGCGCGCCGTAGCTGTGCGCGAACTCCACCAGGAGCTCGCCGAACCCGTCCTCGTCGGCCGCGATCGCCGCGTCGATGGCCCGCTCCGTCGAGAACGGCACCAGCGAGTGGCCGCTCTCCTCGTCCGCCGCGCTGTGCATCGTGGCTGTCGCCCTGCCCAGGTCGGCGACGACCGCCGCGATCTCCTCCGGCTCGTCGATGTCGCCCCAGTCCAGGTCCACTGCGTACGGCGACACCTCGGCGACGAGCTGACCCGAGCCGTCCAGTTCGGTCCAGCCGAGCCACGGGTCGGCGTGGTCCTGGAGGGCGCGCTGCGAGATCACCGTGCGGTGGCCCTCGTGCTGGAAGTACTCCCGCACGGTGGCGTCGTCGATGTGCCGGGAGACCGCGGGGGTCTGCGCCTGCTTCATATAGATCACGACGTCGTTCTCGAGGGCGTCGCTGTTGCCTTCGAGCAGGATGTTGTACGAGGGCAGGCCGGCGGAGCCGATGCCGATGCCGCGGCGGCCCACGACGTCCTTGACGCGGTACGAGTCGGGCCGGGTCAGGCTGGACTCGGGCAGCGTCTCCAGATAGCCGTCGAAGGCCGCGAGCACCTTGTAGCGGGTGGCCGCGTCCAGCTCGATCGAGCCGCCGCCGGGTGCGAACCGGCGCTCGAAGTCGCGGATCTCGGTCATCGAGTCGAGCAGCGAGAACCGGGTCAGCGAGCGGGCGTCGCGCAGCACGTCCAGCAGCGGGCCATCGGCGGTGTCCAGCGTGAAGGGCGGCACCTCGTCGTTCTTCGCGCCGGCGGCCAGGGCGTGGATGCGCTCGCGGTAGGCGGCGGCGTAGATCCGCACCAGCTCGGTGATCTGCTCGTCGCTGAGCGCCTTGGTGTAGCCGACAAGCGCCAGCGATGCGGCCAGCCGCTTGAGGTCCCAGGTGAAGGGGCCGACGTACGCCTCGTCGAAGTCGTTGACGTTGAAGATCAGGCGGCCGTTGGCGTCCATGTACGTGCCGAAGTTCTCGGCGTGCAGATCGCCGTGGATCCACACCCGGCCGGTGCGCTCGTCGAGGAACGGGCCGCCGTGCCGCTCGCGCCCCAGGTCGTTGTAGAACAGGCAGGCGGTGCCCCGGTAGAACGCGAACGCCGAGGCGGCCATTTTCCGGAACTTGACCCGGAAGGCGGCGGGGTCGGCGGCCAGCAGCTGGCCGAAGGCGGTGTCGAAGACGGCGAGAATCTCCTCGCCGCGCTCTTCAGTTGCTGCCTCGGCGGATCGCGGTACCGACATCGCTGGGTGCCTCCTGGTGCATGACAAACGGGACGGGGGATTCCGTCCCCTCCAACGCACGACCGTACTCGGGAGTGCCCGCCGACTGTCAGTGCCAAGACGTAGACTTCCAGGCTGTCCACCCAGACTGTCCGCATCCTGTCACCCACCGTTCTCCGGAGGCATTCCGCCGTGGCCAAGCCGCCTTTCACGCACCTTCACGTCCACACGCAGTACTCCCTGCTGGACGGTGCCGCGCGGCTCAAGGACATGTTCAATGCCTGCAATGAGATGGGCATGACCCACATCGCCATGACGGACCATGGCAACCTCCACGGGGCGTACGACTTCTTCCACTCGGCGAAGAAGGCGGACGTCACGCCCATCATCGGCATCGAGGCGTACGTCGCCCCCGAGTCCCGGCGGAACAAGCGGAAGATCCAGTGGGGCCAGCCGCACCAGAAACGGGACGACGTCTCCGGTTCGGGTGGTTACACCCACAAGACGATCTGGGCGGCCAACAAGACCGGTCTGCACAACCTCTTCCGGCTCTCCTCCGACGCGTATGCCGAGGGCTGGCTGCAGAAGTGGCCGCGTATGGACAAGGAGACCATCGCCCAGTGGTCGGAGGGGCTCATCGCCTCCACCGGCTGCCCCTCGGGCGAACTCCAGACCCGGCTGCGCCTCGGCCAGTTCGACGAGGCCCTCAAGGCCGCCTCCGAGTACCAGGACATCTTCGGCAAGGACAAGTATTTCCTGGAGCTGATGGACCACGGCATCGAGATCGAGCGCCGGGTGCGCGACGGCCTGCTGGAGATCGGCAAGAAGCTCGGCATCCCGCCGATCGTCACCAATGACTCGCACTACACCTACGCCGACGAGGCCGGCGCGCATGACGCGCTGCTGTGCATCCAGACCGGCAAGAACCTCTCGGACCCCGACCGCTTCCGCTTCGACGGCACCGGCTACTACCTGAAGTCCACGGACGAGATGTACGCCGTGGACTCCTCGGACGCCTGGCAGGAGGGCTGCGCCAACACCCTCCTGGTCGCGCAGCAGATCGACACCGAGGGCTGGTTCCAGGAGCGGAACCTGATGCCGAAGTTCGAGGTGCCCGAGGGCTACACCGAGGTGACCTGGTTCCGCGAGGAGACCCTGCGCGGCATGGCCCGGCGCTACCCGGGCGGCATCCCGGACGACCGGCTCAAGCAGGTCGAGTACGAGATGGGCATCATCATCGACATGGGCTTCCCGGGGTACTTCCTCGTGGTGGCCGACTTCATCATGTGGGCCAAGAACAACGGCATCGCGGTGGGCCCCGGCCGAGGTTCCGCGGCCGGTTCGATCGTCGCGTACGCCATGGGCATCACCGACCTCGACCCGATCGAGCACGGACTGATCTTCGAGCGCTTCCTCAACCCCGAGCGCATCTCCATGCCCGATGTCGACATCGACTTCGACGAGCGCCGGCGCGGTGAGGTGATCAGGTACGTCACCGAGAAGTACGGCGCCGACAAGGTCGCCATGATCGGCACGTACGGCAAGATCAAGGCGAAGAACGCCATCAAGGACTCCGCGCGGGTGCTCGGCTACCCGTACGCGATGGGCGACCGGCTCACCAAGGCGATGCCCGCCGACGTCCTCGGCAAGGGCATCGACCTCAACGGCATCACCGACCCCAAGCACCCCCGCTACAGCGAGGCGGGCGAGATCCGGGGGATGTACGAGAACGAGCCGGACGTGAAGAAGGTCATCGACACCGCCAAGGGCGTCGAGGGACTGGTCCGGCAGATGGGTGTGCACGCAGCCGGCGTGATCATGTCCAGCGAGCCGATCGTCGACCACGCGCCGATCTGGGTGCGGCACACCGACGGCGTGACCATCACGCAGTGGGACTATCCGCAGTGCGAGTCGCTGGGCCTGCTGAAAATGGACTTCCTCGGCCTGCGCAACCTCACGATCATGGACGACGCCGTCAAGATGGTGAAGTCCAACAAGGGCGTCGACCTGGAGCTGCTCTCCGTCCCGCTCGACGACCCCAAGACGTACGAACTGCTCTGCCGCGGTGACACGCTCGGCGTCTTCCAGTTCGACGGCGGCCCGATGCGTTCGCTGCTGCGGCTGATGAAGCCCGACAACTTCGAGGACATTTCCGCCGTCTCGGCCCTGTACCGGCCGGGCCCGATGGGCATGAACTCGCACACGAACTACGCGCTCCGCAAGAACGGCCAGCAGGAGATCACGCCGATCCACCCGGAGCTGGAGGAGCCTCTCAAGGAGGTCCTCGGCGTCACCTACGGCCTGATCGTCTACCAGGAGCAGGTGCAGAAGGCCGCCCAGATCATCGCGGGGTACTCGCTCGGCGAGGCCGACATCCTCCGCCGCGTGATGGGCAAGAAGAAGCCCGAGGAGCTGGCGAAGAACTTCGTTCTGTTCCAGGAAGGCGCCCGCAAGAACAAGTACTCGGACAAGGCGATCCAGGCGCTGTGGGACGTGCTGGTCCCGTTCGCCGGATACGCGTTCAACAAGGCGCACTCCTCGGCGTACGGCCTGGTCACCTACTGGACCGCATATCTCAAGGCGAACTACCCCGCCGAGTACATGGCCGCGCTGCTCACCTCGGTGAAGGACGACAAGGACAAGTCCGCGGTCTATCTGAACGAATGCCGCCGCATGGGCATCAAGGTGCTGCCGCCCAATGTGAACGACTCGCAGTCGAACTTCGCCGCGCAGGGCGACGAGGTGATCCTCTTCGGCCTCTCCGCCGTGCGGAACGTCGGCACGAACGTCGTGGACTCGATCATCCGCAGCCGCAAGTCCAAGGGGAAGTACACCTCCTTCCCGGACTTCCTCGACAAGGTCGAGGCCGTCGTCTGCAACAAGCGGACCGTCGAATCGCTCATCAAGGCCGGCGCCTTCGACGAGATGGGCCACACCCGCAAGGGCCTGGTCGCCCACCACGAGCCGATGATCGACAACGTGGTGGCGGTCAAGCGCAAGGAGGCCGAGGGGCAGTTCGACCTGTTCGGCGGGATGGGCGACGAGGAGAGTGACGAGCCGGGCTTCGGGCTCGACGTCGAGTTCTCCGACGTCGAGTGGGACAAGTCGTATCTGCTCGCGCAGGAACGCGAGATGCTCGGCCTCTATGTCTCCGACCACCCGCTCTTCGGCATCGAGCATGTCCTGAGCGACAAGACGGACGCCGCGATCTCCCAGCTCACCGGAGGTGAGCACGCCGACGGCGCGGTCGTCACCATCGGCGGAATCATTTCCGGCCTGCAGCGCAAGATGACCAAGCAGGGCAACGCCTGGGCGATCGCGACGGTCGAGGACCTGGCGGGCTCCATCGAGTGCATGTTCTTCCCGGCGACCTATCAGCTGGTGTCGACGCAGCTCGTCGAGGACACCGTGGTCTTCGTCAAGGGACGTCTCGACAAGCGCGAGGACATCCCGCGGCTGGTCGCCATGGAGCTGATGGTCCCGGACCTCTCGTCGGCCGGCACGAACGCCCCGGTGGTCGTCACCATCCCGACGGTGAAGGTGACGCCGCCGATGATCAGCAGGCTCGGTGAGATCCTCAGCCACCACAAGGGCAACACCGAGGTACGGATCAAGCTCCAGGGCCCCCGCAAGACCACGGTGCTCCGGCTCGACCGGCACCGCGTGCAGCCGGACCCGGCGCTCTTCGGCGATCTGAAGGTGCTGCTCGGCCCGTCCTGCCTGGCCGGCTAGCGCCGATACGCACATACGCCGCAAGGGGCGCGCCCGTCGTCACGGGCGCGCCCCTTGCGTCTTTTTTGCTGCTCGTCTTTTACGGCTCGTCTTTTTTACGGCGCGATCAGTTGTGGCCGAAGCGCCGCTGGTGCTTACGGGCAACGTCCGCGGGGCTGCCCTGAGCCTGGGACTGGGGCTGCGCATGGGACTCGTATGCGGTCGACTTGGCCTGCTCGCCGCCGCGCTCCGCGGCCGGCGAACGGTCCTGTTGACCACCCTGCTTGCGATTCTTGTTCTTGGCCATGGTGATGCCTCCTGTGGGGATTCTCGGGGCCAGGGCCGCTGTCAGACTCACATATGCGATGAAGCGCCGCATTTTGGATCATTGCGGTGCGTAAAGGGCGCTTGTCGCGCCTCGGACCAGGGTTCCGCCACGCCGATGATCGAGTTCCGGCCGTTAACCCTCCCGTGGTCGGGCAGACTCGAAGGAAACCCGGAACAATCCCCGATCCGGACCCTTCTCCGATCCCCAAGTTCCCGAAAGAGGGTGGAACGCGTGGACCGCTGCGTTGTCCTGGTGGACGCCGGATATCTGCTGGGCGCCGCCGCGAGTCTTCTCGCCGGGGAACCGGCGCGTTCCCGCATCACCGTCGACCACGCCGCCCTCATCCAGGGCCTGCGCGAACTCGCCGAGGCCGATACCGAGCGCCCGCTGCTGCGCATCTACTGGTTCGACGGCGCCCCCGACCGCGTACCGCAGCCCGAACACCGGCGGCTGCGCGTCATGCCGCGGGTGACGGTCCGGCTGGGCGCACTGACCCGCAGCGACGGCCGCTGGGCACAGAAGGGCGTGGATGCGGCCATGCACGCCGAGCTCACCGAGCTGGCCAGAAATCGCGCTTGCTCCGACGTCGTGCTGGTGACCGGCGACGGAGACCTGCTGCCCGGTCTGATGTCCGCCAAGGAGCACGGCGTCGCCGTCCACCTCTGGGCCGTGCAGGCCGCCGACGGCGACTACAACCAGTCCGAGGACCTGGTCGCCGAGGCGGACGAGCGACGGGTGCTCGACCGGGCCTGGATCACCCGGGCCGTACGGGCCAAGGAGCTCACCGGCATCTGCGCCCCGCAGCCCGCACCCGGCCCCGAGATCGCCGCGATCCTCTCCGCGCCGCTGCCCGAGTCTGCGCTCGCCGCCTCGCAGGAGCGCGCCGCCGACGCCGTACGGAACGGCTCGCAGCCGGCCCCCACCGAGAACGGCGCCGAGTCGATCCCCGCCCCTGCCGCGTCCAAGGGCGTTCCCACCCCCAAGGACCTGGCGGGCCTGCGCGCCCCCGGCCAGCACCCCGCGCCGCATCCGGCGAGCGCCACTCTGCGCTGGTCCTCCGACAAGGGCTGGGTCGAGCGGGCCGGCGGCGGGGCGCTCGGCGAGCCGCCCGAGACCGCGTCCCTGCCGACCCTCGCCCAACTCACCAGCGCCGAGCAGCGCTGGGCCGACCGCGAGGAGGACATCACCACGGTCGGCGGCGACCCCTTCGAGGTCGGCCAGGTCTTCGCGCGGCGCTGGATGGAACGGCTGCCGGAGGCCGGCCATGTGCAGAAGCTGTCCACCATGTACCCGCGGATCCCGCACCGCATCGACGGCGAACTGCTGCGGTACGCAGCGCGCTTCGGGCTCCTCGCGCACAAGGACGACCAGATCGACGAGCACGACCGCTATGCGATCCGGGCCGGATTCTGGCGTGAGATCGACGTACGGGCTGCCGCGGAACACGCCCCCGCGGGGGAGTAGTCCCCCCGACCCCTTAGGCTCGTCCCTTGTGAGTACGGTGTGCGTGGTGCGGGAGCTGGTCAAGACGTACCCCGCCGCGCGCGGTCGCCGAGGCACCCCCGGGACGCCCGAGGTGCGTGCCACTGACGGGATTTCGCTGGTGGTGCGGCGTGGCGAGATCTTCGGTCTGCTCGGGCCCAACGGCGCCGGCAAGTCCACCCTCGTACGACAGCTCACCGGGCTGATGCGCCCGGACGCCGGCAGCGTCGAGGTGCTGGGCCACGATCTTGTACGCCACCCGGAGCGGGCCTCCCGGCTCATCGGCTACCTCGGGCAGGAGTCCACCGCGCTCGACGAGCTGACCGTCGCGCTCGCCGCCGAGACGACCGGGCGACTGCGCGGGCTTTCCCTGCGGGACGCGCGGGCCGAGCGGGACGACGTACTGGAGGAGCTCGGGCTGACCGGGCTCGCCGCGCGCCCCCTGAAGAAACTCTCGGGCGGACAGCGGCGGCTGGCCTGCTTCGCGGCGACGCTCGTGGGCGAGCGCCCGGTGCTGGTGCTGGACGAGCCGACCACCGGCATGGACCCCGTCGCGCGGCGTGCGGTCTGGGCCGCGGTCGACCGGCGGCGGGCGGAGAACGGCGCGACCGTCCTGCTCGTCACCCACAACGTCATCGAGGCCGAGACCGTACTCGACCGGGTTGCCGTGCTGGAACGGGGCCGCGTCATCGCCTGCGACACCCCGGCCGGGCTCAAGGAACGGGTCGCCGGCGAGGTGCGGGTCGAGCTGGTGTGGCGCGAGCGGGCGCCGCTGGACGTGCCCGAGGTCACCGCGCTGCGCGGGTCCGCACAGGAGCAAGGGCGCCGTTGGGTGCTCAGACTCGCGCCCGACGAGGCGCGGGCGGCGGTCGCGGCGGTGACGGGTGGCGCGGCGTTCGCGGCGCTCGACGACTTCACCGTGGCCACGCCGAGCCTCGAGGACGTGTACTTGGCGCTCGGCGGGAACGCGACGAAGGGGCTGGTCAAGGCGTGAGCATCGTGCCCGCGGAGGCGGTGGCCGAACAGATCAGGGTGGCCGGCAGGGCAGCGGTGGTGGATGCCTCGCCGCTCGCGCCGCGCGCGCGGCTGCTGCCCTCGCTCGCCGCCGTGTACCGCGCGCAGCTGTCGCGGGCGCGGGTCGCCCGGATCCCGCTGCTCTTCGTGGCGACCTTCCAGTCGATCGGGATCATGGTCCTGATGCGCGGGGTCGTCGACGGGGGTGCGGAGGCGCGGGCCGTCGTCGCCGGGTCGAGCGTTCTCGTCGTCGCCTTCGTCGCGCTCAATCTCCTCGCGCAGTACTTCGGGCAGCTGCGGGCCAGCGGCGGCCTCGACCACTACGCCACGCTGCCGGTGCCGCCGGCCGCGGTGGTGCTCGGTGCGGCCGGTGCGTACGCCTCCTTCACCGTGCCCGGCACGGTCGTCACCGCCGTCGTCGGCAGCGTCCTCTTCCAGCTGCCTCTGACGCATCTATGGGTGCTCGCCGCGGTCATCCCGCTGTCCGGCGCCGCCCTCGCCGGTCTTGGCGCGGCGCTCGGTCTGCTCGCGCCGCGCCAGGAACTGGCCACGCTGCTCGGGCAGTTGGGTATGTCCGCGGCGCTGCTGCTCGGTGTGCTGCCGGCCGACAGGCTGCCCGGGCCGGTCTCGTACGCCCGTGATCTGCTGCCCTCCACGTACGGCGTCGAGGCCCTCGCGCGGACCTTCGACGCGCGTCCGGACTGGGCGGTCGTCGGGCTGGACCTCGCGGTCTGCGCCTTGGTGGGTGTCGTCTCGCTGACGGTCGCGACGTGGGCGTACCGGCGGGCGGCAGTCCGGTGAGGCACCGTCCCGACACGCCTGGCACGATGGCGGGGTGACCGCACCTCTGACTCCGCCTCACCAGCCTTCGCCGAACAATGACCCGTGGCAGTCGCCGCCGACCGGGCCGGGACCCTTGTACGCCAAGGGCGCGGAGGATGACCCGGACCTGAAGACGGACCTGCGGGACGCGGCCGTGGTGCTGGTGGCCGTGACGATTCTGGGCGTGGCGCTGGGGCTGCTGTGGCTGTGGCTGGCGCCGCGGGTGCCGCTGATCTCGAACGACAAGGCGGTCTTCCTCAAGGACACGGAGGGAGAGGAAGCCGTGGGCGCGGACGGAACGTTCGTGCTGCTGGCACTCGCCTTCGGCGCGGTGAGCGCGGCGGCGGTCTTCTGGATCCGCAGGCGCGGGGGGATCGCGCTGGTGGTGGCGCTGGCGCTGGGCGGCCTGCTGGGGTCGCTGCTGGCGTGGGGGATCGGGGTGTGGTTCGGCCCGACGCATGATGTGGTCGCGCATGCGAGGGAGGCCGGCGAGGGGGTGACCTTCGACGCGTACCTGGAGCTGAGGGCGAAGGGGGCGGTGCTGGCGTGGCCGGTGGCGGCGATGGTGGTTCACCTGGCGCTGACGGCGCTGTTCGGCCCGCGGGATCCGGAGCCGGAGTGGCCGGCACCGGGGTACGGCCCGGGCCCGGGCGGCCCTGACGCGGCCTGACGCCTGCGGCGGGCTTGTTCCCCGACCCTCCCCCTACGCCCTGGCGGGCGTGGGGGGACCCCCACTTCCCGTAACTGGGGCTTCGCCCCAGACCCCGTACGCCCTTCTGGGGTCCCCCCACGCCCTCCGGGCGTAGGGGGAGTGTCCTCAATCTCCCCCAGACTTCGTCCGGGGGGACCCCCAACGGGCTTGTGTTTCCGCCCGTCCGGCGGAAACACAAGCCCGCCCGGGCAAATCCAGCCCCTCCGGCGTTTGAGGAGCGGGGTTCGGGGTTGAGCTCCGAAATCCAGCCCCTCCGGCGATTGAGGCGCGGGGGCCGGGGCGGAGCCCCGGGATCAGGCCGGGCGGCGGCCGTGGTTCGCGCGGTGCTTGCGGATGCGCCACTTGCGTTTGCGGGTGCGTTTGGACATGCCGTGTCCTCTCCGCGTACGCGCTCCCCGACAGAGCGTTCCTACGGTCGTAGCCGAGGACGGCCCCGCCGTCGACCCCCTACGCGCGCCCGATCGGCGCCAGCACCGCCGACGTCAGCGCCGCCAGGTCCGCGGGGGCCAGTTCGACCTCCAGGCCGCGGCGGCCCGCCGAGACGCAGATCGTGGGGTGCACGGACGCGGACGCGTCCAGGACCGTGCGGAGAGGTTTGCGCTGGCCCAGCGGAGAGATGCCGCCGCGGACGTAGCCCGTCGTGCGTTCCGCCGCCGCCGGGTCGGCCATCGTCGCGCGTTTGGCGCCGACCGCCGCGGCCAGCGCCTTGAGATCCAGCTGGCCCGCCACCGGGACGATCGCCACCGTCAGTTCACCGTCGACGTCCGCGACGAGGGTCTTGAAGACCCGGTCGGGGGAGACCCCGAGTGCCTGTGCCGCCTCCTCGCCGTACGAGGGCGACGCGGTGTCGTGGTCGTACGCGTGGACCGTGAAGGCCGTGCCCGCCGCGGTCAGGGCGACGGTCGCGGGCGTGCCGCCGGGCTTCTTGGGCTTCTTCGGCACCGCAGGAAACTCCTGTCAGTTGGGGCTCGTCGGCGCCCGGGTCAGATCGACCGCGGGCAGCGAAGGCAGGTGGCGGATCACCGCGGTCTCCGAACGCAGCAGGGTGAGTTCCTCACGCAGCCGGGTCGCCGTGTCCGGAGCCTGCAACAGCCGCTGCTTCGCAGGCGTGTCCAGCACCGCCGCGGCAGCGACCAGGTACGACACCACCGACGGCTCGTCCGGCAGATCCGCCCCCGTGGACAGCGACCGCTCCCGCGCGCCCGCCAGCCGCTTCTGGTAGCTGCGGAAGGCACGGAGCACGCCCTCGGCGAGGGTCCCCGCGCCGTCCCCCGACTCCTCCGGGATCTCCTCCAGTTCGGCAGTCAGATACGGGCCGCTCGCGTCGACCGAGAGGAGCTTGACCCGGGTCGTGCCCGTCGCCAGCACCTCGAAGCTGCCGTCGTCGCGCTCGCGGATCGTCGCCGCGTCCGCGATGCAGCCCACCCGGTGGAAGGCCTGGATCGGGTCGTCGCCGAAGCCCGCCGCCGGGCCGCGCTCGGGCAGCGCGGTCGGGTCCGGCATGCCGGGCGCGGTCGGCGCCACCTCGCGGCCGTCGCGGATGGCGACCACCGCGAAGCGGCGCGGCTCGGACTCGTCCGTCTTCAGCAGCTCGCGCATCATGGCGCGATAACGCTCCTCGAACACGTTCAAGGGCAGGACGAGGCCCGGGAACAGCACCGAGTTCAGCGGGAAGAGGGGGAGGCGTGCGGTCACAACGGTCAAGCCTAATGGCCGAACGACCTGCTTCGTCCGCCCCGTCCACGCACTGGCACAGCCGAGGCGATCTCGATCCGTACACCGTCCCTCGCCTCGAGGAACTGACCCAGTGGATCGTCGGAGGCATAACTCCACGGAAACGACGTCGCGTACGGGCCGATCAGCCGGAACTGCTCCAGCGCCTCGGTCCACCGCCCCCGCCCTACAAGCACGTACGCCAGCAGATTGCGCACCTCCGCGGGCCATGGATCCCCGGCCTGATAATCCGCTGAGAGCGTGATTGCGAGATCCGCCGCAGCGTCGATCCGGTCGTCCTGTACGGAGGTGGTGTCCCCGCTCAGCAGCTGCGCGAACGCCGCCCGCACCGGCAGCGCCTGCACCAGTGAGCCCGGCAGCGCGTCCGCCGCCGCCTGCTCGGCGAAGTCGAAGCACTCGCGGTGTGAGCCGTACCACTGCGCGGACAGATACTGCAGGGCCGCGACATGACAGCCGTAGTGGTGCGAGGAGCGGCGTACGGCCTGCTCCCACAGCGACTCGAATGCCGTGTGCGTGGCATGCGTGCCGCGCGCGTGGTCCAGCGAGATCCGCCACGGCACCGGATCGTGCGGATCGCCCTCCGCCGCCGCGTCGATCAGCGGACCGATCTCGCGCAGCCGCTCGGCCCTGGCCGGCGACTCCCAGGCCCTGCGGACCGCGAGCTCGGCCTTGACGACCAGTGCGTCGGGGTCGCGCGGCGCGGCGGCGAGCCAGGACGTGAGCCACTCGTCGCGGCTGTACGCGAACGCGGCGAGCCGCATCACGTACCGGTCGCGGTTCTCCCACTCGGCCGATTCACGTGTGGTCGCCAGCAGCTTGGCGGCCGGCTCGTACTCCCCGAGGGCAGCCGCGACCAGCGCCGGGCTCAGCCGCTCGTCGGGGGCGTCGAGCAGTACCGCCTCGTCGGGCGACAGGCCGTCGGCGAGCTGCGGCGTATGACGGATCATGCGCGCGGTGCGGATCAGGGCGCGGAGCAATGACATGGTGCGGACCATTGAAAACTGCAGGTAGGAGGCGCGCCAGAGGGCAGCTGTGAAGAGTTCGTAGCGGCGGAATGGTTGTCCTGGCGAAAGCCAAGAGAGCGTAAAGAAAGTGACTCAGCCGCGCCGGAGAAGGCGGGACGCGCCCGCCGCGACCGTCGTCGCGAGGATCCAGCCGAGCAGGATCAGCGCGGCCGACGCCCACTGCCAGCGGCCGTCCAGCTGCCAGTAGCCGTCCTGGCCGAGATTGATCACCGGCAGCAGCAGATCCAGGGCGTAGAGCGCGGCGTTCCACCGCGGATGCTCTTCGGGCTTGATCGGCGCCGGATCGATCTGGGAGAAGGCCACCGCGCCCGCCGCCCACAAAACCGCCATCCACAGGGCCGCCCGGCCCGGGCGGTAGCCGTACGCCACCGTCCAGTCCTGCAGATAGCCCCACAGCTTCGCGGCCAGCGGCAGCGTCTCCCGGCGGCGGCGCTGCTTGGCGAGCAGCACCTCGCGGGCGTCCGCGTCCTCACCGCTGTTGCGCAGGACGGTCGCCAGTCGTTCGTACGGCTCCGGGGAGTACTCCGGAGTCGCCGAGGCCACCCACTCCAGGCGGCGGCTGAGCGGGAACTCCTCGTACGGAACGAGGTTCTCGTAGACGAAGCCGCCCATCGCGAGGCCGCCGGGCCCCGGCCAGCTCGCCGCCAGATCGATCAGCGTCACGATCTTCGCGCCGTTCAGCACGACGCGGCCCTCCTCCGGGCGCTCCGCGTTGAAGCGCAGCTCCGGAGTGGCGATCCGGCGCAGCGACAGCTCCTCGCGCGAGCTCAGCACGAACCGCGCATGGTGCAGATCGACCGCATCGCCGAAGCGGCCGTCGTCCAGCCGCACCCCGCCGTGGCACTGGAAGGGCTGCAGCCGGGTTCCGCGCGCCGGGGTCGCGGAACCGCCGGTGCCGAACGGGGGAGTGGAGCCCTGGTTGCCCGTGGACTCGCTCACCCACGCGCCCGTCATATAGAGCGTCCGCTCCACGCTCAGCTGCGGTGCGTTCAGCGCGCGCCGCTCCCCGGCCGCGCGCAGCCGACTGCCGCGCAGGCTCAGTGAGACCCCCACCTTCGCGCCGCGCAGACTGAACTCGCCGTACGTCTCGATCAGTTCGGCCTGTAAGTCCTGGGCGACCGACATCCCGTCGGCGGTGATCGCCCGGCCCCGGCGGTCCGGCCGGACATGGATCTGGTTGATCAGCAGATCGGTGCCTATCTGCGCGTCGGTGAGCCGGATGCCGTGCTCGATGCGGCAGCGCGGCAGATGCAGATCGCCCTCGGTGCGCAGCCGGGCCGCCTCGATCCGCGGGATCGCACAGCCGACCATGCGTACGGTGGTGAAGTGCGCCTCGGGCATCAGCACTTCGCTCTCGAAGCGGCAGCCGTTCAGCTCGACGTACGGGGCGATGCTGCCGCCCGCGAGTTTGAGGGTGCCGGTGATCTGGACCCCGCGGAGCTTCAGCGCGGCGACCCGGCCGGGCTGTGCGGTGGGACCGCTGAGCAGCAGCCGGGCGACGATGGACGCGCGGACGCTGCGCTCGGGGCCCCAGGGGCGTGGGGAGAAGGGATCGTTCAGCAGGGGATTCGGGTCGCTCAGGTCGTACGTACTTCCGTTCCGGAATGCGTTCCACATGTGGAGCTCGGTCGGGCTCAGTCCATTCGGAGGCCCGTCGTCCAGCGGCTCGGTCAATGCCGCTCCTCCGCTTCATTGGTTCGTACAGCTGTTCTTCCCGCTGAGTGACGGACTGAACGCTAGTGGTCATGAACAACTTCTGGGGCCGGTATCAGCCAGTGATACGGACGACCAGCAGCGGAATCCGGTCTGAGAGAATTGCTCTGTGATCTCTCGAATCGATCTGCGTGGCGACGCTCTCCCCGAGGGTGCCGCTCTGCGCGACCTGCTGCCCCGTGCCGAGTTCGACGTGGAAGCCGCCCTGGAGAAGGTGCGGCCCATCTGCGAGGACGTGCATCATCGCGGCACGGCGGCGCTGATCGAGTACGCGGAGAAATTCGACGGTGTGAAGCTGGACCGGGTACGAGTGCCCGCAGCGGCACTCGCCGACGCCCTGGAGCAGCTCGCCCCCCAGGTCAGGGCCGCTCTGGAGGAGTCGATCCGGCGCGCCAGGATCGTGCACCGCGCGCAGCGCCGAGACGAGCACACCACTCAGGTCGTCCCCGGCGGCACCGTCACCGAGAAGTGGGTGCCGGTCGAGCGCGTCGGTCTGTACGCACCGGGCGGCCGCTCCGTCTACCCCTCCTCCGTGATCATGAACGTGGTGCCGGCGCAGGAGGCGGGCGTCGAATCCGTCGCGCTCGCGTCCCCGCCGCAGAAAGAGTTCGGCGGGCTGCCGCACCCGACGATCCTGGCCGCCTGCGCGCTGCTCGGCGTCGACGAGGTGTACGCCGCGGGCGGCGCCCAGGCCGTCGCGATGTTCGCGTACGGCACCGAGGGACCTGACGGATGCGCCCCCGCGAACATGGTGACGGGCCCCGGCAATATCTGGGTCGCCGCCGCCAAGCGGTACTTCACCGGCCGCATCGGCATCGACACCGAGGCAGGCCCGACCGAGATCGCGATCCTCGCCGACTCGGCCGCCGACCCGGTGCACGTCGCCGCCGACCTGATCAGCCAGGCAGAGCACGACCCGATGGCCGCCGCCGTGCTGGTCACCGACTCCGTGGAGCTGGCGGACGCGGTCGAGAAGGAGCTCGAGCCGCAGGTCGCGGCCACCAAGCACATCGAGGACCGGATCGTCCCGGCGCTGAGCGGCAAGCAGTCCGCGATCGTCCTGGTCGACGGCGTCGAAGAGGGCCTGCGGGTCGTCAACGCGTACGGCGCCGAGCACCTGGAGATCCAGACCGCCGACGCCGCTGCGGTCGCCGCCCGGGTCCGCAACGCCGGCGCGATCTTCGTCGGCCCGTGGGCGCCCGTCTCGCTCGGTGACTACTGCGCGGGCTCCAACCACGTCCTGCCGACCGGTGGCTGCGCCTGCCACTCCTCGGGCCTGTCCGTCCAGTCCTTCCTGCGCGGCATCCACATCGTCGACTACACGCGCGACGCGCTCGCCGAGGTGACGCACCATGTCGTCACGCTCGCCGAGGCCGAGGACCTGCCCGCGCACGGCGCCGCCCTCAAGGCACGCTTCGGATGGAAGGTGCCTCAGCAGTGACCGGAATCGACGATCTGCCCATCCGCGACGAGCTTCGCGGCAAGTCCCCGTACGGGGCGCCCCAGCTCGACGTACCCGTACAGCTGAACACCAACGAGAACCCGTACCCGCTGCCCGAGCCGCTGGTCGAGCGGATCGCCGAGCGGGTCGCGGAGGCCGCGCGCGGCCTCAACCGCTACCCCGACCGGGACGCCGTCGAACTGCGCACCGAGCTCGCCCGCTACCTCACCCGTACGGCCGGGCACGAGGTGACCCTCGCCAACGTCTGGGCCGCCAACGGCTCCAACGAGGTCATCCAACAGCTGCTCCAGACCTTCGGCGGCCCCGGCCGCAGCGCCATCGGCTTCGAGCCCTCGTACTCGATGCACGGACTCATCTCGCGCGGCACCGGCACCCACTGGATCTCGGGACCGCGCCGCGACGACTTCACGATCGACCTCGACGCGGCAGGCGAGGCCATCGCCGAGCACCGGCCGGACGTCGTCTTCATCACCTCGCCCAACAACCCGACGGGCACCGCGGTCCAGGCCGAAACCGTCCTCGCGCTGTACGAGGCCGCCCAGGCTGCCAAGCCCTCGCTGGTCGTGGTCGACGAGGCGTACGTGGAATTCAGCCACCGCCCCTCGCTGCTGCCGCTGATCGAGGGCCGGCCGAACCTCGTGGTCTCGCGCACCATGTCCAAGGCCTTCGGCGCGGCCGGTCTGCGCCTGGGCTATCTGGCCGCGCACCCCGCCGTGGTCGACGCCGTCCAGCTGGTGCGCCTGCCGTACCACCTGTCGGCCGTCACCCAGGCCACCGCGCTGGCCGCGCTGGAGTACACAGATACGCTGCTCGGGTATGTCGAGCAGCTGAAGCGTGAGCGGGACCGGCTGGTCACCGAGCTGCGTGCGATCGGCTGGGAGGTCACCGAATCGGACGCCAACTTCGTCCAGTTCGGCCGCTTCCCCGACAGCCATGAGGCCTGGCAGAAGATCCTCGACCGGGGCGTCCTGGTCCGTGACAACGGAGTGCCCGGATGGCTGCGGGTCACCGCCGGCACCCCAGAAGAGAACGACGCGTTTCTCGACGCGGTTCGTGAACTGAAGAAGGAGTACGACGCATGAGCCGCGTTGGCCGTGTCGAACGCACCACCAAGGAGACGTCAGTCGTCGTCGAGATCGACCTCGACGGCCACGGAAAGGTCGACGTGTCGACCGGGGTCGGCTTCTACGACCACATGCTCGACCAGCTCGGCCGCCACGGCCTGTTCGACCTCACCGTGAAGACCGAGGGCGATCTGCACATCGACTCGCACCACACCATCGAGGACACCGCCCTCGCGCTCGGCGCCGCCTTCAAGCAGGCGCTGGGCGACAAGGTGGGGATTTATCGATTCGGCAACTGCACCGTGCCGCTGGACGAGTCCCTCGCCCAGGTCACCGTGGACCTCTCGGGCCGCCCGTACCTCGTGCACACCGAGCCCGAGAACATGGCGCCCATGATCGGCTCGTACGACACGACCATGACCCGGCACATCTTCGAGTCCTTCGTCGCCCAGGCCCAGATCGCGCTGCACATCAACGTCCCGTACGGGCGCAACGCGCACCACATCGTGGAGTGCCAGTTCAAGGCGCTGGCCCGCGCTCTGCGGTACGCCTCCGAGCGCGACCCGCGCGCGGTGGGCATCCTCCCCTCCACGAAGGGCGCGCTGTGAGCGACGCGCGCGCGGCCGCCGGGCCGCAGGCGACAGCGATAGTGGCACCTCTGCGCCGCGCGGGCGGAGAAGCGAACCAGAAGGGCGCAGCAACCCCATGACCGGCCTCTCCACCGTTCTCATCGTCGTCGGGCTCTTCCTCGCCGGCGGTGTGTACTCCTTCTCCAAGCAGAAGATGCCCAAGGGCCTGATCGTGCTTCTCACCATCGCTTCCGTGATGTGCCTGGTCGCCGGCGTCCTGCGGATTCAGGGGATCTGGGAATGAGCACTACGAAGAAAGTCGTCGTCTTCGACTACGGATTCGGCAATGTCCGCTCCGCCGAGCGGGCGCTGGCCCGCGTCGGCGCGGACGTCGAGATCACCCGTGACTTCGACACTGCCATGAACGCCGACGGGCTCCTCGTCCCCGGCGTCGGCGCCTTCTCCGCCTGCATGGAAGGCCTCACGAAGGCCCGCGGCGAGTGGATCGTCGGCCGCCGGCTCTCCGGCGGCCGCCCGGTCATGGGCATCTGCGTCGGTATGCAGATCCTCTTCGCGCGCGGCATCGAGCACGGCGTGGAGAGCGACGGCCTCGACGAATGGCCCGGCACGGTCGGCCCGCTGAAGGCCCCGATCGTTCCCCACATGGGCTGGAACACCGTCGAAGCGCCGGCCGACAGCAAGCTCTTCGCCGGAGTCGACGCCGATGCCCGGTTCTACTTCGTGCACTCCTACGCCGTGCACGAGTGGAGCCTGGAAGTCACCAACCCCGCCATCCGCGCGCCCCAGGTCACCTGGGCCACGCACGGCGAGCGCTTTGTCGCGGCCGTCGAGAACGGCGCGCTGTGGGCGACCCAGTTCCACCCCGAGAAGTCCGGCGACGCCGGCGCCCAGCTGCTGACCAACTGGATTGAGACGCTGTAATGCCGAAGCTTGAACTCCTCCCCGCCGTCGACGTCCGCGACGGCCAGGCCGTCCGCCTCGTGCACGGCGAGTCCGGTACGGAGACGTCGTACGGCTCTCCGCTGGAGGCCGCCCTGACCTGGCAGCGCGCGGGCGCCGAGTGGCTGCACCTGGTCGACCTGGACGCGGCCTTCGGCACCGGCGACAACCGGGCGCTGATCGGCGAGGTCACCGGCGCGATGGACATCAAGGTCGAGCTCTCCGGCGGCATCCGCGACGACGCCTCGCTCGCGGCCGCGCTGGCCACCGGCTGCACCCGGGTCAACCTGGGGACGGCCGCGCTGGAGACCCCCGAGTGGGTCGCCAAGGTCATCGCCGAGCACGGCGACAAGATCGCGGTCGGCCTGGACGTACGCGGCACGACGCTGCGCGGCCGCGGCTGGACCCGCGACGGCGGCGACCTCTACGAGACGCTCGCCCGGCTCGACTCCGAGGGCTGCGCCCGCTATGTCGTCACCGACATCGCCAAGGACGGCACCCTCCAGGGCCCCAACCTGGAGCTGCTGAAGAACGTCTGCGCGGCCACCGACAAGCCGGTCGTCGCCTCCGGCGGCGTCTCCTCGCTCGACGATCTGCGGGCGATCGCCTCGCTGGTCCCCGAGGGCGTCGAGGGCGCGATCGTCGGCAAGGCGCTGTACGCGAAGGCGTTCACCCTGGAAGAGGCACTCGCGGCGGTGTCGGCATGACCGATTCAGGCTCTGATTCCGTCCGGCGTATCGGCTCGGACGGGCCGTGGGAGGAGGCCTTCGGCTACTCCCGCGCCGTCCAGCTGCCGAACGGTCTGGTCCTGGTCTCCGGCTGCACCTCGGTCGTGGGCGGCCAGATCGCCGCGGGCGGTCCCTACGAGCAGGCGGTGACCGCTTTCGGGGTCGCCTTCGACGCACTGAAGGAGCTCGGTCTCGGCCGGGAAGACGTGGTGCGTACGCGGATGTACATCACGCACGCCCGGGACGTGGACGAGGTCGGCCGCGCCCACAAGGAACTGTTCGGCGAGGTCCGTCCGGCCGCGTCGATGCTCATCGTCTCCGGCTTCGTCGACCCGAGCCTGGTCGTCGAGGTCGAGGTCGAGGCCTACCGAGGAGGTGCCGAATGACCCTCGCGGTCCGAGTCATCCCTTGCCTGGACGTGGACAACGGCCGGGTCGTCAAGGGAGTCAACTTCCAGAATCTGCGCGACGCGGGCGACCCCGTCGAGATGGCCAAGCTGTACGACGCCGAGGGCGCCGACGAGCTGACCTTCCTCGACATCACGGCCTCGTCCGGCAACCGTGAGACGACGTACGACGTGGTGCGCCGCACCGCCGAGCAGGTCTTCATCCCGCTGACCGTGGGCGGCGGGGTGCGCAGCGCCGACGACGTGGACAAGCTGCTGCGCGCCGGCGCGGACAAGGTGGGCGTGAACACCGCCGCGATCGCCCGCCCCGAGCTGATCCGCGAGATCGCTGAGCGCTTCGGCCGCCAGGTACTGGTGCTGTCGGTCGACGCGCGGCGTACTGCCGATGGCTCCTTCGAGGTCACCACGCACGGCGGCCGCAAGGGCACCGGCATCGACGCCGTCGAATGGGCGCACCGGGCCGCCGAGTTGGGCGCGGGCGAGATCCTGCTCAACTCGATGGACGCCGACGGCACGAAGGACGGCTACGACATCGAGATGATCGCGGCTGTCCGTAAGCACGTGTCCGTCCCAGTCATCGCGAGCGGCGGCGCGGGCAAGTTGGCTGACTTCCCCCCGGCCGTCGCGGCGGGCGCGGACGCGGTGCTGGCGGCCTCCGTGTTCCACTTCGGCGATCTGCGTATCTCCCAGGTCAAGGACGCCCTGCGGGAGGCGGGGCACCCCGTCCGCTGACCTGGAGGACCTGACGCCGGCATCGAGGACCTGGCGGGGCCCACCGGCTCCGGCGCGGCACCGTTGCCGTCCGCCGTACGGGTGACCGGGTGACCTACATCCCGAACGCCTCGGCCTCGTGCAGCCGGGCGATCGCGTCCTTGTCGCCCTCCAGCTCCACCCGCGCCACGTCCTGCCGTCCGAAGGCGAACATCGTCAGCTCACCCGGCTCCCCGGTCACCGTCACCACGGGGGTGCCGCGGTGGGCGACCGCCGTCTGTCCGTCCGTACGCCGCAGCACAAGCCCGACCGGCGCCTTGCGGCCCAGCAGCCTGGCCGCCTTCTCGAGGCGCGACCACAGGGCGTCCTCGAAAACCCGGTCCAGATCGCGCGGCGTCCAGTCCGGCTGGGCCCGCCGCACATCCTCGGTGTGCACATAGAACTCGACGGTGTTGGCCGCCTCGTCGAGCTGCTTGATCCCGTACGGAGACATCCGCGGCGGTCCCGTACGGATCAGCTGGATCAGCTCCTCGTACGGCTTCGAGGCGAACTCCGCCTGGACCCGTTCCAGCCGGTCCTTGAGCGCGCCGATCAGAATCCCGCCCGCCGCGTCCATCCGCCGCTCTCGCACCACCACGTGGGCGGCCAGATCGCGGGTCTTCCAGCCTTCGCACAGGGTCGGAGCATCGGGGCCCGCCGTCTCCAACAGGTCGGCGAGCAGAAGTCGTTCACGCTTGGCATGGGTCGACATGTCTGCCAGCCTACGGCGGCCGCACCGGGTCCGCCCAGTGGACGCACCGCCCGCCACCCCCGCCGGGCACGGCACAATGGCCATATGACCAGCAGTGTCCCCGCCAGCTCCCTCGATCCCGCCGTCGCCGCCCGCCTCAGGCGCAGCGCCGACGGCCTGGTTCCGGCCATCGCCCAGCAGTACGACACCGGTGAGGTGCTGATGCTCGGCTGGATGGACGACGAGGCCCTGCACCGCACCCTGACCACCGGCCGCTGCACCTACTGGTCCCGCAGCCGCCAGGAGTACTGGGTCAAGGGCGATACATCCGGCCACGTCCAGTACGTCAAGTCCGTCGCCCTGGACTGCGACGCCGACGCGGTCCTCGTCAAGGTCGACCAGGTCGGAGCCGCCTGCCACACCGGGGCCCACACCTGCTTCGACGCCGACGTGCTCCCGCTGGACCAGTAGGGTCGGGCGCCATGGATCTCGACACCTTCCGCAAGCTCGCCGCCGACCGCCGTGTCATCCCCGTCAGCCGTAAGCTCCTCGCCGACGGCGACACCCCGGTCGGGCTCTACCGCAAGCTCGCCGGCGAGCGCGAAGGCACCTTCCTCCTGGAGTCCGCCGAGAACGGCCGCTCCTGGTCCCGGTACTCCTTCATCGGCGTACGCTCCGACGCGACCCTCACCGAACGTGACGGCCGGGTGCACTGGCTCGGCACCCCGCCGGTCGGCGTCCCGGTCGACGGCGACCCCCTGCAGGCCCTGCGCGCCACCGTCGAGGCGCTGCACACCCCACGCGACCTCGCCTCCGGAATGCCGCCCTTCACCGGCGGCATGGTCGGCTATCTCGGGTACGACATCGTCCGCAGGCTGGAGAAGATCGGCCCCGGCGAGCGCGACGACCTGAAGCTCCCCGAGCTGACCATGCTGCTCACCTCCGACCTCGCCGTGCTCGACCACTGGGACGGCACCGTCCTGCTGATCGCCAACGCGATCAACCACAACGACCTCGACACCGGAGTCGACGAGGCCTACGCCGACGCCGTCGCGCGCCTGGACGCCATGGAGGCCGACCTCACACGGCCGCTGGCCTCCGCGCCCGCCGTGCTGCCGCCCTCCGAGCTGCCGGAGTTCTCCGCGCTGTGGGGCGGCGAGGACTACCAGGACGCCGTCGAGGACATCAAGGAGCGCATCCGGGCCGGCGAGGCCTTTCAGGTCGTGCCCTCCCAGCGGTTCGAAACCCCTTGTTCGGCAAGCGCGTTGGACGTCTACCGCGTGCTGCGGGCCACCAACCCCAGCCCGTACATGTACCTCTTCCGCTTCGACGGCTTCGATGTCGTCGGCTCCAGTCCCGAGGCGCTCGTCAAGGTCGAGGACGGGCGCGCCATGGTCCACCCCATCGCCGGGACCCGGCCGCGCGGCGCGACCCCGCAGGAGGACCAGGCGCTCGCCGACGAGCTGATGGCCGACCCCAAGGAGCGCGCCGAGCACCTGATGCTGGTCGACCTCGGCCGCAACGACCTGGGCCGGGTCTGCGAGCCCGGCAGCGTCGAGGTCGTCGACTTCATGTCGATCGAGCGGTACTCCCACGTCATGCACATCGTCTCGACGGTGACCGGCCAGGTCGCCCAGGGCCGTACCGCCTTCGACGTGCTGACCGCCTGCTTCCCCGCCGGCACCCTCTCCGGCGCCCCCAAGCCCCGCGCCATGCAGATCATCGACGAGCTGGAGCCCTCGCGGCGCGGACTGTACGGCGGCTGCGTCGGCTATCTCGACTTCGCCGGTGACTCCGACACCGCGATCGCCATCCGCACCGCGCTGCTGCGCGACGGCACGGCGTTCGTGCAGGCCGGAGCGGGGGTCGTGGCCGACTCGGACCCGGTCGCCGAGGACACCGAGTGCCGCAACAAGGCGGCCGCGGTGCTCCGCGCCGTACACACCGCGAACCGCCTCAACAGCTGACTGGGCGGTAAGGGATAGTGGGGTATGTGAGCGCTGTACCCGTACCCCAGCCCCGCGCCGGATCGGCATCCGCCACCGGCAGCCGCCGCAGTCTTGCCGCCGCCCTGTTCCTCGGCGCCGTCGGCGCGACCGTCGTACTGCTCGCCGCCGGCCAGGTCTGGGCCGAGGGCAGGGCAGCCGTCGGCGGCGGCACGCTGCCGCTCGACGCCCAAGGCAGCGATGTCACCGGTGTCCCGACGGCGCTCGCCATCGTCGGCCTGGCCGCCCTCGTCGCCGTCTTCGCGGTCCGCAGCGCGGGCCGGCTGCTCGTCTCCGCACTGCTCGCCCTGAGCGGGGCCGGCGCGGCGCTCGCCGCCTTCCTCGGGGCCTCCGACAGCGCGGCCCTCGACGAGAAGGCGGCGAAGACCACCGGCGACGCGGCCGCCACGGTCGAGGCACTCACCCACACCGCCTGGCCCTATGTGACCGTGGCCGGCAGCCTGCTGATCCTGCTCGCGGGCCTGTTCGCGCTGCGGTACGGCAAGCAGTGGCCCACGATGTCCGGCCGGTACGAGCGCGACGGCACCCCCCGGCCGCGCAAGGCCCCGGTCGTGGACCCGGACCGGCCCGAGGATCTGTGGAAGGCCCTGGACCGCGGCGAGGACCCGACGCGGGAAGCGTGAGACACCCCACGTCATCGCATGCCACGGCGTACGGGACAATATGCGGTGAGCGTCCGGCTCACCACAGCGCAACAGGTCACCCCAGAGCATCAGCAACGAGGAGCAAACTCATGGCGGGCAGCAGCCACGGACACACCCCGGCCGCCTGGACCGGTGTCACCATCGCCTTCATCGGCTTCTGTGTCGCAGGCGTCTTCATGGTGGCGGCCAATCCGCTCGGCTTCTGGGCCGGAGTGGCCGTGATCATCCTCGGCGGCGTCGTCGGCCTGGCCATGAAGGCCGCCGGGCTCGGTATGCCGAAGGAGTCGGAGGCCCACGTGCGGGCGAGGTCGCAGGCGGGCCAGACGCAGGTCGCCACGGCACAGCCCGCCACGGCGCAGCCCGCCACGGCACAGCCCGCCACGGCGCAGGCGTCCTCCTGACGCTGCCGTACGGCTGCACGCTGCGAGGCGCAGCCCAGCGTTGCCGGGTTGCGCCTCTCCGTATGCCTTTTTCCGTATGCGCCCTTGCGTAGCAACGGCGACAATCACGGGGTGGACGCCATGCCTTCCTCCGCCGCACCCGCCCGTGAGCCCGGCCCTGCCCCGCTCGCACGGCGACTGGCGACTCCCCTGGCCACCCTCGCCGGGGTCGCCGCGGCCTTCGCGTACGTCGGCACGGTCGACCCCAACGAACCCGGCCACTACCCGGTCTGCCCGCTGCTCCGCTTCACCGGGATCTACTGCCCGGGCTGCGGCGGGCTGCGCAGTGCCCACGCCTTCATCCACGGCGATCTGACCACCGCGCTCGGGGCCAATGCCATGGCCGTCGCGGGCTACGGAATCTTCGCCGTAGTGTGGGTGGTGTGGCTGATTCACGCCGTACGGGGCGTGCCCCTGCGGATCGCGGTCCCGTCGGCGTGGTGGTGGTCGCTCGGTGGTGTTCTGCTGGTATTCAGCGTGATCCGCAACCTGCCGTTCGGCTCGGCGCTCGCGCCGTGACTGTGCCGGGTCCGGGGGATGACCTCGGACCCGCAAAGTCCCAGGTAGTGGGACGGGCGTCAACCGGATGCGAGGCCCGGGCCCTCCTGCGGATACCATCGACATGGCTGATCCTGATCCATCTGAACCGTCCCGGAAGGGGGCCGCTCGCGTGAGTGTGCTCGACGAGATCATTGAAGGCGTGCGCGCCGACCTCGCAGAGCGGCAGGCGCGTGTGAGCCTCGACGAGCTGAAGGAGCGCGCCGCCAAGGCTCCTGCGGCCAAGGACGGCGTCGCCGCGCTGCGTGGCGAGGGCGTCCATGTGATCTGTGAGGTCAAGCGCTCCAGCCCGTCGAAGGGCGCGCTGGCCGCGATCGCCGACCCGGCCGGACTCGCCGCCGACTACGAGGCGGGCGGCGCGGCCGTCATCTCCGTACTGACCGAGCAGCGCCGCTTCGGCGGCTCGCTCGCCGACCTCGAAGCCGTCCGCGCCAGGGTGGACATCCCGGTGCTGCGCAAGGACTTCATCGTCACCGCGTACCAGCTGTGGGAGGCCAGGGCGTACGGCGCCGACCTCGTCCTGCTGATCGTCGGAGCGCTGGAGCAGGAGGCCCTGGTCTCGCTGATCGAGCGCGCCGAGTCGATCGGGCTCACCCCGTTGGTCGAGGTGCACGACGAGGACGAGGTCGAGCGCGCGGTGGAGGCCGGAGCGAAGATCATCGGCGTCAACGCCCGCGATCTGAAGACGCTGCAGGTCGACCGCTCGACGTTCGAGCGGGTCGCCCCCGAGATTCCGGCGCACATCGTCAAGATCGCCGAATCCGGTGTGCGCGGTCCGCACGACCTGATCGCCTACGCGAACGCGGGCGCCGACGCGGTGCTGGTCGGCGAGTCCCTGGTCACCGGCCGCGACCCGAAGTCGGCAGTCGCCGACCTGGTCGCCGCGGGCGCGCACCCGGCCCTGCGTCACGGGCGGAGCTGACCTTCCCCATGACCGCCGTCGGCCTTGTGGCCCCGCAGTACCGGACGCCGTCGCGTCCGGCGGCGGGCGACGTGTGCAGGACGGTCACGGCTCCCCGCGGCGCGGCGCTCGCCGCCGCGCGCGACCCGTACGCGCGGCTGGCCCGAGGCTGCAAGCCCCGAGGCTGCCGGGCCCCGGCCCGCCGGGTGCACGGCCGCCGGGTGCGGTATGTCATCGGCTCCGAGCCGGGCCAGGTCAACGGCATGCGATGGCGCGCGGTCCGCGCGTGCAACTGCCACTAGGCGATCGCCGGCGGGTGCTTTCCCCCCCGCCCCTTCCCGAACTGGGGGCAAGCCCCCAGACCCCCGTACGCCCTTCGGGCGTGTCCTCAATCGCCGTCCGGGCTTGAAGTTCCGCCCGTCCGGGCGGAACTTCAAGCCCGGACGGGCAAATCAAGCCCCGTGGGGGTCCCCCCGGACGAAGTCTGGGGGAGTTTGAGGCGCGGGGTCCGGGGCGGAGCCCCGGTTACGGGAAGGGGCGGGGTGGGGAACAACGCCCCGCCGGGCAGCCGCGCACGCGCATACCGTGTCCCTTGCACACCAGACTTCTGGGGCAACCGCCCCGACAAGGAGCATGTCGCATGTCGAGCGACTTCTTCATCCCGGACCCCGAGGGTCAAGTCCCCAGCGCCGAGGGCTACTTCGGCGCATTCGGCGGCAAGTTCATCCCCGAGGCGCTCGTCGCCGCGGTCGACGAGGTTGCCGTCGAGTACGACAAGGCCAAGGCCGACCCCGCCTTCGCCGCCGAGCTCAATGACCTGATGGTCAACTACACCGGCCGCCCCAGCGCCCTCACCGAGGTGCCCCGGTTCGCCGAGCACGCCGGCGGGGCGCGGGTCTTCCTGAAGCGGGAGGACCTCAACCACACCGGCTCGCACAAGATCAACAACGTGCTGGGCCAGGCGCTGCTCACCAAGCGCATGGGCAAGACCCGGGTCATCGCCGAGACCGGTGCCGGCCAGCACGGCGTCGCGACCGCGACCGCCTGCGCGCTCTTCGGCCTCGAGTGCACCATCTACATGGGCGAGATCGACACCCAGCGCCAGGCCCTGAACGTGGCCCGGATGCGGATGCTCGGCGCCGAGGTCATCCCGGTGGCCTCCGGCAGCCGGACCCTGAAGGACGCCATCAACGAGGCGTTCCGCGACTGGGTCGCCAACGTGGACCGTACGCACTATCTCTTCGGCACGGTCGCCGGACCGCACCCCTTCCCCGCGATGGTCCGCGACTTCCACCGCGTCATCGGCGTCGAGGCCCGCCGCCAGATCCTGGAGCGGGCCGGCCGGCTGCCGGACGCCGCCGTCGCCTGCGTCGGCGGCGGGTCCAACGCGATCGGGCTGTTCCACGCCTTCATCCCGGACGCGTCCGTACGGCTCATCGGCTGCGAGCCCGCGGGCCACGGCATCGAGTCCGGCGAGCACGCGGCCACCCTGACCGCGGGCGAGCCCGGCATCCTGCATGGTTCGCGCTCGTACGTCCTGCAGGACGAGGAGGGTCAGATCACCGAGCCGTACTCGATCTCCGCCGGACTCGACTACCCCGGCATCGGCCCCGAGCACTCGTACCTGAAGGACACCGGCCGGGCCGAGTACCGCGCGGTGACCGACGACGAGGCCATGCAGTCGCTGCTGCTGCTGTCCCGTACCGAGGGCATCATCCCGGCGATCGAGTCCGCGCACGCGCTGGCCGGTGCGCTGGAAGTCGGCCGGGAACTGGGCAAGGACGGGCTGATCGTCGTCAATCTGTCCGGCCGCGGCGACAAGGACATGGACACCGCCGCCCGTTACTTCGGGCTGTACGACAGCGAGGGGGACGCGAGGGTCGCCGCCGACGCCTCCGCGGAGAACGGCTACGCCGAGATCAGGAGGGACGCGAAGTGAGCGGCAACATCCAGCTGTTGAGCGACACCCTGGCGCAGGCCAGGAACGAGAACCGGGCCGCGCTCATCGCGTATCTCCCGGCCGGCTTCCCGACCGTCGACGGCGGTATCGAGGCGGTCAAGGCCGCCCTGGACGGCGGCGCTGACGTGGTCGAGGTCGGGCTGCCGCACAGCGACCCCGTCCTCGACGGCCCTGTCATCCAGACCGCCGACGACATCGCCCTGCGCGGTGGTGTCAAGATCGCCGACGTGATGCGTACGGTCCGCGAGGCGCACGAGGCCACCGGCAGGCCGGTCCTCGTGATGACGTACTGGAATCCCATCGACCGCTACGGCATCGAGCGCTTCACCGCCGAGCTCGCCGACGCGGGCGGCGCCGGCTGCATCCTGCCCGACCTGCCGGTCGAGGAGGCCGGCGTGTGGCGCGAGCACGCCGAGAAGCACGGCCTCGCCACGGTCTTCGTCGTCGCGCCGAGCAGCAAGGACGCCCGGCTGGCGAAGATCACGGCGGCCGGTTCCGGCTTTGTGTACGCGGCTTCGCTGATGGGCGTGACCGGCACCCGTGAGTCGGTGGGCGCGCAGGCCCAGGACCTGGTGCGGCGCACCCGTGCCACCACCGAGCTGCCGGTCTGCGTGGGCCTCGGCGTCTCCAACCCCGAGCAGGCCGCCGAGGTCGCCTCCTTCGCGGACGGCGTGATCGTCGGGTCCGCGTTTGTGAAGCGGCTCCTCGACGCACCGGACCAGGCCGCGGGCCTGGCAGCGGTGCGGGAACTGGCGGCCGAACTCGCCGAAGGCGTGCGCCGGGACGCGTAGCTCATAAGGGTGGATCTCGGACCGGGGAGGCATGCACATGCCTCCCCGGTTCGTTTGCCGGATGTGAGCGAGAAGAACCAGGAACGGAAGCGGACCGCGCGCGAGCGGCTCCAACAGGAACGTGAGTCGGAGAAGGCCCGCGAGAAACGACGGCGGCTGCTGATCGTCTCCGCCGCGGTGGTCGGCGTCCTCGGCCTCGCCGCCGTCGTCGGCGTGATCGCCGCGAACGCCGGGAAGAAGAAGGACGGCGGCTCGGACGCCGGTCCGCTCCTCGCGCCCGCGGGCGTGCAGGGCAAGGACCAGCTCGCGATCCCGGTGGGCGCGAGCGACGCCCCGTCCACGCTCACGGTGTGGGAGGACTTCCGCTGCCCGGCCTGCGCCGCTTTCGAGAACACTCTCCGGGACACCATCCATGAGCTGGAGCAGGCGGGCAAGCTCAAGATCGAGTACCACCTCGCCACCATCATCGACGGGAACATGGGTGGCAGCGGCTCGTTGCACGCGGCGAACGCCGCGGCGTGTGCGCAGGACGTGGGGAAATTCGCCCCCTACCACGACGTGCTGTACCAGAACCAGCCGCCGGAGACCGACGACGCCTTCGCCCAGAACAGCAGGCTGATCGAGCTCGCGGGCAAGGTCGACGGCCTGGACACGCCCGAATTCCGCAGCTGCGTGGAGGACGGCAAGCACAACAGCTGGGTGACCAAGTCGAACACCGCCTTCAAGAACGGCGGCTTCCGCGGTACCCCGACCGTGCTGCTCAACGGGGAGTCCGTCTTCCCGCAGAAGGGCTCCGAGCAGATCTCCGTCGCCAACTTCAAGAAGTGGGTCGAAGAGGCGAACAAGGGCAAGAAGCCGGGCACCAAGCGGTCCACGCCGAGTCCGGGCGGCCCGGCTTCCTCCTGACGGCCCCGGGCCGCCTCCTGGCGTACATCGGCGTACATCCACGTACATTCGGCGTACGTCCGGGGCGCGGCTCGTTATCCAGAAGTTGCCGGGTGGGTTGCCGTGCGTCCTGCCCGGCAGGGTAGCGTCGGTCCTGCCATGGATATTGCCTACATTCCCAGCCCGTCGACCGGAGTGATCCACCTCGGACCGCTCCCGCTGCGCGGCTATGCCTTCTGCATCATCATCGGTGTCTTCGCGGCCGTCTGGTACGGCAACAAGCGCTGGATCGCTCGCGGCGGCAAGGCCGGCACCGTGGCCGACATCGCCGTCTGGGCGGTGCCCTTCGGTCTCGTCGGCGGCCGGCTGTACCACGTGATCACCGACTACCAGCTGTACTTCAGCGAGGGTGAGAACTGGGTCGACGCCTTCAAGATCTGGGAGGGTGGCCTCGGCATCTGGGGCGCGATCGCGCTGGGCGCGGTCGGCGCCTGGATCGGCTGCCGCCGCCGCGGGATCCCGCTGCCGGCTTGGGCGGACGCCCTCGCGCCCGCCATTGCCATAGCGCAGGCGATCGGCCGCTGGGGCAACTGGTTCAACCAGGAGCTGTACGGCAAGCCGACGGATCTGCCGTGGGCCCTCAAGATCACCGAGGGTACGAACCGCGAGGCGGGCCTCTACCACCCGACGTTCCTGTACGAGTCCCTGTGGTGCATCGGCGTCGCGCTGCTGGTCATCTGGGCCGACCGGCGCTTCAAGCTGGGACACGGCCGGGCGTTCGCGCTCTACGTCGCCTCGTACTGCGTGGGCCGGGCCTGGATCGAGTACATGCGGGTCGACGAGGCGCACCACGTGCTGGGGCTGCGCCTCAATGTGTGGACCTCGATTGTCGTCTTCGTGCTGGCGGTGACGTACATGGTGATCTCGGCGCGGGTGCGGCCCGGGCGCGAGGAGATCGTCGAGCCGGAGAGGCCCGACAAGTCGGCGAAGGCGGCGGCTGCGAAGCCGGAGGCGGACGATGCTGCGGGCGACCTGGCTGAGGACCCGGCGGACGGGGACGAGGCTGCCGCGGAGGACTCGGGCGCAGACGCGGACGCGGAGTCGGCCAAGAAGGGCTGACCGCGGGCGCTTGCGCGACTTACATGACGAGGCCGCCGGGACCGAGAGGTCCCGGCGGCCTCGTGCGTTCCCCGCATGCTCCTCTGCCCCTCCGTTCCTCCGCTCCTATCCGCCCTCGCGTCGCGCGAGGGCGAGGGTCCGCTGCGCCGCGGCCACAATCGCGGCGTCCACGAAGCGGCCGTCCGGCAGGGCCAGCGCGCCCTCGTCCGTGGCCGCCGCCTTGACGACCTCCTCCGCCGCCTCGATCTCCTCGGGCGTGGGGCGGAACGCCCGCTCGATGACCGGGAGCTGGCGGGGGTGGATGGCCGCCCGGCCCAGGAAGCCGAGAGCGCGGCCGTGGGTGCAGGAGGCGTAGAGGGCGTCCAGGTCACGGATGTCGGGAAAGACGGACTGGACCGGTGGCGCCAGACCGGCCGCGCGGGCGGCGACCACGATGCGGGTACGCGGCCAGTCGAGGCCGGTGCCGTCCCGTATGCCGAGGTCGGCGCGGAGGTCTGCCTCGCCGATGGCGATGCCGTGGACGGCGGGGTGTGCGGTGGCGATGGAATACGCGTGCTCGATGGCGAGAGCCGATTCGAGGAGCGCATAGAGGGGGACGCCGGGGGCGCGGGCCGCGATCCGCCGGATGTCAGTGGCGTATGCGACCTTGGGGATACGCAGAGCACAGAGGCCGGGGAGTGCGGTCAGGGCCTCGATGTCATGGGGGGTGTTGATGCGGACATGGACCGGAAGCGTCTGGGGGGAAGCGAGGAGTTCGGCTGTGGCGGCCAGCGCGTACTTCTTGCGGTCGGGGGAGACGGCGTCCTCCAGGTCGACGATCACGACGTCGGCGTTGGAGGCGAGGGCCTTGTGCACGACCTCGGGCCGGTCTCCGGGGGCGTACAGCCAGGTGAGGGGTGTGGTCATAGGGCGCCCTGGGCGCGCAGAGCGGTGATTTCGGCCCGGGACAGGCCGAGTTCGCTGAGGACCTCGTCCGTGTCGGCGCCGTGCGGGCGGCCTGCCCAGCGGATGGCGCCCGGGGTCTCGGAGAGCCGGAAGAGGACGTTCTGCATCCGGAGGGTGCCGAGTTCGGGGTCGGGGACCTCGGTGATGGTGTCCAGCGCTTGGTATTGGGGGTCTTCCATGACGTCACGGACGTCGTAGATCGGTGCGATCGCCGCTTCGGCCTTCTCGAAGGCGGCCATGGCTTCGGCGCGGGTGCGGCAGGCGATCCAGCCGCCGACCGCCTCGTCGAGCACGTCGGCGTGCTCGGCACGGCCGCTGCCGGTGCTGAACCACGGCTCGTCGATCAGGTCCGGGCGGCCGACCAGATGCATGACGCGTTCGGCGATGGACTGGGCGGAGGTGGAGACGGCCAGCCAGGAGCCGTCGGCCGTGCGGTAGGTGTTGCGCGGGGCGTTGTTGCAGGAGCGGTTGCCGGTCCGTTTCTGTACGTACCCGGTCTGGTCGTACCAGAGGGGCTGCGGGCCGAGCACGGTCAGGATCGGCTCGATGATTGCCATGTCGACGACCTGACCGCGGTCGGTGGCGGTGCGGGCGGTGAGCGCGGTCATGACGGCGTACGCGGTGGCGAGCGCCGCGATCGAGTCGGCGAGGCCGAACGGAGGGAGGGTGGGCGGACCTTCGGGCTCGCCGGTGATGGAGGCGAAGCCGCTCATCGCCTCTGCGAGGGTGCCGAAGCCGGGTCGGTGGGAGTACGGGCCGAACTGTCCGAAGCCGGTGACGCGGGTCAGCACGAGGCGGGGGTTGGCTGTGCTCAGCTCCTCCCAGCCGAGCTGCCACTTCTCCAGGGTGCCGGGGCGGAAGTTCTCGATGATCACGTCGGCGGTCTTCGCGAGACGGAGGAGGGTCTCGCGGCCGCCGGGGGTGGACAGATCGAGGGTGACGGTGCGCTTGTTGCGGCCGAGCAGCTTCCACCACAGGCCGACGCCGTCCTTGTCGGGGCCGTGGCCCCGGGAGGGATCGGGCCGGGTGGGGTGCTCGACCTTGATGACCTCCGCGCCGAAGTCGCCGAGCATGGTGGCGGCGAGCGGGCCCGCGAAGAGAGTGGCCAGGTCGAGGACGCGCAGGCCGGTGAGGGGAGCGGCCGGCGGGGGAGTCTGGGTCATGAGGCGTCGTCGATCTCTGAGCGGTACGGCATGGACGTGGAGGCGCCGGGGCGCTGGACGCACAGGGCGGCGGCGGCCGAGGCCCAGGTCAGGGCCTGTTGTACGGGCCTGCCTTCGACGAGCGCGACGGCGAGGGCGCCGACGAAGGTGTCGCCGGCGCCGGTCGTGTCGACGGCCCGTACGCGAGGCGCGGGCACGGTGACGGGAGCCGTGCCCCGGGCCGCGTACAGGCTGCCCGCCGAGCCGAGCGTGATCACGACCTCGGGCACCTGGCGCAGCAGCGCCTCGGCGGCCAGGTGCGGGTCGGCGACGCCGGCGAGGGTGGCCGCCTCGTGCTCATTGGGCACCAACAGGTCGGTGACGGCGAGGAGTTCGGGAGGAAGGGGCTGCGCCGGGGCGGGGGTGAGGACGGTCCGTACACCGTTCCGGCGCGCGGCTTCGGCGCCGTCCAGCACGGCGCTCAGGGGGAGTTCGAGCTGGAGGAGCAGCGCGACGGAGGAAGCGATGAGAGCCTCGTCGCCGGGGGCGAGCGCGGTGACGGTGCCGTTCGCGCCGGGGATCACGACGATCGAGTTGCCGCCTTCGTCGTCGACGACGACGTGCGCGGTGCCGGAGGGGCCTTCCGCGGTGCGCAGAAGGTCGGTGTCGACGCCGGACGATTCAAGTGTGTGCCGTAGCCGTACGCCGAAGTCGTCCGAGCCGACCGCGCCGATCATGGCGACGTCGCCGCCGGCGCGGGCGGCGGCGACGGCCTGGTTGGCGCCCTTGCCGCCGGGGATCGTGAGGAACTCCCTTCCGGTGACGGTCTCTCCGCGTTTCGGCGCGTGTGAGACGTACGCGACGAGGTCCATGTTGGTGCTGCCGAGCACCGCGATGCCGGTCATGGGCGGAGTGCCTCCTGGTGTGTGAGGTGGGCGAGGGTGTCGAAGCCGATGCCGTCGAAGCCGGCGACAGAGGTGGCGAGACGGTTCTTGAGGGGGGTGGTCCAGCGGTCGGGGATCGCGGCGGGGTGGCCGGCGAGCAGGCCCGCGACGGAACCGGCGGTCGCGCCGTTGGAGTCGGTGTCCCAGCCCCCGGAGACGGCACGGCAGATGGAGCCGGTGAAATCGCCGTCGGCGTGGGTGAGTGCGGCGGCGAGGAGGGCGGCGTTGGGGACGACGTGGACCCAGTGGTGGTGGCCGAGGGCGGTGTGAAGCCCGTCCACGACGGTGTCGAAGTCGGGTTCCGCGCGGGCGGTGGCGATGCCGAGACGGATGGCATTGGCGAGCCGGGAGCGCGGGGGGACGACGGTGAGGCCGGTCCGCAGACACTGGTGGACGTCGCTCCGGCCGTCGGCTGCGGTGGCGATGGTGGCCGCGATGAACATCGCGCCGTAGACGCCGTTCGCGGTGTGGGTGAGCGACGCGTCGCGATGGGCCTGCGCGGCGGCGGCCGCGGGGTCGCCGGGGTGCGTCCAGCCGTGCACATCGGCGCGGATGGCGGCACCGATCCACTCCCGGAAAGGGTTGCGGTGGCCGGCGGTGAGCGGGGGTTCGACGCCGGAGAGGAGATTGCGGTAGGCGACGCGCTCGGCGGTGAAGGTACGGCCGGCCGGGAGCTCGTCGAGCCAGAGCTGGGCGAGCTGGGCGGTGGTGAACGCCTTCCCGTGGCGCTGGAGGAGCAGCAGGTTGAGGAGGGGGTAATTGAGGTCGTCGTCCTCGGGCATCCCGTCGATGTTCTCGGCGAGTGAGGTGCCGGCGGACCGGCGATTCCAGGGGTGTGCGGCGGCGAGCTCCGGGGGGAGGCCCTTGGCGGTGAACCAGGTGTGGAGGGGCCAGTTGCCGGTGGCGCGGGCGATGCTGCGGATGGCGTGGAGGGGGAGCTTTTCGACCGGCTTGCCGAGGAGACAGCCGATGGCGCGGCCGAGCCAGGAGGCGTGCAGGGTGTTGGGGCGGGGGTGTCTCTCCCCTGGCCCGCCCTCCCCCAGAGCTTCGCCTGGGTGGGGGTGCCCCCGGCGCAGCCAGGGGGAGTACCCCCCTCCCGAAACTCGGGGCAAGCCTCCAGCCCCCCGGTTCCTTGGCGCTTCGCGCGTGGGCCAGGCCGGGCAGGCGGCCTTGATCAATGCGAGCGGCGTCGGCTCTTGCTCCGTCAACGGGGACGGCAGCAGGGCCAGTTCGTCCAGGAGCTCGTACGCCAGGGCCCTCAGCTCCGGTGGCGCGGGTGCCGGAGACGCTCCACCCCGCGGCGGGGACTCGGGGCCGCCCGCGCGTGCCCAGCGGGTGCGGATCTCCGTCGCGTCGCGGCCGTCCTCGTCCGCCTGGCGCAGTTCGTGGCGCACCAGGTCCTCCGGCTGGACCCAGGTGAGGCGGAGGCCGGTCATCGCGGATCCGTCAGACGGGCGAACGCCGATTCGTGGGTGCGGCGGCGGGTCGTGTCGCGGGCGAAGATCTCGCGGGTGACCGCGGTCAGCGCCGCCGCCGGGGAGTGCAGGTCGAGGCGGCTGGCCTCGGCGACTGTCTTCGCCCAGTCGCTCGGCACCGCGGACTCGCCGTGGAGCGCGCCCGCGATCGCCCCTGCCATCGTGGCGATCGAGTCGCAGTCGCGGCCGTAGTTGACGGCTCCGAGGACCGTACGGCGGTAGTCGCCGCCGCCCACCAGAAGCATGCCCAGGGCGATCGGGAGTTCCTCGATGGCGTGCAGCCGGGAAGGCCGGCGGGCGGCCAGCGACGGGGCGCGGTAGTCCGGGCCGACTGTGTCGAAGGGGGCGACGGCCGCTCGGAGCGGGGCCAGCGCCGACTCGAAGTCCGTGTGGTGCGGGGCGACTTCGGCCACCGCCTCGATCGCCGAGCCCGTGCCGTCCTTGGCCAGCGAGAGTGCCGCGTCCACGACCGTTGTGGGCGTGGCGCCGGGCAGGCACGCCGCGGCGACCGCCGCCGCGAAGACGCCCGCCGCCTCACGCCCGTACGAGGACTGGTGCGCGCCCGCGATGTCGATGGCCTCGGCGTAGGCGGCCGCCGGATGCGCCGCGTTGACCAGGCCCACCGGGGCCATGTACATCGCCGCGCCGCAGTTGACGATGTTGCCGACGCCCGCCTCGCGGGGGTCGTTGTGCCCGTAGTGGAGGCGGGCCACCATCCACTTCTCGGCGAGGAAGACGCGCTGCACGGGGAGCGCCTCCGCCTCGAGCTCCGGAATCCAGCGGGGGGTCGAGATCAGGTCGGGGACCAGATGGTCGGCGACGGCGTAGGCGTCGAGGTGGTCGCGGACGGTGGTGTACACGCGGATCAGCGCGTGCGTCATGAGGGTGTCGTCGGTGACGTGTCCGTCGCCCTTGTGGTACGGCGCGATGGGGCGGGCGGTGCGCCATTCGTCGCCGTGCCACGGGCCGACGATGCCGTGGACACGGCCGCCGTGCCGCTCCACGATCTGCTCCGGGGTGTAGCCCTCGACCGGGCCGCCGAGCGCGTCACCGACCGCCGCGCCGATCAGGCTGCCGCTGATCCGGTCATCGAGTGTGAGCGTCGCGAGTGTCGTCGTCATGCCGGAATTGTCCACCCGGGGCGGTCAGTTCCGTGTGTGCGAGCAGCCCGGCGAGTTCGACGAGATCCGTGCCGGCGAGCCGGGGGAGCGCGCAGCCGGCCAGGGTGCGGCAGGCGTCGCGCCAGGTGGCGGGCACGGCATCCCCGCCGCCGAGCGCGCCGGTCAGGGCGCCGGCGAGGGCGGGCGCGGAGTCGGCGACGCGGGACAGGCAGGCGGCCGCGGGCACGGCTTCGGCGACCCGGCCGCGGGCGGCGGTGGCGAGGGCGAGGGCCACGGGGACGGTCTCGGCGGCGGCGATGCCGTAGCTGTAGACGTGGTCGACGATCTGGTGCTCGAGGAGCGGTACGAGTTCGAAGGCGCCGTGGGCGTCGCGGGCGAGCTTGACGGCGTGCTGGGCGTTGCGGCCGATTTCGGTGGCGTCGGGGAGTTCGGCGAGGGCGGCGTCGACGGCGTCGTCGACGGGCGCGCCGCCGAGCGCCGCGGCCACGGCGGCGGCCATGGCGCGGGCGCCGTGCACCCCGTCGCCGTCCTGGCTGTAACGCGCGTCGAACTCGGCGAGCGCGGCGGCGGCGGCCGGGTCGCCGGGGTGGACGACGGCGAGGACGGCGGCACGTACGCAGGCGGCGTCGTCGAAGAAGTGCGGGTTGTCGTGGCCGGTGGCGGGCGGGCGGAGGCCGGTGGCGAGATTGCCGAGCCCGGCGCGTACGGAGATCCGGGCGCGGAGGGGGAGTACGGCGGACTCGACCTCGGGAGCACGGTCGGCGGCCGCGGCGACCTCGCTGGCGAGGGAGTTCCAGGCGAGATCGACGGCGGCGCGCATCCGGCGGCCGGGCGCGAGCCCGGCGAAGAGATCACCGGCGGCGGTGAGCACGGTCTCGGCGGCGAAGGCGGCCCACTCGGCGTCGTCGGAGGGGCCGAGGCGGAGGGGTTCGGGGGACTGGTTGAGGGCGATGGGGACGGGGAGCGTGGTGGTCGCGTTCTGCTCGGCGAAGTCGTCGAGCTCACGGGTGAGCCGACGGGTCCACTCGGGCATCCGCGCGGCCCGATGCCGCGCGGACGGCCACCCGGCGGCGTCGCCCGCGGCGAGCCCGAGGAGCAGCCCTTCGATGGGACGGGACGGTGTGCGGCCGGAGCCCGCGGGCATGCCCCAGAGCCCCTGGGAGACGCTCGGCGGCGGGCCTGCCGGGGCAGGCTCGGCAGGTCCCGCGTCCTCGCGCCACCGCGGCTCGCACGTCATGACGCCGCCTGTGGGTCGTCGTCCGGGGTGAGCAGTTCCGCGATGTCCAGGACGTGGTAGCCGGTCATCGACGGGAGGCAGCTGCCGCGGACCGGGCCGATGGCCGAGGACCATTCCGGGGGGATCGCCGTGGCCCCGGACATCGCCCCGGCCAGCGCGCCCGCGACCGCCGCCGTGGTGTCCGCGTCGCGGCCCATGTTGACCGCGGTGAGAACCGACGTACGGAAGTCTCCGCGCGCCGCCGCGAACGCGCCGAACGCCAGGCCCACCGCCTCCGGGGCCAGGTCCGTCCACGGGTAGCCGCCGATCACCACCGCCGAGCGGACCGCCCGTTCCATTGCCAGGGTGTGCGCATGGGTGCGCTGGGCCGCGACCACCGCGCGGCGCAGGGAGCGGGCCGTCCAGGAGTCCATCGGAACCACCGAGAGCGCCGCTCCGATCACCCCGGCCGGGCCCTCGCCCGCCATCGCCGCGGCGACGCCCGCCGCAACCGCCTGCCCGCCGTAGATGCCCTCGCCGTCGTGGCTGACGGTGCCGTCGATCGCGACCAGCCGCGCCGCCTCCGCCGGGTGGCCCGCCGCGAAGACGCCGAACGGCGCCGCGCGCATCGCCAGCCCGTCGCTCCACGCGTGCCGGTGCTGGGCAGAGATCGGGGCGGCGAGCCCGCGCCGCAGGTTCTCCAGGGTGCCGCGTTCGCTGAACCCCGCCCCGCGGAAGGGGCCTTCGTCCAGATCCGCGATCCAGTGGTGCCACGCCTTCTCGACATGCGCGACGGTCAGCGCCGAGCCGTGCCGCGCCAGCAGCAGGCCGGAGAAGATCGCGTACTCCGTGTCGTCCGTACCCGCCGGGTCCTCGCTCACGAAGCCTTCGATACGGCCCCACCGGCGGCGGATCTCGGACGGCCGCATGTTCTCGGCGGGAGCGCCGAGCGCATCGCCCACCGCGAGGCCGAGCAGTGCGCCACAGGCCCGGTCGCGGAGTACGGCGGCGGTCGTAACTGCGGCGGCCGTAACAGGGGCGGTGGGGGCGCGGGCGGCGGGATCAGCGGGATTGCATGCAATCAACTCCATGGGGCGGGCCCCTTTCGCGCGCACCGAGCCTGTTCCTGCATCTGTGCCACATGCGGCGCGCGACGAGTCTGAGAAACGTGTCTGTCACCCGCCTGACTACAGGTAAGTACGGCCTGCCTTGCTGGCGGGCCCCTTACATAGTGCGTATTTTCGAGGGTGTTGAGGGGGGAGCGGGACCACCGGGCCCGCTGCCGGAGAAGGGGAGAACTGTGTCCATCATCGAAACCGGGGCGACGCTCCACGCGGCGCACCGTGACAACCACACCCACCGTGATGTCAACGGCGGCTGGCTGCGCCCCGCGGTATTCGGCGCGATGGACGGACTGGTCTCCAACCTCGCCCTGATGACCGGTGTCGCGGGCGGCGCCGTGTCCCAGCAGACCATCATCATCACGGGGCTCGCCGGACTCGCAGCGGGCGCCTTCTCGATGGCGGCCGGTGAGTACACCTCGGTGGCCTCCCAGCGAGAGCTCGTCGAGGCCGAACTGGACGTGGAGCGGCGGGAGTTGCGTAAGCACCCGGTCGATGAGATGGAGGAGCTCGCCGCGCTGTACGTGGCCCGCGGCGTCGAGCCCGCGCTCGCCCGCGAGGTGGCGATGCAGCTCTCCAAGGACCCCGAGCAGGCGCTGGAGATCCACGCCCGCGAGGAGCTCGGCATCGACCCGGACGACCTGCCGTCGCCGACCGTCGCCGCCGTCTCGTCCTTCGGCTCGTTCGCGCTGGGCGCGCTGCTGCCCGTTCTGCCCTATCTCCTCGGCGCGAGCTCCCTGTGGCCCGCGGTGCTGCTCGCTCTGGTCGGGCTCTTCGCCTGCGGTGCGCTCGTCGCCCGGGTGACCGCGCGCAGCTGGTGGTACAGCGGACTGCGCCAGCTGGTCCTCGGCGGCGTGGCGGCGGCCGTCACCTACGGGCTCGGGGCGCTGTTCGGCGCGGCTCTCTGACCCGCGGCCCTTGCGGTCCGGGCCGGTCGCCCCCGAAGGTTGTGACGTACGCCCTCTCTGAGAAAACCGCCTCAGGTGAGACACTATGCATGGAGCTACATATGTAGCCGTTACTCTGCGGTTTCGAGTCCTTAACCACTGGGCATGAGCCGTAGACGCTGTGGGCAATGGAGCCTGCTCTGCGATGGGCCGGCGGATATCGATCTGTCCGACTGTGACCCACCTTCACCGCTTTGCGCGGTGTCCGCATGCTGGAACGAGCTATCCGCTTTCCGAGAAGCACTCCATCATGTAACCTGCACGAAATTTCGCGGAGGGCCAACGTCGTCCCTCGGCAGTTGCATATGCCACGACGACGACGGGAGTGCCGATGCGTTCCGACGCCTGGTCGCCCATGGACGGTCGCCCCGCCCCCCAGGGGATGTACGACCCCCGTAACGAACACGACGCATGCGGCGTCGGGTTCGTGGCCACCCTCACCGGTGTTGCCAGCCATGAGCTGGTCGAGCAGGCGCTGACCGTACTGCGTAACCTCGAGCACCGCGGTGCCACCGGCTCCGAGCCCGACTCGGGTGACGGCGCCGGCATCCTGCTTCAGGTCCCGGACGCATTTTTGCGTGAGGCCAGCGACTTCGAACTTCCCGAAGCCGGTTCCTACGCCGTCGGCATCGCCTTCCTGCCGGCCGACGACTCCACGGGAGCCGTCTCACGCATTGAGAAGATCGCCGCCGAGGAGGGCCTGACGGTCCTCGGCTGGCGCGAGGTCCCGGTCACCCCGGATCTGCTCGGCAACGGCGCGCGCGCCACCATGCCGGCCTTCTCCCAGCTCTTCGTGTCGGACGGACCGGACGGCGCCAGCAAGGGCATCGCACTGGACCGCAAGGCGTTCGTGCTGCGCAAGCGCGCCGAGCGCGAGGCCGGCGTCTACTTCCCCTCGCTCTCCGCCCGCACCATCGTCTACAAGGGCATGCTGACCACCGGCCAGCTGGAGCCCTTCTTCCCGGACCTCTCCGACCGCCGCCTGGCGACCGCCGTCGCGCTCGTGCACTCGCGGTTCTCGACCAACACCTTCCCGAGCTGGCCGCTCGCCCACCCGTACCGCTTCGTCGCGCACAACGGCGAGATCAACACGGTCAAGGGCAACCGCAACTGGATGCGCGCCCGCGAGTCGCAGCTCGCCTCCGAGCTCTTCGGGGCGGAGAAGCTGGAGCGGATCTTCCCGGTCTGTACGCCGGACGCCTCCGACTCCGCGTCCTTCGACGAGGTCCTGGAGCTCCTGCACCTCGGCGGCCGCTCCCTGCCCCACTCCGTGCTGATGATGGTCCCCGAGGCGTGGGAGAACCACGACTCCATGGACCCGGCCCGGCGCGCCTTCTACCAGTACCACTCCACGATGATGGAGCCCTGGGACGGCCCGGCCTGCGTCACCTTCACCGACGGCACCCAGGTCGGCGCGGTCCTCGACCGCAACGGCCTGCGCCCCGGCCGCTACTGGGTCACCGACGACGGACTCGTCGTCCTCTCCTCCGAGGTCGGCGTCCTCGACATCGACCCGGCCAAGGTCGTCCGCAAGGGCCGCCTTCAGCCCGGCAAGATGTTCCTCGTCGACACCGCCGAGCACCGCATCATCGAGGACGACGAGATCAAGTCGGCCCTCGCCGCCGAGCAGCCGTACCAGGAGTGGCTGGAGGCCGGCGAGATCGAGCTCGAGGACCTCCCCGAGCGCGAGCACATCGTCCACACCCACGCCTCGGTCACCCGCCGCCAGCAGACCTTCGGGTACACCGAGGAGGAGCTGCGCGTCATTCTCGCGCCCATGGCCAGGACCGGCGGCGAGCCGCTCGGCTCCATGGGTACGGACTCCCCGATCGCGGCCCTGTCCGAGCGCCCCCGGCTGCTCTTCGACTACTTCACCCAGCTGTTCGCGCAGGTCACCAACCCGCCGCTGGACGCCATCCGCGAGGAGCTCGTCACCTCGCTGCACTCCTCACTGGGCCCGCAGGGCAACCTGCTCGAGCCGACCGCGGCCTCCTGCCGGTCGGTCACGCTGCCCTTCCCGGTGATCGACAACGACGAGCTGGCCAAGCTCATCCACGTCAACGCCGACGGCGACATGCCCGGCATGACCGCCGCGACCCTCTCCGGTCTCTACCGCGTCAGCGGCGGCGGCGACGCCCTCGCGACCCGTATCGAGGAGATCTGCGCCGAGGTCGACGCCGCCATAGAGGACGGCGCCCGCCTGATCGTTCTCTCCGACCGGCACTCGGACGCCGAGCACGCGCCGATCCCGTCGCTGCTGCTCACCTCCGCCGTGCACCACCACCTCATCCGCACCAAGCAGCGCACCCAGGTGGGCCTGCTGGTCGAGGCCGGCGATGTACGCGAGGTGCACCATGTCGCGCTCCTCATCGGTTACGGCGCGGCCGCCGTCAACCCGTACCTGGCGATGGAGTCCGTCGAGGACCTGGTCCGCGCCGGCACCTTCATAGAGGGCCTGGAGCCCGAGCAGGCCATCCGCAACCTGATCTACGCGCTGGGCAAGGGCGTTTTGAAGGTCATGTCGAAGATGGGCATCTCGACGGTCGCCTCCTACCGCGGCGCGCAGGTCTTCGAGGCCGTCGGCCTCGACGAGGCGTTCGTGGAGAAGTACTTCAACGGCACCGCCACGAAGATCGGCGGAGCCGGACTCGACGTCATCGCCAAGGAGGTCGCCGCCCGGCACGCCAAGGCGTACCCGGCCTCCGGCATCGCCGCCTCGCACCGCGCGCTGGAGATCGGCGGCGAGTACCAGTGGCGGCGTGAGGGCGAGCCGCACCTGTTCGACCCGGAGACGGTCTTCCGCCTCCAGCACGCCACGCGCACCAAGCGGTACGACATCTTCAAGAAGTACACGGAAGGTGTGAACGAGCAGTCCGAGCGGCTGATGACGCTGCGCGGCCTGTTTGGCTTCAAGTCGGACCGCCGGCCGATCTCCGTCGACGAGGTCGAGCCGGTCTCCGAGATCGTCAAGCGCTTCTCCACCGGCGCGATGTCGTACGGATCGATCTCCCGCGAGGCGCACGAGACCCTCGCCATCGCCATGAACCAGCTGGGCGGCAAGTCCAACACCGGTGAGGGCGGCGAGGACGCGGACCGTCTGTACGACCCGGAGCGCCGCTCGTCCATCAAGCAGGTCGCCTCCGGCCGCTTCGGTGTGACCTCCGAGTACCTGGTCAACGCGGACGACATCCAGATCAAGATGGCGCAGGGCGCGAAGCCCGGCGAGGGCGGCCAGCTGCCCGGCCACAAGGTCTACCCCTGGGTCGCCAAGACCCGGCACTCGACCCCGGGCGTCGGTCTGATCTCCCCGCCGCCGCACCATGACATCTACTCCATCGAGGACCTGGCTCAGCTGATCCACGACCTCAAGAACGCCAACCCGGCCGCCCGCATCCATGTGAAGCTGGTCTCCGAGGTCGGCGTCGGCACGGTCGCCGCGGGTGTCTCCAAGGCGCACGCGGACGTCGTCCTGATCTCCGGCCACGACGGCGGCACCGGCGCTTCTCCCCTTACGTCGCTGAAGCACGCGGGCGGCCCCTGGGAGCTCGGCCTCGCCGAGACTCAGCAGACCCTGCTGCTCAACGGCCTGCGCGACCGCATCGTCGTCCAGACCGACGGCCAGCTGAAGACCGGCCGTGACGTCGTCATCGCCGCGCTGCTCGGCGCCGAGGAGTTCGGTTTCGCGACCGCGCCGCTCGTCGTCTCCGGCTGCATCATGATGCGCGTCTGCCATCTGGACACCTGCCCGGTCGGCATCGCCACGCAGAACCCGACCCTGAGGGACCGGTTCTCCGGCAAGGCCGAGTACGTCGTCAACTTCTTCGAGTTCATTGCCCAGGAGGTCCGTGAGCTCCTCGCCGAGCTGGGCTTCCGTACGATCGAGGAGGCCGTCGGCCACGCCGAACTCCTCGAGACCGAGCGGGCCGTGGACCACTGGAAGGCGCAGGGCCTCAATTTGGCTCCGCTCTTCCACGTCCCCGAGCTGCCGGACGGCGCGGTGCGCTACGCGCTGGTCGAGCAGGACCACGGCCTGGAGAAGGCGCTCGACAACGAGCTGATCGAGCTCGCCGCCGAAGCGCTGAACGCCGCCACCGCCGAGGAAGCCCAGCCGGTCCGCGCGCAGGTCGCGATCCGCAACATCAACCGGACCGTCGGCACGATGCTCGGTTACGAGGTGACGAAGAAGTTCGGCGGTGCGGGCCTGCCCGACGACACCATCGACATCACCTTCACCGGCTCGGCGGGCCAGTCCTTCGGCGCGTTCGTCCCGCGGGGCGTCACGCTGCGCCTGGAGGGCGACGCCAACGACTACGTCGGCAAGGGTCTCTCCGGCGGCCGCGTCATCGTCCGCCCGGACCGGGGCGCCGACCACCTCGCCGAGTACTCCACCATCGCGGGCAACACCATCGCCTACGGTGCGACCGGCGGCGAGCTGTTTCTGCGCGGCCGCACCGGCGAGCGGTTCTGCGTCCGTAACTCCGGCGCCACGGTCGTCTCGGAGGGCGTGGGCGACCACGGCTGCGAGTACATGACCGGCGGCCACGCGGTGGTGCTGGGCGAGACCGGACGTAACTTCGCAGCCGGCATGTCCGGCGGTGTCGCGTACGTCATCGATCTCGACCGCGACAACGTCAACGTCGGCAATGTCGGTGCCATCGAGGCCCTCTCGGACGCCGACAAGGAGTGGCTGCACGATGTCGTGCGCCGCCACCAGGAGGAGACGGGTTCCACCGTCGCAGCGAAGCTGCTGGCCGAGTGGTCCGTCGCGGCGGACCGATTCAGCAAGATCATCCCGACCACGTACAAGGCAGTGCTCGCCGCCAAGGACGCCGCTGAGCTCGCCGGTCTCTCCGAGCAGGAGACCACCGAGAAGATGATGGAGGCGGCGACCAATGGCTGACCCCAAGGGCTTCCTGACCACCGGGCGCGAGGTCGCCAAGACCCGCCCCGTCGCGGAGCGCGTGAAGGACTGGAACGAGGTCTACGTTCCCGGCTCGCTGCTGCCGATCATCAGCAAGCAGGCCGGGCGCTGCATGGACTGCGGCATTCCGTTCTGCCACAACGGCTGTCCGCTGGGGAACCTCATCCCCGAGTGGAACGACTACGCCTACCGCGAGGACTGGGCGGCCGCGAGCGAGCGGCTGCACGCGACCAACAACTTCCCGGAGTTCACCGGCCGGCTGTGCCCCGCTCCGTGCGAGTCGGCCTGCGTCCTCGGCATCAACCAGCCGGCCGTCACCATCAAGAACGTCGAAGTCTCGATCATCGACAAGGCCTGGGACAGCAATGACGTACGGCCCCAGGCGCCGGAGCGGCTTTCCGGCAAGACGGTCGCGGTCATCGGCTCGGGCCCGGCTGGTCTGGCCGCGGCGCAGCAGCTGACGCGGGCGGGTCACACGGTCGTGGTGTACGAGCGCGCGGACCGCATCGGCGGGCTGCTGCGGTACGGCATCCCCGAGTTCAAGATGGAGAAGGTGCACATCAACCGCCGTATCGAGCAGATGCGCGCGGAGGGCACCAAGTTCCGTACCGAGGTGGAGATCGGCCGTGACATCGACGCGGCGAAGCTCCGCCGGCGCTACGACGCGGTGGTCATCGCGGCGGGCGCGACCGTCTCCCGCGACCTGCCCGTTCCCGGCCGTGAGCTGAACGGCATCCACTTCGCGATGGAATACCTGCCGCTCTCCAACAAGGTGCAGGAGGGTGACTTCGTCGCTCCCCCGATCACCGCGGAGGGCAAGCACGTCGTCGTCATCGGCGGCGGCGACACCGGCGCGGACTGTGTGGGCACGGCCCACCGCCAGGGGGCGGCCTCCGTCACCCAGCTGGAGATCATGCCGCGTCCCGGCGAGGAGCGGCCGTCGGGCCAGCCGTGGCCGACGTTCCCCATGCTCTACAAGGTCACCTCGGCGCACGAGGAGGGCGGCGAGCGGGTCTACTCCGTCTCGACGACGCACTTCGAGGGCGACGACGAGGGGAACGTGCAGTTCCTGCACCTGGTCGAGGTGGAGTTCGTCGACGGCAAGCTCACCCAGAAGCCGGGCACGGAGCGCAAGCTGCCCGCGCAGCTGGTCACCCTCGCGATGGGCTTCACCGGCACGGACCAGGAGAACGGTCTGGTCCAGCAGTTCGGCCTGGAGCTCGACGAGCGGGGCAACGTCGCGCGGGACGCGGACTTCGCGACGAACGTCGACGGCGTGTACGTCGCGGGTGACGCGGGCCGTGGTCAGTCGCTGATCGTGTGGGCGATCGCCGAGGGCCGCTCGGCGGCGCGCGGCGTGGACCGCTACCTGACGGGGGCGAGCGAACTGCCGGCTCCGATCCGCCCGACGGACCGTGCGCTGACGGTCTGAGTTCCACCCCCAATGGACGTCCCGTACAACGACGTACGGGCTGGTAGAACCGGGGCTCACCCCCCGGACCCTGTAACGCGGCGCCTGCCCCTTTCCCCGACCGGACTGGGCAGGCGCCGCGGTGCGTCTGCGCGGGGCCTAAGCGGAAGAAGGGGCCAGCCAGGTCACCAGCACCGCCGCCGCGACACAGACCACGCCCAGCAGTCCGAGCCAGCGTGCCCACTCCACCAGCTTCCAGATCGTCCGAGTGCGGGTGGTCTCGTAGCGCAGGATGTGGGTGGCTTCCAGTACCCGGGTCTCGCCCGGCCGGCCGTGAACCGCGGAAACCGCCAGCCACGACGCACTGATCAGGGCGACGAAGCCGGTGACGAGAAGGGCGATCACCCATGTCCGGTGGCAATGTGGCAGCTTGCTCAGACTCTCCTGGCCCTTGAGCACGAAGACCGTAGTGAGTAGCCCGGTGAGCGATGCCAGAAAGTTCCGGTACCCCTCGGCCTGTGTCCTGGCCTCCTCCAGCTGACGCCGCGGCTCGGCCATCGCCCGCGCCCTGCGGTCCGCGTCCCGCAGCTGTTCCGGGCCGAACCCGCTCACTGGGGAAGCCCGGTGGCAGGCAGGGCGATGAACAGCCCGGCCCCGCAGCCGCCGTCTTCGCCGGCAGGCCGCCCCATGTGCAGCGAGCGGCAGGTGCAGACCGTGTACCAGGGCGTGGAGGAGTCCGGCGCCGCCTCGCGGCCCAGGAAGCCTCCCTTGGCGACCGTATACTGCCCGACCGGCCAGCGTTTGGTCATGGAGCACTGACAGACCGGGCAGGTTCCGGTCGCCTCGTACCGGTCCTGGCCGTCACGGCGCCGTATCCACTGGAAGCCGGTCACGGGTGTTCCGCGGGTGACCGTCTCGTCGTAGGACCTAACTGAACTCATCGATCCTGCACCTCTGTTGACGGGACTACGAGGGAGAAGAGTGCGCTGTAGCGGGCGAACCGCTCACGCACCTCGGCCTCGGAAAGATCGGTCTCCTCCGCGCACAGCGCGATGTGGTCGGGGTCGACGGGCCCCGAGAGTGCGGGCGCGCGCCCCGTCAGCTCCTCGGTGAGGACGATGACGTCGCGCCAGTCAGGTACAAGGTCCGCCTCCTCCGGGGTGGGCTCGCGGACCGTGACGTCGAGTCCCAGGCAGCGGAAGGGCGCGAAGCGAGCGTAGGCCTTTTCGAGGGTCCAGCCGAAGCGGCCCGCGACGAGGACGAGTCGGAGCGGGTCGAGGGGCGCGGAGCCGAGGAGGTCGTCCTCGAAAGCGGCGATGTCGAACATGTCGGGGTGCAGGTCTCTGATCGCCAGGGCGTCTTCGCCCGTGAATTCGCCGGGCACGGGAGGGGCGCCGATGACGGCGTAGGGAGCCAGCATGTCGACACATGTGCCAAGGCTGATCCGCTGTGACTTGCAATGCAGCAACAAAGAGCGGACGGTCAGCCGCCCCCGGAAACGGCTCTGGACGTTCCTGGCGCCCAGCAGGAGCTGGGCGAGGTCTGGCGTGGGGGCCAGCGCCATGGCCTCGTCCGGAAGCGCGACGACGGACAGGGGCAGGTCTTCGGGCAGGCCGGCGAACCTGGCGACGACCTCTCCGAGCGTGGTCTCGCCCCGCATCGCGAGAGACAGGAGATAGGCAGGAGTGACCTCCTCCCGGTCGAAGTCCCTGGAGACTTCATAGGCCAACCGACTGCGACGTGAGGTGGCCGAACCCCGGTGAGGGGCGGGAAAGAGAATCGCCTGGATGCTCGCCAGCCGTGGCTGGATGGCTTCGAGCTGGGAACGGCACCCCTCGGTGAGTACACCGCACGCTTCGAGCAGTGCGATCTCCTCCGATGCTTCCGCCAGCCTGGCGTCCAGGTTGTCGAACGTGGCCTCGTCGTCCGGGAGGCTGCAGACAATCTCCCAGGGGCCGATGAGGCGGTCCGGCTCCCTGGGGTCGTAGTTCACGGGACGAAGCCAGGCGGGAGCGGTCGATTCGCCGGTTCCGTCGGGGAGAGCCGGCGTCCGCACACCTGTGGCTTCGCTGGTTTCGTCGATGATGTTGCTGACGTCGTCAAGTGTGAGCTCATGGTGGGCGGAGCACAGCACCACATGCATGAGCGGCACCTCGCCCCGGTACCACGGCGCTACGCCGTCGATGTCCACGGACAGCAGCTCTCGCTGGACCCTGTCCAGGGATGGTGAGTTCAGCGTCTCGTCGGACGGTTCGGCGGCGAGGGAGAAGCCCAGCGGCGCGAGGACGCGCACACGGTCGGCCAGATAGACCCGGGAGGCGGGGTCGTCGGTACGCTGGATCAGCTCAAATGCGTCGACGACCCCCGGGTGCCAATCGCGCTCGTCGTTGTCCTCGTCCACCGAGCCGATCAGCAACTCGACGTCGGACGTGGAGAACCGTTCGCCCAGCAGCGCCGGCTCGAGTTGCGGCAGAGAGGGCAGCCGCCGGTCGATGGCCTTCAGGGTGCGAAGGGCCTCGAGGGTGTGCCCGAGGGTGACATCGTGCTTCGAGGCAGTCAGGAGCAAAGGCGCGTGGACGGCTGGTGATATGTCTTCCCTGTAGTCGGATACGTGCTGATACGCATCGTAAAGATCCACAGCGAGCGCGTCGAGGCGGAGGGAACGAAGAGCCCGGATGTCTCCCGTCGCGGGGACGAAGGCGCCGACGACGGCATATCGGCGCAGGGCGCGCAGAAGTTCGTGCAGCGGGACTCGCAGCGATACCGCGGCCGGTAGCAGCCCCTTCCAGCCGTCCACCGGTTGCTCTTCCGGGAAGAGGGCGAAGTCGAGAACGGAGGGTGTGGGATAGCCCTCAGGCAGGAACTGCTGCTCCTGTTCGGGAGCCTGGAGCAGGGATTTTCGCCATGCCGAAAGAGTTGACCCGGCCCGTACTCTCCCCGTGCCATGACTCAACACCGAGCCGTCGAAGGGGAGGCAGCCGACATCCGCGAGGAGCAGGTATGTCGTATACCGCTCTTCCTGGAATTCTTCGTCGTGCACTTCCAGCAGACAACGGGTGTCGCCGGAGAGTTCCGCCAACACCCTCAGCGCGAGCCGTGGTTCGGCCTGCGTCAGTCGCCACAGCCAGTTCATGGAAGCCCACACGCAGCCTTCGAGCGCGGGCCCGACCGAGGCCAGGAGCGCCTCCATGACCCGGTCCTCGTCGTAGGAGAGCAACTCGTTCCGGTTCACGCTGAGCTCGGGATGGTGCGCTTCCCGGAGGTTGAAAACATAACCGAACTTGCGCGGAGAGTCCTTGATGGTGACGCCGTCGAACAGGAGTCTTCCAGGGCCCTGGACGATCCACGTGCCCTCTCCGGACGTCCTGCTGTCGCGCCACTGGCGCTGTGAGCGCAGTTCGTTCGGCCGCCAGCGGGAACTGCGCACGGTCCGTCCCGGATCGTCCTCGGCGAGTTCCACCGCCTTCACGTCGTAGTCGCTCACCCACAGAAGCGAGTTGAGGGTGTCCACCAACGAAGGAAGGGGTTCCTCGTGCGCCGTGAGGTAGAGACGGACGCGGGTTCCACCGTTGACGGGGGCGTTTGCGTCTGGACGGATCTGGAGCAGGTTCGAGCCCGCGTGGATGTCCGCGCGCAGGGCGCTCTGCCCCATGGCCTTGCCGTGGAAGTCGACCGCTCCGGTCCAGACGACGACCTCCTCCGCCAGCATGAAGTAGCTGAACACCCCGATGCCGAACCGGCTGTTCATCGCCACGTCGTCGATGCCGTACCGGCGCCAGTTGCGGCGCTCCTGGAGGAAGTCCGGGTCCTGTTCGTACCGTTTGCCCGCACGGGCGAACATCGAGGTGAGCTTCTCCCTCGACATGCCGGTGCCGTTGTCCTCGCACTGGATGTACGGGCGGCCCTCCTCGTCCCAGCCCTGGGTGAAGGTGATACTTCCGCGCCAGCCGGGGTCGGGGCGGCCCCGCCGGACGCCGTACTGCACGCGCATGTCGCGGTGGCGGCACGCGTCCAGGGCGTTCTGGTACAGCTCCCGTACGGCGAGGGTGCGGTCCCCGTACAGTTGGGTGCCCATCAGCAACGGGCGGATCTCGTCCTCGGCCAGTCTCAGTCGCTCCAGCGGCTTCGTGTACTCGCCCTCGTACGGGATCAGATGCTCAGTGGTCACCTCGACAGGGAGTCCGCGCAACAGCGCGGGCGCGCTCGTACCCTGTTTGTGCCAGTGCCGGTGCAGGGAACGCACCGCCGCGTCAGCGCACGCGACGAGTTCCTCAATCGCAGCATGGAGGGCGGGGTGCGGGCACCGGAAGCGCACGGCCAGACCATAGGCGCCGTCACCTGCCGGGAACCGGGTGTCGTCGTAGGCGTAGCCGGTGGAGAGCACGGGAATGACTTCCCGCGGCACCAGCGGTTTGTGTGCGGTGAGATGGTCGATGAGAACGCTGGACATCCGGCGCGGGTCCGCCGCGAGCAGCCCCGCCGTCCACAGCAGGTGGGCGAGGTCGCCGCCACGCCACTGGCTTCCGGGGACGGGCGGGTAGTGGTTCCAGTCGTCGTCCTGATGGGCCTCGTTGATGCGGGGGCTGCTTCCGGGACGTACGGTCACGTGGCCCAGGACCTGGCGCACCTGGCGGTCGATGGCATGGCGTTCGGCGTCGGTGGGCGTGTGCGCCGACGGGTCCTCTGCCGACGCGATGACGGCGTCGACGGTCATCTCGATGAGGGCGTCGATGCTCGGGTAGTCACCTGTGCGCTCCCAGAGCCTGTCCCAGTCCGCTATGTAGCGGTGCCGCAGCCAGTGGTCGGCGGCGAGGGCGGCCTCGGCGAGCCGACGGCGGCGCAGCGCCTCGGCCATGCGCTGGACCCGTGCATGGGAGCGGCACACATCCACGACGGCACTGCGGACCAGGCGCTGATGCTCGCTCGGGCAAAGGGCACCGTCGGCCTGCGGTGATCCGTCTCCGTCCAGCCGGTCGCCGAAGATGGCGGACAGTTCCCCGAGTGCCACGGCCACGACGCCCTCGTACACGACAGGGGCGGCGAGCAGAACGGCCGTTTCTGCCGGCGACAGCATCTCGCTGTCCCGCAGTCCGGACCGGCGCACAAGGTCGGTGAGATACCGCTCGACCCGGACGGGGTGGGCGGGATCGCCCCAGGGGTCGTCGAGATGGGCACCGATCCCGGACCGGCTCTCGGCGACCTTGAGGACGAGGCCGGTGAGCCGGGCCTTGACCCGGTCATGAGCGGCTGGGCTCCCGGATGTGTGGGCCCAGAGGGCCGATTCGGTGAGCGACTTGGTCCAGCGGAGGGTCTCCTGGGAGCCTTCGCAGAGCGGGAGTTCGTCCGCCGCCTCCCGCCGCTGGTGCGGGATGAACGGCTGGATCTCGGGAGGCGGGAACGGAAGATCCTTGGCCAGCCGACGTGCGGTCTTCCGTGTGTACTCGACGATCTCGCCGAACGTCGTCGGCGGGCTGGTGGGGGAGAGAGCCTCGGCGAGTGCCCGGCCGAAGTGACTGCCCTCGTGGGGATCGGCGAAGGACTGCTGACCGGAAGCGCAGCTGTGCAGCCAGAACACGTCCTCTCCGCCGTTGACCAGGAGAGTCTGTTCGGTCTCGGCCGGGTTTCGGGGGCTGGCCGTGCGGCACATGTCCAGACAGATGGCGGCGGTCACGCCGGGCTTCAGCCCGTCGAGCAGGTCGCGAGGGTCGGCGCCGAGCAGAGTCCCGGTCAGAAGTCCCCTGCTGCCATCGGGACGCAGATCTCCCGGCTGGGCGTCGGCCGGCACGAGGTAGTCGCGGCCATTCACGGACTCGCCGTGGCAGGAGACGTAGACGAACGCGGTGTCACCGGGTTCGCACGAGGCGAAGAGATCGTGCAACCGGCCCAGCAGTGTGCCGCGACCCACGTTCCGGTTCTGCTGTTCGGGATGGCCCGAGTGATGGGCCGTGACCAGGTAGTCCGACTGCTCCAGCGCCTTGCCGATCAGTTCGACGTCCCGGTCGGCGCAGACGAGGTGCGGGAAGCGCTGCGCGAGGTCCGGCACCTGGCGGAGTGAAGGGGTTTCGGTGATGCCGATGAGCAGTGCGCGTCGTCGGCCTCCACTCCTGTACGTCCCGTATGCCACGCTGAATCGATGCCCTTCGCGCCTGCCTGTCGTGCCATGTCAGCCCAATCCCCCCATCGTACGAGCAGGTTGTCACTCAGAGCGTCGAATCCCTTTCCATTCCACACTATTGACTAAGAGTCAGTCGATCTGTGGGAACTGGTGCTGCCGCTGGTCGAGTTGATGGACGATGCGGGCAAGCAGCGGATCTTCGAGCTGCCCGCCTTCCAGGTCAAGGGGTGACGGTAATCTCGGCATACCGTCACAGCCGTCGAACGGAGCCGCTTCATGGCCGTAGCGCCCACCACCGCAGGACCGGCCGTTAGCCTCCGCAAGATCGAGGAGCGGGCGCCCGCGCTCGTCAGCCTCTACAAGAGCGCCGGTGTCTGTCTGGAGAAGCACCGGCTGAGCGGGGAGCGCGCGGCCGTCTATCTGGTGCTCGACTACTCCGGCTCCATGAAGGACTACTACAAGGACGGCAGCGTTCAGGCGCTGGCCGACCGGGTGCTCGGTCTGTCGGCCCACTTCGACGACGACGGATCCGTGCCCGTCGTCTTCTTCTCCACGGAAATCGACGCGGTCACGGACATCGCCCTGGAGAACCACCGCGGCCGGGTCGACGAGATCGTGGCGGGCCTCGGGCACATGGGCAAGACCAGCTACCACCTGGCCATGGACGCGGTTATCGACCACTACATCGACAGCGGCTCGACCGCGCCCGCGCTGGTCGTCTTCCAGACGGACGGCGGCCCGATCAGCAAGCACGCGGCGGAACGCTATCTGTGCAAGGCCGCGAAGCTGCCGCTGTTCTGGCAGTTCATCGGCTTCGGCAACAAGCGCAGCTCGCAGTTCGACTTCCTGCACAAGCTCGACGAACTCGCCGTGCCCGCCAAGCGCGCCGTCGACAACGCGGGCTTCTTCCACGCCGGACTCGACCCGCGGCAGGTCCCGGACGTGGAACTCTACGACCGGCTGGTCGCCGAGTTCCCCAGCTGGCTGGCGGCGGCCCGTGCGCAGGGCATCGTGCGATGACGGTACGGGTGTTCAGGGCAGCCGACCGGGCGGCCGTGCCGTGGAAGAACGGCGGCGGCGTCACCCGTGAGATCGCCGTCTCGCCCGAGGGCGCCGGGATGGACGCCTTCGACTGGCGGATCAGCCTCGCGGACGTCGGCGCGGACGGACCGTTCTCCGCGTTCTCCGGGATCGACCGGACCCTGACCGTGGTCGAGGGGGCCGGGATGGACCTCACGGTCGGCGGGCAGCGCACACTGGCCGACGAGCGGTACCGGCCCTACGACTTCCCCGGTGATGTGGAAACGGACGGACGCCTCCTCGGCGGGCCCGTCGTCAACTTCAACGTCATGCACCGCAGGGGCCGTACGGCGTGCCTGACCTCGGTGGTGCGCGGCGGACTTCGGGTTGTGGTGGAGCCCGGCTCGACGGTCGTGATCGTCGCGCTGGACGGGCCCACGGTCCTCGAGGATGCGCGCGTGACGCTCGGGCAGTACGACGCGGCGGTGCTGGACGACTCGCCCGGCTCGCTGCGTACCGAGGGGCATGCGGCGGTCGTCACGTTGCAGAGCCGGTGAGCGGGGGCGGGACACGGGGCGGGGCCGGGGCGGTGCCGGGGGCGGGCCAATCCCGACAGGAGATGTCCTGCTTTCCCGGTTTCATGGCTCCATGACATTGAATTCATGGGCAGACTTCCGGGCGGCGGAGCCGGGCTTCGCGGAGACCGTGCAGAAGCGATTCGAGCAGTACAAGCACCATGTGCTGGCCACGCTGCGCAAGGACGGTTCGCCGCGGGTGACGGGTCTTGAGGTGACGTTCCGCTTCGGTGAGTTGTGGCTCGGCATGATGCCGGGCTCCCGTAAGGCGCAGGACCTCCAGCGCGATCCGCGCTTCGCGATCCACACGAACCCGGGCGCCGACGACTCCATGGGCGGCGGTGACGTCCGGATCGCCGGGCGCGCGGTGGAGGTCACCGAAGCCGCGGAGATGGCCCGGTTCGTGGCGGAGGTCAAGCCGCCGGAGCCGTTCCATCTCTTCCGCGTCGAGCTGGGCGAGGTGGTGCAGACGTACGTCGACGGCGAGGAACTGGTCGTACGGACCTGGCAGCCGGGCGCGGCCGTCCGCACGCAGCGGCGCCGCTGAGTCATACGCCCAGCACCCGCGCCCGGCACTGGGCGGGGGTGCCCCAGGCGTCGCGCAGCGGACGCGCCTTGCGCAGCCAGAGCGAGAGGTCGAGCTCGTCGGTGTAGCCCACCGCTCCATGGAGCTGGAGCGCGGTGCGGGCCGCGGCGTACGCGGCCTCGCCCGCGGTCACCTTCGCCGCGGCGATATCGGCGGGGGCCATCGACAGGGCGGCCCCGTAGAGCAGCGGCCGGGCGAACTCGAGCCCGATGAGGGTGTCCGCCAGCCGGTGCTTGACCGCCTGGAAGGACCCGATGGCGGTCCCGAACTGGGTGCGCTGTTTGACGTACGCAACGGTCCGGTCGAGGAGAGCGAGCCCGACGCCGAGGGCTTGCGCGGCGGTGACGAGACGCGCGACGTCCGCGGCATACGCGGCGGCGGCGTCCACGTGCGGCCCGGCGGCCAGCACCTCGCCCCCGTCGGCGGGCACGGACAGCCGCCGCGCGGGGTCGGCGGACGCCTGCGCCACGCCGTGCCGGGCCGCGATACGCAGCTCGGCGCCCGGAGCAGCCGCGGCCGACACCACCAGCGTCACCGTCGCCGCGTCCGCGTCCAGCGCGTACGGTCCGCCGTCTGCCATCGCGAGCGTCGCCGTCGACTCGCCCGACGCGAGCCCCGGCAGCAGCCGCTTGGCGGAGGACGCGTCGCCCAGCTCGCCCAGACGCGTCAGCAGCGCCGCCGCAGCCACCGTTTCCACCAACGGGCCCGGCACCGCGTGGCGGCCCAACTCCATGAAGGCCACCGACAGTTCGACCGGGAGCGGGCCCACTCCCTCGTACGGCTCTGGGATCGCGAGCGCGAAGACCCCCGCCTCGGCCAGGCGTGACCACAGCGCCAGGCCAGGCGCGTGGTTCCCGGTGGACCAGGCGCGGGCGGTCGACGGTGTGTCCGACGCCGTCAGCAGCGCGTCCAGCGAGCGGGCGAACGCCGCCTGTTCGTCATCAAGCAGAAAACGCATCAGCGGCGGCCCTTCGGAAGGCCGAGCAGATGCTCGGCGATGATGTCGCGCTGGATCTCGTTCGTACCGGCGTAGATGGGCCCGGCGAGCGAAAAGACGTATCCCTCCGCCCACTCGCCCTCCGCCAACTCCCCGGCCGGGCCCAGCAGATCGAGCGCGGTCTCGTGCAGTGCGATGTCGTACTGCGACCAGAAGACCTTGTTCAGGCTCGACTCCGCGCCGATGTTCGCCCCCGCCGCGAAGCGCGAGGCGTTCGCGCAGGTGAACAGCTGATACGCACGCGCGCCGATCACCGCGTCCGCGACCCGGTCGCGCAGCGCCGTGTCGGCGGGATCGGCGCTCGCGCGCCACTGCCGTACGAGACGGTCCGCCGCGGCGAGGAAACGGCCGGGGGAGCGCAGCGTCAGCCCCCGCTCGTTGCCCGTCGTGGACATCGCGATCCGCCAGCCCTGACCCGGCTCGCCGATCACGTCCTCGTCGGGGACGAAGACCTCGTCGAGGAAGAGCTCGGCGAAGGCGGGCTTGCCGTCGAGGCGGCCGATGGGACGCACCGTCACACCCGGCGCCGACAGGTCGAACATCAGGTAGGTGAGGCCGTGATGCGGCTTCGGCGCATCGGGGTCGGTGCGGAAGATGCCGAACGCCCGGTCCGCGAAGGCCGCCCGTGAGGACCAGGTCTTCTGCCCGCTCAGCAGCCAGCCGCCGTCCGTCCGCACCGCGCGGGACTTCAGCGACGCGAGGTCGGAGCCCGACTCGGGCTCCGACCAGGCCTGCGCCCAGATCACCTCGCCGCTCGCCATCGCGGGCAGCACGCGGGCCCGCTGCTCCCGCGTGGCGTGGTCGAAGAGCGTGGGGGCGAGGAGGTTGATGCCGTTCTGAGAGACCCGGCCCGGTGCACCCGCCGCGTAGTACTCCTCCTCGAAGATCAGCCACTGGAAGATGTCGACGCCCCGGCCGCCGTACTCCCGTGGCCAGGAGACGACCGACCAGCGGTCCGCGTAGAGCCGCGCCTCCCACGCGCGGTGCGCCGCGAAGCCCTCCCGCGTCTCCAGGGACGGCAGTGGCTCGGCGGGCACATGCGCGGCGAGCCAGGCGCGGGCCTCGGCCCGGAAGGCCTGCTCGTCGGCGGAGTGGTGCAGGTCCATTCGCGCATCCTTCCCTAACAAGTGTTTGGTAGGTTAACCTGCCGCCGTGACGGACAACAGGGCGCAGTACGTACCGGGTCACGACCTGCTGAAAGGCCGTACGGCCGTGATCACCGCCGCGGCCGGCGCCGGGATCGGCGGCGCGACCGCCCGGAAATTCCTTCAGGAGGGTGCGCGCATCCTCATCTCAGACGCGCACGCACGCCGCCTCAAGGAGACCGAGGCCGCGCTCGCCGAGGAGTTCGGCACAGCCACCGTGACGTCACTGCCCTGCGACGTCACCGGCGAGGCCCAGGTCCAGGCACTGTTCGAGAAGGCGGTACGGGACCACGGCCGCCTCGACATCGTGGTCAACAACGCCGGCCTCGGCGGCACCGCCCCACTCGTCGACATGACTGACGAGCAGTGGGACAAGGTCCTCGACGTCACCCTCAACGGCACGTTCCGCTGCACCCGGGCCGCCCTGCGCTCATTCCGGGCGACCGGCCGCGGCGGGGTGATCGTCAACAACTCCTCCGTCGTCGGCTGGCGCGCCCAGGCCGGCCAGGCCCACTACGCCGCCGCCAAGGCCGGAGTCATGGCGCTCACCCGCTGCGCGGCGATCGAAGCCGCGGAGTACGGCGTACGCGTCAACGCCGTAGCCCCCAGCCTCGCCATGCATCCGCACCTGGTGAAGGTCACATCGGCCGAACTGCTTCAGGAGCTGACCGCCAAGGAGGCCTTCGGGCGGTACGCCGAACCGTGGGAGATCGCCAACGCCATCGTCTTCCTGGCCAGCGGCTACTCCTCGTACCTGACCGGCGAGGTCCTCTCCGTCAGCAGCCAGCATGCGTAGGACGAGAATGGTCGGGTGCCGACCAACAGCAAGAAGAAGACCCAGGTGACCGCCTCGCCCGAGCGCCGCCGCGAGCTCCTCGACACCGCCGCCGAGGTGTTCGCCGCCCAGGGGTACAACGCCACCACCGTCCGCAAGATCGCGGACGAGGCGGGGATGCTCGCCGGCAGCCTCTACTACCACTTCGATTCCAAGGAATCGATGCTCGACGAGATCCTCTCCACCTTCCTCGACGAGCTCTGGCAGGGATACGACGCCGTGCTCGCCGCCGGGCTCGGGCCCAGGAAGACCATCGAGGCCCTCGTCACCGAGTCCTTCCGGGAGATCGACCGGCACCGCGCCGCCGTCGCGATCTACCAGAAGGAGTCCAGGCATCTGGCGGCCCAGCCCCGCTTCCACTACCTCACCGACTCGCAGCAGAAATTCGAGAAGGCGTGGCTCGGGACGCTGGAGCGCGGCGTCGCGGACCGGGTCTTCCGTGCCGACCTGGACATCCGGCTCACCTACCGGTTCGTGCGCGACACCGTGTGGGTGGCCGCCTCCTGGTACCGGCCGGGCGGGCAGCACAGCCCCGAGGAGATCGCCCGGCAGTACCTGTCGATGGTGCTGGACGGAATCGCCGTACGTACGTAACCGATCGAGGAGTTGTCATGGCCGAGGCCTACATAGTCGAAGCGGTACGCACCCCGGTGGGCAGGCGCAAGGGCGGCCTTGCCCAGGTCCACCCGGCGGACCTGGGCGCGCATGTACTGAAGGCCTTGGTCGCACGCTCCGGAGTCGACCCGTCCGCCGTCGAGGACGTCGTCTTCGGCTGCCTGGACACGGTGGGCCCGCAGGCCGGCGACATCGCCCGTACGGCATGGCTGGCGGCGGGACTGCCCGAAGAGGTCCCGGGCGTGACGATCGACCGCCAGTGCGGGTCGTCGCAGCAGGCCGTGCACTTCGCGGCGCAGGGCGTGCTCTCGGGCACCCAGGACCTGGTCGTCGCCGGCGGCACCCAGAACATGACGCAGATCCCGATCGCGTTCGCGTCCCGCCAGGCCGCCGAGCCGCTCGGGCTGACCGAAGGCCCGTTCGCGGGCAGCGAGGGCTGGCGGGCCAGGTACGGCGACCAGCCGGTCAACCAGTTCCACGGCGCGCAGCTGATCGCGGAGAAGTGGGGGATCTCGCGGCGCGACATGGAGGTGTTCGCACTCACCTCCCACCGGCGTGCGATCCGCGCGATCGACGAGGGCCGCTTCGAGCGGGAGCTCGTGGCATACGGAGACGTGACGGCCGACGAGGGTCCGCGGCGCGACACGACGCTGGAGAAGATGGCGGCCCTGAAGCCGGTCCTGGAGGGCGGCACCATCACGGCCGCGTGCTCCTCGCAGGTCTCGGACGGCGCGGCGGCGATGCTGATCGCGAGCGAGCGGGCCGTGGCCGAGCACGGCCTCACCCCGCGGGCGCGGATCCACCATCTCTCCGTACGGGGCGAGGACCCGATCCGGATGCTGTCGGCACCGATCCCGGCGACGGCGTACGCGCTGAAGAAGACCGGCATGTCGATCGACGACATCGACCTGGTCGAGATCAACGAGGCCTTCGCGCCCGTAGTGCTCGCCTGGCTGAAGGAAACCGGCGCGGACCCGGACAAGGTCAACGTGAACGGCGGCGCGATCGCACTGGGCCATCCCCTGGGCGCCACGGGCGTGAAGCTGATGACGACGCTCCTGCATGAACTGGAGCGCACGGGAGGCCGGTACGGTCTGCAAACGATGTGTGAAGGGGGAGGTCAGGCCAACGTCACGATCATCGAACGGCTGTGAACACGAGCCTTTTCGGCGCGGGCGTGCTACGGTGAGGGCGTTGCAGTTTTGGTACCCATGAACTTTGTGTGCGCCTGACGGGAATGCTTCCTCAGGCGCACATTATTGTTTCCGGCTTCTCCGGATGGGGCTCAATATCGCGACGGGAAACTCACGAGGTGTGGGTTTCCGGCTTGCCCCTGTTTTAGGAGAATGACATGGCTACTGGAACCGTGAAGTGGTTCAACTCGGAAAAGGGCTTCGGCTTCATTGAGCAGGACGGCGGCGGCGCCGACGTCTTCGCCCACTACTCGAACATCGCCACCTCGGGCTTCCGCGAGCTCCAGGAGGGCCAGAAGGTTTCCTTCGACGTCACGCAGGGCCAGAAGGGCCCGCAGGCGGAGAACATCGTCCCGGCCTAATAGCTGGACGCGAACCTCGCAGCCGGGGCCCGCACCGTGAAGGTGCGGGCCCCGGCTTGTGCTGTCTCACATGCCCAGGAGGGCAATATCCGCATGACTCGCTCCGAACGCCCGGCCCGCCCGACCCGAAAGCGCCCGGTCAATTCTCGCGCCCAGGGCCCAGTGAAGGGTTCCGGCAAGGCTCCCGCCCGCAAGGTGGCGCCCCCGCAGGAATTCACGCTGCCGGAATCCATCACACCCGCGCTGCCTGCCGTCGAGGCGTTCGACGAGCTGGACATGCCGGCTGCCCTGCTGAAGACCCTCGCGGCGCAGGGCGTGACCGAGCCCTTCCCGATCCAGGCAGCGACGCTGCCGAACTCCCTCGCCGGCCGCGACATACTCGGCCGCGGGCGCACCGGATCCGGCAAGACCCTCGCGTTCGGGCTCGCGCTGCTCGCCCGCACCGCGGGCCGGCGCGCCGAGCCGCGGGCGCCGCTCGCGCTCGTCCTCGTACCGACGCGTGAGCTCGCACAGCAGGTCACCGACGCCCTTTCGCCGTACGCGACCTCCGTGCAGCTGCGGCTGGCGACGGTCGTCGGCGGGCTGTCGATCAGCAAGCAGTCGGGCGCGCTGCGGCGCGGCGCCGAGGTGCTCGTGGCCACGCCCGGGCGGCTCAAGGACCTGATCGAGCGCGGCGACTGCGTGCTCGACCGGGTGGCGATCACCGTCCTCGACGAGGCTGACCAGATGGCCGACATGGGCTTCATGCCGCAGGTCACGGCGCTGCTCAAGCAGGTCGAGGCGGACGGTCAGCGGATGCTGTTCTCGGCGACACTGGACAAGAACATCGACCGGCTCGTACGGATGTTTCTCACCGATCCCGTCGTGCACTCCGTCGACCCGTCCGCGGGCGCGGTCACCACGATGGAGCACCATGTGCTGCACGTGGCGGACGAGACGGACAAGAAGGCCGTGGCCATGCGTATCGCGGCCCGCGACGGCCGGGTGATCCTCTTCGTGGACACCAAGCGCGGCGCCGACCGGTTCGCCAAGCGGCTGCTCGCCAGCGGCGTACGGGCGGCGGCCCTGCACGGCGGCCGCTCGCAGCCGCAGCGCAACCGCACGCTCGACCAGTTCAAGAACGGGCAGGTCACCGCGCTGGTCGCGACGAATGTGGCGGCCCGTGGGATCCATGTCGACGATCTCGACCTGGTCGTGAACGTCGATCCGCCCGTGGACCACAAGGACTATCTGCACCGCGGTGGGCGCACCGCGCGGGCGGGCGAGTCCGGGAGCGTCGTGACGCTGGTGCTGCCGGAGCAGCGGCGTGAGATGACCCGGCTGATGTCGGACGCGGGTATCGCCCCGCGCACGGCGAGGATCAAGTCGAGCGACGAAGAGCTCAGCCGCCTCACCGGGGCGCGTGAGCCGTCAGGGGTCGCGATCGCGATCGAGGTGCCGCAGCCGGTGGTCCAGCAGCGCCCGCAGCGCCGCCGCGCCCAGGTCCCGGCCCAGGGCGGCCGCGGCGGCGCCCAGTCGGGCACCGCGTCCGGCGCCCGCACCCGCGGCCGCCGCGGTGGCCAGGGCGGCCGCCCTGGCCGCGGCGCGCAGGGCGGGGCGCAGGGGGGCCGCCGCACGGCGGTCTAGCGCGCAGCGGGGTCGCGGCCGCGGACGTCCCCCTGGGGCTCCGCCCCGGACCCCGCGCCTCAATCGCCGGCGGGGCTGAACATTCGGCCCTGACCGGGGCTCCGCCCCGGACCCCGCGCCTCAAACGCCGGCGAGGCTGAATCACGGGGCTCTGCCCCGGACTCCGAGCCTCGGACGCCGACGGCGCTGAGTTCGGGGCTCCGCCCCGGGCCCCGGGCCTCAATCTCCCCCAGACTTCGTCCGGGAAATCCAAGCCCGTCCGGCGATTGAGGACAGCGCCCGAAGGGCGTACGGGGGTCTGGGGGCTTGCCCCCCAGTTACCCGCAGCGGCCGCAGCCCGAGCCACACGCCCCCGGCGACCCCCCGCGCCCGGCCGGCGTCACCGAGCCCGCGCAACAAACCTCGCCCCGTCAGGCGTCGCCGCCCTCCCTCGCCGCGACGCCGACGATCGAGGCCTGACCTCGAAGCCAGGATCACTCTGCGACGGGCAGGGCGCCGAGCACGTGCCGGGCCTCGGACATCACCCGGGCGACGAGCTCCGCACAGCTGGGGAGGTCCTCGATCAGCCCGGCGACCTGCCCCGAGGCCATCACGCCCAGGTCGGTGCGGCCCTCGACCATGGATGCCTTGAGAAGCATGGGGGTGTTGGCGGCGAGCAGGACCTGGCTCCAGCTCAGCTCCCTGCCGTGTTTCATGGCCAGACCGTCGCGGATCATCTGAGACCAGGACAGGCCCGAGATCCTTTTGAAGCCGGCAGCCCGGCGGACGGCCTGCACCAGTGCTCTCGTACGGCCCGCCCGTTCAAGGGAGTCGACGAGATCCGTACGGAGCATCCGGTGCGGAAGCCCGTCGACGGCGGTGGTGAGCGTGATGTCCTTGACGCTCGCCGCCAGATATCGGGCCTTGACCGCGTCCGGCACGGTCGAGTCCGACGTGAGCAGAAAACGGGTCCCCATCGCGATGCCCGCCGCGCCGAAGGCGAGCGCCGCGACCAGCCCCCGCCCGTCATGGAAGCCCCCGGCCGCGATCACAGGAATGTCGACCGCGTCCACAACCTGCGGAAGCAGCACGGTCGTTGCCACATCGCCGGTGTGGCCGCCGCCCTCGCCGCCCTGGACGATCACCGCGTCCGCGCCCCAGGCAGCCACCTTCTCGGCGTGCCTGCGGGCCCCGACCGAGGGGATGACGATCACGCCCGCGTCCTTCAGCTCGGCGATCAGCTCGCGGGAGGGCGCCAGGGCGAAGGAGGCGACCCGTACGCCTTCGTCGATGATGATCCGGACCCTGTCCCCGGCATCGCCGGCGTCGGCGCGGAGATTGACCCCGAAGGGCGCGTCCGTACGGGACTTGACCTCGCGGACAGCCTGCCGCAGCTGGTCGGCGGTCATCGTGGCGGAGGCGAGGATGCCCAGTGCGCCGGCGTTGGCGGAGGCGGAGACCAGCCGGGGGCCGGCCACCCATCCCATGCCGGTCTGCACGACCGGGTGCCTGACGCCGGTCAGCTTGGTGAGGGCGGTCTCCATCAGCCCTTGACCTCGCGCTCGCGCAGGCCCTTCGGGTCGATGACGTCGCGGATCAGACGCAGCTCATCGGCGCTCGGTTCGCGTGTGCAGGGGACGTCGTCGCCGATCACCAGGCAGAAGCCGGTCGCCTCCCGGACCTGCTCGACGGTGACGCCGGGATGCAGGGACGCCAGGCGCATCGAGCGGTCGGGGGTCGCGAAGTCGAAGACGCCCAGGTCGGACACCACCCTAGGGATACGGTGATAGCGCGCCCCGGCCGCTCGGTCGTAGCCGACACCGCACACCATGTCGACGCGCCCGACGAAGACCCGCGCGGAGTGCTTCGGCACCCAGTAACTGACCGGATTGTTCAGGGTGTTGACGGGAGCGCCGCGCACCCCCAGCAGCTGGCGCTTCGGCCGCTCCCAGTCGCCGACGCAGGAGATGTTCTGGTTGCCGAAGCGGTCGATCTGGCCGGCACCCATCATCACGTGCCGCCTGCCACCGGTGACCATGGCCAGATGCCGGCGGTACGGAAGCCACCCCTCGACCGTCCCGTCGAGTCCGACCAGCATCGCCTCGCCGTCGGTCAGCAGCAGATCGGGCGAGAAGGTGCGTTTGGCCAGCCGGGCCCCGATGGACGGGATCAGGCCCATGGGGCTGGCCAGCACCTCGCCGTTGTCGCGCCACGCCTCGGCGCACGCGATCACGCAGTACTCGGATCGGCTGACGGTCACCGCTGCTCCTCGTGCCAGGTCTGGACGGCCAACTGGTAATGGTGCTCGCCGACGCCGGACAGGAAGCGCTCGGCGAACTCGGGCCAGGGGGTGGTCGCGTACAGCTTCTGGAAGACCTCGTCCCGGTCGTAGTGGGGGGCGCAGGAGGTGAAGTGCGCGCCGTTCGGGGTCTCGACCACGCCGGTGACCGAGTGTCGGCTCACCAGCAGGGTCTGCGGGGCGGCGTCCTTGGTGAGCTCGGCGGTCTCCACCAGCTGCTCGCAGCAGACGTATGCGGCGTCGGCGGCCTCGCAGAACAGATCGTCGAAGTACGGGTCGGGTCCCAGATACTGGCCGTTGCCGAGCCGGTCCGCGCGATTCAGGTGGACCAGCGCCGCGTCCATCCGCAGGGCCGGTACGGCGACGAACTCCTCGCGGGCTCCCTCCTCCTCGTACGGCGAAGTCACCGTGCGCAGCCCGGGGTTGACCCGCATCACGTCGGAGCCGATGCCCGCCCGTACCGGGAGGAATGGCAGCCGGTTGGCGGCGGCGTGCAGCCCCCACATGAACATCGCCTCGTCGATCTCGGTGAGGGCGAAGTCACCGCGCTCGCGGGCTGCGCGGTAGTGCGGTTCGAGCGGGATCGAGTCGAGGGTGACGAAGGCCGTGACGAGCTTGCGGATCCGGCCGGCGGCGGCGAGGAGGCCGATGTCGGGGCCGCCGTACGAGACCACGGTGAGATCAGTGATTTCGGAGCGGAGCAGTGCCCGCACCAGCGCCATGGGCTTACGGCGCGAACCCCAGCCGCCGATGCCGATGGTCATTCCGCTGCGGAGGCGGCCCACGACCTCTTCGGGTGTCATCGTCTTGTCGGTCACGACTGCTGGTCCTCCTTGCCGAAGGGGTCCTTGCCGAAGGTGTCGCGGACGCGGTCGGCGACCCCGCTGAGGTTGGCCTCGAAGGTGAAGCCCTGCTCGAAGCGGTAGCTGCGGCGTACGTCGACGGGGTCGATGCCATTGATGGCGGCCTTGGCGAGCCGGATGAGGTACCCGTCCTTCCGGGCGATCTCCCGCGCCAACTCCCGTGCTGTATCGGCCAGTTCAGCGCGGGGGACGACCTTCCAGACCGAGCCGTGGGCGTGCAGGTCCTGTGCGGTCGCGGTGCGCGAGGTGTAGTACAGCGCGCGCATCAGATGCTGGGGGACGAGCCGGGCGAGGTGGGTGGCCGCGCCGAGTGCGCCGCGGTCCAGCTCCGGCAGCCCGAAGGTGGCGTCGTCGGAGGCGACGATCGCGTCCGCGTTGCCGACGAGTCCGATGCCGCCGCCCAGGCAGAAGCCATTCACGGCGGCGACGACGGGCACTTCGCACTCGTACACGGCGGCGAAGGCCTCGTAGCAGCCGCGGTTCGCCTCCACCAGGGCGCGGTGGCCGACATCCTGCTGCAGCTCCTTGATGTCGACTCCCGCGTTGAAGCCGCGGCCCTCCGCGGTGAGTACGACGCAGCGGATCCCGGGGTCGCGGCCTGCTGTCCGTACCGCGTCGGCGAGGTCGTACCAGCCTTGTGCGGGAAAGGCGTTGACGGGTGGGAAGTCGACCGTGACGACACAGATGCCTTTCTCGGGGCTTGCGGTGGAGACACCCATGAGCGGATCAGCTACCTTTCCACCAAACATTTGTTAGGTGAGGAAGGTAGCAGCCGATGGAGCTGGACGGGAGGGTCGCCGTCGTCACCGGCGGCACGCGAGGCGTCGGCGCCGGCATCGCCCGGGCGTTCCTGCGGGCTGGCGCCCAAGTGGTGGTCTGTGCGCGAAGGCCGCCCGAAGTCCCAGTCGCCGGAGCTGAGTTCGTACCGCTTGATCTGCGTGATCCGGCCGCGGTGGGGGAGTTCTTCGCCGGGGTTGTGGCGCGGCACGGGCGGCTGGACGCCCTCGTCAACAACGCCGGCGGGACGTCCTACCGGCTGCTCGCCGAAGGCGAATGCGCAGACGCCGCCGCCCGCCATGCCCGCGTGATCGAGCTCAACCTCACCGCGCCGCTGACCGCCTCGCTCGCCGCCCACGAGCACCTCAGAGCGTCCCGAGGGTCCATCGTGATGATCGGCAGCGTCAGCGGCGGCCGCCCCTCGCCGGGCACGGCGGCGTACGGGGCGGCCAAAGCCGGTCTTGAGAGCCTGGCCCGCTCCATGGCCGTGGAGTGGGCGCCGGAAGTCCGCGTGAACACGCTCGTCCTCGGCATGGTCCGCACCGAACTGTCCCATCTTCACTACGGCGACGAGGAAGGCATCGCGGCGGTCGGCCGCACGGTGCCGCTGGGGCGGCTCGCCGAGCCCTCGGAGATCGGCGAAGCGGCCGTCTTCCTCGCCTCGCAGCGTGCGGCCTATGTGAGCGGAGCCTCGCTGCTCGTGCACGGGGGCGGGGAGCGCCCCGCCTTCCTCGATGCTGCAACTGTCAACAAGGAGAAGTGAGATGACCGGCAGTGCCATCACGGGGGACACCCCCCGGACCCCCGGCAGGAACATGTGCGAGGGACGTGTCGTCATCGTCACCGGCGCCGGACGCGGTCTCGGGCGGGCCCATGCGCTCGCCTTCGCCGCCGAGGGAGCGAAGGTCGTCGTCAACGACCTGGACGTCGGCCTGGACGGGGGCTTGGGCGGGAGCCTGGACAGGACCGGCGGATCGGGCGGACCCGCTCAGCGGGTCGTCGACGAGATCAGGGCGGCGGGCGGCGAAGCCGTGGCGCACGGCGGCGACATCGCCACGACCGATGGCGCTTCGGCTCTCGTCGCCGCCGCGCTGGAGACGTACGGACGGCTCGACACCCTGGTCAACAACGCGGGCTTCCTGCGCGACCGCATGCTCGTCAACCTCGACGAGGACGACTGGGACGCCGTGATGAGGGTGCATGTGAAGGGCCACTTCCTGCCCCTCAAGCATGCCGCCGCGCACTGGCGTGCCGAGGCCAAGGCGGGACGGCCGGTGGCGGCCCGGGTCGTCAACACCACCTCGGGCGCAGGGCTGTTGGGCAGCGTCGGCCAGGGCAACTACGCCGCAGCCAAGGCCGGGATCATCGGCCTCACACTGGTCGCATCGGCCGAGATGAGCCGGTACGGAGTCCAGGTCAACGCCATCGCGCCCGCGGCCCGTACGCGTATGACCGAGGCGGCCTTCGCCGGACTTGCCGCCCTGCCCGAGGACGTGTCGCCGCTCGTCGTCTGGCTCGGCTCGGCCGACAGCGCCGGCGTGACCGGTCGCGTCTTCGAGGCCGAGGGCGGCCGCATCACCGTCATGGAGGGCTGGCGGCCGGGCCCCACCGTCGACAAGGGCACGCGCTGGACCCCCGCCGATGCGGGCGTCGCGGCGCTGAAGCTGCTAACCGAGGCGGAGCAGCCGCAGCCTGTGTACGGGGTGCGATAGCCGCGCGGACAACAGGTGAAGGTCGTACACCGCCCGCCCGCGACCCGGTTAACTTCCGGGAAATTCGACTTAGTTGACATTGACCCGTCAAGTTCTACGCGCATCAATAGTGCGTATGCGAATCCCCCCACGAATCGCCACCCTCGGTGGCATCGCCGCCCTCGTCTCGACTCTCCTCATCGGCGGTCAGGCCACGGCCACCCCCACAACCGCGGCCGCAGTCGGTGACATCTGCTACTCCGACCTCCCCTCCCAGGCGCACGACACGCTCGATCTGATCGAGTCGGGCGGGCCGTACCCGTACCCCCAGGACGGCACGGTCTTCCAGAACCGCGAGGGCATCCTGCCGTCGCACTCGACCGGGTACTACCACGAGTACACCGTCAAGACTCCTGGCTCCTCCAACCGCGGCGCCCGCCGCATCGTCACGGGTGACACGGCCCAGGAGGACTACTACACCGCCGATCACTACGCCTCGTTCGACCTCGTCGACCACGGCTGCTGAGCCGGAATCCTCCGCCCCGTGACCAGGACCTGTGTGATCGACGGGGCGGAGGTCACCGGCCGGCGACTTCGCCATCGAGTGGCGCGGCCATGAAGTCTCCCGCCGGATGCCGGGGCGGGAGGGGCCTGGGTGGCCGAGGCTGCCGTCGGGTCAGCGGTGGCGCGGCGCGGTCTGCTCGAGCCGCCGCCTGAGCTTCTCGTCGTGTACGTGGCGTACGGCTTCGGCTGCCGTGTCGCGGGCGTACCCGTCCGGGTCTTCGTTCGCGAGAATCCGGGCCAACGCCGGTGCGGCACGCGGATCCTGACGTATCGCCAGGCCCCGGGCCGCCTCCGCCGCGGTCTCCGCACGGTCGCCGAGCCGCGCCGCCAGCGCCTCGCGTATCTCGGCCGTATCCGCGTCCACGCCCGCGAGCGCCGTGGTCGCCCAGTCCCTGACATGGGCGTCCGCGTCCCGGCTCAGCGCGATCAGCGCCTCGATGCCCTCCGCATGGTCGCCCGGCACAAGCCCGAACAGCGAGAGCGCCACCTGGTTGCGCACCTCCGCGTCCGGGTGGGCGGCATGCCGCAGAATCTCCGGCAGCGCGGCCGCGTCCCCGTGGTGCCCGAGCCCGAGGACGACCGCCTGGATCAGCTCGGGCTCCCGCGCCTCGCGGGACAGCTCGCGCAGCAGGGGCAGCGCACGGGCGGCGAACGGCCGCCGGGTGTCCTGTCCGGCCGACTCGCCCGGAGCCTTCGAGCCCGGACGTGAACGCGACCCCGAACCCGACCCCGAACCTGAACCGGAACCAGGGCTCGCGAAGCCCAGTTGCGCCAGCACATCCGCCGCGAACGCCTGCCTCATCGGGTCGTCGCTCGCGCACCACGCGGACGCCGCCTGGAAGGTCTCCTCGTCGCCGCGGCCCCACAGCGCCAGCACCGACTCGATCCAGTCGTCCTGCTCAGGGTCCCCGCAGCGCAGGGCCCGCTCGGCGAGCTCCGCGTACGGCGTCCGGACCCCCAACTCCCCTTCGAGCAGCGTCACGATCGCCGCGTGGCCGGTCTGCTGCTCATTGCCCGCGAACAGCGTGCCGTCCCGCAGCAGCTCGACGACGACGGTCACCCCGCCGTCCTCCTCGATCCGGTGCGCCACCGCCTCGTACCCCTCGTCCTTCGCGAACGCACGGAACAGCCCCTCACGCAGTTCCCGCTCCACATCCCGTACGAGCCACTGCCGGGCCTCTGCGAGTGCCGCCTCCTTCGCGGCGGCGCCGTGCCGCAGCAGGGCCCGCACGGTCGACGGGGAGCCGCGGCGGGTGGCCAGCACCAGCGGCTGCTCGCCGCCGGGGCCCGGCAGGTCGGGGTCGGCGCCGTACTCGAGCAGCGCCCACGCGGTCGCGGCGTGGCCCTGCGTCACCGCCCACCGCAGCGCCGTGAAGCCGTATGCCTCCTGCTGGTCGGGCGGTGCGCCCGCGGCGAGCAGCGCTCGTACCACCTCGGTGTGCCCGCCGACCGAGGCCCCGCACAGCGGCAGGTCCCCGTCCTCGGGGCCGCTCGCGTGCCCGGGATCGGCGCCCGCCGCCAGCAGCACCCGGACGATCCCGACTTCGTCGCTCACCGCCGCCAGATAGAGCGGGGTCTGCCCGTCCTCATCGGTCACATCTGCGGGGACCCCGGCCCGGAGCAGTCCCACGACGGCGTCGTCCGCGCCGCTGTGCACCGCCTCGAACAGCGCGCGGACGTCCGCCGCCGGTTCTTTCGTCATGCTTCGAGCGTACGGAAGATCGGTCAGGTGTCGCATTCGAGAATCGTCCGGCACAGCCCGCAGCGGGCCCGCACCCGTCCGCGCACGGGCACCCGGATGCGCTGGTGGCAGGTGGGGCAGGGGAAGGAGACGCGCAGCCCGTCCGGGCCGTGCTCGAAGGCGTACGAGGAGGAGCCGGCGTCCGGGTGGTGGGCGGCGGCCCGGTCCGGGTTCTCCATGGCGTAGCGCCGTTCCTTGGCATAGCGGTGGCGGCCCGTCCAGCCCGCGGTGGTCAGCGGCGGCCGCTGGGCGTCGCGCAGCGCCTGGGCACGGCCCTTTGCGTACGCGGTGTAGCCCTGCGGGCTGGTGAACCAGGGCGAAGGGTCCTCGTCGAAGGCGATCGCCCGCTTGGCGAGGACGTAACCGAACTCCTCGGGCGTGAGGTAGCCCAGTTTCTGGCTGGAGAGGCTGTCCTCCCGGAACGCGTCGAGCAGCAGCCAGCCCGCGCCGAGATAGGTGGTCGCGGTGTCGGTGAGGATCTCGTTGGCGCGGGTGCCGGGGAAGGACAGGTCGAGCCTGTGCAGAAGCACATGCATGATCTCGTGGGCGAGGGCGGCGCCGATGTCCCTGCGGTGGGTGCGGAAGCGGTCGTTCAGCTCGATGAAGTACTCGGGGCCCGCCGTGAGTTCGACGCTCGCGGCGTGGTGCATCTCGCGGAAGCTCACGATCACCCGGGCCTCGGGCAGATGCAGATGCTGGACCAGGGCGTGGGCGACGCGCTGTGCGCCCAGGTGCAGATCGTCATGGTCGGCGAAGGCCACATCGGCGGGCAGGACGCTGGGCGCGTAGGAGAGCACGCCTTCGGGTGAGAGCCGTCTGTGCAGCGCGGTGATGGCCGCCCGCACGGTGTCGAGGTGCGGATAGCCGCGTACGACCTCACTGTCCTTCGCCACCACGTCCCCGTACCCCCATGCACGACGGTCGGCCCGACTCAACTCTACGGCGAAGCGGCGACGAATCCCCGCTGGTGACGGTGGGCGAATCCCCGCCGTGACGGTGGCCGAAAACTGCTCCTTGTGGCACGGGTGATCCACTCTCCATAATCCGGATCACGCTTTGTCGGGCCCATGTCAGCGCGGACGATGCTGCGTGGATCCGGCGCGAGCGAAAGGCTCAACCCCCCACGAAAGGCAGTCCGTTGAAGCTTATGCGTGTGCTCCAGAGATGCGCGGCGGCCGGCGCCGTCGTCCTCGCCGCGATCAGCCTCCAGCCCACATCGGCCTCGGCCGCCGCGCCGCCCGTCGTCGGCGGAACCCGCGCCGCCCAGGGCGAATTCCCGTTCATGGTCCGGCTCTCCATGGGCTGTGGCGGCGCGCTGTACGCCAAGGACATCGTGCTGACCGCCGCCCACTGCGTGAACGGCTCCGGCAACAACACCAGCATCACCGCGACCGCGGGCGTCGTCGACCTGCAGAGCCCCAGCGCCATAAAGGTCAAGTCGACCAAGGTCCTCCAGGCCCCCGGCTACAACGGCACGGGCAAGGACTGGGCGCTGATCAAGCTCGCCAAGCCGATCAACCTGCCCACCCTGAAGATCGCCGAGACGAAGGCGCTCGACAACGGCACGTTCGACGTCGCCGGCTGGGGCGCGGCCCGCGAGGGCGGCGCTCAGCAGCGCTACCTCCTCAAGGCCAAGGTGCCCTTCGTCTCCGACGCCAGCTGTAAGCAGGCCTACCCCGAGCTCGTCTCCCGCGAGGAGATCTGCGCCGGTCTCCCGCAGGGCGGTGTCGACACCTGCCAGGGTGACTCGGGCGGCCCGATGTTCCGCAAGGACAACAACAACGCGTGGATCCAGGTCGGCATCGTCAGCTGGGGCGAGGGCTGCGCACGGCCCAACCTCCCGGGTGTCTACACCGAGGTGTCCACCTTCGCCGCCGCCATCAAGTCCGCCGCGGCAGGCCTCTAGAACCTGAGCGGGGAGGGGTAGGTGTGTTGGACGCGTCAGTCCAACACCCGCCCCTCCTTTGGCCATGGGCGCGTTTGTCCCTGCGGCGCGCTCGTCCCTGGCGGCGCGCTCAGGCCAGGCGTACGTCCCCGGTCGCGCCGTCGAGCTCGAGCACCCACACCTCGTTCGCGCCCGCCCGCAGCACAGGGCCCGGGACGAACAGGGACCGCTGCGGCCCGGCACTCCAGTACCGCCCCAGACAGAAGCCGTTCACCCAGACGAACCCCCGTCCCCAGCCGGGCAGTTCGAGCCGGGCGTCCCCGGGGGCAGGGGTCTTCGCGGTACCCCGGTACAGCCCAGGACCGCCACCCGCCTCCGCGGACCGGAAGGGCACCTTCGCTACCGCGCCCGCCTCGTCGAAGGCGGCCAGCCGCAACGCCCGGGCCCGTACGCCGTGCAGATACTGCCGCTCGTGCAGTACGCCGCCGGTGATGCCCTTGGACTCGCCCGTCAGCGGCCCGTAGTTGACCCGCCCCAGCGACTCCACCCACAGCTCGACCGCGGCGGGCCCGGCCACCAGGTCGCCCAACTCGCCCCGCACCCCGTCCACGTACAGCACCGCCAGATCCCGCAGCCCGCTCACGGTCAGCGGGTACGCGGCCCTGGGCCCCGGCACGTCCACCCGGTAGCGGACCACGCCGCGGTCCACGCCCAGCTCCTCGAACGTCGGCGGAACGGGCGAGTCCACCTCCGCGTCACCGAGGGCCTCGAGTACGTCGCCGAGCGGCGCCCACTCGCCCAACTCCGCCCGCACCGGCGCGCCCAGAGCGGGCGGCGCGGGCGGCAGCTCCGGCAGCTCCGGCAGCGGACTCTCCTGATACAGCGCCAGCACGTCCCTGAACAGCGAGAACTTCTCCGTGGGCCGGCCGGCCTCGTCGATCGGCGCGTCGTAGTCGTACGACGTGACGGTCGGCTCCAGCGCACCGTCGTGCATGTCGCCCGCGCGGTTCGCCCCCGCCCAGCCTCCGAAGCTCGTCCCGCCGTGCGCCATGTACACATTCACCGAGGCCCCGGCCGCCAGGATCTCCTGCAGCGCCACGGCCGCGTCCGCCGGATTCCGTCCGACATGGTCCGTGCCCCAGTGGTCGAACCAGCCGCACCAGAACTCCATGCACATCAGCGGCCCGGTGGGCCGATGGCGGCGCAGCGTTTCGAAGCTCTCGCGCGCCCCCGAGCCGAAGTTCACGGTCGCGAGCACCCCCGGCACCGAACCGCCGGTCAGCATATGGTCCTCGGGCCCGTCGGAGGTGAACAGCGGCACTGTCACCCCGCAGCCGCGCAGCAGGTCCACGAGATGGCGCAGATAGCCCTGGTCGGAGCCGTAACTGCCGTACTCGTTCTCGACCTGCACCATGATCACCGGACCGCCGCCGGGGCCGGACTGGCGCTCCACGACCTGCGGCAGCAGCCGGGTGAACCAGCGTTCCACATGCCCCAGATACTCGGCGTCGTCCGTGCGCACGCGCCGTCCGAGCCGACCGGTCAGCCAGTGCGGCAGCCCGCCGTTCTCCCACTCGGCGCAGATGTACGGACCGGGCCGCACGATCGCCCACAGCCCGGCGGCGTGCGCGGCGTCGAGGAACCGGGCGAGGGCGTCCGCGTCGGCGTACCGGCCGGGCTCCGGTTCGTGCAGATTCCAGGGGACGTAGGTCTCCACGCAGTTGAGGCCCATGGCCCGCAGCATCGCCAGCCGGTGGCCCCACTGCGCCTCGTGCACCCGGAAGTAGTGCAGCGCCCCGGACAGCAGCCGCACCGGCCGCCCGTCCACCAGGAAGTCCTCATCGCCCACAGTGAACTCACCCACCGACACCCCTTATGCGCTCGGTCCACCTCCGGGCGCTCGTACCCGTTGCCGACACGATCGCCCCCTGGCGGCGGGCCGGTCCATGGACAAAGATCGGCGCTGATTGGACGCAGTGCGGAGCCTCCGGCGCCCAGGGAAAGGACGAAGGCGGATGTACCACACCTGGATGCGCTATTTCACTCCCGGCCCCGTCCATCACCGCCTCGGCCTCGTCTGTCTCGGCGTCGGCCTCCAGCACGGCGTCCTGCCCACCGTCGGCCCCCGCACCCTCGACCACCATGTCGCCGTCGTGATCAGCGCCGGCGGCGGCTGGTTCCGCGGACCCGACGGACGGCGCGCCGCCGTCACCGCGCCCGCCCTGATCTGGCTCACCCCCGGCGTTCCGCACCACTACGGCCCCGATCCGGCCGGCGGCTGGGACGAGAGCTTCGTCGACTTCACCGGGCCCGCCACCGCCACGTACACCGAACTCGGCTACATCGAGCCCGACCGGCCCGTCGTCCCGCTCTCCGAGGCCACGGGCGCGCGCGCCGCCGTCGGCCGCATCGTCCGCGCCGCACGCCTCGGCAACCCGCTCCTGGAGGTCGAGACGGGCGCCGCCGTCCATGAGCTCCTCGTCGCCCTGCGCCGCGGCCGCGCCGACACCAATGCCGCCGGCGACCCGGTGCTGACCGCCCTCGCCCGCGACGCCTTCCAGCCGCTCTCCGTCGCCGAACACGCGGCCCGGCACGGCATGACCCCCGCCGAACTGCGCACCGCGGTCCGCCGCGGCGCCGGCTGCAGCCCCAAGGACTACCTTCTCGGCATCCGCCTGGGCCGGGCCAAGGAACTGCTCGCGGCCACCGAACTCCCCGTCGCCGCCGTCGCCCGCCGCGTCGGCTACGAGGACCCGGCGTACTTCTCCCGGCTGTTCACCCGCCGCGTCGGCACCGCCCCAATCCGCTTCCGCGAGCAGCAGGGCCGCGCCGTCCCGGGCGGCTGGAGCAACCGGATCCCGGACCCCGAACACCCGCCGACGATCACCTCGTGATCGGCGGGCAACCTGATCGACGTAAGCTCGATGACCATGACCACGAGGGACATCGACGAGAACGTGCGCGCCGAACTGAACCGTCTGCGCGAGAGCATCGACAACATCGACGCGGCAGTCGTCCATATGCTCGCCGAGCGTTTCAAGTGCACACAGCAGGTCGGCCACCTCAAGGCGCAGCACCATCTGCCGCCCGCCGACCCGGACCGTGAGTCCCGCCAGATCGAGCGGCTGCGGCAGCTCGCGGAGAGCGCGAAGCTGGACCCCGCCTTCGCGGAGAAGCTGCTGAACTTCATCATCGCCGAGGTCATCCGCCACCACGAGACAATCGCGGCCGGCCCGAAGGCCGATCCGGCGGCCGACCGGCACACGGCCCCGGACACCGCCCTGGACACCGCCCCGGACAACGACTCGAAGGCATAACCCGACGCCTGAGGCCCCCCGCCGCAGGTCTGTGCGCCGAGAGCACAATCGATACCCCGTGTGCAGGACAGGGGCCATCGGGCAGCATGGCCCCCATGTCCGTACTGACGCGCGACGAAGCGCAGACCCGAGCCCAGCTCCTCGACGTCCACCGGTACACGGTCGAGCTCGATCTCACCGGTGGCGAAGAGACCTTCGACTCCCGAACCGTCATCCAGTTCACCGCGCGCGCGGCCGGGGACACCTTCGTCGAGCTCAAGCCGGCCGTGCTGCGCTCCGTCACTCTCGACGGGCAGCCCATCGACCCGGAGTCACTCGCCGAGAACCGGCTCGCGCTCACCGGCCTGAGCGCCGGGGAGCACGAGCTGCGCGTCGAGGCGGACATGCGCTACTCCCGCACCGGTGAAGGCATGCACCGCTTCACCGACCCCACCGACGGCGAGACGTACGTCTACACCCAGCTCTTCATGGAGGACGTCCAGCGCGTCTTCGCCGCCTTCGACCAGCCCGACCTCAAGGCCGTCTTCGACGTTTCCGTCGCAGCGCCCGAGGGCTGGACCGTCCTCGGCAACGGCGTCGCCACCCCCGACGGCGACGGCCGCTGGACCTGCGCGGAGACCCCACCGCTCGCCACCTACTTCGTGGCCGTCGCCGCGGGCCCCTGGCACTCCGTGACAACCGAGCACGCCGGGCTGCCCTTCGGCATCCACTGCCGCCGCTCGCTCGCGCCCCACCTCGACGCGGACGCCGACGAGATCCTCGAGATCACGCGCCAGTGCTACGACCGGTACCACGAGAAGTTCGAGGAGCCGTATCCCTTCGACTCCTACGACCAGGCATTCGTGCCCGAGTTCAACGCCGGGGCGATGGAGAACCCGGGCCTGGTCACTTTCCGCGACGAGTTCATCTACCGCTCCGCGGTCACCGACACCGAGCGGCAGACCCGCGCCATGGTCATCGCCCACGAGATGGCCCACATGTGGTTCGGCGACCTCGTCACGCTCAAGTGGTGGGACGACATCTGGCTGAACGAGTCCTTCGCCGAGTACATGGGCTACCAGACCCTCACCGAGGCCACCCGCTTCACCGACACCTGGGTGGACTTCGCGATCGGCCGCAAGTCCTGGGGCTACGACGCCGACCAGCGGCCCTCCACCCACCCCGTCGCACCGGACCCGGACGCCGTGCCCGACACCGCGTCGGCGATGCTCAACTTCGACGGCATCTCGTACGCCAAGGGCGCGTCCGCCCTGCGCCAGCTGGTGACCTGGCTGGGCGAGAAGGACTTCCTCGCCGGGATCAACACCCACTTCGCCCGGCACAAGTTCGCCAACGCGACACTGGCCGACTTCATCGACTCCCTCGCGCACGCCACTGACCGCGATGTGCACGGCTGGGCGGCGTCCTGGCTGCGTACGACGGGCGTCGACACCCTCACGCCGACGATCACCGAGTCCAACGGCAGCTGGGCGCTGCAGATCGCCCGCGACGGCAGCCGTCCGCACCGCATCGCGGTCGGCGCGTACGACGCCGACCCGGTGGACCCCGGCCGGCTCGTGCTGCGAGACAGGCTCGAACTGGACGTCCCGCAGAACGGGAACGGCGGCACCCACCCGGGCCGCCGCCCGGCCCTCGTCGTCCTCAACGACGGCGACGCCAGCTACGCCAAGGTCCGCCTGGACGCCGCCTCCTGGGACACGGCCGTACGCTCCCTCTCCAGCATCCCGGACCCGCTGACCCGCGCCGTCGTGTGGAACGCCGCCCGCGACATGGTCCGCGACGGCGGCAGCGTCTCCCGCGGGGCGAACTCCGGCCCCCTGACCATGACCCCCACCGCCTATCTGGAGGCCGCCCGCGCCCATCTCCCGCGCGAGTCGGACCTCGCCGTCGTCCAGGGCGTCCTCGCCTTCGCCGCCGGTCAGATCGCCGACCGCTACCTCCCCGCCGACGAGCGGCCCGCCGCCCTCGGCGCGATCAGGGGCATCTGCCGCGACCTGCTGCGCCGCACCGAGGACGGCAACGACCCCGGCCTGCGCCTGACCGCCGTACGCCACTTCATCGACGCCGCCGCCCAGCCGGAGACGCTCCAGGAGTGGCTCGGCGACGGCAGCGTGCCCGGTGGCCCGGAGCTCGACCCGGAACTGCGCTGGCGCATCCTGTACCGCCTCGCAGTCCTCGGCGCGATCGACGACGCGGCGATCGCCGCGGAACTGCACCGCGACCCCAGCGCCACCGGCCAGGAGGGCGCGGCCCGCTGTCGCGCAGCCCTGCCCACGCCGGAGGCGAAGGCGGCGGCCTGGCAGCGGCTGTTCACCACCGACTCGCTGTCCAACTACCTGTTCACGGCAACGGCCCAGGGCTTCTGGCAGCCCGAACAGGCCGATCTGGTAAGGGAGTACGTGCCCCGCTACTACTCCGACTCGGTGTCCCTGGCCACCCGCCGCGGCCCTGCCATCGCGGAGGCGGCGGGCCGCTACGCCTTCCCGCTCCACGCGGTGGACGCGGAGGCGCTGCGACTGGGCGAGGAGTGCCTGCGCGACGCGGACCTGATCCCGGCGCTGCGCCGCAAGCTGGCCGACCAACTCGACGACCTGCGCCGCGCGTTGACGGTCCGCGGAGGCTAGCCGCCCCCGGGGGCTCCGCCCCCGGACCCCCGCTCCTCAATCGCCGGAGGGGCTGAAATTCAGCTCCTCCGGCGGAAACTGAAGCCTCGTGGGGGCCCGGACGAAGTCTGGGGGAGTTTGAGGCGCGGGGTCTGGGGCGGAGCCCCGGTTACGGGAAGGGGCGGGTAGGGGAACAGGCCCCGCGCAGCGGCCCCCCGCACCCCGCTCACCCGCCCCGCCATATCAACAACCCGCCCCCCAACTCCCCCCTTCCCCACCGCAGTACCACTTTCGGGTCCGGATCGTTGAGCTCTGCGGGCACCCGGCCGGGTCCCCCGTACACCCTGGTGTGACACCCCGCGCTCACCGGAGGACCCCGCATGAGTACGCCGCCGCCCGGCCCGCCCCTCGCCGGAGGAATCGCAGGCCCCGACGCCCTGCGGCCGCTGCTCGCCGTCGTGCTCGACGCGCTCCACGAGGGCGCGGTGGCGCGCGGCGGGCCGTTCCCTGCCGGCGGCCCCGACGCCGTGGCCGCGCGGGTCCGCGAGGCCGCCGAGCCCGTGCTCCCCGACCGCGGCACCGGTGCCGAAGACGCCCTGCGCGGCCTCGTCCGCACCCTCTCGCACGGCGCCGCCGACCCCGCGGACCCCCTGTGCGTGGCCCATCTGCACACCTCGCCACTCGCGCTCGCCGTCGCCGCCGATCTCGCCGCCTCCGCGCTCAACCCCTCCATGGACTCCTGGGACCAGGCCCCGGCCGCGTCAGAGCTGGAGGCCGTGGTCTGCCGCGCCCTCGCCGCCGAGGTCTACCCGCACCAGGCCGACCCCGACGCCCTCGTCACCACCGGCGGCACCGAGTCCAACCAGCTCGGCCTGCTGCTGGCCCGCGAACGCCACGGCGCGGTCCAGGTGATCTGCGGCGCCGCCGCCCATCACTCCGTGCACCGCGCCGCCTGGCTCCTCGGCCTGCCCGAGCCGGTGACCGTCCCCACCCCCTCCGGCGTCCTCGACCTCGCCGCACTCGACAAGGCCCTCGCGGATCTGCCCGGCCCGCTCCTCGTCGCCGCCACCGCGGGCACCACCGACACAGGGCGAATCGACCCGCTCCCCGAGATCGCCGACCTGTGCGGGCGCCATGGCGCCGAGCTCCACATCGACGCCGCTTACGGCGGACCGCTGCTGTTCAGCGCGGAGCACCGCGGCAAGCTGGCCGGCCTGGAGCGCGCCCAATCCGTAACCCTCGACCTGCACAAACTGGGCTGGCAGCCGATCGCGGCGGGCCTGCTCGCCATCCCCGACCGGGCCCTGACCGCCCCCCTCGCCATCACCGCCGACTACCTCAACGCCGACGACGACACCGAGGCCGGCCTGCCCGACCTGCTGGGCCGCTCCCTGCGTACGACACGACGCCCCGACATCCTCAAAGTCGCCGTCACCCTCCGGGCGCTCGGCCGCACCGGCCTCGGCGCGCTCGTCGACCGCGCCTGCGCCGCCGCCCAGCAACTCGCCGACCTCGTCGAGGAACACCCCCGCCTCGACCTGTGCGAGCGGCCCGTACTTTCCACCGTCCTGTTCCGGCCCACCGGGGCCACCGACGAGCAGACCGCGGGCATCCGCCGCACGCTCCTCGCCGACGGCCGCGCCGTCCTCGGCCGGGCCCGCGCCGACGGCCGCCTCTGGCTCAAGGCCACCCTGCTCAACCCGCACGCCACCCCCGGTGACCTGGCAGCTCTGGTCCAGGAAGTCCTGATCGAACTCGTGAAAGGCAGCACCCCACGATGACCGGCATGCCCGCAACCCAACCCTCCCCCCAGGGGGCGTGGGGGGACCCCCAGCCCCACGACCTCGTGGGCATCGGCATCGGCCCGTTCAACCTCTCCCTCGCCGCGCTCGCCGACGGCGTCCACGGCGGTCTCGCCACCGCCTTCTACGAGCAGCGGCCCGCCTTCCACTGGCACCCCGGCCTGCTGATCGAGGGCGCAACCCTCCAAGTTCCGTTCCTTGCCGACCTGGTGACGCTCGCCGACCCCGCCAGCCCCTGGTCCTTCCTCAACTATCTGCGCTCCCGGGACCGGCTCTTCCCCTTCTACTTCGCCGAGCGGTTCCACATCCAGCGCGCCGAGTACGACGCCTACTGCCGCTGGGTCAGCGACAGCCTCACCGGCCTGCACTTCGGCCATCAGGTCGACGCTGTGCGCTGGAACCCCGAACGCTCCCTGTTCGAGGTCGACTTCACGCAACTCGACGCCGAGGGCGAGGCGGAGGCCCTGGGGCGTGCGTACACGCGGCACATCGCGCTCGGGATCGGCACCGAGCCGTACGTGCCCGAGCCGCTCAGGCCGCTCGCCGACGCCCCGACCGTCCCGGTCATCCACTCCGCCGACTACCTCGACAACCGCGAACGGCTGCTGGCCGCCGAGCACATCACGATCATCGGCTCCGGACAGTCGGGCGCCGAGGTCTTCCTCGACCTGCTACGGGCCCGGCCGGCGGGCGCCGAGAAGATCCACTGGCTGGCCCGTACCGAAGCCTTCGCGCCGATGGAGTACTCCAAGCTCGGCCTGGAGCACTTCACCCCCGACTACACCCGCTACTTCCACGCGCTGCCCGAGCAGACCCGCGACGCCCTCGTCCCACGCCAGTGGCAGCTCCACAAGGGCATCGACGCCGACACCATCGCCGCCATCCACGACGAGCTCTACCGCCGCACCCTGAACGGCGGTTGGCCCGACGCCGTCCTCACCCCCGGCGTCTCGGTCCGCACCGCCGGCCGGGTCGCCACCACCAAGGTCGAACTCCACATCGAGCACACCCAGCAGGGCACCCGCTCCCGCCTCACCACCGACGCCGTTGTCCTCGCCACCGGCTACCGCGAGCGTTCGCTCGACCGGATGCTGGCCGGCCTCGACCCGCACATGATCCGTGACGCGGCCGGGCGCCCGCGCATCGACGACCGGTTCCGGCTGATCCTGGACAGCTCGGTGACCGGCTCGGTGTACGTACAGAACGCGGAGCGGCACACGCACGGCGTCGGCGCGCCCGACCTTGGCCTGGCCGCCTGGCGCAGCGCGAGCATCCTCAACTCCCTCACCGGCAAGGAGCCCTACCCGCTGCCGCGTCGCACCGCCTTCACCAGCTTCGGCCTGGACCGCGAACGGGCCCTGCCGGCACACACGCCGGAGGGCCTGCGCCCGCTGATGGAACACTCCTGATCAGAAGACGGGCGTGCCGTCCCGCGTCAGCTTCCAGTCCACCGAAGCGAACTGCGCGGGATCGATCGTGCCCTTGGCCTTCGCCCACGTGATGATCGTGTTGCGGATCTCGTCCGAATTGGCCCACAGCTGCTTGGCCTGTGCGACGTGCGGGAAGTTCCCGCCGCCGCTGGCCCGGTAGTTGTTGACCGCCAGCACGAACTGAGCGGCCGGATCGATCGGCTTGCCCGCGAAGGACAGGTTCACGATCCGCGAACCGGCCGGCTTCGCGATGTCGATCTCGTACGTCAGGCCGTACAGAGCGTCGTAGTTGTAGTCCGGAATGCTGTCGGCGTTGGTGAGCTTCGCCGGGTCCACGGGAGCACCGGCGGCCGTCTGGACGAAGTACTTCGCGGAGAACTCCAGATAGTCCTTCAGCTGGGCGCCGGTCAGCAGCCGCGCCTCCAGGGTGTTCTCGAAGACGTACAGGCCGGCCGCTTCGCGGATCGTCACCTGGCCGGCCGGGATCGCCGCCGTCCGGGAGAAACAGGAGGCCTGGGAGACGACGGGCAGCGCCGCGTACTCGCCGCCGGCCAGGGCAGCCTTCACCGTCTCCGCCTGGACATGGTTGATCAGATCGATGATCGGGACGTCCTTGTACGGGCCCTCGGTCGCGGCCATCGCGGCGGCGGAAGTGCCGATGACCTGGTTGACGTACGCGACGACCTTCTTGTGTTCGTCGTCAAGGAGCCGGATGATCTTCGGATCCTCGGCGGCCGTGTTGGAGTTGAGGACCTGCGCGCCGACCTTCTCGACCGTCCAGCAGCCCTTGTTCCAGACCAGGTCGAAGTCGAAGAGGGTGAGCCGCTGGCCCCACTTGAGCGGCTCGGAGAGCACCACCTTCTCGCCGGTCTCCTTGTTGGCGACGAAGTACTCGGCGATCTCGGTATGCGCGTGACCGACGAGTATCGCGTCGATGCTGGGCACCTGCTCGGCGACGAGACCGGCGGCGTTCTCGATGTACGGGAGCTGGTCGCCGTACGAGGAAGTGCCGCTGGAGCCCGAGTGAGCGGAGACGATCACGACGTCCGCGCCCATGGAGCGCAGCTTCGGCACCCACTTCGCGGCCTGCTCCTCCAGACCCGGGAAGACCATCTTGCCCTGGACATTGGCCTTGTCCCAGATGGCGATGCCGGGATTGGTCAGGCCGAGGACCGCGACCTTGACGTCACGGCCGTGCGGGGTGCACAGGCGGTGGATGCTGTACGGCGGGAAGGCCGGACGGAGCGTCTTGGCGTCCAGCGCGTTCGCGCCGAGCAGCGGGAAGTCGCACTGCTCCTCGAACTTCCGCAGCACCGGGATGCCGTAGTTGAACTCGTGGTTGCCGAGCGCCGCCGCGTCGTAGCCCATGGCGTTCATGGCCTGCGCCATGGGGTGCACGGGGCCGCGCTTGGCCGTGATCGGGTCGACCTTCGCGTAGTAGTACGACAGCTGGGTGCCCTGGATGGTGTCACCCGCGTCGATGAGAAGGGTGTTGCGCCGCCCCTTCTCCTTCCGCACCTGATCGACAAGTGTCGAGATCTTCGCCAGGCCCACGTCGTTGTGTGCCTTGTCGTCGAACTCCTTGTCCGTGAAGTAGTCCCAGTTGAAGACATTGCCGTGCAGATCGGTGGTGCCCATGACGGTGAAGGAGTACCGCTTCGGCGGACGTCCGTGGCTCTGGCCCTGTGCCGCCGCGGCGGGCGCGGCGGCGGCGCCGGCGACGGCCACTCCCGCCCCGGCGGCGGCCGAACGCTCCAGGAACGTCCTTCGGTTCAGCGGCATTTCGTCTCCCTCGATGTCCATCGGTCAGCTGCACAACGCGCGTAGATTCTGGCTCAGAAGCATCGCGCGGCAACACCCCTCGCGGGTTTCGATCTGGTGTCTGCCAGTTGTCGTCGGCGGGTGCGAGAGTGTCCATGACGACTGTTTGAGGACGTACGAGGGAGCTTCCCGTGACCACCGACGCACCCCACACCGCCGCGCCGTACGGCACCCCCGAGACGCCGCGCGTCGCCGTGCGCGGCGAGGCGCGCCTGGAGTTCGACCCGGAGATCGCCAGGATCGGCGTCGCGGTCAGCGCACGCGGCACGGACCGGCGCAGCGCGCTGGAAGACCTCACCCGCCGCAACTCCGCGGTCCTGGACCTGATCAAGTCGTACGGCGAGTCGGTGGAGAAGCTGGAGACCGGCGCGTTCTCCATCAGCCCCGAACTGGGCCGCCACGGCAGGGGCGAACGGGTCCGCGCCTATCACGGCCGGGTCCACATCACCGCCGAGCTCGCCGACTTCACCGCGCTCGGAGAGCTCACCACCCGGCTCTCGGACCTGGAGCTGACCCGGGTCGACGGTCCTTGGTGGTCACTGCGCCCCGACTCCCCGGCCCACGGCGAGGCCCGCCGCCAGGCGGTGCGGGAGGCGGTCCAGCGCGCCCGTGAGTACGCCGAGGCACTGGGGGCGCGGCTGTCCGCCCTGGTCGAGCTGGCCGACCTGGGTGCGGAGAACACCGTCCCGTACGGCATGCCGCCCGCTCCCGGCGGCATGCGTATGGCCGCGTACGGCTCAGCCGAGGGCGCCGAGACGGCCCCGGCCCTCGATCTGGAGCCGCAGCGCCAGACGGTCTACGCACAGGTGAACGCGCGCTTCACGATGACGCCCCCGCAGCTTTAGCGACCGAGGTCCCCGTGATCACACTGCGTTATGGACCGGCCCCTGGGTGCTGCGCGCATACTTGTCATGAATGCTCATCAGAGCACCGCTGCGCACAATTCAACACTTGTCAATAACCCTTCATGTAAAGGTTGTTGAGTAGTCATGCGCGACCAATTCTCTACCCGCCGGTAAGCCCTAGGCTCGAAGCATGCGCCGAGCAAAGATCGTCTGCACCCTGGGACCCGCCACCGACTCATACGACCAGATCAAGGCACTGGTCGAAGCCGGAATGGACGTCGCCCGCTTCAACCTCAGCCACGGCACCTACGCCGAGCACGAGGAGCGCTATCAGCGCGTACGCAAAGCATCCGACGAAACAGGCCGCAGCGTCGGCGTCCTCACCGACCTTCAAGGTCCGAAGATTCGCCTCGGACGCTTCCGTGAAGGCCCCGTACTGCTTGAACGCGGCGATGAATTCACCATCACCGTCGAGGAGACGGAAGGCGACCGACACACCTGCGGCACCACCTACCAGGGCCTCGCGGGCGATGTCACCACCGGTGAGCGCATCCTCGTCGACGACGGCAAGGTTGCCCTCGAAGTGACCGCGGTGGACGGCCCCCGGGTCCACACCACCGTCGTCGAAGGCGGCATGGTCTCCGACCACAAGGGCCTCAACCTCCCCGGCGTCGCAGTCTCCGTCCCCGCCCTCTCCGAGAAGGACATCGAGGACCTCCGCTGGGCGCTGCGCATCGGGGCCGACATCATCGCGCTCTCCTTCGTACGCAGCGGACGCGACATCGACGACGTCCACCGGATCATGGAGGAGGAGGGCCGCCGCCTCCCCGTCATCGCAAAGGTGGAGAAGCCGCAGGCCGTCGAGAACATCGACGACATCGTGGCCGCCTTCGACGGCATCATGGTCGCCCGCGGCGACCTCGGCGTCGAAATGCCACTGGAGCAGGTGCCGATCGTCCAGAAGCGCGCGATCAAGCTCGCCAAGCGCAACGCCAAGCCGGTCATCGTCGCCACCCAGATGCTCGACTCGATGATCGACAACTCCCGCCCCACGCGCGCCGAGGCGTCCGACGTCGCCAACGCCGTCATCGACGGCACCGACGCCGTGATGCTCTCCGGCGAGACCAGCGTCGGCAAGTACCCCGTCGAGACGGTGAAGACGATGAGCCGCATCGTCGAGGCGGCCGAGGAAGACGTCCTCGCCAAAGGCCTGCCCCCGCTGACCGAACGCAACAAGCCACGCACCCAGGGCGGCGCCGTGGCCCGCGCGGCCGCGGAGATGGGCGACTTCCTGGGCGCGAAGTTCCTGGTCGCCTTCACCCAGTCCGGCGACACGGTCAGGCGCCTCTCCCGCTACCGCTCACCGATCCCGCTGCTCGCCTTCACCCCGGACGCGGCCACCCGCTCCCAGCTCAATCTCACCTGGGGCGTGGAGACCTTCCTCGGCCCGCGTGTCGACTCCACGGACGCGATGGTCGCTCAGGTCGACGAGGAGCTGCTGAAGATCGGCCGCTGCGAGAAGGGCGACATCGTCGTGATCACGGCGGGCTCGCCGCCCGGCGTCCCGGGCTCGACGAACCTGGTGCGCGTCCACCACATCGGCGAGGACGACAGCCTCAAGTAGGCGTCGGGTGCGCGTATCCAGGTCGTACATGCGGCCGAGCCCGGCTGGATCTTCATGGCCCGGGGCGGAACGGTGAAACGATCACACGTTCACGTGAACTTCAACTATTCCGACGTGACCTTGGAACCGAAGGAAAAGTGCCCCGGGTCGGACTCGAACCGACACTGTATGGGTTTTGAATCCATTGCCTGCTGCCAATTGGGCTACCGGGGCTCGCAGAATCAAAGGTTGCCCCCGACCTGCTGCAGCACCACCTTACCGCAGCTGGGTAGGCTCTTGGGAGCTGTGCCTGTCCTGAACGAGGAGCTCCCGTGACCGCCCCCGACTCGCCCCAGCCCGTCGACGACGACGACAAGTCGCATGTCCCTCCGCTGACGACCCGTGTCGTGATCGCCGAGGACGAGGCCCTCATCCGTCTCGACCTCAAAGAGATGCTGGAGGAAGAGGGCTACGCGGTCGTCGGCGAGGCCGGAGACGGGCAGCGGGCCGTCGAGCTGGCCCGGGAGCACCGGCCCGATCTGGTGATTCTGGATGTGAAGATGCCCGTCCTGGACGGGATCTCCGCGGCCGAGAAGATCGCCGAGGAGTCCATCGCCCCCGTCCTGATGCTCACCGCGTTCTCGCAGCGCGATCTCGTCGAGCGGGCCCGGGACGCCGGGGCCATGGCGTATCTGGTGAAGCCGTTCAGCAAGAGTGATGTGGTCCCCGCCATCGAGATGGCGGTGTCCCGGTTCACCGAGCTGAAGGCGCTGGAGCAGGAGGTCGCCGACCTTTCGCAGCGGCTGGAGACGCGCAAGCTCGTGGACCGTGCGAAGAGCGTTCTGCAGACGCAGTACGGGCTGACGGAGCCGGCCGCGTTCCGCTGGATCCAGAAGACGTCGATGGACCGGCGGTTGTCGATGCAGCAGGTCGCCGAGGCGGTCATCGAGGACGCCGAGGAGAAGAAGGCCGCGAAGGACCAGTAGGGCATACGGAGAGGCCCGCACCCCGAGCTCGGGGTGCGGGCCTCTCCGTATGCGTACGGCTCAGTCCTCGCCGAGGTAGGCCTTGCGGACCGAGTCGTCGTGGAGCAGGTCCTGGCCCGTGCCGGAGAGCACGATATTGCCGATCTCCATGACATGGCCCTGGTCGGCGAGCGACAGCGCGGCCTGGGCGTTCTGCTCGACGAGCAGAATGGTGGTGCCCTGGGCCTTGAGCTCGACGATCGTCGCCATGATCTTCTGCATCATGATCGGGGAGAGACCCATGGAGGGCTCGTCGAGCATGAGCAGCTTGGGCTGGGACATCAGCGCGCGCCCCATGGCGAGCATCTGCTGCTCGCCGCCGGAGAGCGTGCCTGCGGCCTGCTTGCGACGCTCACCCAGGATGGGGAAGAGGTCGTAGGCGCGCTGGATGTCCTTCTCGATTCCAGCCTTGTCGCTGCGGAGGAAGGCGCCGAGCCGCAGGTTGTCCTCGATCGTCATGCGCGGGAAGATGTGCCGCCCCTCGGGGGAGTGGGCGAGTCCGAGCGAGACGATCTGGTGGGCCGGGGTCTTCTTCAACGACTTGCCGTTGAACTTGATCTGGCCGCCGACAGGCTTGAGAAGGCCTGAGAGGGTGCGCAGGGTGGTCGTCTTGCCGGCGCCGTTGGTGCCGATGAGGGTGACGACCTCGCCGGCTTCGACGCTGAACGAGATGCCCTTGACGGCCTCGATCTTGCCGTAGGCGACGCGCAGGTCCTCGACTTCGAGAAGTGCGGTCATCAGTCGTTCTCCTTGCTGGCGGACTCGGCGGGTCCGGTGGACCCCGCTGCGCCGGTTTCGGCCGCTTCCACTTCGGCCACTTCTTCGTCGCCGGGGGCGCCTTCGAAGGGCTCGCCGAGGTAGGCGGCGATGACGCGCTCGTCGCCCTGGACGGTCTCGCTGTCGCCTTCGACGAGCTTCTCGCCCTGGACGAGAACCGCGACGCGGTCGCACAGGTTGAAGATGAAGCGCATGTCGTGCTCGATGACGAGGACGGCGATGCCCATGTCCCGGATGGCGAAGACGAGCTCTTCAGTGGCCCGCGTCTCCTGCGGGTTCATTCCGGCCGTCGGCTCGTCGAGGAGGAGCAGGCCGGGGTCGCTGGCGAGTGCGCGCGCGATTTCGAGCTTGCGCTGTTCGCCGTAGGGGAGGTTGCGGGAGAGGTGTTCCGCCTTGCCCGCGAGGCCGATGAACTCGAGGAGTTCCATGGCCCGTGCCCGGGATTTGGCTTCGGCCTTGTGGAAGCCGGGGCCGCGCAGGAGGGCGGACCAGAGGCCTTCATTGGTACGGGTGTGGCGGCCGACGAGCACATTCTCCAGAACGGTCATGTTGCCGAAGAGGCGGATGTTCTGGAAGGTTCGCGCGACGCCCGCCGCCGTGACCTTGAAGGACTTGGCGGGGAGGACGGTGCCCTTGTAGCGGACCTCGCCCTCGGTGGGGATGTAGAGACCGGTGAGGCAGTTGAAGAAGGTGGTCTTCCCCGCGCCGTTGGGGCCGATGAGGCCGACGATCTCGCCGCTGTTGACGGTGAGGTCGACCGAGCGTACGGCGGTGAGGCCGCCGAACCGCATGGTGACGCCGCGGGCGTCGAGGACCGTCTCGCCGGGCGCGGTGGCCGGGGCGGTGCCCTTCGTGGTGGTGTCGGTGGTCATGGATCAGGCCCCTGTCTTGCTGAGGACTGCGGGCGCTTCCGCGGATTCGTGGAACTCGAGCTGGCGGCGCCGGTTGGGGATGAGTCCCTCGGGCCTGAAGCGCATCAGGAGGACGAGCGCGAGGCCGAAGGCGAGGAGCTGGTAGTCGCCGAGGAACTGCAGCTTGGCCGGGATCAGGTAGAGCAGCGCGGCGCCGACGAGCGGTCCGCTGATGGTGCCCATGCCACCGAGGACGACCGCGGCCAGCAGGAAGGCCGAGTTCGGCGGGACGACGTGGGCGAACTGGTACTGCTCCGGCGTCACGGTGTAGGTGACGTGGGCCTGGACCGTACCGGCGAGGCCGGCCAGGGTCGCACCGAGAGCGAACGCGATGAGCTTGACCCGGAAGCCGTTGATGCCCATGGCGAGCGCCGCGGTCTCGTCCTCGCGGATCGCGATCCAGGCGCGGCCGATGCGGGAGTCTCCGCTGCGGCGGAAGACCACCACGACGATCAGGGTGATCAGCAGCATCAGGAAGAAGTAGTTCGCGAACCGGCCGATGGTGATGCCGAAGATGCTGTGCTCGAGTCCGAAGTCGAAGCCGAACATCTGCAGGTTCGGGATCGACGAGATGCCGTTGGACCCGTTGGTGATGTCAGGGCCGGAGGTGCCGTCGAGGTTGTTGACGGTGATCCGGAAGATCTCACCGAAGCCGAGCGTCACGATCGCGAGGTAGTCGCCGCGCAGTCGCAGGGTCGGGGCGCCGATCAGGACGCCGAAGACCATGGACGCGGTGGCGCCGACGAGGACCGCCCCCCAGAAGGGGAGGTGGATGTCGAACGGCGAGGACGGCGATCCGGAGACCATGGCCGCGGCGTACGCGCCGACACCGAGGAAGGCGACGTAACCGAGGTCGAGGAGTCCGGCGAGGCCGACGACGATGTTCAGACCGAGGGCGACGGTGGCGAAGATCAGGATGTAGACGCCGATGGTCGCGTACTGGTCGTCGGACTGGGTGAAGGGGAAGGCAGCGGCGGCGGCGAACGCGCCGGCCATCGTCACATTGCGGTGCTTGGCGGTGATCGCGGACACCCGTCCGACCAGGCCGGACTTGAAGAGCGCGGCGAACCCGAAACCGGCGGTGATGAGGAAGCCGATGAAGAGTTCGTCGTACTCGGTGCCGATGCCGTACGTGAAGACGACCAGGCCGAAGCTGAGCGCCGCGACGATGATCAGGATCTCGACGTAGGAGGGCAGCTTGCGGGCGGGTGCCGCGGTGCCGCTGGCGAAGGCCGCCTTGAACGTGGTGAAGGAGCCGCGGGCGTTGTGCCGGAACTGGTCCCAGCCGGTGTCCTCGGGGTCTGCCGGGTCGGGCGCGGGGCGCTCGAAGGGCAGCCCGAGGGCGCCGATGAGGGCGACCAGGGTGGCGATTCCCGCGACGTACCCACCGGGCTCGAGGTTGGCGAGGCCGCCGAGCTCGTAGCTGATGGCGATCAGGGTGAACCAGGTGGTGGCGAAGGCGCCGAGCGCGGAGAGCCTGATGGAGCTGTCGGCACCGGCGGGAGCGAGCCACCTGAGGCCCTTGACGCCGTACGAGGAGAGTCCGAACAGGGTGGTCAGGACGCCCGCGATGAGGACGAGCCACTGGAGCCCGCCGGGGTAGCCGTAGACGGTGAGGTCGCCGGGGAAGGCGGCCGTCCAGGTCCAGGCGAGGAACGCGGAGATGACGGTGAGTGCGCCGCCTCCGGTCGCGACGGCGCGCGCGATGTTCGGCGGGAGGGAGATGAGGCCCGTCTGAGCGCTGTCGGCCGGGGTCCGCGGGGTTTCCGCGGTGGGAGTCTGTGTCGTCATCGGTGTCACGCCCTGTCCGCGACGCGCTCGCCGAGGAGGCCTTGTGGCCTGACGAGGAGCACGACGATGAGAAGTACGAAGGCCCAGACGTCGGCCCAGGACTGGCCGCCGAGCTGCTGCATGCCGGGGATGTCGTTGATGTAGGCCGTGGCCATGGTTTCGGCGATGCCCAGGGCGAGACCGCCCAGCATGGCGCCGTAGATATTGCCGATGCCGCCGAGGACGGCTGCGGTGAACGCCTTGAGGCCGAGAATGAAGCCCATGCGGAAGTTCACTTCGCCGTACTTGAGGCCGTACGCGACGGCTCCGACGGCGGCGAACGCGGCGCCGAGGGCGAACGCGACCACGATGATGCGGTCGGTGTTGATGCCCATGAGCTTGGCCGTGTCCGGATCCTGGGCGGTGGCCTGCATACCGCGTCCGGTGCGGGTCTTCATGACGAAGAACGCGAGGATCGCCATACAGATGGGAGCGGCGATCAGCAGGAAGATGTCACCGGTCTGGATGGTGACGCTGCCGAGGTGGAAGGGGCCACCGGGGATTTCGGGGAAGGTGCGGGAGGACTTCGCCTCGGGGTACCAGGCCCACACCGCCTGCTGCAGGGCCAGGGAGAGGCCGATGGCGGTGATGAGTGGGGCGAGGCGGGGTGCGGTGCGCAGTGGCCGGTACGCGAAGCGTTCCGCGCCGACCGCAATGGTGGTGGCGACGATGATCGCGCCGACCAGCATGAGTGGCAGGGCCAGCCACATGGTGGTGCCGGTGGGAAGGATGAGCCAGACCGTGAGGGCCCCGAACCCTCCGGTCATGAAGATCTCGCCATGGGCGAAGTTGATGAGCTGGACAATGCCATAAACCATCGTGTAGCCGATGGCGACGAGCCCGTACATGGATCCCAGTAGCAGGCCGTTGACCAGCTGTTGCGGCAGTTCGTGCACCGCAGGTCCTCCGAGTCTTTCGACGGATATGACACCGCGCGGGGCGCTGGTTGTGCGGCGCGCCCCGCGCGGCATGTGAGGTGTTACGGACTGAGGATCAGCCGGCGAACGTGCCGGACTTGACGGCCTTCCAGGCGGTGCCCTCGTACTTGTAGACCGTGAGCTGCTTGTTGGTGGCGTCGCCGTACTCGTCGAAGGAGACCTTGCCGGTCACACCGTCGAAGGAGACACCCTGCAGGGACTCGATGACCTTGGCGCGGGCGTCGGAGGGAAGCTTGCCGTCGTTGCCCTCGACGGCCTTCTTCACAGCCTCGATGATCGCCCAGGCGGAGTCGTACGAGTAGCCGCCGTAGGCCTCGTAGGCCTCCTTGTAGCCGCCGGCCTTGTAGTTGGCCACGAAGTCCTTGGCCGAGGGGAGCGTCTCGACCGGCGCACCGACGGAGGTGGCGAGGTCACCCACGCCCTCCTTGCCGGAGAGCTTGATGAAGTCGGCGCTGTAGATGCCGTCGCCACCGACGAGCGGGATCGCGGCACCGGACTTCTTGATCTGCTTGCTGAGCGGGCCCGCGACCGGGTACTCGCCGCCGTAGTAGACGACGTCGGCCTTGGAGCTCTTGATCTGGGTGACGACGGCCGCGAAGTCCTTGGTGTCAGGGTTCACGTGCTCGGTGCCGGCGACCTTGCCGCCGAGCTTCTCGAACTCCGCCTTGAAGGTGGCGGCGAGACCGGCGCCGTACGTCTTCTTGTCATCGATGATGAAGACGCTCTTCTTCTTGGCGTCGTTGAACAGGTACTGCGCGGCGAACGGGCCCTGGATGGCGTCCGTGGTCGCGGTGCGGAAGTACGACTTGTACGGGCGGGCCTTCTCGCCGCTGTTCCACTTCGGTCCCTGGGTCAGGGCCGGGTTGGTGTTGGCGGGCGAGACCTGGGCCAGCTTGGCGTCGTCGAAGACCTTCTGCATGGACTCGGCCACCGAGGAGTTCAGGGGGCCGACGACACCGAGGACGTCCTTGTTGGCGACGAACTTGGTGGCGTTCTGCTGTCCGGAGGACGGCTGGGCCTGGTCGTCGAATGCCTCGACCTTGAAGGTGATGCCCTCGACGTACTTCTTCGCGTTGGCCTGCTTGGCCGCGAGGTCGACAGAGTTCTTGATGCCGAGACCCAGCGCGGAGAGCTCACCGGTCAGCGGGGCATCGACGCCGATGACGACCGTGGTACCGCCGCCCTCGGCCCCACCACTGCTGTCGTCGCGAGAGCCACAGGCGGTGAGCGCAAGGGCTCCCGCAGTGAGTGCAGCCGTCATGGCTACGAGCGAACGTTGACGCACGATCAGTCCTTTCACCTGGCACGGCCGCCCCCCACGGGACGTACCGAGTCGAGCGCTGGAACCGAACTGAAGGTAATCCGGCGGCGCGGTGACTGGGCGTGACTCTAAGCGCGGTATTGGGGGAGGTGGAGTGGTCTGGCCAAGGATGTGACGCTCTTGTTATGCCGCGGCGTAATGCATAGCGGATTCTCGTGGGGGGAACGGGGGAATTCCGGCCGGTTCGTCTTGTCCGCATGCTGAGAACCTGCAGGACCGTTCGGCGGTTTGAGTCCTGACGTCCGATCTTGGTGGCACGCAGTGCCAACTGCTCCGGCCAGGTCTCGGGCGTACCGGTCGCCCAGAATGTAACTATGTTCTTGCATTGCGCGCGCATTACGCAGTGTTACGTCAAGGAAAGGGAGCGCGGCATTCCGTGCCACTTTTCCGCATTCCGACACATGGACCACGATGAGTACTTTGCGTGGTTTTCCAGCACTCACAGTGAACGGCGCCGCCGGGGTGGTGGAGATCCTCAGGCCTGCGGAGTTCTGGGTGATCCGCTCGACCGTGACCGGCGGTCCGGAGACGGTGGTGACCATGACGGTGAAATCGAACGAGTCGTGTCCGGCGACCGGCCGGGCGGGTGCCACGTAGGCCAAGGCGACCGCCTGCGCCGGCCATGGCGTCGGGGGAGGCGGGGGCGGCGTCGGCCGGGTCAGACAGAGGTGCGACCCGCCTGCGGCGAGGATGGCCGCGGATGCGGCGGCGATGATCACGGGGCGATGCCGCCCGGCGAACGCGCCCGGCCGGCTGAGCCGGGGCCCGGCCGCGAGGGGAGCGTGGGCGTCGTCCGGCGCGTACGTGCCCTCGCCCGGCTCGACCGGGCCGACTCCGCTCATTGCCAGGGCCCCCCGGTCGGCGTCCCGCTGCGGTGGCGCTCGGTGCAGCGGTCCGCTGCCTGACGGTCGATCAACTTCCATGCGGCGTCGGTTCCTTGGCGCTTCTGCTCGGCGCGGGCGGCAGCCACCACGTCCAGCAGAATCTCGTTCTGCCCGCCGGACAGGCCCATGGCCTGGTAGTCGAGGTTGGCCTGCTCGCCGCCGTCGAGGACGACCCGCGCCCAGTGGGAGATCAGCCGTTCGCACAGTTCCTTCGGTGGGGTGCTGCGCGGAGCCGGTGAGGCGGAGCTGGTGGGGCCGCCGCCCCCGCAGCCGGTGAGGACGACCAGCAGCGCGACGGCGCACATCGCAAGGTGCCTTGCTCGGCGTGGCGGTCCTGGCCCCATGCCGCGACGCTAGCGGGGGTGGCGGGAGAGGGCAATGGTGCGCCTGGTGCCGCCGGACGTGCGGTCCGGCGGCACCCGCCGTGGGGAGGTGGCGCGGGCTACGGCAGCTTGGCGAAGGGGGAGAGGAACGCGCGGGCGCCGGGGGTGTCCAGGCGGTAAGAGACGTTCGTGGCGTAGCACGGGCCGTCGCCCGTGATGGTGGTGGCCACCACGGTGCGCTTGCCGTCCACGGTGGCGAAGTTGGGGCCGCCGGAGTCGCCGTAGCAGGCCCCGCCGTTGCCCTGGGGCGCGGTCATGGCCAGGCGTACCCAGGCTTTGTTGAGGGCGTCGAACGTGACGGGGGCCTTCATTCGGACGCCGCCGCCGGGGTGGGTGTGGCCGCCGGGGCCGCGAGTGGCCTCCTGGGTTCCGTACCCCGCGACGAAGAACGAGGTGTCTTGCAGTCCTTGCGGGCCCAGTGCGTCGAGCGCTCCGGCCTTGGGGAGAGTGGCCGGGGTGAAGGTCCAGCGAGCCTTGACCTGGGCGGCGGTCAGTTCAATGACCGAGATGTCGTGATTGTCCGAGGCGGGGCCCGGGTAGTCGGGGTGGCTGTGGGCGGTGCCCTGAACGGCGACGGCCCTCGCCACGGCCGCCGGGTCGCCGGGGTGTTCGGCGGCGGCTCTGTCGAGGCCGGCTTGCACATCCTGATCGAGGGAGACGTAGAACTTCACGTTCGCCGGCCAGTCGGTGGTGCAGTGCGCGGCGGTCAGAAAGGTGTCCGCGTCGATCATGGTGCCGGAGCAGACCCAGTCGACCCGGTCGGGGGTGGCGGGGTTGTCGTCGTTGTCCCAAGTGGCGACGAGGGCGCCGACCTCGGTGCGCTCCGGCGCGGGTGTGGCGTTGTACGAGTTGATCGCTGAGGACGGGAGTGCCGCACTGAGGACGAGGGCGCAGGCCGCGGCGGTGGCGGCACTCAGGCGTACGGGAACGGCAGTCAAGGGGAGACCCTTCGATGTCGTGGGACGGGGGTTCTCCTGTGGGGTGGTCGACAGTGAAGCGCGCGTGTGGGCCGTGCGGCAAGAGTGACGGGATTACTTGGCTGTTGCTTGACTGATTCCTGTGGCCGAGGGGAAGTTGGCAAGGATTTGCGGTCCGGTGCCGGTGTGGGACGCCGGACCGCTGTGCCGGCTGCGGCCCGCGGGTGTCAGCCCGTCGTGCCGTCCGGGTTCACATCCCGCAGCAGACAGGTCAGCCGCGCCGTGCAGACCCGCTTGTCCTGCTCGTCGGTGATGACGATCTCGTACGTCGCCGTGGTGCGACCACGGTGTACCGGCGTCGCGACGCCGGTGACCAGGCCGGAGCGGACGCCCCGGTGGTGCGTGCAGTTGAGATCCACACCGACGGCGATCTTGGTGACCCCGCCGTGCAGCATCGAGCCGACCGAGCCGAGCGTCTCGGCGAGCACGGCGGACGCGCCACCGTGCAGCAGTCCGTACGGCTGGGTGTTGCCCTCGACCGGCATCGTGCCGACGACCCGGTCCGCCGCCGCCTCGACGATCTGCACGCCCATGCGGTTGCCGAGATGTCCGGCGGAGAAGAGTGCGGGCAGATCAACCCCGAGGGCGGCGTATTCGTCGATGACCTCTTGCGGGAACTTCACGGTTCTCTGCTCGCCCATGCGGCCCGGCTCCGATCTCAGTACGTTGCGTGCGGTGTGCACCGTCTTATCAGATGCCTGAGCGAACGCTTAGCCCGGTGGTCTCATTCCCTGTTCTCGAACCGGACGATCACGGACTTACTCACCGGGGTGTTGCTGATGTCGGCGGTGGAGTCCAGCGGGACCAGCACATTGGTCTCCGGGTAGTACGCGGCGGCGCAGCCCCGGGCGGTGGGGTAGTGCACCACGCGGAAACCGGCGGCCCGGCGCTCCACGCCGTCCTTCCACTCGCTGACCAGATCGGTGTACGAGCCGTCCGCCAGGCCCAGTTCACGCGCGTCGTCGGGGTGCACCAGGACGACGCGGCGGCCGCCCTTGATGCCGCGGTAGCGGTCGTCGAGGCCGTAGATCGTGGTGTTGTACTGGTCGTGCGAGCGCAGCGTCTGCAACAGCAGCCGGCCCGCCGGAACCTTCGGGAACTCGACCGGCGCCGCGGTGAAATTGGCCTTGCCGGTGGCGGTGGGGAAGCGGCGCTCGTCGCGCGGGGCATGCGGGAGCGTAAAGCCGCCGGGGTGGGCGATCTTCGCGTTGAAGTCCTCGAAACCGGGCACCACGCGCGCGATGCGGTCGCGGATCGTCCCGTAGTCCTTCTCGAAGTCCTCCCATGGCGTCAGTGAGCCGGGGCCGAGCACCGCGCGCGCCAGCCGGGCCACGATCGCCGGCTCGGACAGCAGATGAGGGCTCGCCGGTGTCAGATTGCCGCGGGAGGCGTGCACCATTCCCATCGAGTCCTCGACGGTCACCACCTGCCTGCCGCCCGCCTGTATGTCCTTGTCACTGCGGCCGAGGGTGGGCAGGATCAGCGCCCGGGCGCCGGTCACGGCGTGCGAGCGGTTCAGCTTGGTCGACACATGGACGGTGAGCCGGGCCCGGCGCATCGCGGCCTCGGTGACCTCGGTGTCGGGGCTGGCGCTCACGAAGTTGCCGCCCATGGCGAAGAAGACCTTCGCCTCGCCGTCGCGCAGCGCCTGGATGGACCGTACGACGTCGAAACCGTGGTGGCGCGGCGGCGCGAAGCCGAACTCCTTCTCCAACGCGTCCAGGAAGGCGGGGGCCGGCCGCTCGAAGATGCCCATGGTGCGGTCGCCCTGGACGTTGGAGTGCCCGCGCACCGGACAGACGCCGGCGCCGGGGCGGCCGATGTTGCCGCGCAGCAGCAGGAAGTTGACCACCTCGCGGATGGTCGGCACGGCGTGCTTGTGCTGGGTCAGGCCCATCGCCCAGCAGACGATGGTGCGCTTCGAGGCGAGGATCATCTCCAGTGCCCGCTCGATGGCGGCACGGTCGAGCCCGGTCGCGGCGAGCGTCTCGTCCCAGTCGGCCCCGCGGGCCGCGGTCGCGAACTCCTCGTACCCATGCGTGTGTTCGCCTACGAACTCCTCGTCGACCGCGCCCGCTGTCTCAAGGATCAGCTTGTTCAGCAGCCGGAACAGGGCCTGGTCGCCGCCGATGCGGATCTGCAGGAACAGGTCGTTCAGCGCGACGCCCTTGATCATGCCGCGCGGCGTCTGCGGATTCTTGAACCGCTCCAGACCCGCCTCGGGCAGCGGATTCACCGAAATGATCTTCGCGCCCGCGTTCTTGGCCTTCTCCAGAGCGCTGAGCATCCGGGGGTGATTGGTGCCGGGGTTCTGCCCGGCGACGATGATCAGGTCCGCCTGGTGGAGATCCTCCAGCGAGACGCTGCCCTTGCCGATGCCGATCGTCTCGTTCAGCGCCGATCCGGAGGACTCATGGCACATGTTGGAGCAGTCGGGGAGATTGTTGGTGCCGAATTCGCGGGCGAAGAGCTGGAACAGGAAGGCGGCTTCGTTGCTGGTGCGGCCCGAGGTGTAGAAGAGCGCCTCGTCGGGGGAGGCCAGCGCCGTGAGCTCCTCCGCGATGATCGCGAAGGCGCGCTCCCAGGTCACCGCCTCGTACCGGTCGGCACCCTGAGGCAGATACATCGGCTGCGTGATGCGGCCCTGCTGCCCCAGCCAGTAGCCACTGCGTGAGGCGAGATCCGCGAGGGGGTGCGCGGCGAAGAAGTCGGGTGTGACGCGGCGCAGCGTCGCCTCCTCGGCGACGGCCTTCGCGCCGTTCTCGCAGAACTCCGCCGCGTGCCGCTTGTCCCCCTCCGGCCAGGCGCAGCCCGGACAGTCGAAGCCGTCCTTCTGGTTGACCTTGAGGAGCGTCTGCGCGGTGCGGCGCACGCCCATCTGCTGCTGGGCGATGCGCAGCGTGTGCCCGATGGCGGCGAGGCCGGCGGCCGCGTGCTGCGGGTCCGAGACCTGCGGCGCGTCCTGGACCGGATCACCTGCGGGCGGCTTGCTGGACATCGCGCTCTCCCTCGAGCATGCATCTGCGGTAAGTCTTCGATCCTGCCACGGTTGCGGTCACGGTCGGGAATGCCCGGGGGTCGGGATTGTCAGTGGTACGTGGCAGGATCGTGGACGTGGCTGAGACGGCATCGAAGAAGACCGCAGACAACCGACCGCGCCTGCTCCTCATGGACGGGCACTCCCTGGCGTACCGGGCGTTCTTCGCGCTTCCCGCGGAGAATTTCACGACCGCGACCGGCCAGCCGACCAACGCCATCTACGGCTTCGCGTCGATGCTGGCGAACACACTGCGCGACGAGTCGCCCACGCATTTCGCGGTGGCCTTCGACGTGTCCCGCAAGACGTGGCGCTCGCAGGAGTTCCCGGAGTACAAGGCGAACCGCTCCAAGACCCCTGACGAGTTCAAGGGCCAGGTCGAGCTGATCGGGGAGCTGCTCGACGCGATGCACGCCGACCGCTTCGCGATCGACGGCTTCGAGGCGGACGACGTGATCGCCACCCTCGCCACGCAGGCCGAGGCGGCTGGCTTCGAAGTGCTGATCGTCACCGGCGACCGAGACTCCTTCCAGCTGGTTTCCGACCATGTGACCGTGCTGTACCCGACCAAGGGCGTCTCGGAGCTCACCCGCTTCACCCCGGAGAAGGTCTTCGAGAAGTACGGACTCTCGCCGCAGCAGTACCCCGACTTCGCGGCGCTGCGCGGCGACCCGTCCGACAACCTTCCGGGCATTCCCGGCGTCGGCGAGAAGACGGCCGCGAAGTGGATCAACCAATTCGGTTCGTTCGCCGATCTGGTCGAGCGTGTGGAGGAGGTCAAGGGCAAGGCCGGGGAGAACCTCCGCGACCATCTGGAGGCGGTCAAGCTCAACCGCCACCTCACACAGCTGGTGCGCGACGTGGAGCTGCCCAAGGCTCCGCAGGACCTGGAGCGCGTTCCGTACGACCGGGCCGCCGTCAAGGGCGTGCTGGACGTGCTGGAGATCCGCAACCCGAGCCTGCGCGAGCGCCTGCTCGCCGTCGACCCGGGCGCCGAGGCCGAGGAGCCCGTCGCCCCGGCCGCCGGCGTCGAGCTGGACGGCGCGGTCCTGGGCTCCGGCGAGCTCGCGCCGTGGCTGGAGGAGCACGGCACACAGCCGCTCGGCGTGGCCACCGTCGACACCTGGGCGTTGGGCACCGGCAATGTCACCGAGATCGCGCTCGCCGCGGCCTCCGGAGCGGCCGCCTGGTTCGACACCACCCAGCTCGACGAGTCCGACGAGAGGGCCTTCGCCGCCTGGATCGCGGACGCCGGCCGGCCCAAGGTCATGCACAACGCCAAGGGTGCGATGCGGGTCTTCCCCGAGCACGGCTGGAGCGTGGACGGCGTCACCATGGACACCGCCCTCGCCGCCTACCTCGTCAAGCCGGGGCGCCGTTCCTTCGCGCTGGACGCGCTCGCCATCGAGTACCTGGGCCGTGAGCTCGCCCCGGCCCCGGCCGACGGCCAGCTTGCCTTCGGCACGGACGAACAGGCCGAGGCGGAAGCCCTGATGGCGCAGGCCCGCGCGGTCCTCGACCTCGGCGAGTCCTTCACCGAGCGGCTGCGTGAGGTCGGCGCGGCAGAGCTGCTGCACGACGTCGAACTGCCCACCTCCGCCCTGCTGGCCCGCATGGAGCGGCACGGCATCGCCGCCGACCGCCCCCATCTGGAGGCCATGGAGCAGCAGTTCGCGGGCGCAGTGCAGCAGGCCGTGAAGGAGGCGCACGCCGCCGTCGGGCACGAGTTCAACCTCGGCTCGCCCAAGCAGCTCCAGGAAGTCTTCTTCGGCGAGCTGAACCTCCCGAAGACCAAGAAGACCAAGACCGGTTACACCACGGACGCGGACGCGCTGGCCTGGCTGGCAGCCCAGACCGAGCACGAGCTGCCGGTGATCATGCTGCGCCACCGCGAGCAGGCCCGTCTGCGGTCCACGGTCGAGGGCCTGATCAAGACGGTCGCGGCCGACGGCCGGATCCACACCAGCTTCAGCCAGATCGTGGCGGCGACCGGCCGGCTCTCCTCCACCGACCCGAACCTTCAGAATGTGCCGGTGCGCACCGACGAAGGCCGGGCGATCCGCCGCGGCTTCGTCGTCGGCGAGGGCTTCGAGTCGCTGATGACCGCCGACTACAGCCAGATCGAGCTGCGTGTGATGGCGCATCTCTCCGAGGACGAGGGCCTGATCGAGGCCTTCACCTCCGGCGAGGACCTGCACACCACCGTCGCCTCCCAGGTGTTCGGGGTGGCGAAGTCAGCCGTCGACGCGGAGATGCGCCGCAAGATCAAGGCCATGTCGTACGGACTGGCGTACGGCCTTTCGGCGTTCGGCCTCTCCCAGCAGCTGAACATCGAGGCGGCCGAGGCGCGCGGCCTGATGGACACCTACTTCGAGCGGTTCGGCGGCGTCCGGGACTATCTCCGGCGCGTCGTCGACGAGGCCAGGGCCACCGGCTACACCGAGACGATGCTCGGCCGCCGCCGCTATCTGCCCGATCTCAACAGCGACAACCGCCAGCGCCGCGAGACGGCCGAGCGAATGGCGCTCAACGCCCCGATCCAGGGCACCGCCGCGGACATCGTCAAGGTCGCCATGCTCCATGTCGACCGTGCGCTGGTGAAGGCGAAGCTCTCCTCCCGGCTGCTGCTCCAGGTCCACGACGAAATCGTCCTGGAGATCGCTCCGGGTGAGCGCGACCGGGTCGAGTCGCTGGTCCGCAAGGAGATGTCCGCGGCCGTGTCCTTGCGCGCGCCGCTGGACGTCTCGGTGGGCGTGGGCACGGACTGGGAGTCTGCGGCGCACTGACCGTGGCACCCGCGCGGGCCCTCCACCGGGGCTCCGCCCCGGACCTCCCCCTACGCCCTGGCGGGCGTGGGGGGAGTAGGGGGTCTGGGGGCTTGCCCCAGTTCGGGAACGGGCGGGCAGGGGGAAGATCCGCCGCACACGGCTCACGCCTCAGACCCGCACCGCGCGCCCCCGCAGCCGCATCCCCGCCCCGTACACCACAAGGCCCACCGCGAGCCCCGCGCCCGCCCCGAAGCAGGCCGTCGGGATGATGTCGAGGGGCGAGTCCCCCCACCCGTAGTACGCGTACCAGCGCGCACACCGCTGTACGACGCCGAGCAGCACGCACACCGCCAGCAGCGACCCGGCAAGCCACCGCCCCCGCCCGTCCAGCACCGGCACCGACGCGGGCGCGGCGACCGCGGGCTGCCGCCGCAGCGCCGACACCGTGAACCACACCAGCGCCACCATGGCCAGCGCCGAAGTGCCGTACTGCGCGTACGAATACACCGGTAGCCCCACCGCCGTCTCGTTGAGCACCGGCAGCAACTCCGTGCCCCACCGGTCGTGGTGGGTGAAGGCGTCCCACACGACATGCGTGCTCGCGCCGATGACGGCAGATGCATAGAACCGGAGCGCGAGCGCCGGGGGCCGGTCCGCGCGCGGCCCACGCCCTCGTACGAAGGCGTGAACGCGCCCCTGCCAGGCGGCGGGCAGTAAAGCCAGCAGCGGCTCACGCACCATCAGCCACACCGCTGCCAGCGCCGCCGTGATCGCCACATCGACCGTCAGCACCCCGAGCGGGGCATGGGTGACATTGCCGAACTCCATCGCGCCCGGAACGGCGGTGGCCGCGAAGTACGTCATGTCGGGGGCGAACGAGCCCATCACGAGCGCCGAGGTGAGCAGCGGACCGCGCGCCACCCCGTCCCTGCGGATGCCCGGCAGCACCGCCGCGGCATGGCTCAGTGTGAACGGCATGGTCGTGCCCCCTGGTGACCGCTGTTGATCAATGGCGCCCAGTATGCGTGATGCTCCGACTCCGGATTCCGGGCGACCGAGAGGTGGCGGACTGGTGAAAAGCGGTCAGGGGCCGGTGTTTCAGGGCGCGGAGTTGCCGTAGGGTCACCTGAGTCCTTGCGCTGGGGAGCGCGGGCAGCCGCCGACGGGGAGGGAACAGACGTATGGCAGCGCAATTCGGCCGCCGACTGCGCAGGGGAGCGACCACGACCGCTGTGGCCGCGGCCGCTGTGGCCGCACTCTCCGCCTCACAGGCGCCCGGCATCACGCATGCCACCACGGGCGACAGCCAGGGGGCTTCCGACGCCACCCCGCCGTCCGGCACCCCGGTCACCGGCAACTCCCCGTACTACACGGACCTTCCGCCGCTGAACACCCCGGACAAACCGGGCACTTCAATCGATCTGCCCGCGACGGGCACGACGGAAGCGGGCATACCCGCCACCGTCCTCGCGGCGTACAAGCAGGCCGAGCAGACCATCGCCGGCTCGGACCCCGGCTGCCATGTGCCGTGGCAACTGCTCGCCGCGATCGGCAAGGTGGAGTCCGGCCAGGCGCGCGGCGGCCGTGTCGACGCCGAGGGCACCACGCTCTCGCCGATCCTCGGCCCGGTCCTCAACGGCGTCGGCTTCGCGAACATTTCGGACACCGACAACGGTGCGTACGACGGCGACTCGACGCACGACCGCGCGGTCGGCCCGATGCAGTTCATCCCGTCCACCTGGGAGACGTGGGGTCAGGACGCCAACGCCGACGGCCGCCGGGACCCCAACAACATCTACGACGCCGCACTCGCCGCCGGACGTTATCTCTGCGCCGACGGCCGCGACCTGGCGGTCAAGTCCGACCTCGACCGGGCGATCCTCGGCTACAACCACTCGCGGGAGTACTTGCGTACGGTTCTGTCCTGGTTCGAGTACTACAAGCGCGGCACCCACGAGGTCCCGGACGGCACCGGTGTGCTGCCGATCTCCAACGGGCCCGACAGCTCCGACTCTGCGGAGAGCAACACACCCACGCCGACTCCGACGCCCCCCTCCACCCCCAGCCCCAAGCCGACGCCCAACGCGCCGAAGCCCGGTGGCGGCACCACCACCCCGACGCCGCCCCCCACGCCGCCCCCCACCCCGACGCCGCCCCCCACTCCGACGCCGCCGCCGGTCTCCCGTATCGAGGACGCGGGCACCGGCGAGCTGACCGCCATGGCGGGCCACGCCTTCACCGGGCGGGCCATCGTGCGGGTGAAGAACACCGAAGGCCGGACCGTCCCGAACCAGGCCGTCCGCTTCGACGTCGTCGGCGACACCGACACCCGTTTCACCGGCGGGAAGGCGAGCGTCACCCTCAGCACCGGCGCCGATGGCACAGTCGCATCGCCCGCGCTCCAGGCGGGCGAGAAGACCGGCGGCTTCAGGGTCCGGGCCACAGTGGTGGGCCGTGTCCTGCCCGCCGTCGACTTCGCCGCGACCGTCACCGTCCGGGCGGCGGACGTGATCGCCAGGACCGACGAGAAGGTCCTGACGGCCGCCCCCGGCACGGAGTTCGCGGACGCCGTCGAGGTCAAGGCCACCTACAAGGGCGCCATCGCGTCGGGTGTCGCGGTCACCGCCACCATGATCACCTCGGCGGACGACCCGGCCGTGAACGACAAGGGCCCCTACTTCAAGGACGCCGAGGGCAAGACGATCCGCACCCTCACGGACCTGAAGACCGACGCCAACGGCGTCCTGAAGCTCCCGAAGATCTTCGCGGACGATCAGACGGGCACCTTCCTGCTTCGCCTCACCACGCCGGGCGGCGGAATCGTGACCATCGAGCTCAAGGTCGCCACACCGGCGGCCTGACCCGCAGCGCAGCACTCCCGCACCGCCCCTGTGTCGCCTGCCGGCACAGGGGCGGTGCAACGTGTTCTCATCTCGCGGCTCCATTGCTACGGTGCCTCCGCCCTGACGCCATATCAGATCCGCATCGGATCCGAGCCACCGGGAGGCCGAGCATGCGCGCCCTCGTCGCCGCCGCCATCGGGCTGGCCGCCGCCCTCGCCCTCGTTCTGACCATCTCGGCGATCGGTGCGCCGCCCGGCGAGACCTCCCCCAAGCCGCTGCTGACCACCGTCCCCGGCCCCAAGAAGTAGGAGGGCCGGACCATGCGCCGCAGAGCGAGCCTCGTACTCCTCGCATTCGCCGTCTTCTTCGCCGCGCTCTCGCCGCTGCTGCGCTGGTACGCCTTCCCGCGGCTCGCGAAGATCCCGGCCGGCCAGTACCAGGAGATGGTGCTGGAGGCGAAGCCCGCCATCCTCCTCGACTACGGCTCGCTCACGGCGAAGGAGGTCGAGAAGGTCACCATCGTGCAGACGCTCAAGGGCAATGTGGAGGAGTCCGAGAAAATCGAGCGCAGCGCCGGCCGCGACGTCGTCGTCTGGGACTCCCTCTCGTACGTCCAGGGCCCCGACGGCAAGATGGTCTCCCAGATCCCCGAGCGCTACATCTTCGACGCCCACAGCCAGGCGCCTGTGCACGCCACCGGCGAGACCGTCGACGGTGACGCGGTACGGCGCGAGGGCATCGAGTTCAAGTGGCCGTTCCTCACCGAGAAGCGGGCCTACGAGTACTTCGACGCCCAGGCCCGTACGTCCGCGCCCATCCACTACAAGGGGACGCAGAAGTTCCGCGGGCTCGACGTCTACTACTTCGAGCAGACCATCCCGTGGACCAAGGTGCCGTACCCGAAGAAGATGCCCATCCCGGGGATCGACGCGACCACGCTGGAGAAGCAGACCGGAACCACCCGCTGGTACACCACCAAGCGGATGTTCTGGGTCGACCCGGTCACCGGTGCGCCCGTCAATGGCGAGGAGATCCACAAGGAGGAGCTGCGCGGCGGCACGCTGCTGGGTGGCCGCGACAAGGTCACCGCGTTCGCCGGGCATGTGAAGATGCGCCCCGACTACGTCGACTCGACCGTAGAACTGGTCAAGTCCCAGCGGCAGTTGGTGCTGCTGATGACCTCGTATCTGCCCTGGGGCTTCCTCGTACTGGGCGGCGCGCTGCTGGCGCTCGCGCTGGTCCTGGAGGCGCGCAGCCGCAGGCGGCGGACGCCCGCGGCCGAGCCGGAGCCCGAGCCCGCCCCTGTCTGACCCGTCGGATCAGCTGCCGCTCTCCCTGCTGAGGCGCGCCTTGGTGTGCCGGGTCGGCTCCGCCGTCGAAGGATCCTCGGGCCAGGGGTGCTTGGGATAACGGCCGCGCAATTCCGCCCGTACGGAGCGGTATCCGTCCTTCCAGAAGGACGCCAGGTCCGCGGTGACGGCGGCGGGCCGTCCGGCGGGCGAGAGCAGATGCACCAGCACCGGCACGCCCGCGACCGTGGGCGTCTCGCGCAGCCCGAACAACTCCTGGAGCTTCACCGCCAGGACGGGCTGCGCCCCGCCGTACTCCACCCGGATCCGCGAGCCGCTCGGCACCTCGATCCGCTCCGGCGCCAGCTCGTCGAGCCGGGCCGCGTCGCCGCTCGCCCAGGGCAGCAGCCGCTGGAGCGCCTGCCCGGCCTGGACGCGCCCGAGATCGGCCCGCCGCCGGGCCCGGGACAGCTCCGGCTCCAGCCACTCGTCGGTACGGTCCAGCAGCGCGGCGTCCGACACATCGGGCCAGGGCGCGCCCAGTTCCCGGTGCAGAAAGGCGAGCCGCTCGCGCAGGCCCTCCGACTCGCGCGTCCAGCGCAGCAGCCCGAGCCCCTCGCGCCGCAGCCCGTCCAGCAGAGCTTCGCGTACGAGAGCGGGGTCCGGGTTCTTGAGGGCGCGTACGGACAGCTCCACGGCCCCCAGCCGCTCCACCTCCCGTGCGACGACGTCGCCGTTCTCCCAGTGGACCTCCTCGCCGGTGACGAGCAGATGCGCGGCGGCCGTACGGGCGCTCTCCTCGTCGACGACGGCGGCCAGCCGCACCCGCGCGGAGGCGGCGTGCGCGGGCCGGTCCGCGACGGCGACGGCCAGCCAGGGCGCGTTGCGCAGCCCCGATCCGGCGACGAGCTCGCCGCCGGTCCCGGAGGCCATCAAGAACGCGCCTTCGCCACGGGCTTTGGCCACCCGCTCGGGAAACGCGAGCGCGGCGACGATCCCGGCGGCGGCGTCGTCGGAGAGGGGGCTGGCGCGGCCCGGGCCGACACTTGCAGCCTCGCCGGCGTTTGAGGCGCGGGGTCCGGGGCGGAGCCCCGGTGCGTCCGCCGCGGCGGCCAGCCGACGTGCCTCCTGGCTCCAGCGCGTGGCGTACGCGTCACCGCCCCGGCGCGCCGAGCGCCAAGCCGCGGCCAGGTCGTCCCCGTACTCCCGCGGCGGCTCCTCGCTGAGCAGCGCCACCACCTCCGCGGCCCGGCGCGCACCCACCTCGTGCGCGCCGTCCAGGAGCGCCCGCGCCAGCCGTGGATGCAGGCCCAACCGGGCCATCCGTATGCCCCGTTCGGTCGCCCGGCCCGCCGCGTCCACCGCGCCGACCGCGGACAGCACCGAGCGCGCCGCGGCCAGCGCACCGGCCGGGGGCGGGTCGAGCAGCGCGAGAGACGAGGCCGCCGGATCGCCCCAGCACGCCGACTGCAGGGCGAACTCCGCCAGGTCAGCGACCTTGATCTCGGGCGACGGAAACCGCACCAGCCTGGCGTCCTCCGCCTCGGACCAGCAGCGGTACACCGTGCCCGGAGCCTCCCGGCCGGCTCGTCCCGCCCGCTGTCGCGCCGCCGCCTGCGAAGCTCGCACCGTGGTCAGCGCGCTCAGACCTCGCGCGTGATCGGTGCGCGGCTCGCGCGCGAGACCCGCGTCCACGACGACCCGTACGCCCGGCACGGTCAGCGACGACTCGGCGACCGACGTCGCGAGCACGACCCGACGCCCGGAGCCCCCGGACAGCACCGCGTCCTGGACCGCCGCGGGGGCACGCCCGTGGACCTGGAGCACCTCCGCCTCCACATTCCCCAACTGGCCCGCCACCCGGGCGATTTCACCGACCCCGGGCAGAAAACACAGCACATCGCCCGCGCGCTCGGCGAGCGCCCGGCGCACCACAGCGGCCACATGGGTCAGCAGCGCCGGATCGACCCGCATCCCGTGCGGCGGCCGCACCGGCCGCGCGGGAGGGGCCCACACCACCTCCACCGGATGCGTCACGCCCTGCGCCTGAACCACCGGCGCATCGCCGAGCAGCCGCGCCCAGCCCTGCGCGTCGGTGGTCGCCGAGGCCGCCACCAGCCGTAGCTCGGGGCGCAGCGCGGCGCGCACATCCAGGAGAAAGGCGGCCACCGTGTCCGCGTCCAGATGCCGCTCATGACACTCGTCGAGGATCACCACATCGACCCCGGCCAGCTCCTGGTCGCGCTGCAGCCGCTGCAGCAGCACACCGGTGGTCACCACCTCCACCACCGTCCCGCGCCCCACCACGCGCTCCCCGCGCACGGTGAAGCCGACCTTCCCGCCGACCTTCTCGCCCAGCAGCCACGCCATCCGCCTGGCTGCGGCCCGAGCCGCGATCCGCCGCGGCTCAGCCACCACGACGCGTGCGCCGCGCTCGGCGAGGGCCAGCGGCACGAGGGTGGTCTTGCCGGTTCCCGGGGGCGCGCACAGCACGGCGCACCCGTGCTCGTCCAGCGCCCGCTCCAGGGCGGGCAGGGCGGAGCGTACGGGCAGGCTGCCGAGTGCTTCGTCGCGGATCACCGCCCCAGTCTCGCAAGAGTCCTGAGGCCGAAGCCGCCTCAGTCGCGCTCGCAGACGAAGATCGCCGTGCCGGGGATCAGATTCCCGCGCAGCGGGGACCAGCCACCCCACTCCTGGCTGTTCCAGTCGGGCCACTCGGGCTCGACGAGATCCACCAGCCGGAAGCCGCCGGCCACCACGTCCCGCACGCGGTCGCCGATCGTCCGATGGTGCTCCACATACACCGCACGACCCGCCTCGTCCTGCTCTACGTAGGGAGTGCGGTCGAAGTACGAGGCGGCCACCGAAAGACCCTCGGGGCCCGGCTCGTCTGGGAACGCCCAGCGGATCGGGTGGGTGACCGAGAAGACCCACCGCCCGCCCGGCCGCAGCACACGCCGTACCTCGCGGAAGACCTTCACCGGGTCCGCGACGAACGGCACCGCCCCGTACGCCGAGCACGCGATGTCGAAGGAGCCGTCCAGGAAGGGCAGCGCCCCCGCGTCCGCCTCGATCAGAGGGACGTCGTCGCCGATCCGCATCGCGTGCTGGAGCTGCCGGTGGGAGAGGTCCAGGGCCACCGGGCGCGCGCCCTGCGCGGCCAGCCAGCGCGAGCACTGCGCGGCGCCCGCGCCGATCTCGAGGACGTCGAGCCCCTTCAGCGAACCGGCCGGACCCAGCAGCCCGGCCTCCGCCTCGTCGAGCCCTTCCGGCCCCCACACGAATCGGTCGTCGCCGAGGAACGCACCGTGTTCGGTCTGGTACTCATCGGCGTTCCGGTCCCACCAGCCGCGGCTGGCGCGGCTGCTCTCCGAGTCGCCGGCGTTACGGCGGGTGGCTTCCGGCTCGAAATCTTGGAACATCGTCACCGTCGTTGTAGTTTGCGTTCAGCGCGGCCAATGGCGGCCATTGTGGCCTCGGCGCGGCGCCAATATGCGGCTACCGCCGCGTGGTTAGTTGTGTCGGGTATAGGGCATTCGCCCCGGGTGTGCGCCTTCGCGCATTGACCGTGTCCGGCTGCGCCCGTATGCTACAAGTTGCGCTGCGGGCCTGCGCGCCTCAGACAGAGCAGGTCGCGCTCGCATCTGTATGTATGTCCCCTCGGTTCACGAGGCGCCCCCTTCTCACGGGCGGCGCTTCCTAGGCTGTCCGGCTTCTGCAGCTGCGATACGGGCTCTCGGCGTAGCAGTACCTACGACTCACCGTCCGTACCGGAGCCCTTTCCCACATGACGAGCAGCACCGAGACCACCGCCACCACTCCGCAGGTAGCGGTCAACGACATCGGTAACGAGGAAGCCTTCCTCGCCGCGATCGACGAGACGATCAAGTACTTCAACGACGGCGACATCGTCGACGGCGTCATCGTGAAGGTCGACCGGGACGAGGTCCTGCTCGACATCGGTTACAAGACCGAAGGTGTCATCCCGAGCCGCGAGCTCTCGATCAAGCACGACGTCGACCCGAATGAGGTCGTCAAGGTCGGCGACGAGATCGAGGCCCTTGTTCTCCAGAAGGAGGACAAGGAAGGCCGCCTGATCCTCTCGAAGAAGCGCGCCCAGTACGAGCGTGCCTGGGGCACCATCGAGAAGATCAAGGAAGAGGACGGCATCGTCACCGGCACCGTCATCGAGGTTGTCAAGGGTGGTCTCATCCTCGACATCGGCCTCCGTGGCTTCCTGCCGGCATCTCTCGTCGAGATGCGCCGTGTCCGCGACCTCCAGCCCTACGTGGGCAAGGAGCTCGAGGCGAAGATCATCGAGCTGGACAAGAACCGCAACAACGTGGTCCTGTCCCGCCGCGCCTGGCTCGAGCAGACCCAGTCCGAGGTTCGCCAGACGTTCCTCACCACCCTGCAGAAGGGCCAGGTCCGCTCCGGCGTCGTCTCCTCGATCGTCAACTTCGGTGCCTTCGTGGACCTGGGTGGCGTCGACGGTCTCGTCCACGTCTCCGAGCTCTCCTGGAAGCACATCGACCACCCCTCCGAGGTTGTCGAGGTCGGCCAGGAAGTCACCGTCGAGGTTCTCGACGTCGACATGGACCGCGAGCGCGTCTCCCTCTCGCTCAAGGCGACGCAGGAAGACCCGTGGCAGCAGTTCGCCCGGACCCACCAGATCGGTCAGGTCGTCCCGGGTAAGGTCACCAAGCTCGTTCCGTTCGGTGCGTTCGTGCGCGTCGACGAGGGCATCGAGGGTCTGGTCCACATCTCCGAGCTGGCCGAGCGCCACGTGGAGATCCCGGAGCAGGTCGTCCAGGTCAACGACGAGATCTTCGTCAAGGTCATCGACATCGACCTCGAGCGCCGTCGCATCAGCCTCTCGCTGAAGCAGGCCAACGAGTCCTTCGGTGCCGACCCGGCCTCGGTCGAGTTCGACCCGACGCTGTACGGCATGGCCGCGTCGTACGACGACCAGGGGAACTACATCTACCCCGAGGGCTTCGACCCGGAGACCAACGACTGGCTCGAGGGCTTCGAGACCCAGCGCGAGGCGTGGGAGGGCCAGTACGCCGAGGCGCAGCAGCGCTTCGAGCAGCACCAGGCCCAGGTCATCAAGTCCCGCGAGGCCGACGAGGCCGCTGCTGCCGAGGGCGCTGCCGCCCCGGCCGCCGGTGGCAACGCCGGTGCGGGTGTCACGGGTGGTTCGTACTCCTCGGAGTCGGACGACAACTCCGGCGCCCTGGCGTCGGACGAGGCCCTGGCTGCCCTGCGCGAGAAGCTGGCCGGCGGCCAGAGCTGACGCTCTGACCCCAGCTGGTAACTAGCTGAAGTAAGGCCCGCTCCCCCTGGGGAGCGGGCCTTACTGCGTTATGGCGCGACGTTATGGCGCGACGTTATGGCGTGAGGTTATGGCGTGACGGGGATGTTCGTCAGGCCCTTGCCGCCGGTGACGGTGTTGCCGGCGTAGACCGTCGTCGGGCAGCTGGAGCTGTAGTTGGTGACATTGATGGCGAGCTGCTTGGTCCCGGAGGCTCCGCGCAGATCGGACGTGTTGCCGCGGAAGACGGTGCCGCAGCCCCAGCCGCTCTGCTGGGTGTGGGTCTCGTAGCCGTTGTTGGTGGTGTTCTTGCCGGTGTTGTTCTCGACGAGGGTCTTGTTGCCCTTCACATCGATCCATGAGTCGTCGAAGTTGGCGCCGGTCAGGCCGCGGCCGTCGAAGGCATTGCCGATGATTTTCGCGCCCGTGGTGCCTTCCTTGATGTCGATGGCCTCGCCGCCGACGTCCGGGCCGATGGTGTTGTCCAGAATCTGCACGTTGTCGCTCTTGTCGGAGAGTGTGTTCGCGGAGCCGACGTAGACGCCCTCGCCCATGCCGCTGCCGTTGTTGCCGGTGTCGTGGATCCGCGAGTTCTTGATGACGCCGTTGCGGCTGGACTTGCGGAAGTGGACACCCTCCATGTCCAGGCCGTGCACGGTCACCGAGTCGATCACGACGCCGTCGGCCGAGTCGGTCATGATCCCCTTCTGGCCGCCGGTGACGGTGATCCCCTTGACGGTCCAGTACGAGGCGCCGTTGAGATGCAGACCGTAGCCGCCGCCGGCCTTGAGGACTGCCTTCGAGGAGCCGGTCAGGGTGATGCGGGAGCCGGAGGTGGCTGCGGTGGTGGTCTTGAAGTTTCCGGTGTAGGTGCCGTCGGCGAGCTGGATCGTGTCGCCGGGGTGGGCGGCGGACAGTGCCGACTTCAGCTGGGCGGCGGTGGTCACATCGATGACCGCTGCGGCGCCCGCGGGTGTGGCCAGTAAGGACAGTCCGCCGGTCGCGAGTGCGCCGGCCAGCAGGGCGGGGAGCAGCTTTCGGGTGCGCATGGGGGATGCCTTCCCGTTTTTGTATGTAAACGATGGGCGCGTTTCTGAACAATGAACTGCCTCGTGACGGTAGGGATGCGCTCTGGGCATGTCAAGGTCGGGACCAGTTCGCGACAAATCCGCCGCAAGCCCGCCGCAAGCCCGCCGCCCTGAACAGAGCCTCCCCTTCGGTGTGTTCATCGCGTGAGGCGGGAATGCCCGTGAGTCACCGGGCGTTCTTCTGTACGAACACGAGGAGGAGCGGTAATCGTGCTTGATCCGCAGGGTTTGTACGAATGGGAGCCGAAAGGCCTCGCCGTCGTCGACATGGCGCTCGCCCAGGAATCGGCAGGTCTGGTCATGCTGTATCACTTCGACGGATACATCGACGCGGGTGAGGCCGGCGAGCAGATCGTCGACAACCTGCTCGACACAATGCCCCACCAGGTGGTGGCCCGATTCGACCACGACCGGCTGGTTGACTACCGCGCCCGCCGCCCGCTGCTGACCTTCCGCCGCGACCGCTGGAGCGCCTACGAGACGCCGACGCTGGATGTCCGGCTGGTCCAGGACGCCACGGGCGCGCCGTTCCTGCTGCTGTCGGGACCCGAGCCGGACGTCGAGTGGGAGCGCTTCGCCGCCGCCGTCCGACAGATCGTCGAGCGGCTCGGCGTGCGGCTCGCGGTCAACTTCCACGGCATTCCGATGGGCGTCCCGCACACCCGCCCTGTCGGCCTCACCCCGCACGGCAACCGCACGGACCTCATGCCGGGCCATCGCAGCCCCTTCGACGAGGCGCAGGTGCCGGGCAGCGCGGAGTCGCTGGTCGAGTACCGCCTGGTGGAGTGGGGCCACGACGTCCTCGGCGTCGCCGCGCATGTGCCGCACTATGTCGCACGATCTTCCTACCCCGACGCCGCGCTGACCGCCCTGGAGGCGATCACGGCCGCGACGGGCCTCGTCCTGCCGGGCGTCGCACATTCGCTGCGCACGGAGGCGCACCGCACCCAGACCGAGATCGAGCGGCAGATCGGCGAGGGCGACGAGGAGTTGGTGGCGCTGGTGCGGGGCCTTGAGCATCAGTACGACGCGGTGGCGGGCGCAGAGACCAGGGGCAGTCTGGTCGCGGAGCCGGTGGACCTGCCGTCCGCCGACGAGATCGGCCGCGATTTCGAACGCTTCCTCGCTGAGCGGGAGGGTGATGCATAGCCCGCTCGCGTAGGCTGCGGCCATGCTGAAGGTGGGCCTGACCGGCGGAATCGGTGCCGGCAAGAGCGAAGTCTCCCGACTGCTCGAGTCGTACGGAGCGGTGCTGATCGACGCCGACAAGATCGCTCGTGAGGTCGTCGCGCCCGGTACGCACGGACTCGCGGCCGTCGTCGAGGCCTTCGGCCTGGACATCCTCAACCCCGACGGCACCCTGGACCGGCCCAGGCTCGGCTCGATCGTCTTCGCCGACTCCGACCGCCTGGCGACGCTCAACTCGATCGTCCACCCGCTGGTCGGGGCGCGATCCATGGAGCTGGAGAAGGGCGCAGGGCCGGACGCCGTCGTGATCCACGACGTACCGCTGCTCACCGAGAACGACCTGGCGCCGCTGTACGACGTGGTGGCCGTCGTCGACGCCTCGCCCGAGACGCAGCTGGACCGGCTGGTACGGCTGCGCGGAATGGCGGAGTCCGAGGCGCGAGCACGGATGGCTGCCCAGGCCACGCGCGAGCAGCGGCGAGCCATCGCCGATCTGGTCATTGACAACGACGGGCCGCTGGAGAATCTGGAGCCGCAGGTACGGAAGGTCTGGGCGGAGCTGACCCAGCGCGCCGCCGCGCAGCCCGGCTCCCGTTAGGCATCCGCAGACCCGTGCGAAGTTGATCGGAATACCGTTGCCGGACGTGGTGTTGGAACCGGGCAGCAAGGGGAAGGATGCGACCGTGCCCAAGAGCAATCCGGAGACGCACGTCATCGACTACCGCGCGGCCGAGCAGTTGCTGGCAGCGAGGGATCCGCGCGGCGCCGTGAAACTGCTGGACTCGGTGATAGCGGCCCACCCCGAGAACACCGCGGCCCGGCTGTTGCGTGCCCGCGCCTTCTTCGCCGCGGCCCAACTGCGCCCGGCCGAGCTCGAATTCGAGCTGGTCCTGGAGCGCGAGCCGGACAACGCCTTCGCCCACTTCGCACTGGCCCGCACCTTCGAGCGGGCCGGCCGTCCGGAACAGGCCAAGCGCCACTTCCGCCTGGCGGCGGCGCTGGACCCGAAGCCGGAGTATGTAAAGGCCGCGCGCTTCGACGCGGAGGCCTGACATCCGAGGCCCGGCTTTCGAGGCCTGATCTCACAGAATCCACTGGCCGTCCAGCGACCGGGCCGCGTCTAGCGACCGAGGCGCGGGTTGCGACCGGGGCGCGGGGCGCGGCCGCCGTGGTCCGGTTCGTACGGCGGGATGTCGCGGCCCGGCTGGTAGTGCGGCCCCTGGTGGATGTGCCGCAGGACCATGAACAGATCAATGGTGACGATCAGCAGCAGCACTCCGCACGCCACCGCCCAGCCGGGGCGCGCTGCGAGGGCGAATGCCGCCGTGCCCGCCCCGGCCCAGATCAGGCCCCATACACTCAGCCAGAGCCGCAGTCGCAGGGGACTGCGTGCAGTTGTCGGTTCACTCCCAGTGCGCATGGCAATCGCATCTCCTACTCCAGGATGCACCCGTATCCGTTCCCGTAACCGAAGCCGAGCCGAGCCGAGCCGATGTCGACGTCGAGGAGCCGAGCAGTGGACAAGCAGTCTTGGGAGAGCACGGCCGTCCGTCGGGCCAGGATCCGCGGATGCCTGCTCGGCGGGGCGATCGGGGACGCCCTGGGCAATCCGGTCGAGTTCCTCTCCCTCGGCGCGATCCGCGGGATGTACGGCGAGCAGGGTGTGACCTCACTCGTACCGGACTCCGACGGCGTGAGGGGGCGGATCACGGACGACACTCAGATGACGCTGTTCACGGCCGAAGGGCTGATCCGTGCGCAGGCCAGAGCGGCCGGGAAGGGCATCGGCGGCGGCGAGACGGCCTGCGTGCGCAACGCCTATCTGCGCTGGCTGGACACACAGAACTACCCGGCCCCGCCCGAGCCGACCGAGGGCGACTACGTCAGGACGGGATGGCTGAGGCGGCAGCCCTTCCTGTACGCGCGGCGGGCACCCGGCAACGCCTGTCTGACCGGGCTCGCTCAGCGGTATGTCCCCGACGTGACGGCCGTGTTGGGGGATCCGGGTCCGGTGAACACCGGCTCTAAGGGCTGCGGCACCGTCATGCGCTCGGCACCCTTCGGGCTGGTCGGGGCGGAGCCCCGGCGGGCGTTCGAGCTGGCCGCGCACTGCGCGCAGATCACCCATGGGCACCCGACCGGCTATTACGCGGCCGGGGCGTTCGCCGCGATCATCGCGCATCTGATGGAGGGCGATTCGGCTGAGGGCGCGGTGCTGCGGGCCATGGAACTGCTGCGCGGCTACCAGCAGCACGAGGAGACCACGGCGGCGCTCCGGGCGGCAGTGGACCTGGCCGCCCGGGGCGGCCGTCCGACCGCAGAGAAGGTCGAGTCGCTGGGCGCGGGCTGGGTCGCCGAGGAAGCCCTCGCCATCGCCGTCTACTGCGCCCTGGCCCGTACGAACGACGTCACCGAGGCCCTGCTGTTTTCGGTCAACCACTCGGGCGACAGCGACTCCACCGGAGCCATCTGCGGCAATCTGCTCGGCGTGCGGTACAGCGATGTACAACTGCCTGCATCCTGGCTGGTGTTGACGGAGGGGCGGGGCGTGATCGCCGAGTTGGCCGACGATCTGAGCCTGCAGACCGAGCACGCCACGGTGGGGTACGGCGAGCCGGCGCATCCGTACGACCGATATCCGCACAACTGAGCCGGATATTCCGGATACCGCGGATATTCGGGACGGTGAGGGGGAGGAGTCGCTGGTGACAACCGCGTTGGTGGAGCTGCCGGAGGCGGACGAGCTGGCCGAGGCGCTGCTGGATCTGGCGGTGCCGCACGAGGACATCAACGAACTCCTCGCGCTGCGGGGCCGGATCACGGCGGACCCCGGGCTGCGCCGGCTGCTGGAGACGGGCATCCAGGAGATGCTCCAGGACATGGGCAGGATCGGCGGAGGCGGGGAACTGCCGCGGATGCCCGACGACTCGGGCGCGCCTGCCCGCTGCTTCCCGGTGTACGTCTTCGTCGCGGCCCTCCCGTACGTACGGGCGTACCACCGGGAACGTTCCGTGCCGGACGGCGTCTCCCGTCACACGCTGGCCGACCTCGGCCGCCATGTGGCCCTTCACCGCAGGCGCCGGGGCACCGGCGGACTGTTGATACCGGGCTGGTTGGGTCTCCACTTCCGGGGCGAGATCTACCAGTTGGGGCGGCTGCAGTTTCAGCGGTCCCGGCTCGGCGTGCGGACCGGCGAGGCCGTGCGGGCGGCCGGACTGCCGCTGGGGCCGGGGGACTTCGCGCTGAATGTGCACATCCCCGACTTCCTCGGGCCGATCACGCCCGCGGCGTGCGACCGGTCCCTGTCCCGGGCCAGGGAGTTCTTCGCGCGGCATTTCCCCGAGGAGACGTACCGGGTCGCCACCTGCCACTCATGGCTGCTCGACCGGCAGCTCGCCGAGTATCTGCCGAAGGACTCCAACATCGTCCGCTTCCAGGACCGCTTCCGTTCCGCGTACGAGAAGAAGGAGGCGGAGGACGACGTTCCGGTCGGCTTTGTGTTCGGCGATCCGGAACTGCCGCTCGATGCGCTGGCGCGCCGTACGACGCTGGAGCGCGCGATCGGCGACCATCTGCGAGCGGGCCGCCACTGGTACTCCGGCCACGGCTGGTTCGAGCTCTGAACGCCGTGCCGGACAAGGGAAGTCGAAGTTTTTGAAGCCGGGGCCCGGGGGAGCGATGAGTCCCGGGCCGCCTCCCGGTCTACCTCTGCGAAAGCACTACGGAACGCTCCTCCGGAGGAGACCACGATGTCCGCAACGACCGCCACCACCGCCACCACGACCGCTACCACCGGAACCACCCTGGGCCGCCGCTCGGACCTCGCCGTGCGTACGCTCCAGATCGTGCTCGCGGTGTTCATGGGCGTCGCGAGCGCCGCTCCCAAGCTCATCGGCCACTCCTCCGCGGCGGAGTCCTTCGACAAGATCGGCTTCGGCGACTGGTTCATGTATTTCACCGGCGGTCTGGAGCTGGCCGGCGCGATCGCGCTGGTGATCCCGATCCTCTCCGGGCTTTCGGCGCTCGCCTTCATGGGCCTGATGATCGGCGCTTTCATCACTCAGGTGACGGTGTTCGACGGTCAGTACGCGATCACGCCGGTCATCCTCTTCGTCGTCTTCGGCGGGATCGCCTGGGTGCGGCGCAATCACACGGCGGAGCTCGTCGCTCTCGTACGCAAGCGCCTCTAGCCGCAGGGGGTCTCCGCTCAGGAAGGCCGCACCCGCGACGGGTGCGGCCTTCCTCCGTTCCGCCGCGGCAGGGCACGGATCCGCTGGCGCTTGAGGCTCGCCCGAGGGGGTATATCGGGCATACCGTGGTATTTGAAATCCGGCTCGGACGGTAGGGGGTGCCCTGATGGTCGAGGAGCTGGTGACTGCGGGCGTGGTGGCCGCGTCCGGCTGTCTGGTGTATGTCATGGCGGCCGCCAAGGTGATCAAGCAGTACGAGCGAGGTGTGGTCCTGCGCCTCGGCCGGTTGCGCAGTGAAGTGCGCGGCCCGGGTTTCACCATGATCGTGCCCATCGTGGACCGGCTGCGTAAGGTCAATCTGCAGATCGTGACCATGCCGGTGCCCGCGCAGGACGGCATCACGCGGGACAACGTGACGGTGCGGGTCGACGCGGTGATCTATTTCAAGGTCGTCGACGCCGCCGATGCCGTGATCCGGGTGGAGGATTACCGGTTCGCGGTCTCGCAGATGGCGCAGACGTCGTTGCGGTCGATCATCGGCAAGAGCGATCTGGACGATCTGCTGTCGAACCGCGAAAAGCTCAATCAGGGGCTGGAGTTGATGATCGACAGTCCCGCGATCGGCTGGGGCGTGCAGATCGACCGGGTGGAGATCAAGGACGTCTCGCTGCCCGAGGCCATGAAGCGGTCGATGGCGCGGCAGGCGGAGGCGGACCGTGAGCGGCGGGCCCGGGTCATCAACGCCGACGCCGAGCTCCAGGCATCCAAGAAGCTGGCGCAGGCTGCCGGCGTGATGTCGGAACAGCCCGCGGCACTTCAGCTGCGGCTGCTCCAGACCGTGGTAGCCGTCGCGGCGGAGAAGAACTCGACGCTGGTGCTGCCCTTCCCGGTGGAGCTGCTGCGGTTCCTGGAACGGGCGGCTCAGCCGCCAGGGCAGCCGCAGGCGGTGGAGTCGCGCGCCGGTTCACAGGCCGTGGATCCGCAGGCCGAGTCCCAGCCGCCGCAAGTGGAGTCGCAGTCACCGCAGTCACCGCAGTCACAGCCCGCACAGGCACCCGCGCAGTCACCGCCACCGCCGCAGGCCGTCCCGCCGCTCGCGCCGCCATCGGTGCCGCCCGCGGCCTGACCCGTCGCAGCACCGTCGCCGCAGGTCGCGGGGTGCTCGGGCGGCTGTCGGTGTCCATTGTCAGACCCCACCCGTAAGGTCGTAGATCCAGTACTTCGGTACTTCCGCATACGGCCTGTGGGTGGGAGGTGACCCTGTGACGTCCGACGACATGCTGCGCCTGCGGGAGACGCTGCACACCTGTGCCGCGGTCTTCATTCCGGCGCCGCTGCCGCGTGAGGGCCGGGTCGCCTTCTGGGATCCGGACGGCGACCGGCTCCGGGGCGCGACCGGCGAACTCACCGTCGTAGGCCGCGACGACACAGGCACAGGCACCGACACAGGCACCGGCACCGACACAGGCACCGGCACCGGCACAGGCACAGACGTCCGCAGCCGCACCGTCCCCGCCCTGCTGCTGCCGGTCGCCGAGGCCGTACCGCTCCTGACCCGCGCCCGCCACCACCCGGCCGCGCACCCCGCCGCGGCCTGCTGGGGTGCGGCCGCACTGCACGCCGTCCATCTGGTGGCGCGCGGCAGGCTGCTGCCCGGACTGACCGCGGCCGATCATGACGCGTGGCGCGCGGGGCCCCTGGACGCGGCCGACATCGCCCAGCTGCGGGCCATCGCCGCCGCCATGCCGTACGAGGCGCATGCCGTCCCCGTCCCCGTTCCCGATCTGCGGCCGTTGCAGTTGCCCGACCCCGAGACGCTGGTGAGGTCGTTCTTCGACGCGGTGGCCGACACCCTGCCGCGTACGCCGGCCGCCGCGTACGCCGCGGGGGCGCCGTTCGCCGCCGCCTCCGCCCAGCATCTGCCCGGCGCGCGGGAGTGGGCGGCGGAGGCCGCGGCGGGCATGGACGCGGGGGTGCGGATCTCGCTGCGCCTCGACCTGTCCGCGTTCGAGCTCTTCGACATCGGGGAGCAGGACGACGGAGCGGAGCGCAACGCCGGGGCGGCCCTCGTCCAGGTGCACAGCCTCGCCGATCCGACGCTCGTCATCGACGCGGCCCGGCTGTGGGCGGGTGACGGGGACGAGCACTTCGGGCCGCGTGCCCGGATCGACGCGGTGCTGGCGCTGCGCCGCGCGGCCCGGGTCTGGCCGCCGCTCGCCGGCCTCCTCGAGCGGGACGTGCCCGATGTGCTGCCCCTCACCGAGGACGAGCTGTACGAGCTGCTGGGACCGGGGGCGGCACGCCTGGCGGCGGCCGGGGTGGCCGTGCACTGGCCGAAGGAGCTGGCCCGTACGCTCTCGGCCGCCGCGGTCGTACGGCCCGCGCCCGGCTCGGCGACGGACGGCACACCCTTCTTCGACAGCGAGGAACTGCTCAAGTTCAACTGGCAGTTGGCGCTCGACGGCGATCCGCTGACCGAGCGCGAGATGGACGCGCTGGCCGAGTCGCACCGCCCGATCGTGCGGCTGCGGGACCAGTGGGTGGTGGTCGACCCCGATCTCGTACGCAAGGCGCGCAAGCGGGAGTTGGGGCTGCTGCAGCCGGTCGACGCGCTCGCGGTGGCGCTGACCGGCACGGCGGACGTGGACGGCGAGACGGTGGAGGCGGTGCCGACGGGCGCGCTGGCGACCCTTCGTGACCGGCTCACCGCGGCCTCCACCCCGGTCGCACCCCCGCCCGCCCTCGCCGCCACACTGCGCGACTACCAGCTGCGGGGCCTTGCCTGGCTCGACCTGATGACCTCGCTCGGGCTCGGCGGTTGCCTCGCGGACGACATGGGCCTCGGCAAGACGGTCACGGTGATCGCCCTTCACCTCCACCGCGACCGCACCGCCCCGACGCTGGTCGTCTGCCCCGCCTCCCTGCTCGGCAACTGGCAGCGGGAGATCACCCGCTTCGCCCCCGGCGTGCCGGTGCGCCGCTTCCACGGCGCCGACCGCACCCTGCCCGAGCTCGACGGCGGCTTCGTCCTCACCACGTACGGCACGATGCGCACCAGCGCGGACCGGCTGGCCGCGCACACCTGGGGGATGGTCGTCGCCGACGAGGCGCAGCACGTCAAGAACCCGTTCTCGGCGACCGCCAAAGCCCTGCGCACCATCCCCACCCCGGCCAGGGTCGCGCTGACCGGCACGCCCGTCGAGAACAACCTCTCCGAGCTGTGGGCGCTGCTGGACTGGACGACCCCAGGACTGCTCGGCCCGCTGAAGGCCTTCCGCTCCCGCCACGCACGCCTCGTGGAGAACGGCGAGGACGACGACGCCGTCGAGCGGCTGTCCCGGCTGGTCCGCCCCTTCCTGCTGCGTCGCAAGAAGTCCGATCCGGGCATCGTGCCCGAGCTGCCGCCGAAGACGGAGTCCGACCATCCCGTGGCGCTCACCCGGGAACAGGCGTCGCTGTACGAGGCGGTCGTACGGGAGACGATGGCGGCGATCGAGAGCGCGGAGGGCATCGCGCGGCGCGGGCTGGTGATGAAGCTGCTGACCGGCCTCAAGCAGATCTGCAACCACCCCGCGCAGTATTTGAAGGAGCACAGCCTGAAGGAGCACAGTGCGGGGGACGGCGCCGCGCGGCTGGCCGGCCGCTCCGGCAAGCTCGCACTCCTCGACGAGCTCCTCGAGACGATCCTGTCCGAGGACGGCTCAGTCCTGATCTTCACCCAGTACGTCTCCATGGCCCGCCTGCTCTCCGCGCACCTCACGTCCCGGGGGATCGGGTCCCAACTCCTCCACGGCGGAACGCCGGTGGCGGAGCGCGAGCGCATGGTGGACCGCTTCCAGTCCGGCGAGATCCCGGTCTTCGTGCTCTCTCTCAAGGCGGCCGGCACCGGCCTGAATCTGACCCGGGCGGGCCATGTCGTGCACTTCGACCGCTGGTGGAATCCGGCGGTGGAGGAGCAGGCGACGGACCGGGCCTACCGCATCGGTCAGACACAGCCGGTGCAGGTCCACCGGCTGATCGCGGAGGGCACGGTGGAGGACCGGATCGCCGACATGCTCGCGTCCAAGCGGGCGCTGGCCGATGCGGTCCTCGGCTCCGGCGAGGCGGCCCTGACCGAGCTGACCGACCGTGAGCTGGCCGACCTCGTCTCGCTGCGGAGGCCGTCATGACGCCGCGCACGACTTCCCGCTACGACGACCGTCGGCGCACCTTCCCGGCCCTGGAGCCCCTCGCGGGCGAGGAGTTCGCGTCCAGCTGGTGGGGCAACGCCTGGGTGGAGGCGCTGGAGGACACCGCGCTGGACCGGGCACGGCTGACCCGGGGCCGTGCGTACGCGGGCCGCGGCCATGTCGACGCGATCACGGTCACGCCGGGCCGGGTCATGGCGTACGTCCACGGCACCAGACCGCGCCCGTACCGCACGGAGATCCGCCTCCGTACGCTCACCGACGACGACTGGGACGAGTTCCTGGCCGCGGCGGCGGCCCGTCCCGACCACATCGCGGCGCTGCTCGACAAGGACGTACCACATGCGCTGGCAGCCGTGGCGGACCTCCTGCCCACGCCCGGCGACCTGATCCCCGACTGCTCCTGCCCGGACGACGGTTACCCCTGCAAGCACGCGGCCGCGCTCTGCTACCAGACGGCCAGGCTGCTCGACGAGGACCCGTTCGTGCTGTTCCTGATGCGCGGCCGCGCTGAACGCGAAATCCTCGCCGACCTCTCCCATCGCAACGCGACCCGGTCGGCGGCCGAGCGGACCAGCGCCGCGACCGCCGCGCCCCTGCCGACGGTCCCGGCCGGCGAGGCGCTGGCCCCGCGCTCGCTCCCGGCTCTCCCGCCCCCGTTCCCCGCGCCCAGCCACCCGGGCCGCCCTCCGGCCTACCCCCACACGCCCGGCGCGCCCGACCCCCTCGCCCTGGACCTCCTCGCCACCGAGGCGGCCGCCCGCGCCCACACCCTCCTCACCACCGGCGCCGACCCCACCGCAGAGCTGACCCAATGGCAGGACGCGGTCCGGCTTGCCGCCGCCCACCCCGGCTCGGGCCTGACCGCCTCCACCCGCGCCCTCTACCGCGACCTCGCCGCCGCCACCGACCACACCCCCACCGACCTGGCCCGCGCGGTGGCCGCCTGGCGGCAGGGCGGCCGTGAGGCCCTAGCCGTACTCGAAGAGCCCTGGGACCCGCCCGCGGGCCCCTTCGACCGGGCCCGCCCGGCCCTGATCGCCGCCGACTTCCCCCACTTCCGCCCCTGGCGCAACCACCTCTCCACCCGCTCCCTCCAACTCCGCTTCGGCCGCGACGGCCTCTGGTACGGCTACGAATCGGACCCGGACCGCGAGGACTGGTGGCCCCGCGGCACCCCCGACGCCGACCCGGTGGGCGCGCTCACCGCGCTGCTGGGAAGGTGACCGACTAGGCTTTCTGCACAGGACCTGCAATCGGCCGAAGGGGGCCTCGTGGAAGCCGAGTTGATGGCACTGGCGACGGCGGGAGCGACCGCGCTCGTCCAGCAGATGGTCGCGGACACCTGGACCTCGGTGCGCGAGCGCGCAGTAAGCTTCTTCTCCCGCGGCTCCACCACCCCCGAGAGCGTCGCCGCCGACCTGGACACCGCCCGCGCCGAACTGGTCGACGCCCAGCAGTCCGCGGACGAGGAGGCAGCCGCCGACATCCAGGCCGAATGGCGCTCCCGCATGCGCCGCACCCTCCGAGCGGACCCCGAGGCCGCGGCGGAACTGCGCGCGCTGCTCGACGAGTTGTGGCCGGAGTGGAGCGCCCCGCAGGGGCACGACGTCCACAACACGATCAGCGGCGGCACACAGCACGGTCCGGTGATCCAGTCGGGCACGATCGGGAACATCCACTTCGGCAGCCAGCGCGGCTGAGCCGGGGGACGGGCCGCCCGCTGGAGTCACTCATAATCCGCTCGACGGCGCAGACCCATGCCTGCCACTCTCCAGGCCATGCGTACCAAGCGATGGGGACGTTTCACGGCGGCCGACTTCTAGATCGGCCACGCCGGATGTTCCGGCGGGCCGGCAGAGGTCTGCCCATGTCCCGCACTGTCCACCACGTCCCCCTCAAACATCGCGCCACGAGCTGGTGGTCCACCTCCCCCGGCCCGTGGACGGCCCACGCACTCACAGAACTCCGCTACGCGTACGCAGAGTTGCACGAGTCCCGGCACGTCGGCCGCCGCCCCATCCCGCGCCGTATCGTCCGCGGCTTCGCGTCGTACGAGTACCCGCGCGCCCGTGGCGTACCTGTCTCAAGCCGCGCCGATGGCGAGGCCACCGCCCGCGCTGCGCTGCGCGGCTTCTGTACGTCGGCGCTCAAGGGCCTCCGTGCTGCCAACGACCTGCTCGAAACGGCCGAGGACCTCGACCACCCGCCGACCCGCCATCGTCACGGCGACGTCTGGGGCGGCTAGGTCAGCCTCATGTTGCCTCAAGCTCTGGCCGGACGCCGTGGTGCATGTGCGTATCAGCGGCGCAGGTTTGCTCCGAGAGTCTGCGAGGGAGGGAGGGCCTCTGAAGCAGTATCCATCGACGTGCCGTAGATGAGCTCGCGCAACTTGATCCGGGTCTCCGCGTCCGTGGAGTAGATCACGGTGCCGACCATGCCGCGCGTGAGCAGCACCTTGTACGTGTTGCGGATCAGCCGGTCCACGTCCTCATCCGGGGTCGCCTTCTTGAAAACCGGGTCCTTGGACGCCGAGCGGTCAACGACCCACCGGTCGGCCCGCCAGACCAGATCGGGTCCGAGGATGACCCCGCTCCAGTCGTACTCGAAGCCCTGCGCCGTGTACACGCAGCCGACCTGGCCGAACCCGGCAGGGTCCGTGGCCCACAAGGCAGAGGGCGGTGCACCCATAACCGACCGCTCGCCCTTGAGGTTCCACGGCCGCGCCCAGCCGCCGATCTCCACATCCGCGGGCAACGGCTCGCCGGGCTTCGCGTCGGACCACCTCCAGCAGTACCCGGCAGACATCCGAGCCCCGTAGCCCTGACCCTGGTGCGACTGGAGAACGGCTTCCAACCCCTCTGGTGAATCCACGACTTCGAGTTCCATCCGGTCGTCGGGCTCCCATCCCACCGGACCGCCGTCCTCCAAGCCCAATAGCCGCACCACCCACCGCAGATACGCGTCGCTGCCACCACACCGGAACTGACTGTCCAGCGGCACGACCCGGCACTCCAGTCCCTTGGCCGCTGCTGCGGCCTTGATCTCATGCACCGTCCCCATCTCGACGGGCCGCACCACCTGGTGCTCGTCCAGGAGAAAGACCGGCACACGGGCCGCGTCCAACAGTTCTTCGATCTGGGGCTTGCCGGTACGAGCGGCGGCCGACGTCCACCGATTCGCGGAGGTTTGGCGGATACGGTGCGCCTCGTCGCAGATCAGCACATCCAGGCCATTGCGGTTGGCTGTCATGAAGCTGTTGAAGTATTTGAAGAGGTCGCGGACTTCGGGCTTACGGGCGCCCGCGACCTTACGCATCGTCTTGGTGAACGACTGTGATCCAGTCGCGTGCAGGGCCGGAGTGCCTTGCCGGTACAACTCGCCGAGCAGCGACAGCGCGATCACGCTCTTGCCCGTACCCGGCCCGCCGGTGACCACAACGACCTCTTTGTGGTCGGACTCGTGCGCTTTCCGGACAGCCCGCAACACCATCTCGTACGCGACACGTTGCTCGTCCAGCAACACGAACTGCTCGCGCTCGCGTACCTCCTGCGCTGCCACACTCATCAGCTGCTTGGACGGCCGCACCTTCCCTGCGAGCAGCGCATCGGCTGCGTCAGCACCGGAAACCGGAGCGAGTCTCGACTGCAGATACTCAAGGAACTCGCCCCGCCGCTCGGCAGAGAAGAGCCGTCCGCGCTCACTCTGCTTCACCTCGTACAAGCCACCGATGCCGAACTCGGTCGCATTGTGCAGATATGCGACTCCGGAAATGCGCTCGGGATGCTCCGCAAGCGCCCCATTGAATGCCACCAGGTAGTCGCAGTATCCCCGCACCTGCTCGATCGGGTTCAGTACGGGCCGCGTGTACGCGTCCACCCGGCACAGCAGCGGATCGTCGTCATCCGGGTGCGCCTCGCTCCACTGCTTGAGCTCCACAACGACGTACGACGGCTCCTGCGTACGCGGATGAGTGCCGGCCAGCACCACATCCGCCCGCTTGCTGGTCAGCGGCAGCCCGTACTCGAGCAGCATCTCCACTTGGCCGAGCCCGGCGTCGAGCAGCGCACCGGTCAGCGCGGGAATGCTCCGCTCCCAGGACCGCACCTCGGAAGCACCCGGCCGATAGCCGTGTGCATGCACGAACTGCTCGGTCAGGTGCAGGGCCAGCGACCCTTCGAGATGGCGGGCGGCGACCGCAGCGGCGGAGTCGCGGAACAGCAAGGATTGCCCCCAGGCAGCACGAAGTAGCTCGTGCGGGTGGGGGCATGTCCTGAAGCGGAAGCCCGTCGGGCCGCGTGATCGATGCGATCAAGATTAGCTCGGTGGCGGTGGCAACGACATGGCCGTGAGTGGATCAGTCGGTCGGTCGGGGCTTTCGCTTCCGCTTGCGGATCGGCTGCTCAGCGATGGTGCCCGAGATCAGCCGGCGCAGTGCATCCCGTGTCTCCCGGTCCTCGGCGTATATGACGGTGCCCGTGCGGGCGCGGGTGAGAAGGACGTGATAGGCGTTCCTGACACAGCGCTCGACGTCCGCGTCGTCGGCCGATCGCTTCTTGAGCTCACCGTCATGGGTCTTGCTCCGGTCCACGACGAACCCGTTGCCTCGCCACACCAGATCCGGGCCAATGATGACGCCGTTCCAGTCGAACTCGAAGTTCTGGGCCGTGTAGATGCAGCCGACCTGGCCGAAGCCGCGGTCATCTGTCGCCCATTGGCTGGTCTCCGGAACACCTTCTTCGGTCACCGCTGCATGGGCATTCCAGGGCCGATGCCAGTCGCCGATCTGAACCTCCATCCTCAGTAGCCCGTCGTCGGGTGCACGCCACTCCCAGCAGAAGCCGGCCGTCATCCGTGCACTCGCTCCGTCGGTGAGGCGCTTCTCGAGGAATGTCTCCAACTCCTCAGGTGTCTCGGCGAAGCGGAGGTCGAAGCGGCCGTCGGGTGTCCAGGGCCTGGGGCTGGTTCTGGCGAGTCCCAGCAACTCGGTGACCCAGTTGCGGAATTCGATGCTGCCTTCGGCGCGGAACATTCCCGGTAGCTGATGGACCACGGCCTCGCAGTCCATTGCGGCCGCGCGCTCCTTGAGGTAATCGACAGTCCCCACCTCCCCAGGCCGAAGCGACTGCCAGTCGTCGAGCAGAAACACCGGCACTTCGGCGGCGGAGATCAGCTCGTCTGCCTGTGGCCAACCGCGTTCCTTGACCGATCGGGGGACGTACTGGCCATCAGACACGGTTCGAATGCGATGAGCCTCGTCGCAGATAAGGACTTCGATCGAATTCTCAGGAACATCGCCGAACGTCTGGAAAAAGCGGAAGTCCTGGCGAGCCTGCCGCTCGGCCCGGCTCTTCTGGCCCCGTGGTGCCGCATCCTTGGCGGCCGCCCGCAGGTTCTTGGTAAAAGATGCCGACCCGCTCGCATGCACCACATGCCGCCCCTCCTGCTTCATCGTGCGCAGAAGCTCCACGGCGACGGCTGTCTTCCCGCTGCCGGGACCTCCCTGGATGATGACGACCTTCTTCTTCGCCCTGCTGGGGCGACGGACGGTCTCGTACACCTCCCGGAAGGCCATCTCCTGCTCCTCCTGGAGGGCGTACACCGGGTGCGGTTCGCCTACCCGGCTGAAGGCTTCGCTCGAGGACGGTGCCTCGTACTGCTCCGCTCGGAGGAGAACCTCTGCCGCGCGGAGGCCGGGTTTCGCCGCCAGTCGGCTTCGGAGGAACGAGGCGAAGCCGTCCATGCGGTCCGCGCCGTAAAGACTGCCAAAGGCGTTGGCGGGCAGTTCGTAGAGCTGCTCGATGCCGTCTGTCGCGTTGTGTAACAGAGCTGCCCCCGCGATGCGGTCGCGATGGCCGTGCAGCGGGGCGAGATGCTGGATGAGGTACTCGCAGTACCGCTGCACCTGCCGCACCGGATGCAGCTTCAGCTTGTCGTCGCCGATGTCGACGGCCACGGGGTTGTCGGGCCAGACCTGGGCTCGTCGCCACTGCTTCAACTCGACAAGGACATACGACAGATCATCGGTCAGCGGGTGCCGCCCGGCGAGGACGACATCGACGTCTCCGTCGCGACCGGGCAGCTTGTACTCGATCATGACCTCCACTGCGCCGAGGCCCAGCCTGTTCAGTAACTCGATGACCGGTGGGAGGCTCCGGTCCCAGGACCGGATCAGCCCGGCACCTGGGGCAGAGTTCCGGTCCGCGCGGTGCACCATGCCGTACTCGGCTATCAGCAGCTCGGTGAGGGGGAGATGGGCCGTACCGCTGGGCCTGATGTACGGAGAGAGGTCGGCGGCCGACTTCTGGAGCAGCAAGGAAGATCCCCCATGGCACGAAAGAACTCGTGCGGGTGGGGGCATGTCCGGTGTACGGAAGCCCGTCGGGCCGCAATGACGGCCAGTACGTTAGCGGGCGCCTGCTCGGCAGGTGCAGGGACCCTGCAAGGAAGCGGGTTTACCGGCTCACGAACGCGTGATGAGCAGACGCACCGGCTCGGCAAGTGCGGCAGACGCACCTTCGAAATCCGCCAGCCGGGCAGCGACGGTGGCGACCGCCAGCCGCTCGGGAAGTGCGGCAGAGAACTTCAGCCCTCGCACCGCACGCCGGTCGACGTCGGGCAGGACCAGCGCCTCGCCGGCGTCTGCGCGGGCCTCCCGCCACATCTCCGCGGTCAGGTCCTCCCGAAGCCGCACAAAGCCGTCGGTCGGCCGCTGCACAGGATCGGAGATCGACGACAGGGTCGCGGCCAGCGTCGCATTGGCGCGATAACCGGCCCAGGTCCACCAGCGCACGTCCTCTCCGGCCCGGGTGACCAGTGTTCCGGCAGGATGCGCGAGGTCCGGCGCCTTCTCCTCACGCCATTCCTGCAGGCAAGCCTGGGCTCGGCGGGTCAACGCGACGGGTGGATCGGCGCCCAGCAGCACCTCCCGCATCGCGCGGGTGAGGTCGTACGACAGTCCGGCGATGCCTCCGCCGGTCCACTTGGCGATGCCTCCGCCGTCGGCCGGCTCCACGAAGGCGCGTCGTCGCTGCCAGTCGATGAACGTGACGTGCCAACTGCGCCCACCGAGCAGCAGCCGCCGTGGTCCGGGGCGCTCCTCGGTCAGTACCGATGGATCGGTCTGCCCGATCTCCGTACGCCCTGACAGGACGGTGAACTGCGGTGGGGCGGTGAACGAAGCAGTCAGTTCAATGAAGTGCCGCTGCCCGAAGCGCCGTTCGGCCTCCGGACCTATGAAGAGCAGACCTCCGTCCTCGTCGAGGAAGCCCTCGTCGACCAGATGCCGCAGTACAGGCTCGGCAGACCGGTCGAAGGGGGCCAGCCCATTCCACTCCCGGTCCCACAACTGATCGCCGATTTTGTGCTGTTGAAGGGTCACGGCAAGGAGCTGCTGCGCGACCAGGTGCCGGGGCTCCGGCGGCGCGATCACCGGTTCGACCCAGCCGCGCCCCCACAACAGCAACAGGCCCGCCGCCTGGAGCAGCGTGTCCTCACGCGTGGCCAGAAACAGGCAGTTTCGTACGCTGCCTGCTCGTCGCCCGGTTCTGCCGATGCGCTGCAGGAAGGATGCGACGCTGCCTGGTGAGTCGATCTGGATGACCCGGTCCAGGTCGCCCACGTCGATGCCGAGCTCGAGGGTCGAGGTCGAGACGATCACACAGTCCCGTGCCTCGGCGAACGCCTGCTCCGAGCGGGCCCGCTCCTCGGCCGACAGCGAGGCGTGGGACAGGAAAGTGGTGACCTCGCGGGCTCGCAGCGCCGCGCCGAGCTCTTCGACCTGGCGTCGCGAGTCGCAGAAGACGAGACGTTTCTCGCCGCGGTTCAGGGCCGCAATGAGTTTTGCGGCGTTGTCCAGCGACCCCACATAGTCGAGCTCGACCTCACCGGCGGGCGGCGCACTGGCGGGGGCGGCCGTGAGAGGAGGTGCGACGACATGCCCGGTTCGCTTGCCCGCGCCCGCTCCCTGCAGCCAGGTGAGGAGCTGCTCGGGGTTGCCGACCGTCGCTGACAGCCCCACGCGCTGAATACGCCTGCCTGTTACCCGCTCCAGCCGCTCCAGTACGGCCAGGAGATGCCAGCCCCGGTCGTCTCCGGCGAATGCGTGGACCTCGTCCACGACCACCGCTCGTACTCTGCCGAGAAGCCGGGCATGGTCGGTCTTCACCCCGAGCAGCATTGCCTCGAGCGACTCAGGTGTGGTGAGCAAGATGTCTGGTGGTGCGGTACGGATGCGGCTGCGTTGTGACTCCCGGGTGTCTCCGTGCCACAGGGCAGCGCTCCGGCCCAGCCACTGGGCGTACGAGTCGATACGGTGCGCCAAGTTGTTCAGCAGAGCCTTCAAGGGGCACAGGTAGAGCACCGAGGCGCCTGTCCAACGCTGCTGTGCCATCGCGGAGAGCAGGGGAAAGCACGCGGCCTCGGTCTTGCCGCCCGCTGTCGGCGCGAGCAGTACCGCGTCCTCGCCGTCGATCAGGGGACCAATCGCAGACCGCTGCAATGGACGCAGGTCGGGCCAGCCAAGGGTGTTGACGATGTGGTGCAGGACGACGGGGTCGAGTCGATCCAACGGATCGGCCGCCGCCATCACAGCTCCAGGTCGATGTCGTCGGCCGTCCCGCCGGCAGCGAGATTGCGTTCCGTGTCGGTGAGTTCGCTGCCGGAGAGGGTCAGCCGGTAGTGCTGTCGCGGATCGAAGTCGTCGAACTGGTCGATGCGGTCGAGCACATCACCGACGAGCTTCTTGAGGAACAGCCGGGGTGCCACCCCGACTTTGCCGCCGAGGGCCCCGCCGACCGCTCGGGCCAGGTCGGCGATGTACGTGTCGTCCGCCACCGCCTTGATTCGCTCCGGTGCTGTGGCGCCGCTCGCATACAAATCACGGATGGTGATCCCCAGGCCCACGAGAGAGTCCATGGTGAATCCGGGAAGTCGCACCTGCACGGCGCGAGGGTTGTCGAAGCGCGGATCGGTGGTGAAGTCGGTGGCCAGCCGCTGGGCGAGCGGAGCGAGGCGCTGGACGCCCTGCTGGCCGTCGTAGAAGGCGGGTGTCCCCGTGATCACAAGGTAGAGGCCGGGGAATCGTCCCGAGTGCACCTCGTCGATGAGTTGCCGCAGCGCGTTCAACGCCTTGTCGCGTGCGTCGGAGCGGACCCGCTGCAGGGTCTCCACCTCGTCGAGTACGACAAAGAGGCCGGTGTGTCCAGAGTCCCGGAGCACGGTGAGCAGCCCTTGAAGGAAGCCGAACGCACCGAAGTGGTCGAGGTCGCCGCGTACCCCGGCTGCCCGGCGTGCGGCGGCGGCCACATGCGGCTGCCCTCCCAGCCAGGCCAATACGGCTGCGGCGGTGCTCTCGTCCCCTGCAGTGAGGGCGGTGCGGTAGCCGCGCAGCGCAGCGGCGAAGGCCGGGGCATGCCGGGAGACCTCGTCGAGCCGCGCCGTCATCAACCGCTGGACTTCCTCCGGCAGTTCCTCCTCACCAGTCCCGGCGGCGAGTGCGTCCTCTTCCAGCGCGTAGAACCAGGCGTCCACGATGGGACGGAGCGCACTGGGCGCGAAGCTGGATGTGGCCAGCCGCTCGGTGAGACGTCGGTAGACGGTCTCCAGCTTGTGCAGGGGAGTCTCGGTCTCGGCGATCTGGATCTCGGCGACGGCGAAGTTGCGGCGTTTGGCACGCTCACCGAGCCAGCGGGTGAAGAACGTCTTGCCGGATCCGTACTCACCCCGCACGGCCTTGAACACCGACGAGCCCGAGGCCACGGCGTCCAGTTCGGAGTCCAGAGCGGTTTCGAACCGCCCGAGTCCGGTAGCGAGCAGATTGAGCCCGCTCTCGGGCACGGCTCCCCGCCGAAGCGCATCGATCACATCACGGCGGCGGGCCCTGCTGACGGGGGTCGTTCGGTTCCGGCGGTCTGCACTCACCCCGCCAGTCTTCCATCCGGCCCGGGGCGCCGTGGCCGTGCTGGTAGGCCGGTACCCCGGTTCGTCGCCGACCGGTCGGCAAGGGGCAACTCCAAGCTGCCGCGGCGTCGTTGTGTGCCACAATCACCGTGTGTTGCTCACCTATGTCGATGAGTCATATGACGAGGACCACTATTGGATGGTCGCGCTGCTCGTGGCCGAGCAGCACCTCCGTCCGCTCGGGCGCGCGCTCGACTCGGTGGTGCGCAAGGCTGCCGAGAGGTATCCCGTCGAGGAGAGCGCCGAGTTGCACGGACACGCCCTCGTCCAGGCACGGGAAGACTGGACCCGCATGGGCAACAAAGGCAACAACATGATCCGCGCCCGGATCGGCGTCTACGCGGACGCCATGAAGGCGATTGCGGCGCACGATGTACAGATCATCGTCCGCGGGCTCGACGTCCTGGCGTACCAGGCGCGGCACGGAGACTCCTGCCGCCCCCACCAGATCGTCCTTCGGCAGCTGCTGGAGCAGATCGACCACTGTAGTCATGGGGTGGGCCAGCTGGCGCTGGTGATCGCTGACGAGATCCACGGGGCCGACGACCATCGACAGCACTTCCGTGACTACCAGCGGGACGGCACGGGCGGCACGCTGAGCAGCATGCTGCCGTGCATCGTCGACACCATTCATTTCGCCCCGTCGAAGGCGAGCCGCCTGCTGCAGGCCGCTGACCTCATCGCTTATCTGCACCGGCGGCTGATCAGCGGGCAGGACGCGGACTCGCGCGCGCGAAAGGCGAACGAGTTGCTGTGGTCCCATGTCGAGCCGCGGGTGGTCCACCAGCAGTGCTGGGCGCCCTGAGATGCACAAAGGCCCCGCAACCGCGGGGCCTAAGGCGAATCGGGCGTCAGTTTCTGGTGACGGCCTGATTCGGAGGCTAGCACAAGCCCCTCACTCTGTCAGTGGGGCGCATCACTGTCGGTAGTTGATCAGGTGAGCTCGAACTGATCCCGCATCAAGCGCGTATTGAGCCGCAGTGTGCGGCCGTCCGGGAGGGTTTCCAGGACCTGGACACCGTCGTAGTTCAGCAGCTGTCGCAGGACGGCCGCGAAGCCGTCTGCACGGGTGGCGAGCAGGCCGATGCGCTGCGCCAGCGCCGTCACCGGGAGGGTGCCGCCCGCGTCGAGCAGTGCACATACCGCCTTCTCCACCCGGGCGAGGTCCGGCTTGCGCGCCAGCAGCTGCACCTGGGCCAGGAAGGTCTCCGAACCGAGCAGTCCGTTCACCAGCGCATCGTCGGGCGACACCAGCTCCGGAGCGAGCAGGACACCTTCTGTGCTGGGCACCAGGGTGACGTCGAAGAGTGACTGCTCGCCTGCGGCAGCGCGCTCGGCCTCCTCCTGCCGTTTCTTCGCCGCCTTCTTCGACGGCACGGGTGACACCTCAGCCACACGGGGGTACGTCGGCTGCGGTTCAGGCGTGCCCGGGGTAAGAGACCACCACGACGGCTGCTGACTGCCCAGTTCCCGCCAGCCCTTCGGCGGCGTCGCTCCGAACGGCAGAAAGGCCAGCACCGGGATGGTGAACTCGGCGAGCGCCGCGCCTCCGTGGTAGCCCGCCTTCAGAGCCGTGTAGCGGGAGTCCGCGTCCCACAGGGCGACGATGGCACCGCCCGGTTCGGGGGAGACCACACGCGGCCCCGCCAGCGCGACCTCCGTCTCTGCAAGCGACCCGCCGGGCGTACGGTGCCGGGCCGACTGCATGCCCTCGGCCTCCACCTTCACGCCGTGCCGGTCGATGACATGCCCGTGATCGCTGGTGAGGATGACCGCGCGGCCCTGGCCGGCGGCGACGCGCAGCAGCTCCCGCAGCTTCCCTATCTGGTCGAGCCGCCATGCTCCGTCGCCGAGCTTCTGTTCCGTGGCGAGCCGGTCATCGACGGTGTTGAGGACCACCGCGACATGAGTACGGTCACTGGCGAGCGCCTCGTCCAGCTCAGGTCCGAAGGGGGCGCCGCCGGTCTCGCTGCGCAGGGCGTCCTTGTGGAAGACCGCCACGCTCTGATCGCCCCAGAAGCGGTGGGAGGGGAAGAGCCGCTTCTCGTCGGCCTGTGAACCCTCCATGAGCCGGGCGGCGAACAGCGAGGTGCGCGACACCGACGTGATCGTCGGCAGCGCAGCGGCCATGGCCCTGCGGCGCGGGGCGTCTTTCGTGCCGGGCAGAGGGTCGTACTCCGCCCAGTGCTCACGCAGTTCCTCGCCCAGTTCCGCGGCGATCGCCGCGCTCATCCCGTCGAGGACGAGCATGAGCACTCGACGCTCCCCGGCCTTCACCACCGGGCCCACGACCCGCGGGAGGAATGACTCCACGGTCAGCATGGAACCGGGGTCTGTGCCGCCCGTCGTCCAGGTGGCGAGCGTCAGCGCGAAGTGCCGGTCGGCCTCCCGCCGGAGTGCCCGCGTCGAGACGCACAGGGTGTCGTACGCGGACTTCAGTACGGGATCGGGGTCGCCCCCCGCCTCGATGTGTTCCAGAGCCAGGTCCACCCACCCGGTCTCGGCGACATGCCGACCGATACCGGCCGCCACTGTCTCCGCTTCCACCGGCGGATCGGTCGCGAGCCACTGGGCAAGCCGTTGCGCCATGCGCGCCCGCTCGATACGGGTACGGGCGTCGGCATCCGGGGCGAGCCGGTGCCGGCTCAGCGACTTCACGGCCTCGGCGGTCCGCTGCGGATCGCCGACGACGAGGGCCCGCCCGACGGCCGCGAAGCGAGCCTCAAGTCCCGCCGCCAGCAAGGGGCTTGTCTCGGCGGCTCGCTCCGCACCGAACTGCCGCACCAAAGAGGCTGCCCGATCCAGTACAGCCCCGGTCAGCCGCCGCGCCCGCCCTGCGTCCTCGTCCAACTCGGAACGACCGCTCAACAGCAGGGCGGACACGAGCTCCTCGCAGGCGCGACCGAAGGCGGCCACGAGTGCGTCGAGGGTTTCGCCGTGTGCGGGCGGCTCGTCCCCGAACCAGCGCTCGGCGCGCCCACGAGCGCGGTAGTCCTCGGCGTCCGCCGATGTGTCGGCGTGGACCCAGAGCGCCGCGCACACCAGCCCGAACGCGACCGCGTCCGGCCCGTGTTCGGCTCCGACCAGCGCCAGCAGCGCGCGCCCGGTGAGCCCTGCCTGGTCCTCCTCGCTCAGGAACCGGGCGAGCCCGGCGCGCTCGGGCGCTCGCAGCGCGAGGAGCCGCTCCGGGCCGCCGGGCGCGAGCGACCAGCGCAGCAGGGTGTGGACGTCCAGCCCGTCGTCGCCCGCCGCCGGACTGTGCGGGCCGCGGTCGGGGTCATAGCGGCCGATGCCGAGCCGCCGCAGGGTGAGTGCGGCCAGCGCATCTGTGCGGGACAGTACGCCGCCGGTGAGCTGGGACCAGCCGCCGGGCGGGGTGGCGTCCAGGAGTGCTTCGGCGGCCCAGTTCTCGTCGAAGAGGCGGTGGTCGGTTCCGCCGGCGCCGAACGCCTCGCGCACGACGTCCCAGGTGTCGACGGTGTTGACGCGCTGCTTGTGAACCTTGGACAGGAGGTCGGGGCCGAGCTCCGCCTCCTCCCGGTCGGTGAGCACGACCAGCACCTCGGGGCCGGACGGGTCCGCCGCACCGAGGTGGGTCAGCACCAGCTCGTACACGGCGAGCGGGGACGGTGCTGCGGCCACCAGCGCTCGCCGCTCGCCCCAGGACAGCTCGGGTCGGCCGTCCCAGGCCGGGGCGGCGCGCAGCAGTACGGCCTTGCGCCTGCCGGAGGCGAGTCCTGACTGGGACGCCAGGTATTGGGTGACGGTGGCGGTGTTGAGCCGCACCGCGCTGGTGATGACTGCGGTACTCACTCCACCACCCGCCAGGTGATCTCGATGGTGGCGTCGGGTTCCCGTGTCGCCAGTTCGTCCAGTTCGGCCCGCAACGAGGCGAGGGCCTGCGAGGCCTTGGTCCGGCCGCCGCCCGAGCGTGGCGTGCTGCCCGTGCCCGGAGTGTGCGTTGTCGGTACGGGCGGGTGGCTTGTGCCGGTATGCAGATTGACCGAGCCGGGCGTCCGCGCGGGCGGGACGGGCAGCGGTGCCACCGGGGTGGGTGCGGGCTGGTTCGCCATCCGGCTGCGCCCGAGCAGGGCGACGACGGCCTTGCGCGCCTCGTTCAGCGCGTTCACCAGGTTCGAAGTCCGCTGATCCACGCGGGCCGCGCCGCGCAGCGACTCCAGCAGCGCCTCGCCTTCGGGTCCGCAGTTGGGTGCGAGGGCGAGGGTGTCCCAGGCGGCGGTCGCCAGCGCCGAGGCAACGGCCTCGGCCTGCTTGATGGACGTCCCGTAGCGGCTGGGGGAGACCTCACCGAGGTCGACGGAGGCGAGGGTGGTGATCACCTGCTTGGCACCGCCGGTGCCACCTGCCGGACCCCGGTCTGCGGCGATCAGCGCATCGAGCAGGGCGAGGGAACGCCGAGCGAGCGCGAGGCGCCCGGACTCGTCGTTCTCGGCACCGCCGTCCAGGTCGAGCAGGCGGGCGTGTTTCTCCAACTCCCGCACGAGATCGGCCGCGTGCGGCTGGAACCTGCGGGCCTGACCGGTGATCTGCCGTGCGAACTGGCTGACCATCCGGCCACGTCGCAGCGTCGGCGGCTTCTCGCCGAAGATCTCCTGGTAGCGCTCCCCGGCTTCGCGCCACACGGATTCCTCCGGCAGCGGCTGGGCGCGCAGCGCGTCGCCCGACTTGACGGCCGAGGGCTCGGGCGCCGGGTCGAGCAGCGCGCCGGCCCGCACCCACACCCGGTCGTCCATCTCCGCGTAGGAGGCGATGACGAGGTTGGCGAGGAAGGGCTCCAGGCCCATCGGCTCGGGCCGGTCCAGCCATTCGGCGAGGCGTACGACGGTGAGGTCGCCGGTGACACCTTCGTTGCGGGCCTGCTGGTGGAAATGGTCGACCCAGCGGGTGGACAGCTGGAAGTACGCCTCCTTCTGCTGCCCGAGCCCGAGTGGCGTGGCGATGCGCCGCATCAGCGTCCGGTCCTTCGCAGGTACGTCGACGGCTCGGTCGGGTGCCTCAGTCGCGGCCCGGACATGGGCGAAGACGATCCTGGCGTCGGCGGGCTTCACCGCGGGGCCGGTGCCCTCGGGGTCGAGGTCGGGATGGGCCGGGTACTGATGGGCGAGCAGCTTGCCTGCCACCGTCCGAGCCGCGTCGTGCAGCGACTGGCCGAAGCCGGGCTTCAGATCCGGCACGTCGGGCAGCGGCTCGAAGTGGTCGCCGAAGGCGACGTCGACGTCGGCGGGCTTCTTGTCGGCCAGCCCGTACGCCTGCTTGAACGCCGTCTTCACCGTCTTGATGAGCGAGTCGCGCTGGCTCTCGAGGAGGCCCTTGGCGCGGGCCCGGTTGTCGGCGTTGAGGTGCGAGGCGTACTGGCTGTCGAAGCGCTGCGGGTCGGCGAGCGCGGAACTGATGGTGACCAGGCGGCAGAAGTCCTGGAAGCGGGCGGCCGACAGATGGGTGGGGATCCAGGCTACGGTGCGGGACCGCTCGGTCTGCCGGGTGCGCAGGTCGCGAATGCGGTTGGCGTCGTCGACGGGGCCGTACTCGCCCTCGTCGTAGGGCAGATCGATCACGAACCGCCAGCTGGTCTCGTCGCTGGGTGAGAACTCGTGGTCGGGCATGTCGTCGCGGTCGGCGATATTGCCGAAGATGACCTCGGCGGTGCGGTTCGAGCCGCGCCAGACGAACTTCAGCTCGTCGGCGCCCATCTGGCCCAGATCCTGGATGCCCAGCTCCTCGCGCAGTAGCTGCTTGGCCAGGGTGCTGCGGTTGGACTGGTTGTTGTTGACGTTGGCGTTGGCGATGACGGAGTCGACGTCCACACCGGCCAGTTCGAGCCGTACGCCCGGGTTGACCTCGGTTCCGGTCGGCTTGATCTCGGCGAAGCGGGACGCCCACTCGGCGATCTTCGGCTGGACCGTGCCGACCTCGGTGCCTGGGATCGGGGCGACCACCGAGCCGTGGTTGAGCGCGACCAGGCGGCGGATCGTCAGATCACGCAGGGCGGGCACGCTGGGCGCGAGCGCGGACAGCAGCAGGGTGCATATCAGCCGGTTGTCGCCGGTGAAGGCGAAGCATCGCTGAGTGAGCTGGCGGTCGGTGATGGTCTCGGGCCGGTGCCGGTAGCGCTCGATGTCCTCCTCGGTGACCTCGTAGAAGCCGAGGAGGTACGGACGGAGCTTGGTCCTGTACAGCTTGTCGGCCGCCGTGAACTCCGCCTTCAGGCTGTCCACGAACGGCTTGTCGCCGCCGTCCGCGATCACCGGGTAGAGGTCCCCGAGCGGGATCAGCTGCTCGAGTCGTGCGTCGTCGCGGTGGTCGGCCAGCAGCTGGCCCATCAGCTTCAGACCGGTACGGGAGCGCTGCAACGCGGACGAGATATGGACGAGGGTGTCCATGAAGGCGGGCGAGAAGGGGTACGTCAGCCGGAACGACTCCTCGTCCGCGCCGGTCGTGCCGTCCGAGCCGAGCAGCGTGTCCCACACCTGCGGTCCGGCCTTCTTGGCCTTGGTGAATGCCGCGTCGAGCTGTGCCGCGGCCTCGGCGTCCTTGGGCTTGAGCAGGCGGGCATGGGCGATCTGCGGGAGGTTGCGGTCCTCCAGGGTGATCTTGTCGAAGCGTCCCGACGCCAGGTTGAGGCTGTCCTGGATCGAGGTCTCGGCCGCGCCGGAGACCTCCTCGCCAACCAGTTCTCGCAGGTCGCGCTGGCGTGCGATGAACGACACGATCGGGATGGCCCGGCGGGAGTCCGCACCCTCCACGAAGTTGGTGATCTTCCCGGCTTCCCGGGAGACGAACTTCTGGTTGTGGATGAGAGTGGCGAGCCACAGGATCAGCTCGTCGAGGAACAGGATCAGACCGTCGTAGCCGAGGGACTTGGCGTGCTCGGCGATGACGGCGAGGCCGGCGTCGAGGGATATGAAGCCCTCCTCGCCCTCGGAGGCGTTCTTGGCGAAGCCCGGGAACCAGCCGGCGATCGCGTCGTGCACCAGCTTGGCGCGGAGCTCGACGGGCTTGGTCGGGTTGACCAGATTGAGCGAGGTCTCGGTGCCGTCCGGTTCCGGGGCGGCGAGCGCGGTGTCGAGCAGGGCGGGAGTCCAGGAGAACCCGACGCCCCATTCGCTGACCGGGCCGGAGGCCGAGTCGGAGCCGCCGAGCCCGTCGATGAACTTCTCGTCGCCGATCTTCGCGCGCAGCCGTTGCACGTCCTTGAAGAGGTTGTCCGTCCGGTACACCTGAGGGGTGGGCGCGTCCTTGTGCAGGGCCTTGACGTGGGAGACGTACCCGCCGAGGACGCGCTGTTCCAGGGACTTGGCGTCGAGCATGTGGTACGGCACGAGCAGGAAGTTCTTCCGCTCGGTGCCGAGCCACTCGTGCCGGGCGAGCAGCGGGTCGAAGTCGGCGCGGGCGCGGGCCGCCTGGTCGCCCTTCAGCAGGGCGTGCAGTACAGCCATGAAGTGCGACTTACCGGAACCGAACGAGCCGTGGAGGTACGCGGCCTTCGAGGTGTGCCCGTCCAGCGCGGCCTTGATCAGGTCGAGGGCCTCGTCGAAGTTCTCCAGCAGCCGCTCGGTGACGACGTAGTCCCGCAGCGCGCGGGCGGCACCGTCCTCGGTGACAGCCTCGGCGAGCTTCAGCACGAAGTCGGAGGTGGAGATGGACGGCTTGATGTCGATGACATCGCGCAGCAGCGGCGGCTGGGTGTTGTTCGCGGCCATGGTCACTTCCCCTTGGTGGTACGGCGAGCACGGACGGGAGCGGCCGAGCGCCAGGCACGCAGATCGTCGTCGGTGAGGCCGAGCCTGTCCTGGTGGATCGCGCGCTGGCCGGCGAAATAGCTCGCGGGGGAGCCGCTGTAGAGGGCCTCGAAGTCGCCGTGCCACTGGTTCAGCCAGGGCTGAAGCTCCAGGAGCCCGGCGAGGTACGGGACGAGCTCCTCGTCGGATGGGGGGTTGGTCGCGATGTGCATGACGAGCGCGAACGCCTGCTCCTGGTGGTCCCAGCCCGCCCAGCCGAGCAGGTCGGGGGCGCCCGGGATGGTGGTCGTGGCGTAGGAGATGAAGCGCTCCTTCGGTACGTCGAGCTTGCCGCGGGCCCGCCAGTAGGAGGGCTTGAGGAAGTCGGCGGAGGTGTACTTCGGCGGGACGGGGATCGAGTCCCGGATCCTCCGCTTGGCGGGCTCGTCGGGGGCGGCGTCCTCTTGCCGCTGGCGGTCCCAGACGTGCTCCCAGTCGGCGCGCTTCTTCAGGCCGGTGGGCTTGTAGCGCAGGGCGGGGAGGAAGGGGACGTGCTCGTCGGCGAGCAGCTCGGCGACGATGGTGGCAAGTTCCTTGCGGGGCGCGTAGAGGGCGGCGACGGAGACGAAGTCGTTGTTGGCAGCCAGGGAGTTGGTGAGCTGGGCGCGGGTGAGGAGGGTGGGCCGCTCGTCCTGGAACCAGAGGTCGCGGTCCTCGATCTTGTCGAGCAGCCAGGAGCGAAGGGCGCGCTCTTGGAGGGCGTCCCAGCCGTCGGTGGCCCAGCGTCGCTTGTACTCGGGGCGCTCGACCATTCCGATGGCGCGGGAGGACTCGATGGCGTCGATGCGTTTCTGGACGACCTGGCTGTAGGCGTCGGGCCAGTGGGCGGGTATCTCGGTGATGGGGGTGGAGTTGTGCCGCTTGAACCACTCACCGGAGGCTTCGCCGGCTTCGACCCGGCGAGCGAGCACGATCTCGAAGGCGCGCTGGCCGAGGGCGAGTTCGGGGACGTCGGATTCGGGGGCGCGGAGGTCTTCGGCGTGCAGGTTGTAGAGGGAGTAGACCTGCCAGTCGAGCTCTTCTTGGAGGGCGATCATCTGGGCGCGGGTGGAGTGCCACGCGGTGCGGGCCTCCCGGAGGGAGGCGGTGGTGGGGGTGGGTGCGTCGCTATGCGTCAGCGCATGAGGACTGATGGATGCGAGCTTCCCTGAAAGGGTATCGAGAGCAGTGGCGAGGTCGGTGGGAAACGCGACAGGAAGGGGATACCGTTCGATATTTGTACCGTTGAATTGGTAGCTCCAGGACCACGGTTGGTCGGATTGCCCGCCGCCAGATTCGGGACTTCCTCCCTTTTTGTGGCAATTCATCTTCAGCCAGAAGCAGGCGATAGCGCTGTTGAGCAGCCCAAGGAGCCGCAAGTGCTCGTCCTCGCTTGCCTCCTTGTGGAGCTTGATTACAGGCGCAGACTGCTTGAAGACTTTCGTATCCCGGTCCAAAACAAAGTGATCGTGTGTCGCTACCTCTGCGAAAGCGATTGACCAAGCATGCGCGCCTTGATCTTTGGGAAGCTGATGCCACTCCCACCATGGTCGGCCTGCGGAGTTGTATGTACCTCCGGAGAAAGTCGCTCGGCTCCCCAAATCCGTACGGTAAGGCCACAGATCGGCGGAATATGCGGCAGCCCCGTTAAGTGGTTTGAGGTTCTTGTTATCGCTGTAGGGGAAGAATGCCATGTTGTCAGTGGTGACGCTCCAATCGCGGACTTCGTCACCGGCCCCGATCGGAACAAGGTAATCGGACATGGCTGGAGACCATGCTCGGCTCGGGCGAATCATCGCGTCGTCGGCATGGGTCATGCCCACGAAACCGATCCGCTTGGCCAAGGTGTCGATGCCATGTGTGGAATTCGTGTCGATTGCTTCGACCATCTCCAGTCCACCGTCGGCCAAGATCCACGGCTGCCTGCCGAAATATCGCTGCCTATCAAGGTCGTCTACAGACACCCACTCGCTGATCGAGCCTGGATCATCGATCTGACTCACGATGGCGTTCCAGACCAGCCCCTCCGAGCCGTCGTTTGGCGCAGCCGGTTCACCTTGAACACTTCGCACCGTGCGGACCGTCTCCGCGCGGCCACTGCCACTCCGCCGTCGCCCTATCAGGATCGCCGTAGGTGTCCCATGCCCGGGAATGTACGCGCCTGAAGTGTCGATGACCTCCGTCAACTCAACTTTGTGCGCGAAGTACACCTCGATCAACTTGGCTCCGAACTCCCGTTTCATGAAAGAGTTCGCAGTGATCTGGCCAACCATTCCGTAGCCACGGCCCTCGGAGTCGCCAGCCTTCGCCAGCTCGAAGAAACGTTGAGCGAACGGAACCGAAAGTGCGTACGTCCCCGCACACGCGTCATACAGGTCCCTGTATAACGCGTTCAGCTTCTTGTCCTTGACCGTGATGTATGGCGGATTCCCCACCACCACGTGATAGCGCCCCTGCTCCAGAATCCCCTTGTGCTCGTGCACGTCCTCCGTCGCGTACGCGAATTCCGCCAGCTCGTCGCCCGACTCCTCGTTCACCAGGCTCAGTTCGAGCTGTCGCGCTTTGATGAGCGAGTCGCCCACCGCCAGGTGGATCGGCCACTCGTATCTGCCCGCCTCGGCCAGCGTCCGTACGCCCGCCACCGCCATCGCCGCCACCAGCAACCGGAACCGCGCGATAGCCACCGCGAACGGGTTGATGTCCACCCCGTGCACCGAGTCCAGCGCAGCCTTCACCCGCTCGTGAAGCTCACGCCCCGGCTGCCGCTCGCCCCATAACCGCACCAGCCGCCGGAACGCGCCCAACACAAAGTGCCCCGACCCACACGTCGGGTCGATCATCTTCAGCTCGCCGAACGACGCACCTAACTCCCGGACCACCGGGTCCATCGTCCGGTCGAGGATGAACTCCTCAACGAATTCCGGTGTCTGGAGCAGCGCATATGTCTTCCGCGCGGCCTCCGACAGGTCCTGGTACAGATCACCCAGGAACCGCGTGTCCCACCCCTCCGTCCCGTCGTCGTTCAGCGGGTCGGTGAAGTCATGGACAAGGGACGCGCCCTCCCCGTCCCGCTCGCGCCAGAAATCGACAAGCGCCCGCGCCCCGTCATGCGACAGCGGGATCTGGAAGAGCGGATTGTGCCGCTCGTCAAAGAGCAGCTTGCCGGCCTGCCCCGCGCCCAGTTCCGCGAACGCCCGCTCCAGCCAGCCGCGGTACGTCGGGTCCTCACCAGTCGCCACGTAGTCCGCGTACCGCGCCTCCGTCAGGTCCCGGCGCTCGGCCGTTGTACCCGCCAGGTACGGCTCGGGTATCAGCTCGTTGTCCTCGCAGAACCGGACGAACACAGACCCCAGCACCCACGCAACACCGACCTGCGTAACCCGCTCGCCAAGCCAGGAACCCCAAGTCGCCGCCGTACGGCCCAGCTTGAACGCGCGGTCGTACTCGCCCCGCAGCCGCGCACCCACCTCCGGCACGGCCCTGACCTGCTTGCCGAGATCGGCCTCGACCGCCTTGACCTGCTTGATCAGGTCCGTTAACAGCGCCTTGCGGTCGATCACTTCGCCACGTCTCCCGTAAGTACCGTTCCGCCGGCCCGGTGGGCGTTCGTCACCCACGAGTCCGGCAGCACTATCCATTCGCCCAGCCCCGCCTGATACGGCACGGCCGTCGTCCCGAGCCGCGGCGCGCGCGCCGGGTCGGCCTGCGGGCAGAGCAGCCACAGCGGCCGCCCGCCCTGCCGGGCCTGCTCGGCCAGCCGGTCGAGCACCCCCATCGCGTCGTACCGCGCGAACACACCCGCGTCCACCAGCAGCAGAGGAACCCTGGAAGCGCTCACCGACAACAGTCCGCTCACCCGCGGCTCGACCTCGCCCCACGCGGTGACGGCGTACTCGGCGAACTTCGTCGCCGCCACCGAACCCGGCTCCGCGACATCCGCGCGCAGGATCGTCTCCCAGGTGGGCAAGGGGCGCGGGTCCACCTGCTCGTGCAGCGCGCCGAGGAACAGCCCGGTCACCGACACGGCCTCCGCCGCGAAGCGGCCACCGTTTCCGCCCGCGAGTTCACCCACCGCGTCCCGCGCGTACATGGTCCGCACGGTCAGCACCCGAAAACCGTCCCGCCGCGTGGACGCACCCAGCCGCTCCTCCGCCGCGACCGCGCCCCCGAGCTGCGGGTCGTCCGAGTAGCGGGTGGCGACCGCCGTGCCCGTCACCTGCCGCCCCGCGCCCGACGACAGGTAGCTGGAGCCGATGTCGATCTGCCGAGGCAGGTACCGCAAGGTCCGGGTGCCCTCCCGCAGGGACAGCACCAGGTCGAAACCGGCCTCCTGCAAGGCCTTCGTGAGCGGCCCGCCCGTCGGCAGGGAGTGCCCGCCGCGCCCGTCCAGGATCTCGGGGAAGCGGGCGCGCACCCGCTCGTGTACGTCCTCGCCCGTCAGGCCGGGCTGCCAGGCTTCCGCGACACCCGGGATGAGCCGCACCAGTCCGGCCTGGGTGAGCCGCAGCGCCCGTACCAGCGACAGATCGCGCGGGTAGATCTCCAGACGCGGAGTCGCTGCCGCGTTCCGGGAGGCCGCCGCGGCGACCTCCACCGTCCGGCGCTCGTCCCACTCCACGACCCCGCTCGGCGCGCTGATCGCGCCCAACTCGCCCAGCACCGTCGCAGCCGTCGGCAGCGTGTCGAGTTTCGCCAGCCGGTCCGCGACCCGGCCCAGCCGCTGCGCGTAGTCCAGCAGGCCCGGCGCGGACGGCGTCTCGGGTGCGTCGCGTTCCTCGCTGAACTCCAGCGCCAACAGGCCCGCGCCCATCCCCTCATCGGCCGCGTCACGGTTCGCCGCGTGCGAGAACTCGCTCTCGTCCGGGACGAGTTGTTCGACCTCCACCACGGCCCGCACCGCGGCCAGTGCCAGCGCCCGCCGCTGCTCACGCTCCTGCAGCCGCGTGCCACGCCGTACCGCCAGCGCGTCCGCGACCTCCGCCGCAGAGGCGATCCGGCCCAGACTACTCAGCAGCTCCAGGATCTCGGCGCGCAGGGCCTTCACCGCCGCATGCTTCCTCCACCGCGTCCGCTGCGTCTTCAGCATCTGCGGGATACGGCCATGGCTCAGCCTCAGCGCCTCCGCCACGTCCTTCTGCTTCGGCCAGACGCCGATCTCCGGCAGTACGCCGCTCTCGTCGGGCAGGCGCAGCAACAGCCGTACCATCTCGACCTCGTTGCGGTTGGAACCGTCCTTCCTGAGCTCCGGTACGAACAGGGTCGCGAGGGTGTCCAGGCTGACCGTGCGAAGGGCTTGCTCGGGTAGGCCCAGTGCGCTGTCGCTCGCCGCCACAAGCGCCGCCTCGGCCGCCGACAGCTCCTCCTTCGCGGCCTTGCGGCCTTCCGGGGTGAGCGGGGCGGCGGGCTTCTCGGCGAGCAGCTGGCGCCACTCCTTGATGCGGCCGAGGACCTCCTGACGGGTCTTCGAGCCCAGGCCGGGGGCGTTGACCAGGCGGCGCTGGCTGTAGTCGAGAAGCTCGCCGACGGTGTTGACTCCCAGCCCGTAGACGAAGGACTCCGCGGCCGGGCTCAGACCGGACGCCGCGATGGACGTGTTCCGCTCGACATCCGCGGCGATCCGGTCGCGCTGCTGCTCGGCGTTCTCCGGTTCGGCCTCGGCGATTTCCGGGGTGGCGGCCTCGGCGGACTCGCTGTGCGCTGCTCCGTGCCGGGTGCGCCGGGACGAGGGCACCGCCTCGTCCATCGCCAGGAAGATCTTTGTCCAGGCGGCGCGCATCGGCTTCAGGTCGGGAAAGCGCTGCGCCGCATCCCGATGCAGCGCCTTCCGGAAGAACGCGCGCAGGCCCTCACGTACCGCCGAGTCGAAGGCGTCCGCCTGGATCTGCGGGTACGGCTCCTTCTCCGGGTCGGTCTGCCGTGCGGAGACCTTCCCGTCGCCCCACACCGGCAACTCGCCCGAGGCCATCTCATGAAGGGTCGCGGCCAGCGCGTACCGCTCGGCGTGGGCGTCGTAGTAGGAGCGGGTCAGCGTGCCGATGAACGGGTCGAGATAGCCGTCCGTGCCGGCCCCGGTCTCCTTCGCCGGATAACCCGCCAACGAGAAGTCGATCAGCACCAGTTCACGGGTGCGGTTCGGGCGGATACGGATCGCGATGTTGTCCGGCTTGATGTCGCGGTGCCACACTCCCTCGCCCTCGAGGAAGTCCACCGCGCCGAACAGATAGTCGCCGTACGCCTCAAGCTGGTCCACCGACAGGCGGCCCTGCTCGCGCAGCTGACGGGCGACCGTCTCCTCGCGGCGGCGGGACTTCGAGCCGGACGTCGCCGCCTCGGTGTCGGTGTCGCGCTCGTCACCGACGTACTCCATGACGAGGACCGTTCGGCCCCCGATGCGCTGCGGCTCCGGATCGACGAGGCGGATTATTCGCGAGTCGGCGCGCAGCCGCCCCATCACCTCGGCCTCGCGCGCCAGCACCTCGCCGCGGCTGTCGGACAGCGCGACCTTCAGAACGACGAAAGCCTTTGAGCGGCGGGCCTGCGGGTCCGCCTCCAGGTCCCGGACGAGGAAGGCGCGGCTCGTCGAGCCCGTACCGAGTCGGCGGCGCACTTCCCAGCGGCCCGCCAGAACGTCCCCGGCCACCGCGTCCAGCGGGTCCTTCTCCGGCTCGGCGGCCGGGCGCGATACCGGGACCGGAGTCTCGGCGGAGGCGGCCGCAGGCGCGGTCAGGCCCTCCTCGACGATCTCCAGCATCTCCAGGAACTCGTCCGCCGAGGACAGCCGCTGCTCCGGGCGGAACGCCGTCGCCGCCTGCACCAGCTCGTCTATGTCCTCCGACAGACCGTCCACCACCGCGCTCGGCCGCAGGCCCTCGCCCGCCTCCAGGCGCGCCACCAGCTCGGCCTGGCTGGCGGCAGGGGCCTTGCCGGTCGCCAGCAAGTACGTCAGCACGCCGAGCCCGTACACATCCAGCGTGATCGGGTCGGCGTTGAGCGCGGTCAGCTCCGGCGCGAGATACGGGTCGGAGCCCTCCGCGAGATGCGCGCCCGCACGCGAGAACGAGGTCGGCGCCAGACGCTCGCCACCGGGCTCACTCTGTTCAGAGCTGCGCGACACCGCGACCTGCCAGTCCGAGACCTGGAGGTGCGGGCTGAGCCAGGGGGTGTCCTCGCCGCCCGTGCCCACCGCCCGGCGTCGCGTACGAGGGATCACATGGATCGCGCGTGCGGCCAGGGTCCGGTGGAAGATGCGGCGGCCATGCGCCGAGCGCACGGTCTCGGCGAGCTGGCGTACCAGTGCCATGCGGCTGAGGATGTCCAGCTTCTCGCCGTACTGGGTCAGGTACTCGTCCAGGCGCAGCGTCTGTGCGTCATAGTCGAAGATCAGCGCAGGGCCCGCGGAGTGCCCGGAGGAGTCGTACTGCTTGAGCTGTACGACGCCGGGGTGCCGGAACCGCTGCAGCACCGCCGCCTCACGCCTGGCCGCCCGCTCCACCGACGCGCGCAGTCCCGCGTCCGAACCGCGCTCCCGTAGATAGATCCGGATCCGCGCGTCCTCCGGCAGGTCGCTGTGGCGCGCCAGGTAGTCGGCCCAAGTCGGGCCCGAGTCGAAGGACTTCCGGTTCAGCAGGTACGGACCGACCTTGTACTCTGCATCACTTCTCGCGATGCCGACCCGCTCCAGGGCTGCCTTGATCGCCCGGGAACCCGGTCCGTCGATACGGCGCCGCTCCTCACTCGGGGGCTGCTTCAGCATCGTGACCAGATCGCTGACCGTGTACACACCATGCTGGTCGTGAGCGGCCAGTCGCCGACGTAAGGACGAGTCGGTGAAGCACACCGCCTCCGACACCCACACCCTCCGGCCGGCGTTCTGCGACAGCAGCCCGCCTAACTCCTTGGCCTTCTTGTTCGCCAGGTGCAGGGGATTGCCGTGGGAGATCTGACGGCCGCTGGGCTGGGTCTGCAGCCAGCCGCCGTTGCGGGACTCGACCGAGCCGTGCCAGTCCTTCAACTCGATCAGGCACACACCGCCTGGCGAGACGACCAGCAGGTCGACCTCGCGGACATGGCCGGAGTTCGCAGTAAAGGTGAAGTTCGACCAGGCACGCCACGGCTCGGTGTCCGGAAGGTGCTTGCGGACTGCCTCCAGCCCGCGGCGCTCATGCTCGAATTCGGAGTCGGTGACCGTCGTCCACCGGCCGTCCCGCATGCGCCGTCCCCGCTTCATGTTGATCTGTACTGATTACGCTGTTCAGACAGCGAACTCCCCAGCACAGATCGTAACGGGTAGGCGTGGAATACCGGCAGGTTCGAGGCAAGCAAATGCCTTGGGGCGTAGGGAAGTTGAGCGCTAGCGGGAGGCCGCGAACGGGACGAAGGCCGCCCATGAGCCGTCTGTGAAGGCGAGTTGCGCGCCTGCCTTGTCCTTGGAGTCCCGGACGTGGACGGTGCCGGGGGCGGAGGCGACCTCGACGCAGTCGGGGCCTTCGTTGGTGCTGTAGCTGCTCTTGAACCACTCAAGCTCGCTGTCGGCGGAGCGGGTGTTCATCAAGTTTCTCCCAGCACTTTCTCGATGAGGGCCAGTGACTCCCGTGGCGTGAGAGCCTGCGCCCGGATGATTCCATACCGCGCTTCCAGGACGCGGACCGCGTTTCGTTCGACGGTCACACGGCTGAACTGCTGCACTTCCGTGTGTGCCACCCTGGACCCCTGCCGGGGCTCGATGAGCCGGAACGAGCCGCCCAGCCCAGCGTTCTCCTCGCGGTCCGTCGGCATCACCTGAATCGAGACGTTCCGCAACCGGCCGATTTCCAGAAGTCGTTCGAGTTGGCCTCGCTGCACCATCCTGCCACCGATCGGGCGGCCGAGAGTCACCTCTTCCTGGACGAAGCTCATGATCGGTGCGGGCCAACGGCTGAAGATTTCCTGGCGGGCTAGTCGTGCAGCCACGTGCCGCTCGATGGTCTCCTCGTCGAGGAGCGGCGTACGCATCTGGAAGAGCGCCCGAATGTAATCCTCGGTTTGCAGCAGACCGTGGATAACCTCGTGCGCGTACGCGCCCAACTCGACCGCGTCCGCCTCCAACTTGGCGAGATCCCGCACCTTCCTGGGATACCGGGCCCGTTCCACGTCCTCCTTGAACGCAGCCAGGATCCCGCCCGCCCCAAGCGCCTCGTCCGCCCTGTCCAGGAACTCCGGTTTCGCGATGCGCCGCCCCCGCTCGACCGCTGAGACCTGGTGCTCCGTGTAGCCGATCGCCTTGCCGACCTCGGCCTGCGTCAAGTGGGCCCGTTCACGCCACAGTCGGACCTGTTTGCCGACGGTCTTGAGGAGTTCCGCCGTCCCCTCGTCCCAGTCCGGCTGCTGCTCCGCCTCATCCGCCATGTCGTCCCACCTTCGCCGCGCCCCTGCCCAACGCCGCCCTGCGCCCTGCGTCACGCCCGACAACCCGGACAGCGTCCCTCCGAGCTTGGACAATCACGCTGCGTACCGACAACGCTCCTGTTCAGGTTACGCACGCACGGACACGCTGAGTGATGTGAATCACGAAACCGTCAGCACTGAACTCCCCGTCCCCACCCACCGCTTCACGGTCCGGCTGAGCGCGACTCGCCGTGGCGCCCGACTCGCCCGACGACTCGCCACTCAGCAACTCGACGCCTGGGGCTGGCCGTACGACTCCGACTCCTCCCGGACCGCTGCCCTCCTGGCGGCTGAACTCGCCGCGAATGCCATCACGCACGGCCGTGTCCCCGGCCGGGATTTCCGGCTGGGGCTCACCGTTATTCCTCCTGGCATGCTCCGTATGGAGGTCAGCGATGCCCGCCGCGACCGCGGGCTGCCCGCCCCGGCTGACCTCGGGGCCGCACCCCTCGACTCCGAGGGCGGTCGCGGCCTGCTTCTCGTCGACGCCCTCGCAGCCGACTGGGGCATCGACCGCAGTGATCCCGTCTTGAAGACCGTCTGGTGCTCGATCGACCTTGACGCGCGGCCGTTCTCACCCGTCGAGTGCCGCCGCCATGTGGTCGAGGTCGGCGAGGAGCTCGGCGAGACGTTGCTCCGGGACGGCGTCGGTCATGCGCTGGTCGATGGCGTAGACGGCGGAGCGTGCCGCCGCGAGGCGACGGTGGCCCTCCTCGGTGAGGTGGGCGGGCAGAGCGCGACCGCGGTCGGTGGTGGCCGGCCGGGTGATGAGGCCTGCGTCCTGCAGTCCACGAAGGACGACGTTCATGGACTGCCGCGTGACGAAGGTGCCGCGGGCTAGCTCGGCGTTGGACAGGCCGGGGCGCTGGTCGAGGAGTTCGAGGCAGGCGTACTGCGGCACCGTCAGGCCGTACTCACGCAGTGCTCTGTCCATCGCGCTGCGCAGCGCCGCGGCGGCGCGCTTAAGGCGGTATCCCAGGCGCTCGGTCACGTCGGCGGCCCGCGGAGCCTGGCTGGAAGCAGTCCCATCGTGCATGTCAGGAGTTTGACATGTAAGCGCGGCGCCGTCTATCTTCCGCTTATGTCAAAGTCCTGACATGCAACACGATCGAGGAGTACTTATGACTGTGACCGCCGGCGGCCCGGACTTCATCGCTCTGCAGGTGCGCGATGTCGAGGCGGCTGCCGCCTTCTACGAGGAGCATCTCGGGCTGCGCCGGGCGCCTGCCTCGCCGCCCGGCGCCGTGGTGTTCGCCACCGAGCCGGTTCCGTTCGCCGTCCGCGAGCCGCTGCCGGGAGTGGATCTCGACGCCGTCGAGCGGCCCGGCCTCGGGGTCGCCCTGTGGTTCCGGACCACTGACGCGCAGGCCCTGCACGACAGGCTCCACGCCGCCGGGATCCCCATCGTCAAGGCACCCGAGGATGGCCCGTTCGGCAGGATGTTCACGTTCGTCGGCCCTGAGGGGTACGCCATCACTACGCACGAAGGCTGACCATGACCGCCATCGTCATCACCCCGCGTGGGCCGTTCTCACTTGCGGCGAGCCTGCGGTTCCTGGAGGGCTTTACACCCGCCGGGTACCGCGACGCCTCGGACGGCAGGGTGCTGCGCCTGGCCTTTCCCGCTGACGACGGCCACTCGACGGTGAGCGCGGAGGTGAGGCAGGCGGAGGGCTCGGAGGGCACCGTACAGGCGGATGTCACCGTGCACACCGGGAATCCGGGCAACGACGAGATGGGCACAGCAACTGCGGAATCGGATGGGATGAGCGCGGTGCGGGCGCAACTGGCCCGCATCCTCTCGCTCGACGTGGACGGCAGCGGGTTCCCACGGCTCGCCGAGGCCGATCCCGTCGTGGCCCAGCTCATCGCGGCGTACCCGGGGTTGCGGCCGGTGTGTTTTTACTCGCCGTACGAGGCCGCGGCCTGGGCGGTCATCGGCCACCGCATCCGGATGGTCCAGGCCGCCGCGATCAAGGCCCGCATCGCCGAGCACCATGGACCGCGCGTCACCGTCGCCGGGGAGTCGCTGCACGCCTTCCCCACCCCGCTGGTCCTGCGCGGACTCAGCCGTGTTCCGGGCCTGCCCGAGACGAAGGTCGAACGGCTGCGTGTCCTCGCCGACGCGGCTCTCACCGGTGATCTCGACGCCGCCCGGCTGCGCGCGATGCCGGCGGAAGACGCCCTCGCTCATCTTCGGACCCTGCCCGGCATCGGTCCCTTCTCCGCGGAGCTCATCCTCATCCGCGGCGCCGGACACCCCGACGTCTTCCCCCGTCATGAACGCCGGCTTCACGCTTCGATGGCCGATGCCTACGGCCTCGGCGATCCCGACGCCTCCGATGCGCGCCGGCTCGCCGGGATCAGCGATCACTGGGCGCCCTACCGCAGTTGGGTCGCACTCCTGCTGCGCACCCGCCGCGAGGAGAAGGCCGAGCCGGCAGCCCGCGGTCGCTCGGTGCGGTAGCGCCCGCGGCGGTCAAGTCCGCCGGCGTCACAAGCCCTCCGCCCAACTGACCAGCGTGGCGAAGTCCGCCTCCCGCAGCCCCCGCCGCGGATGGATCCGCAACAGCAGCGCAGGCGCGTCATGATGCGCCGCGACGTGCGCCGTGTCCAGGTCCGTGATCATGTCGTCCACCCAGGCGAACGGGCGCCCGGCCGCCCACTCCAGCAGCGGCCGGGTCTTCCAGTACAGCCCGTCAGGGTCCTTCGCGAAGAGTTCCGGCCACTCGATCACCGGCAGGTCGGCGGGCAGGCCGACGCCCGGGGCGATCATGGTGTTGGCCTCGTGCATCCAGGTGGTGGCCCAGGCCAGTTCGAAGGGAAGACCTGTCAGCCGTGGGCCGTGGGCCGGGTTGAGATAGATGCGCAGGCCTCGGCGGTGGCGGCGGGAGCCCGGGGGTTGGTGGGAGAGCCAGTACGAGGGGTGCAGGCGGTGTGTCGCGTAGCCGCGCAGGCGGGGGAGGCGGGCCGCGTACGGGTTGAGAGGGCCGTCGACGTCGAGAAGGAGCAGCGGGCGATCCGTCATGGGGGAGAACTGCCCATTGCGGGGCCGGAATACGGCAGGCAGCCGTCGACAGCACCGGAATGGTCCTGCCCGCTCAGCCGTTGGGGTAGTGGACACCCGTGAGTTGTTGTGATTTCGCCCATAGGGCCCGGGCTGCGTCGAGGTCGCGGCCTGGGCCTGTGAACGCCGTGGGCTGCACCCGTGGGTGGAGCTTGGGGCCGGTCGGGCCGTAGAAGCTGTCCGGCGAGGCGTCGGGGGAGGTTGCGGCGTAGAGGATCGGAACGACAGCGTGTTCTGCGGGCCGTCCGATCAGCGCCGCCGCCGTCTTCGTCACCAGCCGCAGCGCGGGTGAGGGGTAGGTCGTGTGCAGCGGTGTCTTCGCCATGCCCGGGTGGGCGACGAAGCTTCTGACCGTGGAGCCGGACGCTTGCAGGTGACGTTGGAGTTCGCGGCCGAAGAGTACGTTGGCGAGCTTCGAGCGGTTGTAGGCCCGGCCCGGTGAGTAGGTGCCACTACCGTCGAGACGGTCCAGGTCCAAGTCGGCGCTCGTATACAGCGCGGACGCGACGACGACGATCCGCGGATCATGGCCTTTGCCGAGCAGATCCAGCAGCAGACCGGTCAGCGCGAAGTGGCCCAGGTGGTTCGTCGCGAACTGGCTCTCCACGCCCTCGGCGCTCAGCGTGAGCGACTGGCTGCTGATCCCGGCGTTCTCGATCAGCAGGTCGACCGCCGCGAACCGGTCGTGCAACGCAGCCGTGAACCGGTGCACCGAGGCCAGGTCGAGCAGGTCGAGTTCCATCACCACCGCTTCACCCGGACCTTGGGGCAGTTCGGCGCGCACGAGTTCGGCCTTGGCTGTGTTCCTCACCGCCATGACTACTTGCGCGCCGTGGGCGATAAGCGATCGTGTGATCGCCAGTCCGAGACCGCTTGCGGCGCCAGTGACGATGGCGGTACGTCCGGCCAGGTCGGGCATGTCATCCGTGGACCATGAGAGGGCAGGAAATCGGGGAGAACGAGTGCTCATGCGCCGACGCTAAACTTTGACATCAGTGTCAAGGTCAAGGAAGCGTCCGGGCGGTAAGCGACTGCGAGTGGAGAAGCATGACGATCGGCGAGTTGAGTCGAGCGACCGGCGTCAGCGCCCGCTCGCTGCGCTACTACGAGCAGCAGGGCATCCTCACGTCCGCACGCCGGGCCAATGGTTATCGCGACTACGGTCCTGAAGCGCCCGAAGCGGTCCTCCGCATCCGTGCGCTGCTGGCCATCGGCCTGCCGACCGACAGGATCCGCGACATCCTGCCCTGCGAAGGCGCGGCGGGACGGCAGCCCGAGGTCTGCCCCACACTGCTGGCGAAGATCCGCGAGATCCGCGACAGCGTTTCCGAGCAGGCCGCAGAGCTGTCTCGTACCAGCGACGCTCTTACCCGCTACCTCAGCGAGAACTTCGCCTGACCGGGCCTGTGTTGCTCGCCTCTGTCTAGGGTGGAGCCATGGCACTCCAAGATCCGACGAGCGAGCTGATGGCCGACCCCTACGCCGTGTACGCGCGGCTCCGCGAGGCCGGGCCCGTACACCGCATCGCCGGGACGGACGGGCTGCCGGCCTGGCTGGTCACCCGCTACGACGACGTACGCCAGGCACTTGCCGATCCCCGGCTCTCCCTGGACAAGCGCAACGCGGCACCCGGCGGCTACCGGGGGATGGCGCTGCCGCCGGCGCTGGACGCGAATCTGCTCAACATGGACCCGCCGGACCACACCCGCATCCGGCGTCTGGTGTCCCAGGCGTTCACCCCGCGTCGCGTCGCGCAGCTGCGCGAGCCGATCCGGAGAACAGCCGATCAGCTGCTGGACGCCATCGCCCCGCACGGCCGCGCCGATCTGATCGCCTCGTACGCCGCGCCGCTGCCGATCAACGTCATCTGTGACCTGCTCGGCGTGGCCCCTGAAGACCGGCGCGATTTCCGGGCGTGGACCGACGCTCTGGTTGCCCCGGACCCTGCGGAGCCGTCACGGGCGAAGGAAGCGGTCGGTGGCATGCTGGCGTTCTTCACCGAGCTCATCGCCCGCAAGCGCGCCGAGCCGGCCGACGACCTGCTTTCCGCCCTGATCGCGGTACGCGACGAGGAAGACAGGCTGAGCGAGGACGAGCTGATGTCCCTGGCCTTCCTCATCCTGTTCGCCGGATACGAGAACACCGTCCACCTCATCGGCAACGCCACCCTGGCCCTGCTCAGCCACCCCGACCAACTGGCTGTGCTGCGCGCCGACCCTGACCGACTGGGCGGCGCCGTCGAGGAGTTGGCCCGTTACGACGGCCCCGTACCGCTGGCCATCCGCCGCTTCCCCACCGAGGACATCACCGTCGGCGGCGTCACGATCCCGGCGGGCGAGACCGTCCTGCTCTCGCTCGCGGGCGCCCACCGTGACCCGCACCGTTTCACCGACCCCGACCGTCTCGACATCGGCCGCGACGCGACCGGCCACCTCGCGCTCGGCCACGGCATCCACTACTGCCTGGGCGCCCCTCTGGCCCGGATGGAGACCGAGATCGCTCTCGCCGCGCTGCTGGAGCGGTTTCCGCGGCTGGAGCTCGACGTCCCATACGGCGAACTGCGATGGCGGCCTTCGATGCGCGCCCGGGGGCTGCTCACTCTGCCCGTGCGCTCCTGAGCCAGGGGCGCCCTCAGAAGTCGGCGAGCGTCGGCTCGTCCAGCCGGGCCACCGAGTCCTGTGCGTACGCCACGACGTAGGCCTCGCGGATCCGCTCGATCTGCGGGTCGCGTGCGTGTGCCTCCGCGGCCGGGTAGAGCAGGATCAGCTCGTACGAACGCTCCCGCTCGATGGTGCCGTTGGAGTCCCGCCACTGTCCGCGGCCGTCCTGGACCGTCAGCCCGGACGGGAAGCTCGGCGTGACACTCCGGTCGATGAACGCCATGAACTGCCGGTCGGTCACATCGGGTCCGCCGTCCGGACGCTCTGTACCGAAGAAGAGCCGCGTCTCGATGTACGCCGCACCACGCGCCGACGCGGACAAGGCCCTGGGTGCCTTCGCCTGTTCACTGCCGAGCGCGGCGGTGGAGGCGGGCGCACCCACTGCCAGTACGGCGGCACCGGCGACGGCAAGGAGAGAGCGCTGCTTCAAGGTGGGCACGGGGAGCGGGTCCTTCCATCGGGGGCCATCGGGGGCCGCAGGGCGGCCACCACGTGCGTCGCGACTCCACCAAGCGGGCCACGAATACAGTGCGCCGGGACGCCGAATTCGTCCGGAAACCACCCGCACGAGCGCATCCCTCGATGTGTCCGCGGGCAGATCGGGACCGACAGACTGGGAGCCGAGGACGTCAGGAGGAGGACCAGATGGCTGCTGCGGACATGGACCGGCCCGCCGATCTCGTCGTGGACGGGTGCACCGCCCTCGTGCACGGTGAGCGCGGTGAGATCGACTTCGTCGAGAACGCGGCCGTCGTCGTACGCGGTGGAGTCATCGACGCCGTGACATCCACCGATGCCGTGGCCGGCGTACAGGCCGTCGAGCGCATCGACGGGCGTGGGCAGCTCGCCATGCCCGGGCTGATCAACTGCCATACCCACACACCGATGGTCGCCCTGCGCGGAATCGCCGAGGACATGCCCGTCGAAGAGTGGTTCAACGACTGGATCTGGCCCATCGAGTCAAACCTCACCGACCGGGTCGTCGAGCTCGGGGCCCAGCTGGCCTGTGCCGAGATGATCCGGGGCGGGGTCACCGCCTTCGCCGATCACTACTTCTCCATGGACAAGGTGGCCGCCGCCGTGGCGGACAGCGGGCTGCGGGCCAATCTCGGCTGGGCCTACTTCTCCAGCCAGGGCGCCGAAGGGCGGGAGCGTTCCCTCGACTTCGCGCTGCGGATGCGGGGTGCGGCCGCTGGGCGGATCACCACGTCGCTGGCTCCGCACGCCCCGTACACCGTCGACGACGGCGATCTGGAGGCCACTGCCGAGCTCGCTCGTGAGCACGGGCTGCTCGTGCACATCCACGCGGCCGAGAACGCGGCGCAGACGGAGAACAGCCTTGCGCGGTGCGGCCGTACGCCCGTCGAGGTGCTCGAGAGGGCCGGGCTGCTGGATGCGGATGTGCTCATCGCGCACGGCACCGGGATCACTGAGAAGGACCTGTCCGTGCTGCGGCGGGGCGCCGGGCGGATCGCGGTCGCCAGTGCGCCCAAGGGGTACCTCAAGTTCGCCTGGGACACCACTCCGATCCGGGCGCTCGCCTCCGCGGGGATTCCCGTCGGACTGGCCACCGACGGGGCCGCGTCGAACAGCACCCTCGATGTGTGGGAGAGCATGGCGCTCACCGCACTGGTGCAGAAGTCCGTGGAGGACGACCCGACCTGGCTGACCGCCCGCCAGGCGCTCGACCACGCAACCACCCAGAGCGCGCGGGCCATTGGGCTCGGTGAGCAGATCGGCGCGCTCGCTCCCGGGCGGCGGGCCGATCTGATTCTGGTGGATCTCACCGGGCCGCACACCCAGCCGCTGCACGACATCGCCGCGACCCTTGTGCACAGCGCGCGCTCCGGTGACGTACGGACCACCGTCGTCGACGGGCGGATCCTGATGCGGGACCGGCGGCTGCTGACCCTCGACGTACGGGCGATCGTCGCCGAACTCACCGCTCAGCTGCCCGCGTTGACCGAGCGCCGCAAGGGCCGCAGGATCCAGGACTACGACGGTTAGCGGTCCGGCGTGCGGCCACGAGGGCCTGTTCGACAAGCCGCATACCCGAAAGAGTGAAAGGTGAATGTGCCATAACCCTATTGGCCGCATGGCGTTATTCCGGTGCGGGCGAGTGCCCGTGAACGTCTTCTGAAGGCAGGGAACCCATGAGGCAGGTTCACCGAAAGGGTCTGGCCACCGTGATGCTCACGGGTGGCGCGCTCGCCATTTCGGGCTACGCGCACGCAGACTCGAACGCGGACGGCGGTGCGGCCCGTTCGCCGGGACTGCTGGCCGGCAACACGGTGCAGCTTCCCGTGAACGTCCCGGTCAATGTGTGCGGCAATACGGTCGATGTCGTGGGACTCCTCAACCCGGCCGCCGGAAATTCCTGCGCCAACTCCGGCCAAGGAGGCGGTGGTTCGCAGACCGGATCCTCCGGCGCCACCGCCGAAAGCGGCGGAAAGGATTCCCCTGGCGTCCTGTCCGGCAACAGCGTCCAGCTCCCCATCGATATCCCCGTCAACGTCACCGGGAACTCCGTGAACGTCGTCGGCATCGGGAACGCCGCAGTCGGCAACTCCTCGTCCAACACCCCCGGCAAGCCGCCGGTCCGGCCGCGGCCCGCCACCCCGCCGAGGGCCGCAACGCCGCACACCCCCGCGCCGCAGCCACCCGGCCCCGACGTGGCGCTCGCCCGCACCGGTGCCGGACCGGTCGCGTACGCCGTGCCGGCCGGTGCCGCGATGCTGCTCGGCGGCATGGTGCTCTACCGCCGCTTCCGGCCCGCCCAGGAGTCGGGGCGCCGCGCCTAGTCCGAGCGCTCGGCCCAGTCCGCGCGCTTGCCTACGCGCGCCAGGACGCCAGCACCCCCTCGATCACCGCCGCCACCCGCGTCCGCGCCTCGTGGCGGGCGACCCCGGCCATCAGCAGGGCGTCGTACTCCGTATCGAGATGCCGTACGGACGCCCGCACCGCGGCCGTCACCGCACCCACCTCCATGGAGCGGCCCGCCGCGGTGCGGCCCACCCGGCCGCTGCCGCGCACCGAGGCGTGCGCCGCGACGTCCCGGGCGCGAGCGGGCGGACAGCCGGGGAACAGCCGCAGGATCTCGGCGGTGAGGTCGGCCGTGAACCGTACGTCCTCGCCCGCCCTGCGCACCGCGTCCCTCCCCCAGCCTTCGGCCGGGGGGACCCCCATCTCGCTTCGCTCGCGGTGACGGGCCCGCGCATCCGCGTCCGCCAGGCACGCCGACTCGGCGCGGGCCAGCGCCGCCTCCTCGACGAGCAGCCCCTGGCGTTCGTACCGCTTGCGGCGGCGGTTGAAGCGGACCACCACCGCGCACAGCGAACTCGCCTCGCGGGCACGGCGGGTGAGCGCCGCACTGCCCCGCGGCAGATACACCAGGTGGGCCAGGTCCGCGCAGTCCAGACAGACCGGTGCGTTGAACTCCAGCAGATGCAGCGGAAGAGGCCCCTTACGGCACTCCGCGCAGTGCCGCTGCTTCAGTGGTTCGATCACCACCAGGTCCATGCCCGGAGGGTACCCACCAGGTACGCTCCGCTCCCATGACGCTGCTGCACTGTGCCGTGCTCGACGACTACCAGGGCGTCGCGCTCTCCATGGCGGACTGGTCGGCCCTTGCGCGCGAGGTCGAAGTCCGGTCGGTGCAAAGCCACTTCACGTCCGAGGACGAGGTGGCCGAAGCCGTCGGCGACTGCGAGATCCTCGTCGCGATGCGCGAACGGACCCCCTTCCCCGAATCGCTGTTCGCCCGCCTCCCGCGCCTCAAGCTGCTGATCACCTCCGGCATGCGCAATGCCTCCATCGACCTCGAAGCAGCGGCCCGGCACGGCGTCACCGTCTGCGGCACCGACAGCAGCTCCGAACCGCCCGTGGAGCTGACCTGGGCGCTCATCCTCGGTCTGGCCCGCCATGTGGTGCGGGAGGGCTCGGCCTTCCACCAGAACGGCCCCTGGCAGTCCACCGTCGGAGCCGATCTGCACGGCCGCCGGCTCGCCCTCGTCGGCCTCGGCAAGATTGGCGCGAAAGTCGCCCGCGTCGGCCAGGCCTTCGGCATGGAGGTGATCGCCTGGAGTCAGAACCTCGACGACGAGCGGGCCGCCGAGCATGGAGTCGTACGAGCGCACTCCCTCGGGGAGTTGCTCGAAGCCGGTGACTTCGTCTCCGTACACCTGCAGCTCAGCGACCGCACCCGCGGTCTGATCGGGACGAGCGAGCTCAAGCGGATGCGGCGCACCGCATATCTCGTCAACACCTCGCGGGCCGCGATCGTCGACCAGGCGGCGCTGGTGCGGGCCCTGCACGACAGCTGGATCGCCGGGGCGGGCTCCGACGTCTTCGAGACCGAGCCGCTGCCCGCCGACGACCCGCTGCGCACCGCGCCGAACTTCCTCGGCCTGCCGCACCTCGGCTATGTCACCCGGCGCAACTACGAGGGGTACTTCCGGCAGGCCGTCGAGGACATCGCCGGGTATCTCGCCGGCCGCCCGATGCGTACGCTCAGCGCACGCCCGGCGCAGCCGCCCCGATGAACTCCGACAGCGTCTCGCGGGCCTGCTCCGAGCGCTGCGACCGGTCTGTCTCGTCCGGCGCCTCGTGCATGCAGTTCGTCACCTCGAAGGCGGACGCGGCCAGCTCCAGGGCCTGGACGTCGTCACAGACCAACTGGACGCGGATCAGCGCCTGATGGGCCGCCGAGCGCAGCCGGTACGAGCCGATGCGCGCCTCCTCGGCGACCGCGCTGCCCGGCGACTCCTTCGCCCGGTGCCAGCGGTCGTTCTGGCCGCGCCGGTAGTCGACGAGCGCGCCCGCGAAGGCGCTGTACGCGGAGATCCGCTCCTGGCGCAACTGTTCGGCGCGGGCGAGGGCGGCGGTGCGCTCGGCCGCCTGGCGCTGGAAGAAATGGGTGGCGATCGAGCCCAGCAGAGTGCCTATGACCGCGATGACGGCTGTCTCCATGGTGCGTACTCCCCGAGGGATCTGAACAAGCGGTCTGAGCAACGGATCTGAGCAACGGATCTGAGCAACGGATCTGAACAGGGATCTGAATAATCGTTCGAGCGGGGGTCGCAGGTCTTGCTAGCTTGATCGACGTGGCGAAACTCAATCAGATCATCGCAGTCGAGAAAGGCGTCAAGTCCAAGGCGCACCAGGACCTGACGGCGGCCCACCACGGGCTGCAGAAGCCTGCGCTGCTGGCCGGTATCTCGCGTACGTACCAGCCCAAGGACGAGGAGGGCGAGCAGCTGCCGCCCGAGTCCACGCGGGTCCAGGTCAAGGCCGAGGACGTGCTGCGCGAGACGGCGAAGACGCTGACCCGGCTGTTCGACGTGACCGCCACCAAGGACTGGGCCAACTGCGCCGCGCGCGCCGATGTGACGGTGGACGGGCGCGTCCTGGTGAGCGAGGTGCCGGTGGCGTATCTCCTGTTCCTCGAGAAGCAGTTGACGGACATCAACACCTTTGTGCGCAAGCTCCCGGTGCTCGATGCCTCGGAGTCGTGGACGCAGGACCCGTCGACCGACGCGTGGAAAACCGAGTCGGTACGCACTCTCCGTACGAAGAAGGTCCCCCGCAACCATGTGAAGGCGGAGGCGACCGAGAAGCACCCGGCGCAGGTCGAGGTGTACTACGAGGACATTCCTGTCGGTTACTGGACGACCGTGAAGTTCTCCGGTGCGCTGCCGGCCCGGCGGGTGAACGAGCTGCTGGAGCGGGTGGAGAAGCTGCAGCAGGCTGTGAAGTTCGCCCGCGAGGAGGCGAACGGCGCGGAGGTCACCGACCAGCGGGTGGGCGACGCCGTATTTGGCTACCTGTTCGGGTAGCCTCAAAGATTCCCCGTCCGCCCTTGTGCGGACGGGGTGCGCGAGGAGCGCAAGCTGAAACTGAAGCTTGTCGTGACTGAGCGGTTCCAGTGGAGGTTCGAGTCCTCCCCGCGGCACTTTCCGTACGTACGGGCCGCGGTAGCCCAACTCGGCAGAGGCAGACCGCGATCAATCTCAGACTATTGCTCCAGACTCAGCATTCGCCGCCGATCGCCGGATCGACCGGGCCCGGGCCCTGGTGCGTCGAAATGCCGGTTCAAGTCCGGCCCGCGCAGCTCGATGTGCGGTGGTCCAAAGGCAGGACGCGGCGACATAACGACTGACTCGGGTTCTTAAGCGTGCCGGCGTGCGACATGGGTGGCATCACAGGGCTCGGGGGCCGGCTACGCCCCCGGGCCCGCTCCCGTTTCCGGCCCGGAACGGACTTCTCATCCGGTACGTTGAGGCGGTTTCGGCGACGCCGCTGAGTTGGAGGGGTTCCATGGGATTCAAGGACAGAACGCGTACGGCGATGGTCCTGGTCGGATGTCTTGCGGCGCTCGCGACGGTGCCGTCCGCGGCGAACGCCACACCCGGCAGCGGCGTTTCGGGCACAGTCCTCGCGCAGGGCGTTTCGGAGGGGACCCTCAAGCTGAAGGCCAGAGGGAAGACGGATGTGGTCGTACGGACGATCACGATCGCCCCGGGCGGCTCCACCGGCTGGCACACCCACCCCGGGCAGCTCCTCGCCGTCGTCAAGTCCGGGACACTGACCCGGACTCTGGACGACTGTTCCGTCGAGGTGACTCCTGCCGGTACGGCGTTCATCGAGCCTTCCGGCCCGAAGCACCGGCACATCGGGCGCAACCTCGGCAGCGAGCCGGTGGTGTTGTACGTGACGTATCTGCTGCCCAAGGGCAGCCCGCTGTCGATCGACGCCGACGCGCCGGCCTGCGCCGGAGCATGATGGACGGGTGCGACTCGAAGCGATCACCTGGGAGCGGCTGACCGAGGCCCTCGCCGACCGGGCCGTGGCGGGGAAGGCCGAGGACGGCAGCCCTTGGCTGCGGGTCGGCGTCGACGGCGCCCCAGCCGCGCGGACCGGTGAGCTTGCCGAGCGGGTGGCCGAGGCGCTGCGGCTGCGCGGACGGAGCGTGCTCGTGGCCGGGACGAGTGGGTTTCTGCGGCCCGCCTCGCTGCGGTACGAGTACGGGCGCGAGGACCCCGATACGTACTACAGCGGCTGGTTCGACACCGGCGCGCTGTGGCGGGAGGTCTTCGGGCCCCTGGAGGCCGGTGGCAGCGGGCGCGTGCTGCCCGATCTGTGGGATCCCGTGACCGACCGGGCGACGCGCAGTCCGCATGTCGAACTCCCGTCCGGCGGCGTGCTGTTGCTGCACGGGCCGTTTCTGCTCGGGCACTGGTTCCCGTTCGATCTGAGCGTGCATCTGCGGCTGTCGCCCGCGGCGCTGCGGCGGCGTACGCCGGGGAGCGAGCGCTGGACACTGCCCGCGTTCGGGCGGTACGAGGACGAGGTGGGGCCGGCGGAGGCCGCCGATGTGGTCGTACGCGCCGATGATCCGCGTCACCCCGCGTGGGGCGGCCTCCGCTGACCTTCAGCCCGGGTTCTGCGGTTGCTTCCGCTCAGGCTCCCGGGCTGTGCGGTCGGCCGCCGATCAGCGTCACCGCCTCCGCGCCCGCCCGGCAGCCCTCCGCCGCGGCCGTCGCCGCATCCGCCCCTGCCAGCCGGGCGGCGAGGAACGCGCCGGTGAAGGCGTCGCCCGCGCCCGTCGAGTCCACCGCCTCCGCCGGAACCGGCGGGACGCGCGCCGTGACCGTGCCGGACTCGGCGACCAGCGCGCCGTCCGAGCCCAGCGTGACGACGGTCAGCGGGACAAGGCGGCTCAGCTTCGCTGCCGCGTCGGCCGGGTCGGGCAGGCCGGTGAGGAGGCGGGCCTCGTCGGCGTTCGGGAACAGCACGTCCGCGCCCGCGAGCGCTGCCAGCGCGCCGTCCACGCCCAGCTCCGCGATGAAGCCCGCCGAGGCCGGGTCCACGCTCACCGTGACGGCGCGGGTCCGCGCCGACTCCAGGGCGAGCCGGGCCAGTTGACGGCCGGCGGGGGAGAAGAGGAGGTAGCCGGAGAGGTGCAGATGGCCGACGCCGTCCAGCAGCGACGGCGACCAGTCGGCAGGGGAGATACGCAGCACCGCACCGCTGTCGGTGAGGAACGTCCGCTCGGCGGTCGCGTCGACCAGCGCGATGACCGTGGCCGTCGGGGCCTCGGCGTCCGCGACGAGGAGCGGCCGTACGCCCGCGGCGCGCAGCCGCGCCTCGTGCCAGCCCGCCTCGTCGCGGCCGACCCGGCCGAGGAGACGTACGTCCGTGCAGCCCCAACGCGCCGCCCAGCATGCCGCATTGGCCCCCGCCCCGCCCGGCAGGATACGGATCCGGGCCGCCGTGTCCGTCCCCCGGGCGAACGAAGTGAGTCGGGGGTCCCCCCGGCCGAAGGCTGGGGGAGGAGCCCGGTGCCGGGCCACGACATCGGTGACCACATCGCCGATGACCAGCAACCCGCCGGTGGCGGCCGTCACAGCGCCGCCGCGATCCGCGCCGCCAGCCGCACGTTCCCGCGCACCGCCGCCACATTCGCCTCCAGCGAAGCCCCCTCCGTCCGCCGCATCAGATGGTCGAGCAGGAACGGCGTCACGGCCTGGCCGCTGATCCCCCGCTCCCGGCACTCGTCCAGCGCCTCGCCGAGCACCCGGTCGTGCAGCGCCGGATCCAGCTGCTCCGCCTCCGGGACCGGATTCGCGACGATCAGCGCCGAATCCGGCCCGCCCAGCTCCTCCTTCGCCCGGATCACCTCCGCCACCTCCTCCGGCGTACGGACCGTCCAGTCGACCGGCTGTCCGGAGGAGGTCAGATAGAAGCCGGGGAAGCGGTCGGTGCCGTACCCGAGAACCCCGACCCCAAGCGTCTCCAGCCGCTGGAGCGTCGCCGGAACGTCGAGGACCGACTTCACGCCCGCGCACACCACCGCGATCCGGGTCTGCGCGAGCACCCGCAGATCCGCCGACTCGTCCTGAGTCTCGGTCCACTCGCGGTGCACCCCGCCGAGTCCGCCGGTCGCGAAGACCCGGATCCCGGCCCGCGCCGCCAGGAACGCCGTCGCCGACACGGTCGTCGCCCCGCTCACCCCGGCCGCCAGCGCGGGCGCGAGGTCCCGCTGCCCGAGCTTGCGTACGTCGGCGTCCTCGGCGATCCGCTCCAACTGCCGCTTGTCCAGGCCGATGTGGACCTTTCCGTCCAGTATCGCGACGGTGGCGGGAACGGCGCCCCCGGACCGTACGATCGCCTCCAGCTCCTCGGCGACGGCCAGATTGCGCGGACGCGGCAGTCCGTGCGCGATGATCGTCGACTCCAGGGCCACGACGGGCCGGTGCGCGGCGAGCGCTTCTTGTACTTCCGCGGATACTTCCGTCACTTCCGTGGTCAGCAGCATGTCCCATCCCTGGCACGGGAGCGCCGCGCCCAAACCCGAACCACAGCGCTCAGCCGCACCGCGGCAGCCGGGGCAGCCGGTCCGTCCGCACCACCTGGATCACCGAGCGCGATCCGGCCGAACTTCGCATCGCCCCTGCTGTGCGCGATCGCGAGTGCGCCGCCCCTTGCCTGGGCGTAGCCGTACCGAGGAGTGATACGGGAGTACGCCGCCGAGCGGAGATCGAGGGCAGGCCGCGGCCAGACCTGTGACGGTGGCGAGGGCGAGGCAGCGCCCGGTGAGCTGTGCCGACATGGGGCTCTCCTGTCCGGGGTGGGGGAGTGCTGCGAGGCTGAGTTTGACGGGTGCACGCCATGCTGGACAGGGGGTGCGTCCCCCTCCCTGCGAGCAACATTGGCCCTACCAAAGACGGATGCGCCGACCAGCGGGGACGCTGATCGGCGAAAGATTTCCGGGCGGTGAATTTCGGCGCAGGCAGGAGCGGAACGGTCAGCTGCGCGCTCTGCGTATGGCGAGTGCGGCCATCGGCAGCAGCAGGCAGGCGCCGACCACGTTCAGCCAGCCGTAGCTCGCCTGCGCGACGATCAGTCCGGCGGCCGCGCCGCCGACGCCCGCCGCCGTGTTCGAGGTCAGGTCGGACAGGCCCTGCACGGCGGCCCGGGCGGGCTGCGGCACGGAGTCGGTGAGCAGCGTGGAGCCGGACACCAGGCCCGCCGACCAGCCGAGTCCGAGGACGAAGAGCCCGGCGGCGGTCTGCCCGTGGCTCGCCCCCGCCGTACCGGCGAGCAGAGCGGCCGAGCAGAGCAGCCCGACCGCGAGGCCGATCACCGCCAGCCGGCCGACCCGGTCCACCAGCCAGCCCATCACCGGCGAGAAGGCGTACATGCCCGCGATATGGCCGCTGATCACCAGGCCGATCAGCTGGATGCCCGCGCCGTGGTGGCTGAGCGCGACCGGCGTCATCATCATGATCGACACCATCGCGGTGTGCGAGACGGCGACGGTGACCAGCGCCAGCCGGGCCATCGGCGACTCACGTACGGCCCGCATCCCGGCGCGCAGCGAGCGCCCCTCGGGGGAGCGGTCGGCAGGAGACAGCGCGCGGGCGGTCAGCAGCGGATCGGGGCGCAGCAGGACGAGGACCATGACCCCGGAGACGAGGAACACCCCGGCCGCCCAGAAGAACGGCCCCGCGGCCGCCGGTATCCCGAGCCCGGACACGCTGCGGCCCGCGGGCGCCGCGATATTGGGGCCGAGAACCGCGCCGATCGTGGTCGCCCAGACGACATTGGAGATGGCCCGGCCGCGCTGCTCGGGCTCGGCAAGGTCGGCTGCCGCGAAGCGCGCCTGCAGATTCGCCGACGAGCCGGCGCCGAAGAGGGCCATGCCCAGGAGCAGCAGCGGAAAGTTCTCGACGACCGCGGCCAGCACGACCACGCCCGCGCCCAACGCGCCTATCAGATAGGCGAGTACGAGTCCGGGCCGCCGCCCGCGGGCCGTCATCAGCGCGGCCAGCGGCATGGACAGCAGCGCGGTCCCGGCCACGGTGGCGGTCGGCGCAAGACCGGACAGCGACTCGGTCCCGCTCACCTGCTGCGCCAGCACGGTGGCGAGCGCGATCCCGGTCGCGACGCCGAGCCCGCCGAGGATCTGGCTGGCGATGAGCACCGCGGTGATCCGCCGCCGCAGCGCGGGCAGCTCGTCGGCCGACACCGGCGCGGGAGCCGCGGCCTTGTCGGTAGACGTCACCGCGCGTACGCGGTTCCACAGCCGGGAGCCAAGGCGTTCGCGAGACCGGCCATTGAGGCGGGCGCGAGACCGGTCGCGAAGGCGGCCGCACGACCGGCCACTGAGGCGGTCGCGAAGGCGGCCGGGCTGCCGGCGGCCGCGGTCGCGGCAGGAGCGACTGCTCCCGCAACGACCGCGGCAGGCGCATCGGATATGTCAGGCGCGTCAGGGCTGGTGGTCACTGGCGCAGTGTGCCAGCCCGTACGCGCGTACGAAACCGCATGCCTCTGCATCCGGACCGGATGCCTCGGCACCGGCCCCCATCAGAACAGCGGCTCCGGCAGTACCCCCTCCAGCGCCAGCAGCTTCCGCTTGGTCTCCAGGCCGCCCCCGAACCCGCCCAGACCGCCGTCCGTCTCCACCACGCGGTGGCACGGCACCACCACCGGCAGCGGATTGGAGCCCATCGCCGCGCCCACGGCCTGCGCAGCGCCCGGCTGGCCCACCCGGGCCGCCAGGTCGCCGTACCCGACGACCGTGCCGTACGGCACGCCGTCCGCCAGCTCCCGCAGCACCTGCCGGTTGAACCCGCCGGACAGCGACCAGTCCAGCCGCAGGTCGAACTCCCGCAGCCCGCCCGCGAAATACGCCTCCAGCTGGCGTATCGGCTCGGCCAGCAGGCCCGCCGCGTCCTGAACCGGCTCAGCGCCGAGCCGCCCCGCCAGCTGCCCGAGTGCCCTGTCCCGTATCGCCGCGTCGGCATGGAAGACCACGCTCACCAGGCCCTCCTCGGTCGCGGCGAGCAGCAGCGGCCCGATGTCCGTGCCCACGACGGTCCACTCGAAGCTCTTCATGCGAACCACCGTACGACCGGGCACTGACAGTGCCGGTTCAGTCCACCGCGTCCCGTACGACATCCGGGTTGTTGGTGATGATGCCGTCCACCCCGAAGCCGTCCACCCGCGCCGCCCCCGCCGCGTCGTTCACGGTCCAGGTGCTGATCCACAGCCGCTTGCCGTGCGCGCCCTTGAGCCGGTGCACCGCGGCCACGTACTCGGCCGAGATGGACGTGTGCGTCGGGTTGATCTGGTCGGTGAACGCCGCGTACGACGGCAGATCGGCGAGCGCGGGCGTACCGAGAAAGCCGGTCGTGATGTCGGGCCGCTGCCGGTGCACGGCCTTCACGCTGTCCGCGCCGAAGCTCTGGATGACCAGCCTGTGCTTGACGTGGTGGCGGTCGAGCCAGCCCTCCTCGCGCAGCACCCGCAGGGTGTCCTTCTCGATGCCCGGGTAGGCCTCGGGCTTCTTGATCTCCAGGAGCAACTTCTGGCCGTTGTCGTCGACCCGGTTCAGATACTGCTTGAGCGTCGGCACTCGTGCACCCGCCCACTTCGGGCCGAACCAGCTGCCCGCGTCCAGCGTGGCGATCTCAGCGGCCGTGAAGTCCTTGATCTTCCACGGCGCGCGCCCGGGGAAGCGCTGCTCCACGTCGGTGGTACGCCCCAGGGAGTCGTCGTGGACGACGACCAGCTCGCCGTCCTTGGTGCGCTGGACGTCGTTCTCGACCCAGGCGAAGCCCATGTCGGCGGCGAGATCGATGGCCGCGAAGGTGTTCTCCGGCGCGTACGCGGAGGCGCCGCGGTGGGCGATCACAAGGGGTTCACCGTGCCGGCCTGCGGTCTGGGCCGCGGCCTCGGCGGCCTCGGTCGCGGGGCCCGGAAGCAGCAGCGCGCTGACTCCCAGGACGGCGGCGGCCGTTGCTGCGGCGCGTCGTACGTACACCTGGACTCCTCACGGCGTCGGGTCACGGACGGGCCGAGGGTGGCAGTTGACGGCCAACGTGGAACAGGCGAAGTATGGCCAGAACGTGAACGGATCCGCCCAGAACGCATCACGTGACAGTTTCTGTGTCGATAAATCTCCGTTCAATTGTTTGCTTACAGTGGCGAGAGCCCTACTCTCGCCCCCGGACCAGACGTTCCGTCAGGGATCGCGGGGATCACAAGGAGCGAAGGGCTTACCGGCATGCAGGGGACTGTCGACGGATTCAGTTACGGCCTCGTCACACCCGTGGCGGCTTACATGATGGCGTGCCTCGGCGGGGCCCTCGGCCTGCGCTGCACCACCAGATCCATCCGCAACGGGCGCTCCTTCAAGCCGGGCTGGCTCGCCCTGGGCGCGACCGCGATCGGCTCGGGCATCTGGACGATGCACTTCATCGCGATGATGGGCTTCACCGTCGCGGAGGCCCCCATCGGCTACGACAGACCGACGACCTTCGCCAGCCTGGCGGTCGCCATCGTCATGGTCGGCATCGGGATCTTCATCGTCGGATACCGCGGCGCGACCCCCATGGCACTGGTCACCGGCGGCACGATCACCGGCCTGGGGGTGGCCTCCATGCACTACCTCGGCATGGCCGGAATGCGACTGCAGGGACGCCTGGAGTACGACACCCTGACCGTCGTTCTCTCCGTGGTCATCGCCGTCGTGGCCGCCACCTCGGCACTCTGGGCGGCCGTATCGGTCCACGGCTTCCTGGCGAGCCTCGGCGCCAGCCTGGTGATGGGCATCGCCGTGAGCGGCATGCACTACACCGGGATGGCGGCGGTCAGCGTCCATCTGCACGGGGCGGCGGGCTCGGCCGGCACCGGCGACTCGGCCGCCACCCTGCTCGCGCCCATGCTGATCGGCCCGGTGATTTTCCTGCTCATCGCCGGAGTGGTGGTGATGTTCGACCCGCTGCTCGTCATGGGAGCGCCGGACTGGCAGCGGGCCGCCCAGGGGGTGCCCGCCCGCCCCGGAGTGCCCGCGCAGCGCGCCGGGCAGCGGCAGGGAGAGCCCGCGGCCTGGGCCGCCGACCGGTCACCTCGCCGGGGCTCGCCGCGGTCCGGCGACTGGTGAGTGCCTGAGGCCACAGCGGATCGCCCCCGGTTGTCAGTGGTGGGTCGTACGGTGGATCCATGCGGCCCGTTTCCAAGATCGAACGTACGGTGGCGCCTTTCGAGGTCGTCAGTCCCTACCAGCCCAGCGGCGACCAGCCGACGGCCATCGCCGACCTGGAGCGGCGCATCCGCGCAGATGAGAAGGATGTCGTCCTGCTGGGTGCGACCGGCACCGGCAAGTCGGCGACCACCGCCTGGATGATCGAGAAGCTTCAGCGCCCCACCCTGGTGATGGCACCGAACAAAACCCTGGCCGCCCAGCTGGCGAACGAGTTCCGCGAGCTCCTGCCGAACAACGCCGTCGAGTACTTCGTCTCGTATTACGACTACTACCAGCCCGAGGCGTATGTCCCGCAGTCGGACACCTACATCGAGAAGGACTCCTCGATCAACGAAGAGGTCGAGCGGCTGCGCCACTCCGCGACGAACTCCCTGCTCACCCGTCGCGATGTGATCGTGGTCGCCTCCGTCTCGTGCATCTACGGCCTCGGCACCCCGCAGGAGTACGTCGACCGGATGGTGCCCCTCAAGGTCGGCGATGAGATCGACCGCGACCAGCTGCTGCGCCGCTTCGTCGACATCCAGTACACGCGCAATGACGTGGCCTTCGCGCGCGGCACCTTCCGGGTCCGCGGCGACACCATCGAGATCTTCCCGGTCTACGAGGAGCTCGCCGTCCGCATCGAGATGTTCGGCGACGAGATCGAGGCGCTCTCCACCCTCCACCCGCTCACCGGCGAGATCATCAGCGAGGACGATTCGCTGTACGTCTTCCCGGCCAGCCACTATGTGGCGGGCCCGGAGCGCATGGAGAAGGCGATCAACGGCATCGAGCTGGAGCTGGAGCAGCGCCTCGCCGAGCTCGACAAGCAGGGCAAGCTGCTGGAGTCCCAGCGGCTGCGCATGCGCACGTCGTACGACATCGAGATGATGCGCCAGATCGGCTCCTGCTCCGGCATCGAGAACTACTCGATGCACTTCGACGACCGGAGCCCCGGCTCCGCGCCCAACACCCTCCTCGACTACTTCCCCGAGGACTTCCTCCTCGTCATCGACGAGTCGCACGTCACCGTGCCGCAGATCGGCGCGATGTACGAGGGCGACGCCTCGCGCAAGCGGACCCTGGTCGACCACGGCTTCCGGCTGCCGTCAGCCCTCGACAACCGGCCGCTGAAGTGGGAGGAGTTCCAGCAGCGGATCGGCCAGACCGTCTATCTTTCGGCGACCCCGGGGAAGTACGAACTCTCCCGCGGCGAAGGCTTCGTGGAGCAGATCATCCGCCCCACCGGACTGATCGACCCGGAGGTCGTCGTCAAGCCCACCGAGGGCCAGATCGACGACCTGGTGCACGAGATCCGCCTGCGCACCGAGAAGGACGAGCGTGTCCTGGTCACCACCCTCACCAAGAAGATGGCCGAGGACCTCACCGACTACTTCCTCGAACTGGGCATCCAGGTCCGGTACCTGCACAGTGACGTCGACACCCTGCGCCGGGTCGAGCTGCTGCGCGAACTGCGCGCCGGTGAGTACGACGTGCTGGTCGGCATCAACCTGCTGCGTGAGGGCCTCGACCTCCCCGAGGTGTCACTGGTGGCCATCCTCGACGCCGACAAGCAGGGCTTCCTGCGCTCCGGCACCTCACTGATCCAGACCATCGGCCGCGCGGCGCGCAATGTCTCCGGCCAGGTCCATATGTACGCGGACACCATCACCCCGGCGATGGCCCAGGCCATCGAGGAGACCAACCGCCGCCGGGAGAAGCAGGTCGCGTACAACACCGAGCGCGGCCTCGACCCGCAGCCGCTCCGCAAGAAGATCAACGACATCGTCGCGACCATCGCGCGCGAGGAGGTCGACACCGAGGAGCTGCTCGGCACCGGCTACCGCCAGGCGAAGGCGGACAAGCCGGGCAAGGGTGCCAAGGCGCCGGTCCCGGTGCTCGGCGGCCGGGGCGGAAAGACGGGCGAGGTGCTCACCGACCGGCCTGCTGCCGAACTGGCCGGGATCATCGAGGAGATGACCGACCGGATGCGGGCCGCTGCCGCCGACCTGCAGTTCGAGATCGCCGCACGGCTGCGCGACGAGGTGAGCGAGTTGAAGAAGGAGCTGCGCCAGATGAAGGAGGCGGGCCTCGCCTGAGCCCCGCGCACCTGGTGTGTTTCAAGACCGACACAAAAACGAGCCAATTCTGCTGCGCCATTGGCGCTACTGCGTAGGGTTTCAGTCCAACCGCCCAGACAGGCGGCCGAGGGGAACGTTCTGAGAGGGGACAGCGCGTGAGCGTCAACTTGTCCAAGGGACAGGGCATCAGCCTGCAGAAGTCCGACGGGGGCGAACTGAGTGCGGTGCGGATGGGCCTGGGCTGGCAGGCGGCCCCTCGCCGTGGACTGTTCGGGTCGCGCACGAGGGAGGTCGACCTCGACGCGTCGGCCGTGCTGTTCGCCGACAAGCAGCCGGTGGACGTGGTCTTCTTCCGCCATCTCGTCAGCGACGACGGCTCGGTCCGCCACACCGGAGACAACCTGGTCGGCGGAGCGGGGTCGGGCGGCGACGACGAGGCCATCCTCGTCGACCTCCAGCGGGTGCCGGTCCACATCGACCAGATCGTCTTCACGGTGAACTCCTTCACCGGGCAGACCTTCGCAGAGGTGCAGAACGCGTTCTGTCGCATCGTCGACGAGACCAACGGCCAGGAGCTCGCCCGCTACACGCTCACCGGCGGCGGTCAGTACACCGCTCAGATCATGGCGAAGGTGCACCGCGTGGGCGGCGGCTGGCAGATGACCGCCGTCGGCACCCCGGCCAACGGCCGTACCTTCCAGGACCTGATGCCGGCGATCCTGCCGCACCTGTAGGCGCGGAGCGTACGGAAGACACGCAGCTCCCGGAGGCACCAGGCCGCCGGGAGCTGCACCGCTTACCACCACCGCACAGCACTGAGGGGACAGAGCGATGACGGCCGAGCTGGTCCGGGGGCAGAACCACCCCTTGCCCCACACCCGCCTGGAGATTCGGGTGTCGGCAGGCCATCCGGTCGTGGCCTGCGCCACCTGCTCCGACCCGCAGGGGGTCGTGCGGGGCGAGTGGATCGCCCACCCCGGCGCACCCATGCTGCCCGGCGTCGAGGTGTCCCGGCGGGCCACCGAAGCGCCCCGGTTCACCGTCGACCTGGACGCGGTGCCCGAGGCGGTGCATCAGGTCAATGTGCTGCTCGCCCTCCCCGAAGGCACCGGCGGCCCGGCCCACTTCGGCGCCTCCGCGGCCCCCTTTGTCGCCGTCATCGGCCAGGAGGACGCCGAGCTGGCGAGCTTCACCATCACCGGCCTTGACGCCGAGACCGCGCTCGTCGCGGTCGAGCTGTACCGCCGCCAGGGTGCCTGGAAGGTGCGCGCGGTGGGTCAGGGGTACGCGGGCGGGCTCGCGGAGCTGCTGGCCGACCAGGGGTTGCACACGGCCCGCGAGACCGCCGCCGGCATCCAGGAGACGACGGCCATGCGCACACCCCGGGCGGAGCCGGCACAGCTGCGTACGAGCGGCGCCGACGGCGCGTACACCAGGCCGGCCATGCCGCGGTCGAACCAGACGCCCGGACCGAACCAGACGCCCGGACCGAATCAGCCGCCTGGACCGAATCAGCCGCCCGGGCCGGACGCGACGCTTGCGCCGGGGCCGGACGCGACCCTTCCGGACGGCCTTTCGGCTGCCGGCACCCAGCCTGGCGCCGCGGGCTCCCAGCAGACGCCCACGCCCGACGCCCCGCAGCCGGCGGGCGGGCCGATCAACTACGCGCACCCGCGGCGCCAGTCCGTCGCGCCCCCGCCGCCGCCCCCGGCCGCCCATCCCGCCCAGCCCGGGCAGCCGGCCCCGCCCGTCGCGGGCGACGCCACCGGCTGGTCCATGGAGGAGCGGCTCTACAACCAGATCTGGGGCATGTTCGAGGACCTGGCCCGCAGCGTCGCCGCGTACCGCAGCGCCGTCGACTTCGCCGAGACCCGGCTGGACCAGGAGCTCGACCAGGTGCTCTCCGACCCCCGCAGCCGCATCGGCGGCGCCGGGGACGCCGCCCGCGAGGCGGCCCGCGCCAAGTGCGAGCAACTGACCGACCGGGCCCGCGAGGTCCTCGACCGAGACCTGGCCCAGCTCACCACCGAGTCCGAGGTCGTCGAGCCCGCGCTGCCGCCCGCCTTCGCCCGCTGGGACAATCCGGCCTGGCATGCCTACCGCGTCCCGATGGAGATCCCGATGGCGCTGCGCCTGGGCGATCTCCAGCTGCCCGAGAGTCCCGAGCTGCGCATTCCGTTCCTGGTGCGGCTGCCGCTGGAGCGGGGGCTCTGGGTGGACAGCGGACGTTCCGGTTCCGAGACGGCGATGGTGCTGGACGAGGCACAGCTGCGCAAGCTCGCCCTGGACTGCGCGGTCGCGCTCGCGGCCAGGCTGCTCGCGGTCTATCCACCGGGCGAATTCACGGTCCATGTCATCGACCCGGCGGGCACCGCGGCCCCCTCGCTCGCCCCGCTGGTCGGCTCCGGGGTCCTCGCCGGTCCGCCGGCGGCGGGCGCGCAGGGCGTGAGCGACACGCTCGCCAAGCTCACCCAGCGGGTGGACCTGGTGACGATGGCGGTCCGCGGCGGCGCGGCCGACTCGCTCCCGCCCGACCTGGACACCGCGGAGCAGCTGCTGATAGTCAACGACTTCCCGCACGGCTTCGACGACCGCGCGGTTACCCAATTGCGCTACCTCGCCGACGAGGGCCCGGCGGTCGGCGTCCATCTGCTGATGGTGGCGGACCGCGAGGACGCGAGCGCGTACGGACCGGTACTCGACCCGCTCTGGCGCTCGCTGCTGCGCATCACCCCGGTCCCGGACGACCATCTGGCCGACCCGTGGGTCCGGCACGCCTGGACGTACGAACCGCTCACGGTGCCGCAGGGCAGCGCCGTGCTGCGCCAGGTGCTGGAACAGGTGGCCGCAGCCCGTCGCTCCTGGCGTCGCTGACCTGCACACTTGAAGTCCGCTTTACCAAGCTCTTTACCTTCCCTTGGGGATTCCTGTACGCTCCTTTGAGCGGAGGGGAGTACTCCCGGCTGCGGCGTTCCCGTCAATACGGACCGATACCGGTCCCGGGGCGCCGGCCCGTGGCGGCAGAGCCGCTCGGCGGGTGGAGGAGACCTCCGGCAGCGACGACGCTGATCAGTAGCCGTACGACGCCGGAGGCGCAGTGGACGTTTCATGGACCCTGTGGGTGCTGACCATTCTTGGTCTGTGTGCCCTGATCGCAGTCGACTTCTTCATCGGGCGCAAACCCCATGACGTGTCGATCAAGGAAGCCGGAATCTGGACCGTCGTCTGGATCGTCCTGGCCGCTCTCTTCGGCCTCGGCCTGCTGATATTCGGCGAGAGCCAGGCATCGGGAGAGTTCTTCGCGGGCTTCATCACCGAGAAGTCGCTGAGCGTCGACAATCTCTTCGTCTTCGTCCTGATCATGGCGAAGTTCGCGGTGCCGTCCCACCTCCAGCAGCGGGTGCTGCTCGTCGGTGTGCTGATCGCTCTCGTCCTGCGCGCCATCTTCATCGCCGCCGGCGCTGCGATCATCGCCAGCTTCTCGTGGGTCTTCTACATCTTCGGCGCGTTCCTGATCTACACCGCCTGGAAGCTCATCCAGGAGGCGCGCTCCGACGAGGAGGAAGAGGAGTTCGAGGAGAACCGCCTCCTCAAGTCCATCGAGAACCGCTTCGGCGTCGCCGACAAGTACCACGGCACCAAGCTCTTCATACGCAACAACGGCAAGCGCGTCCTGACCCCGCTGATGGTGGTCATGCTCGCCATCGGCACCACCGATGTGCTCTTCGCGCTGGACTCCATCCCCGCGATCTTCGGCCTGACCCAGGACCCGTACATCGTCTTCACCGCGAACGCCTTCGCGCTGATGGGCCTGCGTCAGCTGTACTTCCTCATCGGCGGACTGCTGAGGAAGCTGGTCCACCTCAGCTACGGCCTGTCGGTGATCCTCGGCTTCATCGGCGTCAAACTGGTGCTGCACGCGCTGCACGAGAGCGGGGTGCATGTCCCCGAGATCTCGATTCCGTTCTCGCTGGCGGTCATCTGCGGCGTGCTGATCGTCACCACGATCACCAGCCTGATCGCCTCGAAGAGGAAGGCGGAACGAGAAGCATCCGAGGCGGCAGAGAAGGCTGGGAACGCAGAGAACGCCGGGAACGCCGGGAACGCGGAGAAGGACAGCGTCGAGGCCTGACGTCAGTCGCCGGGGCGGTTTGGGCGGATGGCTGGGCTCCGTCATGATCGGGAGCGCAGCCGGGCAGTGTCAGCGAGGACATCGAATGGTGCCGGGCCCGAATCGGCAAGGACGTGACACCCATGCGCGTACAGGAAGAGGGGCGGCCGCCCGCCCCCGCTCTGCGGCTCGACCGGGCCGCAGAGCCGCCGCAGGGTGCCGTTCTGCTGCTGCACGGCGGTACTGCCGATGCCCTGGAGCCGCCGACGCAGTGGAACCTGCCCGGCGTCCGGATGCGTCCCTTCGCACGGGCGATCGCGCGCGCCACGGTCGACCACGATGTGGTGCTCGGCAGAGTCAGCTACCGCCACCGCGGCTGGAACGGCGTGCGCGCCGACGCGGCGCGTGACGCGCTGCGCGCCCTGGACGAACTGGCCTTTCTCACCGGGCCGGTTCCGGTCGTCCTGGTCGGCCACTCGATGGGCGGCCGGGCCGCCCTGCGGGCCGCGAGCCACCCCCTCGTGGAGGCCGTCGTCGGCCTCGCCCCGTGGTGCCCGGCCGGAGAGCCGGTGGCACATCTGGAGGGCAAGCGCGTCGTCCTGGTGCACGGCGACCGCGACCGGGTGACCGACCCGCGCGGCTCCTGGGAGCTCGCGGCCGCGGCACGCGCGGCCGGCGCCGAGTCCTGCGCGCTGCGGATGCCCGGCGGCGACCACGCCATGCTCCGCCGCGCCGGCGTCTGGCACGCGCTCACCGCCCGCCTGGTCACCGGACTCCTGCGGCTGGGACCGCTGCCGTCGGCGGTGGCGGACGGGTTCGACGACTTCGACAGGTTCGGCGACGTCGGGCCGAGCGACGTCCCGTCGGCGGACGGCAGTTGAGACGGCGGCGTACAAGAGCGCGAAACGAGCGCGCGGAATGAGAGCGCGCTACCAGCCGCGCTTGCGCCACTCCGGCAGATGCGGCCGCTCGTCGCCCAGCGTCGTGTCCTTGCCGTGCCCCGGATAGACCCAGGTCTCGTCCGGAAGCACGGCGAAGAGTTTCGTCTCGACGTCGTTGATCAGGCTCGCGAAGGCCTCGGGGTCCTTGCGCGTGTTGCCCACCCCGCCGGGGAAGAGGCAGTCGCCCGTGAAAACGTGCGCGTGGCCGTGCGGGTCGTCGTAGACCAGGGCGATCGAGCCGGGAGTGTGCCCCACGAGATGACGGGCGGTCAGCTCGACGCGGCCCACCCGGATCGTGTCCCCGTCCTCGACGAGCACGTCGGTCGGGACGGGGATGCCCTCGGCGTCGTACCGGCCGGCGTAGGTGCGGGCACCGGTCGCGCGGACGACTTCGGCCAGCGCCTGCCAGTGGTCGCCGTGGCGGTGGGTGGTGACGACGGACGCGATGGAGTCGTCGCCGATCAGCGTCAGCAGCGTCTCGGGTTCATTGGCCGCGTCGATCAGCAACTGCTCGTCGGTGGCCCGGCAGCGCAGCAGATAGGCGTTGTTGTCCATCGGGCCGACCGCGACCTTGGAGATCATCAGGTCTGGGAGTTCATGCACATCCGCAGCGCCGCCGACCTTCACCACTCCGCTGTACGTCATGAGGTCAGCCTATAGCGGGGGCAGCGCCGGAAGCAGGCCTCCCGCGGTGTCCAGATCCGCCCCGTCGCGGCGGCCGGCGAGCCACCCGAGAAGGGTGGGGGCGGGGCCGGTGACCGTCACCGGGGCGCCCTCCGTGCCGCCCGTGTGCCACTCGCCGGAGCCCTTGCCGGCCGCGACGATTCGGGTCGGCGGGACGTCCGCGCGCCCGGAGAAGCGATGGGCGAGAAAGGCGATCTCCCGGCCGGTGAACTCCTCGGGCAGGTCCTCCAGCTCGTAGCCGATGTCCAGGTCGACGTGGTGCAGCTCGACCTCGACGAGCCGGCGGAAGGGGACGCGGGCCGCGGCGTCCGTGATGCCGTTGCGCAGCTCGACCGTGCGCTTCCAGTCGGCGGGGACCGCGCACGCGGACTGGAAGCGGGCAGCGCTCTCGCGTACGTCGGCGAGCTGGGCGGCGAGCGGGCGGTGCGCGTCCCGTTCGATGTCCGTCTCGCGTGCCTCGGCGCTCACATACATCGGGCGGCCCTCGAGAACATTTACGAGCGCGTCAGCGTTACGGGAGAGGTGGGCCAGCACATGGCCGCGGCTCCAGCCCGGGAGCCGGGACGGTGCGGCGGCCCTGGACTCGTCAAGACCGGCGGCTGCGGTGAGGAGCCGGTCGGTGGCTTCACGTACAGAGGCCAGGTCACGCAAGGGATCGATCATGGGGCCGACGATAGCCCTGGGACTCGATCGGGTGAAGGTGGCAGCGCGTGGCCGTAATTCGAATGCGCGTGCTATAGGCTCAGTGGAGCATCCTGGTTGCAGCAGGCATTTCACAGCTTGGAATCCAAACGATCCGGCGGCCCCCATAGTCTGGGACGGGGGCTGTGCCCCCGCTTCTCTCAAGAAAGGTGCGGACCGGCGTGGCCGACCGTCTCATCGTTCGTGGCGCTCGCGAGCACAACCTCAAGAACGTCTCGCTCGACCTCCCGCGTGACTCCCTCATCGTGTTCACCGGGCTCTCGGGGTCGGGCAAGTCGTCCCTCGCGTTCGACACGATCTTCGCCGAGGGGCAGCGCCGGTACGTCGAATCGCTCTCCTCGTACGCCCGGCAGTTCCTCGGCCAGATGGACAAGCCGGACGTCGACTTCATCGAGGGCCTCTCCCCGGCCGTCTCCATCGACCAGAAGTCGACGTCGCGCAACCCGCGCTCGACGGTCGGCACCATCACCGAGGTCTACGACTACCTCCGGCTGCTCTTCGCCCGTATCGGCAAGCCGCACTGCCCCGAGTGCGGCCGGCCCATCTCGCGCCAGTCGCCGCAGGCCATCGTCGACAGGGTGCTGGAGCTGCCCGAGGGCAGCCGCTTCCAGGTCCTCTCGCCCCTCGTGCGCGAGCGCAAGGGCGAGTTCGTCGACCTCTTCGCCGACCTCCAGACCAAGGGATACAGCAGGGCGCGGGTCGACGGACAGACGATCCAGCTGGCCGAGCCGCCCACGCTGAAGAAGCAGGAGAAGCACACCATCGAGGTGGTCGTCGACCGCCTCACCGTCAAGGACAGCGCCAAGCGTCGGCTGACCGACTCGGTGGAGACCGCGCTCGGGCTCTCCGGCGGCATGGTCATCCTCGACTTCGTCGACCTCGCCGAGGACGACCCCGAGCGCGAGCGGATGTTCTCGGAGCATCTCTACTGCCCGTACGACGACCTGTCCTTCGAGGAGCTGGAGCCCCGCTCCTTCTCCTTCAATTCACCCTTCGGCGCCTGCCCCGACTGCACCGGCATCGGCACGCGCATGGAGGTGGACCCCGAGCTGATCGTCCCGGACGAGGAGAGGTCCCTCGACGACGGCGCGATCCACCCCTGGTCGCACGGCCACACCAAGGAGTACTTCGGGCGGCTGATCGGCGGTCTTGCCCAGGCCATCGGCTTCTCCACCGACATGCCCTGGGCCGGGCTGCCGCAGCGAGCCAAGAAGGCCCTGCTGTACGGACACAAGACCCAGGTCGAGGTCCGCTACCGCAACAGATACGGACGGGAGCGGGCGTACATCTCGCCCGTCTTCGAGGGGGCAGTCCAGTTCGTCAAGCGGCGGCACAGCGAGGCCGAGAGCGACTCCAGCAGGGAGCGCTTCGAGGGCTATATGCGCCAGGTGCCGTGCCCGACGTGCAGGGGCACCCGGCTGAAGCCGATCGTCCTCGCGGTCACGGTGATGGAGAAGTCCATCGCCGACGTCGCCGCGATGTCGATCAGCGAGTGCGCGGACTTCCTCGGCGAGCTGAGGCTGAACGCCCGCGACAAGAAGATCGCAGAGCGGGTGCTCAAGGAGGTCAACGAACGGCTGAAGTTCCTGGTCGACGTCGGCCTCGACTACCTCTCGCTGAACCGCGCGGCCGGCACGCTCTCCGGCGGCGAGGCCCAGCGCATCCGGCTCGCCACGCAGATCGGCTCCGGCCTGGTCGGAGTGTTGTACGTACTGGACGAGCCGTCCATCGGCCTGCACCAGCGCGACAACCACCGGCTCATCGAGACCCTTGTCCGGCTGCGCGACATGGGTAACACGCTCATCGTCGTCGAGCACGACGAGGACACCATCAAGGTGGCCGACTGGGTCGTCGACATCGGCCCGGGTGCCGGCGAGCACGGCGGCAAGGTCGTGCACAGCGGCTCGCTGAAGGATCTCCTCGCCAACAAGGACTCGGTGACCGGGCAGTACCTCGCCGGGAAGCGGTCCATTCCGACGCCCGACATCCGCCGGCCCATGGACCCGACCCGTCAGCTCACGGTCCACGGCGCCCGTGAGAACAACCTGCGCGACATCGACGTCTCGTTCCCGCTCGGCGTGCTCACCGCGGTCACCGGTGTCTCGGGCTCCGGCAAGTCGACCCTGGTCAACGACATCCTCTACACCCACCTGGCCCGCGAGCTGAACGGCGCCAAGTCGGTGCCGGGCCGCCACACCCGGGTCGACGGCGACGACCTCGTCGACAAGGTGGTGCACGTCGACCAGTCGCCCATCGGCCGTACGCCGCGCTCCAACCCTGCGACGTACACCGGCGTCTTCGACCATGTCCGCAGGCTCTTCGCGGAGACGATGGAGGCCAAGGTCCGGGGCTACCTCCCCGGCCGGTTCTCCTTCAACGTCAAGGGCGGCCGCTGCGAGAACTGCTCGGGCGACGGCACCATCAAGATCGAGATGAACTTCCTGCCGGATGTGTACGTCCCGTGCGAGGTCTGCCACGGAGCGCGCTACAACCGGGAGACCCTGGAGGTCCACTACAAGGGCAAGTCCATCGCCGAGGTGCTGGACATGCCGATCGAGGAGGCGCTGGACTTCTTCGAGGCCGTCCCGACGATCGCCCGTCATCTGAAGACCCTCCACGAGGTGGGCCTCGGCTATGTGCGGCTCGGCCAGTCCGCGCCGACGCTCTCGGGCGGCGAGGCCCAGCGTGTGAAGCTGGCCTCGGAGCTCCAGAAGCGTTCCACCGGCCGCACGGTCTACGTCCTGGACGAGCCGACGACCGGTCTGCACTTCGAGGACATCAGCAAGCTGATCAATGTGCTCTCCGGCCTGGTCGACAAGGGCAACACGGTCATCGTGATCGAGCACAACCTGGACGTCATCAAGACCGCGGACTGGGTCGTCGACATGGGCCCGGAGGGTGGCAACGGCGGAGGCCTGGTCATCGCCGAGGGCAGCCCGGAGCAAGTCGCGGGAGTGCCGACCAGCCACACCGGCAAGTTCCTGCGGGACATCCTGGACGCCGAGCGGATCAGTGACGCGGTGGTGCCGGCGGCGCGCAAGGCGCCGAAGAAGGCGGCGGCCAAGAAGACCACCGCGGCGAAGAACGCGGTCGCCGCGAAGGCGGCACCGGTGAAGAAGACGGCCACGGCCAGGACCGCCCGGGCCCGCAAGGCCTGAGCCCGGGCCGGAGCTCCGCCCCGGACCCTCCCCCATAGCCCTTCGGGCATGGGAGGTGCCCCCACCCCCTACGCCCTTGCGGGCGTGGGGGACCCCCACCTCAATCCCCGGAGGGGCTGAATCTTTCAGCCCGTCCGGGGGAGATTGAGGACTGGGGGTCTGGGGCGAAGCCCCCAGTTTCGGGATGGGGGTACCTCCCAGGCGAAGCTCTGGGGGAGGGCGGGTAGGGGCTAGGACAGCTCCCACGCGTACGGCGGCTCCGCGCCCGTGCGGGAGCAGGTCACCGCGGCCGCCCGGGACGCGAAGTGCAGCACCTCGTGCCACCCCTCCGCGCCCAGACCGGCCAGGGCGTTCGCCGACAGGGCGTCCCGGGCCGCGAGGCCGTGCAGCAGGGCCGCGTTCACCGTGTCGCCCGCGCCGATCGTGTCCGCGACAGTCACGGCCGTGGCCGGGACCGAGACCTCAAGCCCGCCCCGCGTCCGTACCGACAGCCCCGCCGCACCCCGCGTCAGCACCACCGCCGCGGGCCCCTCCGGTACGCCGCCGAGCCACCGGGCGTCGTCCTCCGACAGCTTCAGCAGCGACACATACGGCAGCCAGCCGGCGAAGCGCGCCCGGTAGGCGTCCGCGTCCGGGATCAGACCGGCCCTGATGTTCGGGTCGAGCAGCGTGAAGACCCCGCGCCCCGCCTCCCGTCGCAGCAGCGCTTCGTACGCACTCGCGCCCGGCTCCAGCACCAGCGAGCAGGTCCCGAGGGCCAGTGCCCGTACGGAATCCGGCAGTTGGGGCGGCAGCTCGAAGAGCCGGTCCGCGCTGCCCTGCACATAGAAGCGGTACCCGGCGGAGCCGTCCGCGCCTATGCTCGCGACCGCCAGCGTCGTCGGCTCGGGCCCGCGCTGGACGAGGGACGTCCCGACCCCCGCCGTATACAGCCCGGCCAGCAGCGCCTCGCCGAAGCCGTCCGTCGAAACCCGGGAGCAGAAGCCGACCGTCGCGCCGAGCCGCCCGAGCGCGACCGCCGTGTTGTACGGACCACCGCCGAGCCGCGGCAGCAGCATGGGCAGCGGGTCGCCGACCCCCTGCGGGACCAGGTCGATCAAGGACTCTCCGGCGACGACGATCACGGCGAGAACGTAACCCATCGCTTGCGGGGGCGACCAGGGAGCCCGCCAGGAGGGCCGCCGATCTCCGCCGGTATCGTCGGGTCTGTCACCGACGCCCTGATCAGTGGAGTTTCCATGTCCGGCCAGCCAGCCGCCCGCCGTACCGTGCTGAAAGGCGCCGCCCTCGCCGGGGCAGCCGGGCTGGGGGTCGCGGCCTGCTCCACCGAATCGAAGCTCGGCCACGCCGAGAACCCCACCCCCACCGCGCCCGTCGATCTCGGCGCTGCCGACGCCGTCCCGGTCGGCGGCGCCAAGCTCTACCGCGAGCAGCGCCTGGTCGTGAGCTGCCCGGCCAAGGGCCAGTACAAGGCATTCAGCGCGCAGTGCACGCACGCGGGCTGCGTCCTCGACAAGGTCGAGGGCAACGAAGGCAACTGCCCCTGCCACGGCAGCCGCTTCGACGTCATGACCGGCAAGGCGCTCCAGGGCCCGGCGACCGTGCCGCTCCCCGAGGTCCCGATCAAGGCCGAGGGCGGCAAGCTCGTCGCAGGTCCCGAGGCGTAAAGCACGCCAGCGAGCGTCAGTCCCAGTCCCAGTCGATCCCCAGGATCCCCGGCCGTACGCCCTGCTCCACCAGATGGACCGTGCGGTGCCGGCCGCTCAGCGTCAGATCCGTCCTGGCGCCGCGCGGTGCTCCCGTCGTGGCCTGCGCGAACCGCCGGCACCGCACCGGCAGCGCACCCTCGTCGAAGCGCACCTGCAGGACGTACTGCCCGCCCGCGAAGCTGAAGCCGCGGACGTACTCCTCGCTCGGCCCGCCGGTCCCGTCCTCGAAGCCGTAGCCGAAGAGGTACGTCTCACCCGCGCGCAGCCGGGCGTCGAAGAGCAGCTCCGCGATCAGCACCCCGGTCTCCCGGTGCCACCGCACCCGCCCCGTGCGGCAGTTCTCCAGCGCGCTGACCTCCACCCGCGCGGGATCGCAGCCCGGATCACCGTGGTGGATGGCCAGATAGCGGTCGATGCCGTCACGGTGGGCGCGTACGACATGCGCCGAATCGCGCCCCAGCAGCTCGCGCCCCGCCCCGATCCGTACCCGCTCGTGGTGGCCCACCGTGTGCAGCCCGCCGTCAGCAGGCGACTCCAGGCCGGCAAGCAGCTGCTCCACCGCGCCGGAGGCCTCCACCAGTGAGCGGTAGGAGCGCGTGGCGGGGCGCTCGAAATCGGTTCGCGCGCCGCCTTCGCCGATGCCGAGCAGCCGGATCAGCGAGTTCCCGGGCAGTTCGAGTACGTCCTCCAGAGCACGCACGGCGCGCAGCGACTCGGGGCGCTGCGGGCGGCGCGCGCCCTGCTGCCAGTAGCTGAGGCTGGTCACGCCCACCTTTATCCCGCGGTGCGCGAGATGGTGCTGGACGCGCTGGAGCGGCAGCCCGCGTACCGCGAGGGCGGCCCGCAGCGCCAGATGGAACGGGCCGGTGTGCAGCACCTGTGCCAGATCGGCCTCGGTGTGCCCCATGGTTCCTCCAGCGACTTGCGGGAATTGAGTGAACGTTCACGACAGGGGCGAGCCGCTGTGGGTGGGCGGCGACCGGCGTCCAGGTGGAGCGGGACGGAGGTGTTCACATCCCGGCCGTAGCGTTCACAGCGCCGTGTCACCCCGCATTGAAGCGTGTTGACCCGCCTCCGACAAGGACTGATGCTCATCCGCAGCGTCCGGACGCGATCCTCCATCCCCACCCCCACTGGGAGGAACGCGATGCGCACAGAGAGCAAGCCAAAGAGCACAGCAGTCAGACGGCTGTCCGCCGCAGCCGTCGTTCTCGCCGCACTGTTCACTCTGCCCCTGTCGACGGCGACCGCCGCGCCGACCGACGACCAGTCCGACTCGTCCACCCTCGCCTGGAGGCGCCTGAACATAGCCATGCAGGCTCAGCAGAAGACCAACTGGTGCTGGGCAGCGGGCGGCAACACCATCGCCGCGTACTTCGGCAGGAACTACTCGCAGAACCAGTTCTGCAACGCCGCCTTCAACCGCCAGCAGGGCAGCGAGTGCCCCAACTCGCAGGCCACGCTGGGCAATGTGCAGAACGGTCTGCGCTGGGCGGGCATCAACTCCGGCTCGTACGTCACCGGCTGGCTGGGCTACCCGACCGTGCAGACGGAGATCGACGCGGACCGCCCCATCGAGACCCGTATCCAGTGGTCGAGCGGCGGCGGCCATATGCATGTGATCTACGGCTACGACACCGCGAACAGCTGGGTCTACTGGGGCGATCCATGGCCCTCCAGCGACCGCTACAACTGGGCCTCCCACGCCTGGTACGTCAACAACAGCTCCTTCTCCTGGACCCACTCGCTCTACCGGATCGGGGCGTGAGCGCGATGAAGAGGACCTCACGAGCGACCGCGCGAGCTGCCGTCACCGCCGCCTGCGCGGCCTGCCTCTCCCTCGGCACCATCGGCACGGCCACTGCCACAGGCACTTCCGTCGGCGCAGGCACGGCCACCGGCGCCGCCACCTCCACCGGCCCCTCGGCGGCGGACCGGGCCGCGGCCCACAGCGCCGCCACGGCCCCCGCAACCCTGGAGACCCTGTCCCGTTTCTTCGCCCGCGACGGTGCCGTCAGCAAGGCGGCAGCGGCTCCCCGCGTCGAAGGCGCGACCGTCCCCGTCCACACGCTCGCGCCGGAGTTCGTGGCCGGAAAGGCGGGCGCTCCCGTGGCGAAGGTGGAGTTCCTCGCCAGCCAGGCGGTCTCGTCGGACGGACAGCAGGCCTCGCTGTGGACGGCCCGACAGGGCAGTCGGTGGCAGGTGGTGAACATCGCCACCGGCGACGACGAGTTCCGCTACGCGCGGCTGGGCGACCAAAAGCTCCCCGGCGGCACCGTCTTCCACGAGCCGCAGATCGACGCCTGGTACGTCAACAAGGGCACGAAGATCCTCCCGCTGGACGAGGACGCGATACGGGCGGTGGGCCGCCGCGGCACGACGCTCGCCGCCTACCAGGCCCGGGTCCGGGCCGCGTACGCCGACAAGCTCCCGGGGTCGGGGTACGCGAGGAAGGGCGGCGCGGGCGGCTACGCCGTGCATGAGGAGAACGACCGGAACGGCGCCGTCACTTTCGCCTCGGCGGCCGTCGGAGCCGGCGCCCTCGCAGCCCTCGCCCTGTGCGGGCTGACGGCCGTCCGTCTGCGCCGCCGCGCCTGATCGGCCGGGGCTCCGCCCCGGACCGGGTACGACATTCGGTCGTGCCCTCAAACGCCGGGCGGGCTGAGTTTCAGCCCCTCCGGCGCTTGAGGCGGGGGCCCCACGCCCGCCAGGGCGTAGGGGGTGGGGGCACCTCCCATGCCCGAAGGGCTATGGGGGGAGGGTTCGGGGCGGAGCCCCGACGAGCCCCGGGCGCCCGGCGCTTCCCCACGGTGCCGGGCGCCCGGTCCCGGCCCGCACTGTCACTGTGCGCCAGTAGGCTGGTCGACATGGCAGACCCCTCCAGCTACCGCCCCAAGCCGGGACAGATCCCCGACTCGCCGGGGGTCTACAAATTCCGCGACGAGCACCGCCGGGTGATCTACGTCGGGAAGGCCAAAAGCCTGCGCCAGCGCCTCGCCAACTACTTCCAGGACGTGGCGAATCTGCACCCGCGCACCGCCACCATGGTCACCACGGCGGCCTCGGTGGAGTGGACGGTGGTCTCCACCGAGGTCGAGGCGCTCCAGCTGGAGTACTCCTGGATCAAGGAATTCGACCCGCGGTTCAACGTCAAGTACCGGGACGACAAGAGCTATCCGTATCTCGCGGTCACCCTCAATGAGGACTTCCCGCGGGTCCAGGTGATGCGCGGCGCCAAGAGGAAGGGCGTGCGCTACTTCGGTCCGTACGGCCACGCCTGGGCGATCCGCGAGACCGTCGACCTGATGCTGCGGGTCTTTCCCGTACGCACCTGCTCGGCCGGGGTCTTGAGGAATCACCAGCAGAAGGGCCGCCCCTGTCTGCTCGGTTACATCGGCAAGTGCTCCGCGCCCTGCGTGGGCCGGGTCACCCCCGAGGAGCACCGCGAACTGGCCGAGGAGTTCTGCGACTTCATGGCCGGCCGCACCGGCACGTACATCCGTCGTCTGGAGAAGCAGATGATGGCGGCCGCCGAGGAGATGGAGTACGAGAGGGCGGCACGGCTGCGTGACGACATAGAGGCCCTCAAGCGGGCCCTGGAGAAGAACGCCGTCGTGCTCGCGGACGCCACCGACGCCGATCTGATCGCCGTCGCCGAGGACGAGCTCGAAGCCGCGGTGCAGATCTTCCACGTCCGGGGCGGTCGGGTGCGCGGCCAGCGCGGCTGGGTCACGGACAAGGTCGAGGCCGTCGACACCGCCGGCCTCGTCGAGCACGCACTCCAGCAGCTGTACGGCGAGGAGCGCGGCGACGCCGTCCCCAAGGAGGTCCTCGTCCCGGCCCTCCCCGAGGACAGCGACGCGGTCAGTCTGTGGCTGAGCGGCCGGCGCGGCTCGAACGTCTCGCTCCGTATCCCTCAGCGCGGCGACAAGAAGGACCTGATGGAGACGGTCCAGCGCAATGCCCAGCAGGCCCTCGCCCTGCACAAGACCAAACGCGCCAGCGATCTCACCACCCGCTCGCGCGCCCTGGAGGAGATCGCCGAGGCCCTCGGCCTGGACTCGGCGCCGCTGCGGATCGAGTGCTTCGACATTTCGCACCTCCAGGGCGAGGACGTGGTGGCGTCCATGGTCGTCTTCGAGGACGGCCTGGCGCGCAAGAGCGAGTACCGCCGTTTCCAGATCAAGGGCTTCGAGGGCCAGGACGACGTCCGCTCGATGCACGAGGTGATCAGCCGCCGCTTCAAGCGGTATCTGGCGGAGAAGGACAAGACGGGGGAGTGGATCGGCGACGACACCCCCGAGGATGACAGCAAGCCCAAGCGCTTCGCGTATCCACCCCAGCTCGTCGTCGTGGACGGCGGACAGCCGCAGGTGGCCGCCGCCCAGCGCGCCCTCGACGAGCTGGGCATCGACGATGTCGCCGTGTGCGGACTGGCCAAGCGACTGGAAGAGGTCTGGCTGCCGCACGACGACGACCCGGTGGTCCTGCCGCGCTCCAGCGAGGGGCTGTATCTCCTTCAGCGGGTCCGTGACACGGCTCACGACTTCGCCATCCGCTACCAGCGCTCCAAGCGGACCAAGCGCATCAGGACCAGCCCGCTGGACGCGGTCCCGGGTCTCGGTGAAACCCGGAAACAGGCGTTGATCAAGCATTTCGGCTCGGTGAAGCGGCTGAAGCAGGCGACAATCGAGCAGATCTGCGAGGTTCCAGGCATGGGCCGCAAGACGGCGGAGTCCGTCGTGGTGGCCCTCGCCCAGGCGGCTCCGGCCGCTCCTGCCGTGAATACGGCAACAGGAGAGATCATTGAAGAGAACGACGGGGGCAGCAGGACATGACTGAGCACGATGGAGACGGAGCAGCAGACGTGAGTACGGGCACCACGATCGAGCCCGGCGGGGCCGCGGACGCGGCAATCCCCGAGCTGGTGATCATCTCCGGAATGTCGGGCGCCGGGCGCAGCACGGCCGCGAAGTGTCTGGAGGACCTCGGCTGGTTCGTCGTCGACAACCTGCCGCCCGCGCTGATCCCCACCATGGTGGAGCTCGGCGCACGCTCGCAGGGCAATGTCGCCCGGATCGCCGTGGTCGTCGACGTACGCGGCCGGCGGTTCTTCGACAACCTTCGCCAGTCCCTCGCCGACCTGGACACCAAGCAGGTCACCCGGCGGATCGTCTTCCTCGAGTCCTCCGACGACGCCCTGGTCCGCCGCTTCGAGTCGGTCCGCAGGCCGCACCCCCTCCAGGGCGACGGCCGGATCGTCGACGGCATCGCTGCCGAGCGCGACCTGCTGCGCGAGCTGCGCGGCGACGCCGACCTGGTGATCGACACCTCCAGCCTCAACGTCCATGAGCTGCGCGCCAAGATGGACGCCCAGTTCGCGGGCGACGAGGAGCCGGAGCTGCGGGCCACGGTGATGTCGTTCGGATTCAAGTACGGACTGCCGGTCGACGCGGACCTCGTCGTGGACATGCGCTTCCTGCCGAACCCGCACTGGGTCCCGGAGCTGCGTCCGTTCACCGGCCTCAACGAAGAGGTGTCGAACTACGTCTTCAACCAGCCCGGCGCCAAGGAGTTCATCGACCGCTACACCGAGCTGCTCCAGCTGATCGCCGCGGGCTACCGCCGCGAGGGCAAGCGGTACGTGACCATCGCGGTCGGCTGCACCGGCGGTAAGCACCGCTCCGTCGCCACGTCCGAGAAGCTCGCCGCCAGGCTCGCCTCCGCGGGGATCGAGACCGTCGTTGTCCACCGGGACATGGGGCGCGAGTGACCGGACGTAACCTCCGTCTGCGGCGACTGCGCAGGTCCACGCACGCGCCGACCGGACGTAAGCGCGGCGCGCAGCCCAAGGTCGTCGCGCTCGGCGGCGGCATGGGCCTGTCCGCGTCGCTCACGGCCCTGCGCCGTATCACCGGCGACCTCACCGCGGTCGTCACCGTCGCCGACGACGGCGGCTCCAGCGGCCGGCTCCGCGACGAGCTCGGCGTGCTGCCGCCCGGTGACCTGCGCAAGGCCCTGGCGGCGCTGTGCGGCGACGACGACTGGGGCCAGACCTGGGCCCGGGTGATCCAGCACCGCTTCCAGTCCAAGGGCGACCTGCATGAACACGCGGTCGGCAATCTGCTGATAGTGGCGCTGTGGGAGCAGCTCGGCGACCATGTCCTGGCCCTGGACCTGGTCGGCAAGCTGCTCGGCGCGCACGGCAGGGTACTGCCGATGTCCGCCGTCCCGCTGGAGCTGCAGGCGCTGGTCCGGGGCCACGACCCGGCCCGCCCGAACGACGTGGAGACCGTGCGCGGCCAGGCGACCGTCGCGCTCACGCCCGGTGAGGTGCAGTCGGTGCACCTCGTCCCGCACGACCCGCCCGCCGTCCCCGAGGCCGTCGCCGCCGTCCTGGACGCCGACTGGGTGGTGCTCGGCCCTGGTTCCTGGTTTTCCTCGGTGATCCCGCATCTGCTCGTGCCAGAACTGCTGGACGCGCTGATCGAGACGAAGGCCCGCCGGGTCCTCTCCCTCAACCTCGCGCCGCAGCCCGGGGAAACAGATGGCTTCTCACCGCAGCGTCATTTGGAGGTTTTGGGACGACACGCGCCTAAACTCGCCCTGGACGTGGTGCTGGCCGACGAGGCCGCCGTGCCCGACCGTGAGTCCCTCGCCGACGCCGCAACGCGGCTCGGCGCCGCGGTCGAGCTGGCCCCCGTGGCCTCGCCCGACGGCGTTCCGAAGCATGATCCGGAGCTGTTGGCCGCCGCGTACGACCGTATTTTTCGGATGCATGGAAGGATCGGCCCATGGCGATGACGGCAGCGGTGAAGGACGAAATCTCCCGGCTTCCCGTCACCCGGACCTGCTGCAGAAAAGCGGAGGTCTCGGCGATCCTTCGGTTCGCGGGCGGGCTGCACCTGGTGAGTGGCCGCATCGTGATCGAGGCGGAGCTGGACACCGGCATCGCGGCGCGCCGGCTGAAGCGGGACATCCTGGAGATCTTCGGGCACAGCTCCGAGCTGATGGTGATGGCGCCCGGCGGACTGCGCCGCGGCTCGCGCTACGTCGTACGAGTCGTGGCCGGCGGCGACCAACTGGCCCGCCAGACCGGTCTCGTCGACGGCCGGGGCCGCCCGATCCGCGGGCTGCCCCCGCAGGTCGTCTCCGGTGCCACCTGTGACGCGGAGGCCGCCTGGCGCGGCGCGTTCCTGGCACACGGCTCGCTCACCGAGCCGGGCCGCTCCTCCTCGCTGGAGGTCACCTGCCCCGGCCCGGAGGCAGCTCTGGCTCTGGTCGGCGCGGCCCGCCGGCTCTCCATCGCCGCCAAGGCCCGCGAGGTACGCGGCGTGGACCGCGTCGTCGTGCGCGACGGGGACGCGATCGGCGCGCTGCTGACCCGCCTCGGGGCGCACGAGTCGGTGCTGGCCTGGGAGGAGCGGCGGATGCGCCGCGAGGTGCGCGCCACCGCCAACCGCCTCGCCAACTTCGACGACGCCAACCTGCGCCGCTCGGCGCGCGCCGCGGTCGCTGCGGGCGCCCGGGTGCAGCGCGCGCTGGAGATCCTCGGCGAGGAGGTGCCGGAGCACCTCGCCGCGGCCGGCCGGCTGCGGATGGAGCACAAGCAGGCTTCGCTCGAGGAGCTGGGTGCACTGGCCGACCCGCCGCTGACCAAGGACGCGGTCGCGGGCCGTATCCGCCGGCTGCTTGCGATGGCCGACAAGCGGGCCCAGGACTTGGGCATTCCGGGTACGGAGTCCAATCTGACCGAGGAAATGGCCGACGGTCTCGTCGGCTGAGTCCCTGCTGAGTCCTGCCTGAGCCGCGGCTGAGTCCCGCCTGATTCCCGACGGAGTTCCGGCTGAATGTCCACCGCCATGATCGACCCACCGCTGTCGGCGCCTTCCCGGCGCCGACAGCGGCGTTATGTCTATTTGTATGCTCTTGACATGATCATGAAGTGTCATGAGCCTGTCGTCTGTCCACTTTCGTGGCACACAAAAGAAAAGGGGGGCTCATGAGACGCAGAGCGAGATCGATCCTCGCCGCGGCTTCACTGCTGATGGCCGGACTGGTGGCGGCGCCGATCGCACAGGCGGAACAGGGGGGTGACGACGACGGACTCTCCGTATGGCACGCGAAAGTCAGCAAGGCCCAGGTCCCGCTGATCCTCGCGGCGGGCGCCGACGGACATGAACTCAGCGAGCAGGTGCCCGACAAGGGCACCGCCACCGTCGAGCTCTACCTCACCGAACAGCAGGCCGGCGAACTGCGCGAGCAGGGCATCGGCATCACCGAGCACACCGTCTCGGCCACGGCCGAGAAGCGCGCTGCCGCCGCGGGCGACGGCGTCTTCCGCCCGTACGGCGGCGAGACGGGCCTGAAGCGCGAGATCCTCGCCACCGCGCAGGCCAACCCCGCCCTCACCAAGGTCGTCAGCATCGGCAAGACCGTGGGGGGCCAGGACATCCTCGCCCTCAAGCTCAGCAAGGGCGCCAAGAAGTACAAGGACGGCTCCAAGCCCGCCACGCTGTATATGTCCAACCAGCACGCCCGCGAGTGGATCACCCCGGAAATGACCCGTCGGCTGATGCACCACTACCTCGCGGGCTACGGCAAGGACCCGCGGATCACGAAGATCGTCGACTCCACCGAACTGTGGTTCGTCATCTCGGCCAACCCCGACGGCTACGACTACACGTTCAAGGGCACCGCCGAGCGCCAGTGGCGCAAGAACCTCCGCGACAACAACGGCGACGGCAAGATCGCCCCCGGCGACGGCGTCGACCTCAACCGCAACTTCACCTACAAGTGGGGCTACGACAACGAGGGTTCGTCCCCCGACCCGGCCTCCGAGACCTACCGCGGTACCGGTCCGGCCTCCGAGCCCGAGACGAAGGCGCTCGACGCCTTCCAGAAGCGCATCGGCTTCGAGTACGGCATCAACTACCACTCCGCGGCCCAGCTGCTCCTGTACGGAGTCGGCTGGCAGGTCGCCACGCCGACGCCCGACGACGTCCTGTACGAGTCCCTCGCCGGTACGCCCCAGAACTCCGCCGTCCCCGGCTACCGCCCCCAGGTGTCCTCCGAGCTCTACACCACCAATGGCGAGGCCGACGGCCACGCGGCCAACGTCAACGGGATGATGATGTACACCCCGGAGATGTCGACCTGCGCCACCGCCTCCAGGATCGACCCCAACGACCCCTGGAACGCTGCCGACTGCGCATCCATCTTCACCTTCCCGGACGACGAGAAGCTGATCCAGCAGGAGTTCGCCAAGAACATCCCGTTCGCGCTCTCCGTCGCCGAAACCGCGGCCCACCCCGACCAGCCGTCCTCCTCGATCGGCCTGAAGGCCGCGGACTTCACCCCCGACGCCTTCACCACCTCCTACGCCCGCGGTGGCGACCAGGAAGTCTCCGTCATCGCGCGCAAGTCCGTACGCGACAAGGAGCTCAAGTACCGCGTCAACGGCGGACGTACGCACGACCAGGCACTCAGGGCCTGGAAGGGCGGCGAGGTCTACGGCGGCGACGACAACATCCGCTTCGACGAGTACCGCGCCAAGGTGCAGGACGGCGACGTCGGCGACAAGGTCGAGGTCTGGTTCACCGGTGAGACCAAGGCCGGACAACCCACCTCCAGCGAGCACTTCACCTACACGGTCGCCGAACGGCCGCGCGGCAACACCCTGGTGATCGCCGAAGAGGGCGGCACCACCCCGGCGCAGCACACCGCCGCCTACACCAAGGCCCTCGCGGACAACGGCCACAGGGCCGCGGTCTGGGACGTCGCCACGCAGGGCGTCCCGGACGCCCTCGGCGTGCTCGGCCACTTCAAGACGGTCCTCTGGTACACCGGCGCGGGACAGCCCTCCGCGGCGACCACGGGCGCCGTACGGGACTACCTCAACGAGGGCGGGAAGCTGATCAACGCCGGTGAGCTGGCCGGCGGCGACGTCGACCTCGGCGGGGCCGACTCCAACGACTTCGCGCAGTACTACCTAGGCGCGTACAACCGCGTCGGGCTGAAGTCCCCGTTCTCCTTCGCGGGCACCGGAAGGCTCGCGGGCGCGCAGGCCTCACTCGCCGCCGCGGCCGGGAACCCGCTCGACCTGGCCGGGGCGTACACGATCACCTCGGACACCCTGAAGCCGGACCAGTTCCCGCAGTTCAAGAGCGCTGCCGCGGGCGGCTACCCGGGCATCCGCACCCCGTTCGAGCCTGCCGACGGCTCCTGGTTCGCGGCGGCGAAGCACGAGGACGACGCGTATATGCGGCTGTCGCGCACCGTGGATCTGACCGGTACCGCGGCCGGTGCCAAGCCGAGCCTGCAGTTCCAGCTCAGCCATGACACCGAGCGCGGCTACGACAATGTCGTCGTCGAGGCGCACACGGTCGGCCAGGACGACTGGACGACCCTGCCGGACGCCAACGGCGGCACCACAACCCAGGTGCCCGTCCAGTGCGAGGAGGGCTTCTACGTAGAGGGCCACCCCTTCCTCGCCCACTACCTGACCGTCGCGGAGAGCGGCTGCACGGCGACCGGCACCACCGGCGCCTGGAACCGCTTCACCGGCTCCTCCAACGGCTGGCAGCCCGTCTCCGTCGATCTCAGCGCCTACGCGGGCAAGCAGGTCGAGCTCTCCATCTCGTACGTCACGGACCCGGGCACCGGCGGAATCGGCGCCTTCGTCGACGACACCAAGCTCGTCGTCGGCGGCACCCCGCAGGGTCCCGAGGGCTTCGAGACCGCGCTCGGCCCGTGGACCGTCGCGGGACCGCCGGCCGGCAGCCCCGGCAACACCGGCGACTGGGCACGCGCCCAGGCTCTGTTCCACGCCCATGCGGCCGTCACCACCCGGGACACCGTGCTCATCGGCTTCGGCCTGGAGCATGTGCCCGGCGCGGCCGACCGCAAGCAGCTCATCGGAAAGGCTCTCAGCGCGCTCCGACGCTGACGCTGCGTAGCCGGAACGGCGGTCCGTGGCACCTACTGGGAAGTACGGACCGCCGTGCCACGCACGGAGCCACTCGATGTCACTCCGGGGCCCTCATGGAGGTAGGGTCGTAGGCGGTCGGGGACATCCCATACAACTCGCCGGCGTCTAAAACCGGCGTACCAACGAGGAGATCGGTTCGTGACGATCCGCGTAGGCATCAACGGCTTTGGCCGCATCGGTCGTAACTACTTCCGCGCGCTGCTGGAGCAGGGTGCAGACATCGAGATCGTGGCTGTCAACGACCTGGGTGACACTGCGACCACGGCCCACTTGCTGAAGTACGACACCATCCTGGGCCGCCTCAAGGCCGAGGTGACCCACACCGCCGACACGATCACGGTCGACGGCCACACCATCAAGGTGCTCTCCGAGCGCAACCCCGCCGACATTCCGTGGGGCGAGCTGGGCGTCGACATCGTCATCGAGTCGACCGGCATCTTCACCAAGAAGGCCGACGCCGAGAAGCACATCGCCGGCGGCGCCAAGAAGGTCCTCATCTCGGCTCCGGCCAAGAACGAGGACATCACCATCGTGATGGGCGTCAACCAGGACAAGTACGACGCGGCCAACCATCACGTCATCTCCAACGCCTCCTGCACCACCAACTGTGTGGCGCCGATGGCCAAGGTTCTCCTGGAGAACTTCGGCATCGTCAAGGGCCTGATGACCACGGTCCACGCGTACACGAACGACCAGCGCATCCTGGACTTCCCGCACTCGGACCTGCGCCGCGCCCGCGCCGCCGCCGAGAACATCATCCCGACCACCACCGGTGCCGCGAAGGCCACCGCGCTGGTCATCCCGGAGCTGGCGGGCAAGCTCGACGGCATCGCGATGCGCGTCCCGGTCCCCACCGGCTCCGTGACCGACCTGGTGATCGAGCTCGAGCGCGAGGTCACCAAGGACGAGGTCAACACCGCGTTCCAGAAGGCGGCCGAGGGTCAGCTCAAGGGCATCGTGGACTACACCGAGGACCCGATCGTCTCCTCGGACATCGTCAACTGGCCCGCCTCCTGCACCTTCGACTCCTCCCTGACCATGGTCCAGGGCAAGAACGTCAAGGTCATCGGCTGGTACGACAACGAGTGGGGCTACTCCAACCGTCTCGTGGACCTCACGGTCTTCGTCGGCGGCCAGCTCTGATCTGCAACGAGAGCACCACGATGTGAGCGACAGGGCTCGGGCAGCGCAACGCAGCGCGGTTCGAGCCCTTCGCACGTCCCAGCCCTCTGAGGAGCCCTACACATGAAGACGATCGACCAACTTCTCGCCGAAGGGGTCGCCGGTAAGCGGGTATTCGTCCGCGCCGACCTCAATGTGCCGCTCGACGGCACCACGATCACCGACGACGGCCGCATCCGCGCCGTAGTGCCGACTGTCACCAAGCTCGCCGAGGCGGGCGCGCGCGTCGTCGTCGCCTCCCACCTGGGCCGCCCCAAGGGCGCCCCCGACCCGGCCTTCTCGCTCGCCCCCGCGGCCGCGCGGCTCGGTGAACTGCTCGGCGCCGATGTCGCCTTCGCCACCGACACCGTCGGCGAGTCGGCCAAGGCCGTCGTCGCGGGCCTCGCCGACGGCCAGGTCGCCGTCGTCGAGAACCTCCGCTTCAACGCCGGCGAGACCAGCAAGGACGACGCCGAGCGCGGCGCCTTCGCCGATCAGCTCGCCACTCTTGCCGATCTGTACGTGGGCGACGGCTTCGGCGCCGTACACCGCAAGCACGCCTCGGTGTACGACCTCCCGGCCCGCCTGCCGCACGCCGCCGGCTACCTCATCGCCACCGAGGTCGGTGTCCTGAAGAAGCTCACCGAGGACGTCAAGCGCCCGTACGTCGTCGTCCTCGGCGGCGCCAAGGTCTCCGACAAGCTCGGGGTCATCGACCACCTCCTGGAGAAGGCCGACCGCATCCTGATCGGCGGCGGCATGGCGTACACCTTCCTCAAGGCCCAAGGGCACGAGGTCGGCATCTCGCTGCTGCAGGCGGACCAGATCCCGGCGGTCCTGGAGTACCTGGAGCGGGCCAAGGCGAAGGGCGTGGAGTTCGTGCTCCCCGTCGATGTCCTGATCTCGACCGAGTTCCCGGACCTGAAGACCAAGGCTCCGGCCAACCCGTCCGTCGTCGCCGCGGACGCGATCCCGGCCGACCAGGAGGGTCTGGACATCGGTCCCGAGACCCGCAAGCTGTACGCATCGAAGCTCGCCGACGCGGCCACCGTCTTCTGGAACGGTCCGATGGGCGTCTTCGAGCACCCCGACTACGCCGAGGGCACCAAGGCCGTTGCCCAGGCGCTCGTCGACTCCCCGGCGTTCTCGGTCGTCGGCGGTGGCGACTCCGCCGCGGCCGTCCGGATCCTGGGCTTCGACGAGAAGGCATTCGGCCACATTTCGACCGGTGGCGGCGCGAGCCTCGAGTACCTCGAGGGCAAGACGCTTCCCGGCCTCGCCGCACTGGAGGACTGACCCTCAATGACTGCTCTTGAAAACGGCCGCACCCCGCTGATGGCGGGCAACTGGAAGATGAACCTCAACCACCTCGAGGCCATCGCCCATGTCCAGAAGCTCGCTTTCGCCCTGGCGGACAAGGACTACGACGCCGTGGAGGTCGCCGTACTGCCGCCCTTCACCGACCTGCGGTCCGTGCAGACCCTGGTCGACGGCGACAAGCTCAGGATCAAGTACGGCGCGCAGGACGTCTCCGCGCACGACTCCGGCGCGTACACCGGCGAGATCTCGGGCCCGATGCTGTCCAAGCTGAAGTGCACCTACGTCGCCGTGGGCCACTCCGAGCGCCGGCAGTACCACGCCGAGACGGACGAGCTCTGCAACGCCAAGGTGAAGGCCGCCTTCCGGCATGGCCTGACCCCGATCCTCTGCGTCGGTGAGGGCCTGGACGTCCGCAAGGCCGGCCAGCAGGTCGAGTACACGATCACGCAGCTCGACGGCGGACTGAAGGACATCCCGGCCGAGCAGGCCGAGTCCATCGTGATCGCGTACGAGCCGGTGTGGGCCATCGGCACCGGCGAGGTCGCCACCCCCGAGGACGCGCAGGAGGTCTGCGGGGCGATCCGCGGGCGTCTTGCCGAGCTGTACTCCCAGGAGCTGGCCGACAAGGTCCGCATCCAGTACGGCGGCTCGGTGAAGTCCGGGAACGTCGCCGCGATCATGGCGCAGCCCGATGTGGACGGTGCTCTGGTGGGCGGTGCGGCGCTGGACGCGGACGAGTTCGTCAAGATCGTCCGGTTCCGCGACCAGTAAGTATGCGGTAGCGCGGATCCGTCGTACCCTTGCGGGGGCCTGAGGCTTTTCCGAGCCCGGGCCCCCGTCGTCCATTTCAGTCCGAGGAAGTTGGTCCAGCCGTGATTATGGGGTTTTCGATCGCCCTGATCGTCTTCAGCCTGCTGATGATGCTGCTGGTGCTGATGCACAAGGGGAAGGGCGGCGGCCTCTCCGACATGTTCGGTGGCGGTATGCAGTCCTCAGTAGGCGGCTCCTCGGTCGCCGAGCGCAACCTCGACCGCATTACGGTGGTCGTCGGTTTGCTGTGGTTTGCGTGCATTGTCGTACTTGGGCTGCTGATGAAGCTGGACAGCTGACCCGTCGCCGTCAGCGTCTGGGTGCGGGGTGTAACTCCAATCACTGGACGCACGTTGGGCCTTACGTAGACTGGGGCATCTTCGAGCACCATCACGCAGGGAGTTACGACCGTGGCAAGTGGCAACGCGATCCGGGGAAGCCGGGTCGGAGCGGGGCCGATGGGTGAGGCCGAGCGGGGCGAGTCCGCGCCGCGCCTGCGCATCTCCTTCTGGTGCTCGAACGGGCACGAGACGCAGCCGAGCTTCGCCAGCGACGCACAGGTTCCGGATACTTGGGACTGTCCTCGCTGCGGGTTCCCGGCCGGACAGGACCGGGACAATCCGCCGGACCCGCCGCGCACCGAGCCGTACAAGACGCACCTCGCCTATGTACGCGAGCGGCGCAGCGACGCGGACGGCGAGGCGATCCTCGCCGAGGCGCTCGCGAAACTGCGGGGCGAAATCTAGAAGTTGTTACCGGCCGGATGCCTGTGGGCGTCCGGCCGGAGTGCGTTCGCGGCTGATTGTCAGTGGCACCCTCTACGGTTCTGAATCAACGGACCGGACGGGGGATGTTGTGACGGCGACCGAAGCTGTGCAGACGCGAACACCCGCGTGGCGCGGAGGGTTCGGACGGCTGTGGACGGCCGCCGTCGTCTCGAAACTCGGCGACTCGCTGCGGATCGCCGCGATGCCGCTGCTTGCCGCCTCGCTGACCGACGACCCCCTCCTCATCGCCTCGGTGACGGCGTGCGGTTATCTGCCCTGGCTGCTGTTCGGCCTGCTGGGCGGCGCCGTCGCCGACCGGGTGGACCAGCGGCGGGCGATGTGGGCCGTTGATCTGCTGCGCGGCCTGCTGATGGCGGGCTTCGCGGGCGCGGTATGGCTGGACCTGGGATCCATAGCGCTGCTGCTCGCGCTGGCCTTCGCCCTCACCACGCTCCAGACACTCTTCGACAACGCCGCGACGGCCCTGCTGCCCTCGCTGGTGCCGGCCGAGGCGCTGATCAGCGCCAATGCCCGGCTGATGACCGCACAGCAGATCGTCGGGGGCTTTGTGGCCGCGCCCCTGGTTCCGGTGCTGCTCGTGGTGGGCGCCGCCATGCCGTACGCAGCGGATGCGGCTACCTATGTCGTGGCGGCTGCGCTGGTGGCATCCCTGCGCGTCGGGGCGCCGGAGCGGGACCCCAGACCGGCCGGGAGCACCCTGCGCGGGGAGATCGGGGAAGGGCTGCGCGGCCTGTGGCGGGATCGGGCACAGCGCGGGCTCTGCATCGCCACCACACTCTGCAACATCGGCATGGGCGCGCTCATCGCCACCCTCGTCGTCCATGTCACCGGCTGGCTCGGCGCGGGGGCCGGCGGATACGCGGCGGTGATCACTGCCTTCGGGGCCGGCAGCGCGGCGGGCGGCCTGCTGGCCCGCAGGCTGGCCGACCGGATCGGGCGAATACGGAGCGTGTTCGCCGCCGGGCTTGTGCAGACCGGATGCCTGGTCGCCATGGGGTCCGTGCGTGCGCTGTGGGTCACGATCGCCGCGATAGCGGTGTTCGCGGTCATGGGCATGGTGTGGAACGTCAACCAGACGACGCTGATCCAGGAGTGCAGCCCGGCGCAGCTGCTGGGCCGGATCAGCTCTGCCTTCCGTACGCTCGCGGTCGCCGGCGCTCCGCTCGGCGCGCTGCTCGGCGGAGCGGCGGCGGCCGCCTGGGGACCGAACACACCCGCCTTGCTGGCGGCCGCACTGTTCATTCCGGCAGTCGCATCGCTCGCCCCGCTGATCAATTAGGTTGGAGACGCAGCGGGGCACGCAGGCAGGTACGAGAAGAAGTGGGCTGATGTCCAGTATGAATGCAGAAGGCCGTACCAGGCTCAATCAGACGCCCGAATGGACTGCTCTCGGCAAGCACCGCGAGCAACTCGGACAGACGCATCTGCGGGAGCTGTTCGCAGCCGACCAGGCGCGCGGCAGCCGGTACACCCTCCAGGTCGGCGATCTCTACCTCGACTACTCCAAGCATCTGGTGACCGACGAGACGCTGGCGCTGCTGCGCGAGCTGGCCGAGGCCACCAACGTCGCCGAGCTGCGGGACGCGATGTTCCGCGGTCAGAAGATCAACACCACCGAGGACCGCGCCGTTCTGCACACGGCGCTGCGCGCCCCGCGGGATGCCGTGATCGAGGTGGACGGCGAGAACGTGGTGCCGGCGGTGCACATCGTGCTCGACAAGATGACCGCCTTCTCCGACCGCGTCAGGTCGGGCAAGTGGACCGGCCACACCGGCAAGCCCATCAAGAACGTGGTGAACATCGGCATCGGCGGCTCCGACCTGGGCCCGGCCATGGCGTACGAGGCGCTGCGCTCCTACACCGCACGCGATCTGACGTTCCGTTTCGTGTCGAATGTCGACGGAGCCGATCTGCACGAGGCCGTAAGGGACTTGGACCCGGCCGAGACGCTCTTCATCATCGCCTCCAAGACCTTCACCACCATCGAGACCATCACCAACGCCACCTCCGCCCGTGACTGGCTCCTCACCGAGCTGAAGGCCGGTCAGGAGGCCGTCGCCAAGCACTTCGTGGCGCTGTCCACGAACGCCGAGAAGGTCTCCGACTTCGGCATCGACACGGCGAACATGTTCGAGTTCTGGGACTGGGTCGGCGGGCGCTACTCCTTCGACTCCGCGATCGGCCTCTCGCTGATGATCGCGATCGGCCCGGACCGCTTCCGCGACATGCTCGCCGGCTTCCACCTGGTCGACGAGCACTTCCGTACGGCTCCGGCGGAGGCCAACGCGCCGCTGCTGCTCGGCCTGCTGGGCGTCTGGTACGGCGAGTTCTTCGACGCGCAGTCGCACGCGGTGCTGCCGTACTCCCACTATCTGAGCAAGTTCACCGCCTATCTCCAGCAGCTCGACATGGAGTCCAACGGCAAGTCCGTGGACCGCGAGGGCAACCGCGTCGAGTGGCAGACCGGTCCGGTGGTCTGGGGCACGCCCGGCACCAACGGACAGCACGCGTACTACCAGCTGATCCACCAGGGCACCAAGGTCATCCCGGCGGACTTCATCGGCTTCGCCAAGCCCGTCGGGGATCTGCGGCCCGGTCTGGTCGCCCAGCACGATCTGCTGATGGCCAACTTCCTCGCACAGACGCAGGCGCTCGCCTTCGGCAAGACGCCTCAGGAGGTACGGGCGGAGGGTGTGCCCGAGGAACTGGTGGCGCACAAGACGTTCCAGGGCAACCACCCCACGACCACGATCCTCGCCAACGAGCTCACGCCTTCCGTGCTCGGCCAGTTGATCGCGCTCTACGAGCACAAGGTGTTCGTCCAGGGCGCCATCTGGAACATCGACTCCTTCGACCAGTGGGGCGTCGAGCTCGGCAAGGTGCTCGCCAAGAAGATCGAGCCGGTGCTCACCGAGGGGACAGGCGGGGAGCAGCTGGACAGCTCGACCGCGACGCTGGCCGCCAAGTACCGCACGCTGCGGGGTCGTTGAGCCGATGGAGGAGGAGGGGGTGAGGCTGAGGCCGCCGAACAGCACACTGAACGAGCGGGTAGTCGGCTGGTGGCGGGTGCAGTTGCTGCTGACGACCGCGATTCCGGTGGCCGTGCTCGCCGTACTGGGCCTGCTCATCGAACCGGCCCGGCTGTGGCTGCTGACGCCCGCCGTCGTACTGGCGGTGCTGGGCCTGGCCTGCACCCTCTTCCTCCCCAACTGGTGGTTCCGGGTGCACCGCTGGGAGGTCACGGACGAGGCGGTCTACGTCCGTACGGGGGCGCTGTGGCAGGAATGGCGGATCGCGCCCATGTCCAGGATCCAGACCGTGGACACGATGCGCGGGCCGCTGGAGCAGGCGTTCCGGCTCGCCACGGTCATCGTGACCACCGCATCCTCCAAGGGCGCGATCAAGATCGAGGGGCTCGACCATGAGCTCGCCGCGGAGCTCGCGGAGCAGCTGACCCGGATAACCCAGGCCACGCCCGGGGACGCGACATGAGCGCGGCCGAGCCGGAGCCGGTGGCCGACGGGGAGCCGGTGGCCGAGGGGGAGCCGGTTGCCGAGGGGGAGTGGCGGCGGCTCGACAAGCGCACCGTGCTCGTCACCGCCTTCGTCATGGCGGGAGTGGCCGCGGGCGCAGGACTGCCCACCACACTCGGCCTCGCCGGCGGAATGCCGCTCGGGCAGGCGTTCGGCTGGGTGCTGGCCGGTGCCGTGCTGCTGATTGCCGTGGGCGCGGGCGCGGACTACACACGATGGCGCCGGACGCGCTACCGCATCGGCATCGAGCGCGCCGAACTCCACACCGGACTGCTGCTGGTCAAACGCCGTTCGCTGGCCCGCGAGCGCATCCGTAGCGTCGACCTGTCCGCCAACCCGCTGCTGCGCGTCCTCGGCCTGGTCAAGGTGCGTATCGGCACGGGCGAGCACGCCGGCGGCGAGTCCACGCTGGAGCTCGACCCGGTCAGCAAGGCGGAGGGTGAGCGGCTGCGTACGCAGCTGCTGGCCCGGGCGGCGACGACCGATCCCGGCACCCACCGGGAGGGCGAGCTCGCTGCCCTCGATCCGTCCTGGATCCGGTACGCACCGGTCAGCTTTGTCGCACCGCTGCTCGGCGGCGCTGCGGCCGGCGGTGTGATGCAGGTCAGTGAGTGGTTCGGGGCGCAGGGCAAGGTCATCGACTGGGTGGGGGACCGGTTCCGGGACACCTCCATCGCCATGATGGTCGTGGTGCTTGTCGCCGCGGCCGTGGCCGCCGGAGTCGTCGGCGCGCTCGGGCTGTGGATCGAGATGTGGTGGAACTACCGACTGGAGCGGGAGCCTGGCGGCACCCTGCGAGTGCGGCGTGGCCTGTTCACCGCGCGCTCGATCTCCATAGAGGAGCGCCGCCTGCGCGGTGTCGAACTCGTCGAGCCGCTCGGCGTCAGACTGTTCGGCGCGGCCCGGGTGGACGCGGTCGCCACCGGTCTCACCGACGACGAGCAGGACAAGCACGCCGATCTGAAGGTGCTGCTGCCGCCGGCCCCGCGGGCGATGGCGGACGAGGTGGCCGCGCAGGTGCTGCGCGAGCCCGTGGCTCCGACGAGCGCGGCCCACCTGACCGCCCACCCCCGGGCGGCGCGCACCCGGCGGCTGCGCTGGGCGTTGGCATCGGCGCTGCTGCCGCTGCTGGTGCTGACGGTTCTGGGCGCCTGGCTCACTTCCGTACTGCTGTACATCGCGGCGGCGTGCGCGGTCGTTGGGCTGCCGGCCGCGGTGATCGTCGCCCTGGATGCGTACCGCAGTCTGGGGCACGGCATCAGCGATGCGTATCTGGTGGCCCGCTCCGGCACGGTCCGCCGCGCGACGGTCGCGCTGCAGCGGGGCGGGGTCATCGGCTGGACGGTGAAGCAGTCGGTCTTCCAGCGCCGGGCCGGAGTGCTGACGCTGACCGCGACGACGGCCGCGGGGGCGGGGGCGTATTCGGTGTACGACGCGGGGGAGAGCGAGGGTCTGGCGTTCGCGTCGGACGCGGTGCCGGGGCTGCTGGAGCCGTTCCTCGTACGGGGCGACGGGACGGCGGGGTGCGGTTCGGCCGAGGTCGGCGCGACAATCCCCGTATGACCGCATCCGGTTACTCGGGAACCCCGCTGGCCAAGAAGCTCGGCATCAAACCGGGCCAGCGGGTCGTGCTCCGGCACCGGCCGGGGGACTGGGCGATTCCCGGTCTGCCCGAAGGAGTCACGGTCGGCGAACGCGGCTCGCGGGACACGGATGTGACGCCGGCGTTCTACCGTACGTACGGAGATCTGGCGGCTGAGGCGGCGACGCTCGTCGAGCGCCTGGCGGACCGGGCGATGCTCTGGATCGCGTGGCCGCGCAGGGCTGCGGGGCATGAGAGCGACATTGATGGGAATGCGCTGCGGGAGCTTTTGCTGCCGCTCGGCATTGTCGATGTGAAGGTCGCGCAGCTGGATGAGGACTGGTCGGGGCTGAAGCTCGTCCGACGGGTGGAGAACCGAACGGGGTGAGCCCGCGGCGGGCTTGCCCGTACCGGGGGCTCCGCCCCCGGACCCCCGCTCCTCAATCGCCGGAGGGGCTTGATTGTTCGGGCCGACCTCTCCAGCCTCGTGGGGGTCCCCCCGGACGAAGTCTGGGGGAGTTTGAGGCGCGGGGTCTGGGGCGGAGCCCCAGTCAGGGCGACGCCGGCGGGTACAGGTCCCGCGGCAGTTGTGACGCCGCGGCCGCGTCGAGCAGCCACAGCGTCCGGCTGCGGCCCCTCGCGCCCGCCGCCGGGGCCTGGACCTCTCCCGCGCCCGACAGAGCTATCGCCACCGCCTTCGCCTTGTCCTCGCCCGCCGCCAGCAGCCATACCTCGCGCGCCGACCGGATCGCCGGGAGCGTGAGCGAGATACGCGTCGGAGGCGGCTTGGGCGCGCCGTGCACGCCGACCACCGTGCGGTCCGTCTCGCGGACCGCGGGGAGCTCGGGGAAGAGCGACGCCACATGGGTGTCGGGCCCCACCCCCAGCATCAGCACATCGAAGCTCGGCACCGGACCGTGGTCCTCCGGGCCCGCCGCCGCGGCGAGTTCGGCCGCGTACGCAGCGGCTGCCGCGTCCACGTCACTGCCGTACACACCGTCCGACGCGGGCATCGCATGCACCCGCTTCGGGTCCACCAGCACGCTGTCCAGCAGGGCCTCGCGGGCCTGCGTGATGTTGCGCTCCGGGTCGCCGTCCGGGAGGAACCGCTCGTCGCCCCACCACAGATCGAGACGCGGCCAGTCGATCGCGTCCCGGGCCGGCGAGGTCCCGAGGGCGGCGAGCAGGGCATTGCCGTTGCGGCCGCCCGTCAGCACCACCGACGCGGAGCCGCGCGCGGCCTGGGCGTCCACGATCTTCGTGATCAGCCGGGCCGCCGCGGCCTGCGCCATCAGCTCCTTGTCGCGGTGGACGACGAGCTGCGGGGCACTCACTTCGCCGCCGCCTTCTTGGCCGGAGCCGCCTTTTTGGCCGGAGCGGCCTTCTTCGCGGGGGCGGACTTGGCCTCGGACTTGGTCTCGGACTTGGTCTCGGACTTCGCTCCGGACGTGGCCTGCGACGCGGACGCCCCGGCCCCCGACGCCTCGTCGCCGTAACTGAGCCGCTCCACGCCGAACCGCAGCGCCGACGCATACGTGTCGTCCGGGTCGAGGCGCCGCAGTTCCTCCGCCATCAGCTCGGCCGTGTCACGCCGCTTCAGCGCCACCGCCCGGTCCGGCTGCCCCTGGATGGACAGCGTCGCCAGCGAGCCGTCCGCCCGGTCCAGCACGATCGGGCCGAAGTTCGTCTCCATCCGTACGGCCGTGAGACCAGGCCCGGACGAAGCCGAGCGCGTCACCGGCACCTTCAGCCGGTCGGCGAGCCACATCCCGAGCAGTTCGCAGCTCGGGTTGAACTCCTCGCCCTCCACCTCCACCGAGGTGACCTCGCACGTCACCTGGTCCAGAGCGGCCGCGAGCATGGAGCGCCACGGCGTGATCCGGGTCCACGCCAGATCGGTGTCGCCGGGGGTGTACGCCTCGGCGCGCGCCATCAGGTCACGCACCGGCTGTTCGGAGGCGTACGAGTCCGTCACCCGGCGCTGCGCCAGCGTGCCCAGCGGGTCACTGGCCGGGTCGGTCGGCCCGTTCACCGGCCACCAGACCACGACCGGCGCGTCCGGCAGCAGCAGCGGCAGAACCACTGACTGGGCGTGATCGATGACCTCGCCGTACAGCCGAAGCACGACCGTCTCGCCGGTGCCCGCGTCCGCGCCCACCCGTACCTCGGCGTCCAGGCGGGCCTTCGCCCGGTCGCGCGGCGAGCGCGAGATCCGCTTGATGACGACCAGCGTGCGCGAAGGGTGCTCGCGCGACGCCTCGTTGGCCGCCTTCAGCGCGTCGTAGGCGTTCTCTTCGTCGGTGACGATGACAAGGGTGAGCACCATGCCGACGGCCGGGGTGCCGATCGCCCGCCGCCCCTGCACCAGCGCTTTGTTGATCTTGCTGGCCGTGGTGTCCGTAAGGTCGATCTTCATGGCCGACGCCAGCTCCGTCCGTCTCGTGCGAGCATTTCGTCCGCCTCGACCGGGCCCCACGTACCGGCCGGGTACTGTGCGGGCTTGCCGTGCTTGTCCCAGAACTGCTCGATCGGGTCGAGGATCTTCCAGGACAGCTCGACCTCCTCGAGTCTCGGGAAGAGGTTGGAGTCGCCGAGCAGGACGTCGAGGATGAGCCGTTCGTACGCCTCCGGGCTGGACTCTGTGAAGGACTCGCCGTACGCGAAGTCCATCGAGACGTCCCGCACCTCCATCGAGGTGCCAGGCACCTTCGAGCCGAACCGCAAGGTCACGCCCTCGTCCGGCTGGACGCGGATGACCAGGGCGTTCTGGCCCAGTTCCTCGGTGGCCGTGTGGTCGAAGGGGGAGTGCGGGGCGCGCTGGAAGACCACCGCGATCTCGGTGACCCGGCGGCCGAGCCGCTTGCCCGTACGGAGATAGAACGGGACGCCCGCCCAGCGGCGGTTGTCGATCTCCAGCTTGACCGCGGCGTAGGTGTCGGTCTTCGACTTGGGGTCGATGCCGTCTTCCTGGAGATAGCCGACGGCCTTCTCGCCGCCCTGCCAGCCCGCCGTGTACTGCGCGCGCACCGTGCTCTTGGACAGGTCCTGGGGCAGCTTCACCGCGCCGAGGACCTTGGTCTTCTCGGCCGCGAGCGCGTCCGCGTCGAAGGAGGCGGGCTCCTCCATCGCGGTCAGCGCGAGCAGCTGGAGAAGGTGGTTCTGGATGACGTCACGGGCGGCGCCGATGCCGTCGTAGTAGCCGGCGCGGCCGCCGATGCCGATGTCCTCGGCCATGGTGACCTGGACATGGTCGACGTACGACCGGTTCCAGATCGGCTCGAACAGGGTGTTGGCGAAGCGCAGCGCCAGAATGTTCTGGACGGTCTCCTTGCCCAGGTAGTGGTCGATCCTGAAGACCTCGTTGGCCGGGAAGACCTCGTGCACCACCTGGTTGAGCTCCTTGGCGGAGACCAGGTCGTGGCCGAACGGCTTCTCGATGACCGCGCGGCGCCAGGAGCCCTCCTTCTGGTCGGCCAGCCCGTGCCTCTTCAGCTGCTGGACGACCTTGGGGAAGAACTTCGGCGGCACGGACAGATAGAAGGCGAAGTTGCCGCCGGTGCCCTGCTTCTTGTCGAGGTCCTCGATGGTGGCCTTCAGCTTCTCGAAGGCGTCATCGTCGTCGAAGGTGCCCTGGACGAAGCGCATCCCCTGGATGAGCTGCTGCCACACCTCCTCGCGGAACGGCGTACGCGCGTGGGCCTTGACGGCGTCGTGGACCTCCTGCGCGAAGTCCTCGTCCTGCCATTCACGGCGGGCGAAGCCGATGAGCGAGAAGCCCGGTGGCAGCAGCCCGCGGTTGGCCAGGTCATAGACCGCAGGCATCAACTTTTTACGTGACAAATCGCCCGTGACACCAAAGATGACCAGGCCCGACGGCCCCGCGATACGCGGGAGCCGTCGGTCTGCTGGGTCACGGAGCGGATTGGCTCCGCCAAAACCGGACAAGGTGGTCAGCCCTCCGAAGGAGCGAGGCGCTGAAGCTCGGCCTCGGTCGACTTGAGCAGGTCGTTCCAGGCCGAGGCGAACTTCTCGACGCCCTCGTCCTCGAGCAGCTGCACGACGTCGTCGTAGGAGATCCCGAGCTTCTCGACGGCGTCGAGTTCGGCGCGGGACTGCTCGTACGTGCCGCGCACGGTGTCACCCCTGATCTCGCCGTGGTCGGCGGTGGCTTCGAGGGTGGCCTCCGGCATGGTGTTCACCGTGCCCGGCGCGACGAGCTCGTCGACATACAGCGTGTCCTTGTACGCCGGGTCCTTGACGCCCGTCGAGGCCCACAGCGGACGCTGCCTGTTGGCCTGCGCCTTGTCGAGCGCGGCCCAGCGGTCGGAGGAGAAGACCTCCTCGTACGCCTCGTAGGCGAGCCGCGCGTTGGCCAGCCCCGCCTTGCCGCGGGCCTCCTTGGCCTCCGGCGTGCCCAGCGCGTCCAGACGCTTGTCGATCTCGGTGTCCACGCGCGACACGAAGAAGGACGCCACCGACTGGATCTTGGAAAGGTCCAGGCCCGCGGCCTTCGCCTTCTCCAGACCGGCCAGGTAGGCGTCCATGACCTCGCGGTAGCGCTCCAGCGAGAAGATCAGCGTGACATTGACGCTGATGCCCTTGCCGATGACCTCGGTGATCGCCGGCAGGCCGGCCTTCGTCGCCGGGATCTTGATGAGGGTGTTCGGCCGGTCCACCAGCCAGGCCAGCTGCTTTGCCTCGGCGATGGTCGCCGGGGTGTTGTGGGCCAGGCGCGGGTCGACCTCGATGGAGACCCGGCCGTCCTGGCCGCCGGTGGCGTCGAAGACCGGCCGCAGGATGTCGGCGGCGTCCCGGACGTCCGCCGTCGTGATCATGCGTACGGCTTCCTCGACGGTCACCTTGCGCACGGCGAGGTCGGCGAGCTGCTGCTCGTAACCGTCACCGCTGCTGATGGCCTTCTGGAAGATCGAGGGGTTGGTGGTGACGCCCACGACGTGCTGCTGGTCGATCAGTTCGGCGAGATTGCCGGACGTGATCCGCTTGCGCGACAGGTCGTCGAGCCAGATCGCGACGCCTTCGTCGGAGAGGCGCTTGAGTGCGTCTGTCATGAGAGTTGCATCTCCTACTTGTCGTGTACCGGCGTCAGCGCGCGGCGGCGGCCAGAGATTCCCGGGCGGCGGCGGCCACGTTCTCGGCAGTGAAGCCGAACTCGCGGAAGAGGACCTTGCCGTCGGCCGAAGCGCCGAAGTGCTCCAGCGAAACGATGCGACCGGCGTCGCCCACGAAGCGGTGCCAGGTAAGACCGACACCGGCCTCGACCGCCACCCGCGCCTTGACGGCCGGCGGCAGAACGCTGTCCTTGTACTCCTGGTCCTGCTCCTCGAACCACTCGACGGACGGCATTGAGACGACCCGGGTCGGCACGCCTTCGGCCTGCAGCTGCTCGCGCGCCTCGACGGCGAGCTGCACCTCGGAGCCGGTGCCGATGAGCACGACCTGCGCGTCGCCGCCCTCGGCGTCGAACAGGACGTAACCGCCCTTCGCCGCATCGTCGTTGCGCTCGTAGGTGGGCACACCCTGGCGGGTCAGCGCCAGACCGTGCGGTGCGCCGACCCCGAACTCCTTGGTGTAGCGCTGGAGGATCTCGCGCCAGGCGATCGCGGTCTCGTTGGCGTCGGCCGGGCGGACGATGTTCAGGCCCGGGATGGCGCGCAGCGAGGCCAGGTGCTCCACCGGCTGGTGGGTCGGGCCGTCCTCGCCGAGACCGATCGAGTCGTGCGTCCAGACGTACGTCACCGGCAGGTGCATCAGCGCCGAGAGCCGTACCGCGTTGCGCATGTAGTCGGAGAACACCAGGAAGGTGCCGCCGTAGATACGGGTGTTGCCGTGCAGCGCGATGCCGTTCATGGTCGCGGCCATGGCGTGCTCGCGGATCCCGAAGTGGATCGTGCGGCCGTACGGGTCGGCTCCCGGCAGCGGGTTGCCCTTGGGCAGGAACGACGAGGTCTTGTCGATCGTCGTGTTGTTCGAGCCGGCCAGGTCGGCGGAGCCGCCCCACAGTTCGGGGATGACCGCGCCCAGCGCCTGGAGGATCTTGCCGGAGGCCGCGCGGGTGGCGACGCCCTTGCCGGTCTCGAACTCCGGGAGCCGGTCCTCCCAGCCCGCGGGGAGCTCGCCCGCGCGGATCCGGTCGAACTCGGCGGCGCGCTCCGGGGTGGCGGTGCGCCATGCGGCGAAGGTCTTCTCCCACTCGCCGCGGGCCTCGCGGCCGCGGTCGAGCGCCTCACGGGTGTGCGCGAGGACCTCGTCGGAGACCTCGAAGGACTTCTCCGGGTCGAAGCCCAGGACGCTCTTGGTGGCCGCGACCTCTTCCTCGCCGAGGGCTGAGCCGTGCGCGGCCTCGGTGTTCTGCGCGTGCGGCGCGGGCCAGGCGATGATCGAGCGCATCGCGATGAAGGAGGGGCGATCGGTCTCGGCCTGCGCCGCCTTCAGGGCGTTGTACAGGCCGGCCGGGTCCAGGTCGCCGTTCGGCAGCTGCTCAACGCGCTGGACGTGCCAGCCGTACGCCTCGTACCGCTCGAGGGTGTCCTCGGAGACGGCCGTCTCCGTGTCGCCCTCGATCGAGATGTGGTTGTCGTCCCAGAGGAGGACGAGGTTGCCCAGCTTCTGGTGGCCGGCAAGCGAGGACGCCTCATGGGAGATGCCCTCCTGGAGGCAGCCGTCACCGGCGACGGCCCAGATGGTGTGGTCGAACGGGGAGGTACCCACAGGAGCATCCGGGTCGAGCAGACCGCGCTCGTAGCGAGAGGCCATGGCCATGCCCACAGCGTTGGCGACACCCTGGCCGAGCGGCCCGGTCGTCGTCTCGACGCCCGGGGTGTGCCCGTACTCCGGGTGGCCCGGGGTCTTCGAACCCCAGGTCCTGAACGCCTTCAGATCGTCGAGCTCCAGGCCGTACCCGGCCAGGTAGAGCTGGATGTAGAGGGTCAGCGACGAGTGGCCCGCGGAGAGTACGAACCGGTCGCGGCCCGTCCAGTCCGGATCGGCGGGGTCGTGCCGCATCAGCTTCTGGAACAGCACGTACGCGGCGGGCGCGAGGCTCATGGCCGTACCGGGGTGGCCGTTGCCGACCTTCTGTACGGAATCCATGGCCAGGACGCGGACGGTATCAACAGCCCGCTGGTCCAGATCGGTCCACTCGAGGTCTGTGGTGGTCGGCTTGGTGCTCACCCTGGGTCAGGGCTCCTCTCCACATGTTCGTATCCCGGTGACGACGGAAGCGCCGGGCGTTGTCGAGCCTACCCCCGGAACAACGCCCAACTTTTCGAGTGCAGGTCTTTGAAAGAATCAGGTAAAGCCAGGGTGCAATCGCTGGGTCTTCTTCGCCTCTTCTTCGCCTCCTGGCGAGGTATACGGACGGGCCGGGGCTGCCGCTCAACACGTGCCCACCCCCGCGAAGATCGGTGTATCGGCAACGTCTAGAGTGGCGTGGTACGCGCAAGTCTTTACCCGGTCTTCACTCCGGGAGCTTGCTGGGAATTCTCTGTCAGGGGTGTACGTGACGGCCGTCGAGTCCCGACCCGCAGGGGTCGTCTTGACTCCCAGCCCGGGGGGCCATCGGCCGTTCAGGGCCCGCGTCAAGGCATTCGTGGCGCTGACCAAGCCGCGGATCATCGAGCTGCTGCTGATCACCACCGTCCCGGTGATGTTCCTGGCCGCGCAGGATGTGCCCGACCTGTGGCTCGTTCTCACGACGTGCATCGGCGGATACCTCTCGGCCGGCGGCGCCAACGCGCTGAACATGTACATCGACCGCGACATCGACGCCCTGATGGACCGTACGTCGCAGCGCCCGCTGGTCACCGGAATGGTGTCGCCCCGCGAGGGCCTGGTCTTCGGCCTGGTACTCGCCGCCGTCTCCACCCTCTGGTTCGGGCTGCTCGTCAACTGGCTGTCCGCGGCACTGTCACTCGGCGCGCTGCTCTTCTACGTCGTCGTCTACACGATGATCCTCAAGCGCCGAACCTCGCAGAACATCGTCTGGGGCGGCATCGCCGGCTGTATGCCGGTCCTGATCGGCTGGTCCGCCGTCACCAACTCGATGTCGTGGGCCGCGCTCATCCTCTTCCTCGTCATCTTCTTCTGGACACCGCCGCACTACTGGCCGCTGTCGATGAAGGTGAAGGAGGACTACGCGCGCGTGGGCGTCCCGATGCTCCCCGTCGTCGCCTCCAACAAGGTCGTCGCCCGCCAGATCGTCCTCTACAGCTGGGTGATGGTCGCGGTCTCGCTGATGCTGACGCCGCTCGGCTACACCGGCTGGTTCTACACAGTGGTAGCGCTGGCGACGGGCGGCTGGTGGCTCTGGGAGGCGCACTCCCTGCAGAACCGCGCGAAGGGCGGCGCCACCGGCGGCGAGCTCAAGGAGATGCGGCTCTTCCACTGGTCCATCACCTACGTCTCGCTGCTCTTCGTGGCCGTTGCGGTGGACCCCTTCCTGCGCTAGCTACCAGTGGGTAGCATCCTGTTCATGGCAGATACGAAGCAGGTCAAGCAGGCAGAGCGCAAGGCGGCCAGGCTCGCCAAGCAGATCGGCGCCTTCGCCAAGGCGCACGGCGGTGCCGAGGGACAGCTCGCGTACCTCGGTCAGATGGGCACCCGCATCGTGCTCGTCGGCGAGGACGGCGCCTGGGGCGACCTCGTGGCGCCGAGCCACGACATCGCGCAGGCCGCCGCCGAGAAGTCCGGGATCACGCTGCACGAGTCGTTCGACGGGGAGTTCGCGGCGAAGGTCCGCACTGGTCCGTACGAGTGGACCCGGATGGCGGGCATCCAGGTCGGAGGCCCGTCCAATAGCTGAGCAACACCTCGTGCGGGTGTCACCCGTTAGGACTGTGCAAGCACAGTCCACGACTGGGAGCCCGGATGATCGACACCCCGACCCTCGTGGACCAGTACTGCCACGGAGTGCTCCGTACGGAGCTCGGCCTCGGCACCTTCGAGGCGCATCTGGGCCGGACCGCCGGGCCCCCGGCCCCCGGCACCACCTTCTTCGACACGCAGACCGGCTTCGCGGTACGGCGCTGGTGCCCGCCGCTGCTGGGTCTTGAGCCGCACTGCCCGCCCGCCCGCTATCTCGCCCGCCGGCGTGAACTGGGTGTGCTGGAGGCGGGCAGGCGGCTGCTGAGGGGCAGCGGAATCTCCACATACCTGGTGGACACCGGGCTGCCGGGGGATCTCACCGGGCCGCCCGAGATCGCCGCCGCGGGCGCGGCAGAGGCCCGCGAGATCGTCCGCCTCGAACTCCTCGCCGAACAGGTCGCCGACACCTCGGGCACCGTCGAGAGCTTCCTCGCGAACCTTGCCGAGGCCGTGCACGGAGCCGCCGCGTCCGCCGTCGCCTTCACCTCCGTCGGCGCCGTGGGCCACGGGCTCGCCCTCGCGCCCGAGCCGCCGGGCCCCGGGGAGGTGCGCGGGGCGGCCGGCCGCTGGCTGGCCGCACGGCATGTCGGCGGCAAACTCACCGATCCCGTACTGGTGCGGCATCTGCTGTGGATCGCGGTCGCATCGGGACTGCCGCTCCAGCTCCATGTCGGCGTGGAGGACCCGATGCTGATGACCGGCTTCGCGGCCGCCACCGCTGGTCTCGGCACCGATCTGGTGCTGCTGCACGGCTATCCGTACCACCGCCATGCCGCGCATCTGGCGAGCGTGTACCCGCATGTGTACGCCGATCTGGGGCCCGCCCTGGTGCACACGGGGGCGCGGGCCGCGGCCGTGCTCGCGGAGATCCTGGAGCTGGCGCCGTTCGGGAAGCTGCTCTTCTCCAGCGGCGCGCGCGGGCTGCCCGAGCTGCATGTGGTGGGCGCCCGGATCTTCCGCGAGGCGCTCGCACGGGTGCTCGGCGGCTGGGTCGGCGACGGCGCCTGGGCCCGTACGGACGCGGAACGGGTCGCCGGGATGATCGCGGCCGGCAATGCCGCCCGCGTCTACGGACTGTCAGACGCTCGATAGCGCCGAGTCGGTCCGGTCCGGGATCCCGGCATCCGTCAGCGGCCGCTCGCGCAGGCTCAGCGCGAGCCGCACCACCGCGATCCACATCAGCGCGGAGCCGAGCATATGGGCGGCGACCAGAGCCTCGGGAACCCCGGTGAAGTACTGCAGATAGCCCACTCCCCCTTGCAGGAGCAGCACGATCAGCAGGTCGCGGGCGCGCGCCCGGGTGTCGTCGGGGGCGTCGACCACCCGCAGCACCAGCCACATCGCGACGGCCAGCGCGCAGACCACCCAGGCGGCGATGGCGTGGATGTGTGCGGCGTCCGCCCAGTCCCAGGGCATGCGCGGCACATCGCTGCTGTCGCCGGCGTGCTTGCCGGAACCGGTCACCGAGGTGCCCAGTGCGATCAGCAGTACGGAGGTGACGACGATCGCCCACGACAGCTTGCGAACCGGGCGCGGGACGCGCGGGCGCGGTGCGCCGTCGCCCTCGCGGCACCGCTGCCAGGTGACGGTGGCGACCGTGAGCAGCCCGGTGGCGAGCATGAAGTGCCCGGCCACGGTCCACGGGTTGAGGCCCGCCCACACGGTGATGCCGCCGAGCACCGCGTTGCCCATCACGATCCAGAACTGCGACCAGGCGAGCCGGGTCAGCCCGCGCCGCAGCGGCTTGACCGCGCGCGCCGCGATGATCGTCCAGCCGACCGCGGCCGACAGGACGTACGTCAGCATCCGGTTGCCGAACTCGATCGCGCCGTGGATGCCCTGCTCGGGCGTGGCGAAGAGGCTGTCGTCCGTGCACTTGGGCCAGGTGTCGCAGCCGAGGCCGGAGCCGGTCAGCCGGACCGCGCCGCCGGTGACGATGATGAACACGCTCATCACGACGGCGGAGAGCGCGGCGCGCCGGAGCGTTCTGGGAGTCGGCGTCCAGCGCTGGGCGATATAGGCGAGGGGGGTCAGCACGGGCCCTATCGTAAACGGGCGATTGTGCACGTTTTCACGAGGGGTCCGGTCCGGGTGCGGTCCGGGTACGGCACGGTCGCGCGGTCCAGGTCAGAGCGGTGCGTACGTCAGCCGGAAGCGCGCGCCGTCGAGGTGGTCCTCCTCCCACCACACGGCGATCCGCCAGTGCACCGACGGCGGCGGCCGGTCGGGCGAGTGCAGGAACGCGTCGGTCAGCTCGGCGGCGACCGCCTCGGCGCTGCGGTCGGCCACCGCGTCCCTGCCGCGCCAGGGGTATGTCATCGGGGTCCAGGTCCCGTCGGCCTCCTGGACGTCGAACCGCCACACCGCACGCCAGGAGCGCGCCCGCAGGATCCGGCGGACCTCCGTGCCGTCCAGCCGCAGCCCCTCGGCGATCGCGTCCGCTTCCACGCCTTCTATACGCGCCGCCACCACCGCCAGCGGCAGCAGCCGCTCCGGAAGCAGGTCCTGCTCCCGCAGCCGGGTCAGACCGCCGTCGAAGGGGCAGCGTCGCAGCCTGCGCTCCAACTGGTCGCCGAGGTGCTCGAGGGCCGCGGCATGGGCGGTCGCGCGCGCATCCGGTGCTCCGGGTGCTTCGGGAGCCGCCGACCACAAGGTCTGGAACTCGCGCTCCGCCCGTACCGCCCAGGCCGCCGCGTCCACCGGCTCTCCCAGCTCCTCCAGCCGGTCGCCCAGGAAGACATGGGCCTGAGCGAGGCCCTCCCGGTTGCGCGGCTCCGATCCGTCCAGGCTCTCCCAGACCTCGATGGCCCGGCGGGTGGCAGCCAGCGCCGCGAGCCCGTCCTCGCGGTCAACGGGCGGGGGCTGCTCCCCGTTCGCGTGGAAGGCGTACCGCGGCATTCCGAGCTCGTCGCTGAGCGGTTCGGCGAGATACACGGACTGGTTGATCAGCGCCCTGGCGTACCAGCGGGCGTGCTCCTCGTCGTGCCTGGCCGGTTCCTCGCAGCGCCGGACCGCCTCGCCGACGGCACTCAGCGCGTCCTCGCGCCGGCCGGTGTCGAAGTGGTGCCGCGCCAGATCGCCGTACCGCAGGCTCAGCCTCGCGGCGAGCGAGAGATCGTCATCGGCGTGCGGGGCGAGCGCGGCGATCAGATCCGTCAGCATGCGCTCGCGCTCGCCGGGTGAGACGCCGGCTCTGCCGGACCTCACCTTGGCCCATTCCGCGTCCAGTCGCAGCGCGGCAGTCCGGTCCATCGAGGCCTCCCACCGCGCGGATCCCAGCGGGCTCATCCTGGCGCGTGCGTCACTCCCAGCGGAAGAGCCGGGCGGCCGCGCCCAGTGAAAGCACTGCCCAGCCGGCGAGGATGCCGAGTTCGCCCCACGGCATCGCGGCACCGTGCTGGAGGACATCGCGCAGACCGTCCGAAAGCGCGGAGATCGGCAGCAGGGCGAGCGCCGACTGGACGCCGTCCGGGAACCTGTCCAGCGGCACGATCACGCCGCCGCCCACCAGGAGCAGCAGAAAGACCAGGTTGGCGGCTGCCAGCGTCGCCTCGGCCCTGAGCGTCCCGGCCATCAGCAGACCGAGGCCGGAGAAGGCGGCGGTGCCGAGGACGAGCAGCAGCAGTACGGAAAGAGGGTTGCCGTCCGGGGACCAGCCGAGCGCGAACGCGATCACGGTCAGCAGCACGATCTGGAGGATCTCGGTGGCCAGGACCGAGAGCGTCTTGGCGGTCATCAGCGCCCAGCGGGGGAGCGGCGAGGCGCCGAGCCGCTTGAGGACTCCGTACCGCCGCTCGAAGCCGGTCGCGATGGCCTGCCCGGTGAAGGCGGTGGACATCACGGCGAGGGCGAGGACGCCGGGGGCCAGGAAGTCGACCGACCTGCCTTCTCCCGTGTCGATGATGTCGACGGTCGAGAACAGCACCAGCAGGAGCGAGGGGATGATGACGGTGAGCAGCAGCTGCTCGCCGTTGCGCAGCAGCATCTTCGTCTCGAACGCGGTCTGCGCCGCGATCATGCGGGGCAGCGGCGCGGCGCCGGGCGCCGGGGTGTACGTACCGACGCTCATGAGCGCAGCTCCTTGCCGGTCAGCTCCAAAAACACGTCCTCCAGGGTGTGGCGCTCGACCGAGATGCCGTCCGGCATCACGCCGTGCTGTGCGCACCAGGACGTCACGGTCGCCAGCAGCTGCGGGTCCACCTGGCCGGTGATCCGGTACGCGCCGGGCGTGAGCTCCGCCGCCTCCGTGCCGTCCGGCAGCGCCTTCAGCAGCGAGCCGACGTCCAGGCCGGGCCGCCCCGTGAAGCGCAGCGTGTTCTCGGCGCCGCCGCGGCAGAGCTGTTCCGGGCTGCCCTCGGCGACGACCTTGCCCGCGTCGATGATCGCGACATGGTCCGCAAGCTCCTCGGCCTCGTCCATGAAGTGGGTGGTGAGAACGGTGGAGACGCCGTCCGCGCGCAGTTCGCGTACGAGCTCCCAGGTGGACCGGCGGGCCTGCGGGTCCAGACCGGCGGTCGGCTCGTCCAGGAAGACCAGTTCGGGGCGGCCGACGGCGGCCATCGCCAGGGCGAGCCGCTGCTGCTGGCCTCCGGAGAGCCGCCGGTAGGTCGTACGGCCGCAGTTGCCGAGGCCGAGCCGCTCGATCAGCGCGTCCACGTCCAGCGGGTGGGCGTGCAGTTTCGCCATGTGGCGGAGCATCTCGTCGGCGCGGGCGCCGGAGTAGACGCCGCCGGACTGGAGCATCACGCCGATCCTGGGTCGCAGCTTCGCGGCGTCGGCGACCGGATCGAGGCCGAGGACCCGAACTGTTCCGGCGTCGGGGCGGCGGTAGCCCTCGCAGGTTTCGACCGTGGTGGTCTTGCCCGCTCCATTGGGGCCGAGGACGGCGGTCACGGAGCCCTGGGGGACCTCGAGGTCGAGGCCGTCCACGGCCGTCTTGGATCCGTACCGCTTGACCAGTCCCCGGATCTGGACGACGGGCTCGCTTCGCATGGCGGGAAGTCTAGGCGGGGTGGCAAGACCGCCGGGGGGCGGGGCCCGGGTCCTCCCGCAGAAGGGCAGGGACACCCGGGACAGGAATGGCCTGAACTGACTATTGAGGCGTTCTTCACATGAACCTGCCAACTCCTTCACGATCGAGTGTCGGTACGAACCCACTCACGAAGGAGCGTTCGTGGCTAGACGCAGACCGGGGCGGCGGGCAGCACTCGCCGCCCTGACCGCCATATCCGTAGCCCTGCCCATCGCCCTCGGCGCCGCCCCCGCGCAGGCACAGGACCCCGACGCCGCCTTACCCTCCGGTCCATCCGCGTATCGGATCAAGACCGAGGCCGGCGTCCTCGCGCAGCTCGACGCCAAAGACAGGGCGACCTTCTGGGTCGCCCTGACGCATGAGGCGGACACCTCGGCCGCCCGCCGGGCCAAGGGCAAGACTGCCAAGGCACGCACGCTCTACGAGACGAAGCTGGCGTACGCCAAAAAGTCCCAGGCCCCGCTCAGGGCTCTGCTGGACAGCGCGGGCGTCCGCTACGAGTCCTTCTGGATCGCCAACACCCTCAAGGTCACCGCCGACAAGGCGCTCGCCGAGAAGATCGCGGTGCGCACCGACGTCGCCGCGCTCGAGGCCGACGAGCCGATCACCATCCCCGACCCGCTGCCGGGGAAGAACGAACCGCGCCTGGACGCCGTCGAGTGGAACATCGACCGGATCAACGCCCCCAAGGTCTGGTCCGAGCTCGGCGTTCGCGGTGAGGGAGTGGTCGTCGCCAGCATCGACTCCGGCGTGCAGTTCGACCACCCGGCCGTCAAGGCGAAGTACCGCGGGCTGAAGTCCGACGGCAGCTACGACAACGCCTACAACTGGTTCGATCCGGCCAAGGTCTGCACCGGCACCGCCCCCTGCGACAACAACGGCCACGGCACCCACACCATGGGCACCATGGTCGGCGACGACGGCGCGGGCAATCAGGTCGGCGTCGCCCCCGACGCCAAGTGGATCGCCGCCAAGGGCTGCGAGTCCAGTTCCTGCAGCCGCGACTCGCTGCTCCGCTCCGGCCAGTGGATCGTCGCCCCCACCGACCCGGCAGGCGCCAACCCCCGCCCCGACCTCGCACCGGACGTGGTGAACAACTCCTGGGGCAGCACTGTCCTGGACCCCTGGTACAAGGAGGTCGTGCAGTCGTGGCGGGACGCGGGCATCTTCCCGGCGTTCTCCAACGGCAACAGCGGCCCCGGCTGCAACACCTCGGGCTCGCCCGGCACTTACACCAACTCGTACTCCTCCGGCGCCTTCGACATCAACAACGCCATCGCGTCCTTCTCCTCGCGCGGCACCGGTGAGGCCGGCGGCCTCAAGCCCAACCTCGCCGCACCCGGCGTAAACGTCCGCTCCTCCTGGACGGGCGGTGGCTACAACTCCATCTCCGGTACGTCGATGGCCTCACCGCACACCGCCGCCACCGTGGCGCTGATGTGGTCGGCGTCGCCCGCGATCCGCGGCAGTGTCGCCGAGACCGAGAAGCTCCTCGACTCCACCGCCGTCGACGTGGACAACACCAGCTGCGGCGGCACGGCCGCCGACAACAACGTCTTCGGCGAGGGCCGCCTCGACGCGTACGCCGCCGTCACCGCCGCCCCGCGTGGCGCGCTCGGCGCGGTCAGCGGCAAGGTCAGCACGGCCGCCGGCCCGCTCGCCGACGCCACCCTGCGCTTCGAGGGCCCGATGAAGACGACCGTCACCACCGGCGCCGACGGCGGCTACGCCCTGCCGAAGCTGATGGTCGGCGACTACACGATCAGGGTCGCCAAGTTCGGATACGTCACGGTCCAGGGCGCCGTCACCGTCGTCGAGAACGGCAGCACGGTCAAGGACTTCGCGCTCGACGAGGCCGCGTCCGCCGATGTCACCGGCAAGGTCACCAGCCATGGCGGGGCCGAGGCGAGCGCCGTCGTCACCGCCCAGGGCACCCCGGTCACCACCAAGTCCGGCGCCGACGGCGCGTACACGCTGCGGCTCCCGGTCGGCACGTACGACCTCGCCGTCACCCCCGGCCACCGCTGCGCGTCGGCGACCAGCGTCCGCGTCGAGGTCACCGGAAACACGGTCAAGGACATCGTCCTGCCCGACCGGACCGACGCCTTCGGCACCGCATGCACGGTGGGCGCCGGCGGCTTCCCGGCCGGTGCCACCAAGCTGGCGTACACCAGCACCACCTTCGGTACGGCCTCCTTCGAGCTGCCGTTCCCGGTGGCGTTCTACGGACGCACCTACCGGTCGGCGAGCGCGTCCATCGACGGGGTGCTCTCCTTCGGGACCGCCTCCACCTCCAGCAGCAACACCACTCTGCCCACCACCTTCGCCCCCAACGGCTCGCTCTATCCGTTCTGGGACAACCTCACGGTCGACGCCGACGCGGGCGTGTACTGGTCCGCGACCGGCACCGCCCCGCACCGGAAGATCGTCGTCGAGTGGCGCAACGCGCTGATCGCGGCGACCACCGCCGAGCGGGTCTCCTTCGCCGCGGTCCTCGGCGAGGACGGCTCCGCGTCCTTCCAGTACAAGGACATCTCCGGAACCGGATTCGAGAACGGCTCCGGCGCGACCATCGGTGCCGAGAACGCGACCGGCACCGACGCGCTGCTCTACTCCTTCAACGAGGGCACAGTCCGCGACGGGACGGCCATCGCCTTCCGTACGACCAAGACCGCGGTCGTCGCGGGCCGGGTCACCGACGCCAACGACAGCAAGCCGGTGGCGGGCGCGTCCGTCGCGGTGAGCAGCGCCGGCACAGCGACCGGCAGTGACACCACCGGCGCCGACGGCGGCTATCTCCTCCAGGTGCCCGCCGGCGCCCCGTACGACATCGCCGTCTCCGCCCCCGCCTACACCGGGGCGAGTGCCCAGCAGACCCCGAAGCCGGGCGAGATCGCGGTGTCGGACACGGCCCTCAAGACCGGCCGGGTCGCCGCCGACAGCACGGCTTTGACCGTCGTCGTACCGGCGGCGCAGCAGCGCGCCCGTACGCTCACCCTCGCCAACACCGGCTCCGCCACCCCCTTCACGGTCGCCGAGAAGGACGGCAAGAGCTGGATCAAGGCGGCGCCCGGCACCGGACAGCTGGCGGCCGGCGCATCGCAGAAGGTCGCGCTCAGCGTGGACACCACCGGGGCCGCCCCGGGCACGGTCCTGACCGGGACCCTGCAGGTGAAGTCCGACAGCGGCCGCAGACCGGTGATCGACATCCCGGTCACCGTGGTCGTGCCCGCCTATCAGACGGCGATCGACACCGGCACGGCCAAGTCCTCGGTGGACGCCCTCGGCGACACCTGGGGGCCGGACCGTAAGCACGCCGCGGGCGCGTACGGATATCTGGGCAGCGCCAGTGAGCTCTCCACCACCCGTTCGATCACGGGCGCGGCCGACCCGAAGCTCTACCGGACCGCCCGCCAGGGCATGTACGAGTACCGCTTCGACGGCCTGCCGGCCGGCACCTACCGGATCGAGCTGGGCTTCGCGGAGCTGAGCTCCAAGGATCCGACGGACCGGGTCTTCGACGTGATGGCCGAGGGGACGCAGTACGTGCCCAACCTCGACCTGGCGCTGGAGGCGGGCGTCCGCACCGCGCACGAGCGGGCCTTTACGGTGAAGGTCACCGACGGCCGGCTCAACCTGCGTTTCGTGGCGAATTCCGGCAAGACTCTGGTGAATTCGATCAGGGTCACCGACCGTCCGGATCTTGCCGGGTAATTCCCGGTGCTTCCCTGGTCAGGGCCCGTCCGGCAGCTGCCGGACGGGCCCTGCGCTTAGGTAACCCTTAGTGATGAAGCGCACCGGTTCACGCCTCGGACGGCGGTTGTCACTGTCAGAGGAATTACGCAACAATGGCGTTGTGAAAAACGTCGGCGAGGCTCCGCACGAGGAACTCGCGACCGGTGAGCACTCCACGCGCAACCGGGTCGCGCGGTCCATCCTGGACCACGGCCCGTCCACCGTGGCCGATCTCGCAGGTCGCCTCGGCCTCACCCAGGCCGCCGTCCGCCGCCACCTCGACACGCTCGTCACCGAGAGCGTCGTCGAGCCCCGTGAGCAGCGGGTCTACGGCGCACGCACCCGTGGGCGACCCGCCAAGGTGTTCGCGCTGACCGACTGCGGCCGGGACGCCTTCGACCAGTCGTACGACGCACTGGCCGTGGACGCTCTCCGCTGGATCGAGCGGACCGCAGGGGGAGGGGCAGCCGGAGAGGCGGCCGTCGCCGCCTTCGCCCGCGACCGCCTCGAGGCGCAGGCGGTGGCCTACCGCAAGGCGATAGAGGCCGCACCATCCGAACAGCGCACCGAAGCGCTGGCCAAGGCTCTGAGTGCCGACGGGTACGCTGCTACGGCGCGTGACGCACCGGTCGGCGAGCAGCTCTGCCAGCACCACTGCCCGGTCGCTCATGTGGCCGAGCAGTACCCGCAGCTGTGCGAGGCGGAGACAGAGACCTTCTCGCGGCTACTCGGGACGCATGTACAGCGACTGGCCACCATCGCGCACGGCGACGGGGTCTGCACGACGTTCATCCCCAAGACCACCACACCATCAGCATCTGCAAGTACGGCCGGGAGGAACCCCGCATGACTCTCCCCACGGAGACTGCCCACCCCGAACTCGAGGGTCTGGGTACGTACGAATTCGGCTGGGCCGACTCCGACGCGGCCGGTGCCGCGGCCAAGCGCGGCCTCTCGGAGGCTGTCGTCCGCGACATCTCGTCGAAGAAGAACGAGCCGGAGTGGATGCTGAAGCTGCGCCTGAAGGGTCTGCGGCTGTTCGACAAGAAGCCCATGCCAAGCTGGGGCTCGGACCTGTCGGGCATCGACTTCGACAACATCAAGTACTTCGTGCGGTCCACCGAGAAGCAGGCGGAGTCCTGGGAAGACCTGCCCGAGGACATCAAGAACACGTACGACAAGCTCGGTATCCCGGAGGCGGAGAAGCAGCGCCTGGTCGCCGGCGTCGCCGCCCAGTACGAGTCCGAGGTCGTCTACCACCAGATCCGTGAGGACCTGGAGGAGCAGGGCGTCATCTTCCTGGACACGGACACCGCGCTGAAGGAGCACCCTGAGCTCTTCCAGGAGTACTTCGGCACGGTCATCCCGGTCGGCGACAACAAGTTCGCCTCGCTGAACTCCGCCGTGTGGTCCGGTGGCTCGTTCATCTACGTGCCGAAGGGCGTGCAGGTCGACATCCCGCTGCAGGCCTACTTCCGTATCAACACGGAGAACATGGGCCAGTTCGAGCGGACGCTGATCATCGTCGACGAGGACGCCTACGTCCACTACGTCGAGGGCTGTACCGCCCCGATCTACTCCTCCGACTCGCTGCACAGCGCCGTCGTCGAGATCATCGTCAAGAAGGGCGGCCGCTGCCGCTACACGACGATCCAGAACTGGTCGAACAACGTCTACAACCTGGTCACCAAGCGCGCCGTTGCGTACGAGGGCGCGACCATGGAGTGGGTCGACGGCAACATCGGCTCCAAGGTCACCATGAAGTACCCGGCCGTCTACCTGATGGGCGAGCACGCCAAGGGCGAGACCCTGTCCATCGCCTTCGCGGGCGAGGGCCAGCACCAGGACGCCGGCGCCAAGATGGTCCACATGGCCCCGAACACCTCGTCCAACATCGTCTCCAAGTCGGTGGCGCGAGGCGGTGGCCGCACGTCCTACCGCGGTCTGATCGAGATCGGCGAGGGCGCGCCGGGCTCGAAGTCCAATGTGCTCTGTGACGCGCTGCTGGTCGACACGATCTCGCGGTCCGACACCTACCCGTACGTCGACGTCCGCGAGGACGACGTGTCCATGGGCCACGAGGCGACCGTCTCCAAGGTCTCCGAGGACCAGCTCTTCTACCTGATGAGCCGCGGCATGACCGAGTTCGAGGCGATGGCGATGATCGTGCGCGGCTTCGTCGAGCCGATCGCCAAGGAACTGCCCATGGAGTACGCGCTGGAGCTCAACCGGCTGATCGAGCTGCAGATGGAGGGCTCGGTGGGCTAGCACAGCCTGACGGCCCGCCGTCCCGAGCAGCGACTGTTTTTCTGTCTGACGTAGGAAGAGAGCAAGACGACAGCCATGGCTGAGGCTCAGAACATTCCGGCGGGGTCCACCACTGCCGGTTCGATCGCGGTGGCCGCCGAGTCGACCGTCGCCACCCGCATGAGTGCGCCCCCGTCCTTCGACGTGGCGGACTTCCCGGTCCCGCACGGCCGCGAGGAGGAGTGGCGCTTCACTCCGCTGGAGCGGCTGCGCGGTCTGCACGACGGCACCGCCGTCGCCAACGGCACCGGCATCAAGGTCGACATCGACGCCCCCGAAGGCGTCGTCGTCGAGACCGTCGGCCGTGACGACGCGCGGATCGGCCGGGCCGGCACCCCGGTGGACCGGGTGGCCGCCCAGGCGTACTCCTCCTTCGAGAAGGCCTCTGTCGTCACCGTGCCCAAGGAGACCGTGCTCACCGAGCCGGTCCGGATCGCCGTGCACGGCGAGGGCGGCACCGCCTTCGCCCACCAGGTCATCGAGCTCGGCGCGTTCGCCGAGGCCGTCGTGGTCATCGACCACACCGGTGACGCGGTCGTCGCCGCCAACGTCGACTTCCTGCTGGGCGACGGCGCGAAGCTCACCGTCGTCTCCGTCCAGGACTGGGACGACAAGGCCGTCCACGTCTCCCAGCACAATGCGCTGGTCGGCCGGGACGCCTCCTTCAAGTCGATCGTGGTCACCTTCGGCGGCGACGTCGTACGCCTCCACCCGCGCGTCCAGTACGCCGGCACCGGCGGCGAGGCCGAGCTCTTCGGCCTGTACTTCACCGACGCCGGCCAGCACCAGGAGCACCGTCTGCTGGTCGACCACAACGCCCCGCACTGTCGCTCCAACGCCGCCTACAAGGGCGCCCTCCAGGGCCAGGACGCACACGCTGTCTGGATCGGCGATGTCCTGATCGAGGCCAAGGCCGAGGGCACGGACACGTACGAGATGAACCGCAACCTCGTCCTCACGGACGGCGCGCGGGTCGACTCCGTGCCGAACCTGGAGATCGAGACCGGCGAGATCGTCGGTGCGGGTCACGCCTCCGCCACCGGCCGCTTCGACGACGAGCAGCTCTTCTACCTGCAGTCCCGCGGCATCCCGGCCGACGAGGCCCGCCGTCTGGTGGTCCGCGGCTTCTTCGCCGAGCTGGTCCAGAAGATCGGCCTGCCCGATGTCGAGGAGCGCCTGCTCGCCAAGATCGACGCGGAGCTGGAGGCGTCGGTCTGATGTCCTTCGTACGAGCCTGTGCGCTGAGCGAGCTGGAGGAGGACACCCCGAAGAGGGTGGAACTCGACGGCACGCCGGTCTCGGTCGTCCGCACCGAGGGCGAGGTGTTCGCGATCAACGACATCTGCTCGCACGCGAACGTCTCGCTGTCCGAGGGCGAGGTGGAGGACTGCCAGATCGAGTGCTGGCTGCACGGCTCCAGCTTCGACCTCCGCACCGGCAAGCCGTCCGGCCTTCCCGCGACGCGCCCCGTCCCCGTATACCCCGTAAAGATCGAAGGGGACGATGTGCTCGTCTCCGTCACCCAGGAGTCCTGAGTCACCCATGGCAACGCTTGAAATCCGCGACCTGCACGTCTCCGTCGAGGCCGAGAACGGCCCCCGGGAGATCCTCAAGGGCGTCGACCTGACCGTGAAGCAGGGCGAGACCCACGCCATCATGGGCCCCAACGGCTCCGGCAAGTCGACGCTCGCGTACTCCATCGCGGGTCACCCCAAGTACACGATCACCAGCGGCACCGTGACCCTGGACGGCGAGGACGTCCTGGAGATGACCGTCGACGAGCGTGCTCGCGCCGGCATGTTCCTCGCCATGCAGTACCCGGTCGAGGTCCCCGGCGTCTCGGTCTCCAACTTCCTGCGCACCTCCGCCACCGCGATCCGCGGCGAGGCCCCCAAGCTGCGTACCTGGGTGAAGGAGGTCAAGTCCGCCATGGAGCAGCTCCAGATGGACCCGGCCTTCGCCGAGCGCAATGTCAACGAGGGCTTCTCCGGCGGTGAGAAGAAGCGCCACGAGATCCTTCAGCTGGAGCTCCTCAAGCCGAAGATCGCGATCCTCGACGAGACCGACTCCGGCCTGGACGTCGACGCCCTGCGTCAGGTCTCCGAGGGCGTCAACCGCGTCCACGAGTCCGGCGAGGTCGGCACCCTGCTGATCACGCACTACACGCGCATCCTGCGCTACATCAAGCCCGACTTCGTGCACGTTTTCGCGAACGGACGTATCGCCGAGTCCGGCGGCGCCGAGCTCGCCGACAAGCTCGAGGCCGAGGGCTACGAGGCATACACGAAGGGTGGCGTATCCGCGTGACACAGCTGCCGGGCCTCCTCGACACCGAGGCGATCCGCAAGGACTTCCCGATCCTGGACCGCTTGATCCATGACGGGAAGAAGCTCGTGTACCTGGACAACGCGGCGACGTCACAGACGCCGCGCCAGGTGCTCGATGTGCTGAGCGAGTACTACGAACAGCACAATGCCAACGTCCACCGCGGCATTCATGTGCTCGCGGAGGAGGCCACGGCGCTGTACGAGGGCGCCCGCGACAAGGTCGCCGCCTTCATCAACGCGCCGAGCCGCGACGAGGTGATCTTCACCAAGAACGCCTCCGAGTCGCTCAACCTCGTGGCCAACATGCTCGGCTGGGCCGACGAGCCCTACCGCGTGGACCACGAGACCGAGATCGTCATCACGGAGATGGAGCACCACTCCAACATCGTGCCGTGGCAGCTGCTCTCGCAGCGCACCGGCGCGAAGCTGAAGTGGTTCGGCCTCACCGACGACGGCCGGCTCGACCTGTCCAACATCGAAGAGATCATCACCGAGAAGACGAAGATCGTCTCCTTTGTGCTCGTCTCCAACATCATGGGCACGATCAACCCGGTCGAGGCGATCGTCCGCCGCGCCCAGGAGGTCGGCGCGCTGGTCCTGATCGACGCCTCGCAGGCCGCCCCGCACATGGTGCTGGACGTGCAGGCGCTCCAGGCCGACTTCGTGGCCTTCACCGGCCACAAGATGTGCGGCCCGACCGGCATCGGCGTGCTGTGGGGCCGGCAGGAGCTGCTCGAGGACCTGCCGCCGTTCCTCGGCGGCGGCGAGATGATCGAGACCGTGTCGATGCACTCGTCGACGTACGCCCCCGCGCCGCACAAGTTCGAGGCCGGTACGCCCCCGATCGCCCAGGCCGTCGGCCTCGGCGCGGCCGTGGACTACCTCTCCGCGATCGGCATGGACAAGATCGCCCAGCATGAGCACGTCCTCACCGAGTACGCGGTGAAGCGGCTGCTCGAGGTCCCGGAGCTGCGGATCATCGGCCCCACCACGGCCGAGGAGCGCGGTGCCGCGATCTCGTTCACGATTGGGGATATCCACCCGCACGACGTGGGCCAGGTCCTCGACGAGCAGGGCATCGCGGTCCGGGTCGGCCACCACTGCGCGCGGCCGGTCTGCCTGCGGTACGGAATTCCTGCGACCACGCGGGCGTCGTTCTATCTGTACTCCACGCCCGCGGAGGTCGACGCGCTGATCGACGGGCTGGAGCACGTACGGAACTTCTTCGGCTGAAGGGCTGGGACGTGAAGCTTGATTCGATGTACCAGGACGTCATCCTGGACCACTACAAGCACCCGCACGGGCGGGGCTTGCGGGATGGCGATGCCGAGGTGCATCACGTCAACCCGACCTGCGGCGACGAGATCACTCTGCGTGTGCGGTACGAAGGCTCGCTGATCGCTGACATCTCGTACGAGGGCCAGGGCTGCTCCATCAGCCAGGCCAGCGCGTCCGTGCTGAACGAGCTGCTGGTCGGCAAGGAGCTCGCCGAGGCGCAGAAGATCCAGGCGACCTTCCTGGAGCTGATGCAGTCCAAGGGTCAGCTGGAGCCGGACGACGCGATGGAGGAGGTGCTGGAGGACGCGGTCGCGTTCGCCGGCGTCTCCAAGTACCCGGCCCGCGTGAAGTGCGCGCTGCTGAGCTGGATGGCGTGGAAGGACGCGACCGCCCAGGCGCTGGGTGAGGCCCCCGAGAGGAAGACGGCATGACTGAGAACGCAGGGACCGCACTGAAGCCGGCCTCCGAGGAAGAGGTCCGCGAGGCGCTGTATGACGTCGTCGACCCGGAGCTGGGCATCGACGTCGTCAACCTCGGCCTGATCTACGGCATCCACATCGACGACTCCAATGTCGCGACGCTGGACATGACGCTGACGTCCGCGGCCTGTCCGCTGACCGATGTGATCGAGGACCAGGCGAAGTCGGCGACGGAAGGCCTCGTCAACGAGCTGAAGATCAACTGGGTCTGGATGCCGCCGTGGGGCCCGGACAAGATCACGGACGACGGGCGCGAGCAGCTGCGCGCGCTGGGCTTCAACGTCTGAGCGTTTGAGACCAGCTGAGTTCCAGGAAAACGGCCATGCCCGCCAGGCACACTGGTGAGCATGGCCGTTTCGCTGGTGCACCGACTTCCACGTACGTGCGCCCCTCGTGCGGGTGGTTGCGGATCTCGACGTTGCCGTCAGAGGCCTTCGACCCGTTGCCCACGGCGCGTGCCTCGCTGCGTTCGTTACTAGAGGGGCTCGTGCGAGTATCGAAAGTGCGGCGACAGGATAACTCCACTGTGGAGTATTTTTTGATACATAAATCAGCCGCCGTCTATCGGACGATAGACGGACGTGCCACTTTCGTTACACCAAGCATTGACGCTATCCCGACTGGGCGGGATTCTGATCCCTGCCCATGCATAGGCATGGGCATGAATCACGGCCGAATGGGCCGAGTTCAGGAGAGGATCACCTATGGATGACCGCCTGGGTTTAGATGCATTCGGGTTGGATGATCCGCAAGTGCTTGAGCAGGCGATCCACCTAGCCCCCGAAGTCTTCGCAGCCCTCCTCGTTAGCAAGAAGCTGGGAAGCGAACGGTTCCCCATCTCGTCCGACAGGGATATAGAAAATGCCCTCTCCGAGCTTGCTGGCGCCGACGATGCGTTCGAATTCCCTGGCGTGTCGATCTCTCGGCGTGACGCCCGAGATCGCTTCCCCAACGACTTTCTGCCCGTCCGGGATCGACTGGATCTACTCCGCAAGGTCTACATGGCAATTGTGATCAGCCATGAGAAGAGTGCACGCGTAGAACGTGATCGCTACATGGCGGAGGGGTTCGATCTCCAGGCAAGTCACCCACTACCCGAGGAGCTAGTCCAATGAGTGGCGGTCAACCCTCGGTATTCTGCCCCGCGAACACATGGACGAAGGTTCTCTATACGTCGCTCATATTCGGCCAGCACTTCGGAAGCTTCGATGTTTCGGCTGTCACGATCGAATGGTCTCGGTACTCCACTCTTCCCCCGTTCAATACCTCGGGGACGCATGACACCCGGTACGCTTTCGGTGCCGTTGTCGCGGGAACCTACACTGATTTTTGGTTCCGCTCGCCCGTGGCCTTAACTGTCTCTTGGAAGTAGGCTCCGCCTCTCGTGTCAGCACGGGTGGCCCCGAACTCCGTAGCCGTCTTCAGCTTGTGGCACCCGCCGCACAGCACGTGCACGTTGCCGTCCGTGTCCGTCCTCGGGAGCGCCGAGCCCGAACCGTAGGACGGCTCTGGTACTCGCGGTCATGAACTCGGAGTGTTGGGAGACCCCGAGGGCAATGAGTTCTGTGTGCTGCGGCCGAAGAAGACACTGCTCGACCAGGGGTCGGTGGGCCGACCGTGTTGTGTACATCCGTACGCAACGTTGTGTACTCTCGTACACATGGGATACGGACTGCTGGCCGCGGCTATCGCGGCGGAGGTGGCCGGCACGACGGCCATGAAGTACAGCGAGGGCTTCACCCGGCTGTGGCCCTCGCTGCTCACCGTCGCGGGCTATGTGCTCGCGTTCTCGCTGCTCGCCCAGACGCTGAAGACCATGTCGGTGGGCACCGCGTACGCGATCTGGGCCGGCGTCGGCACGGCCGCGATCGCCGCCATCGGCATGATCTTCCTGGGTGAGTCGACCAGTCTGGTCAGGATCACGGGCATCGCGCTGGTGATCGTCGGCGTCGTGGTCCTCAACCTGGGCGGTGTCCACTGATGGCGCGGCGGTACGACCCCGAGCGGCGTCAGCGCATCATCGACGCGGCGATCCGGGTGGCCGGCAGAAGCGGGATCGCCGGGCTCAGCCACCGCACCGTGGCGGCCGAGGCCGATGTGCCGCTCGGGTCGACGACGTATCACTTCGCCTCCCTCGACGAGCTGTTGGTCGCCGCGTTGCGCCAGGCCAACGAGGGGTTCGCGGCGATGGTGCGGAAGAGCGGCGCGCTCGTCGACCCGGACGCCGACCTCGCCGAGGAACTCGCCCGGGTCATGGGGGAGTGGCTCGCCGGGGAGCGTACGGGCGTGGAGCTGGAGTACGAGCTCTATCTGGCGGCCCTGCGGCGGCCCGCGCTGCGGCCGGTCGCCGCGGAGTGGTGCCGGGAGCTCGCCGAGATCCTGGCCCGGCGGACCGATCCGGTCACGGCGCGGGCGCTGGTGGCGCTGATGGACGGGATCTGTCTGCAGGTGCTGCTGACGGACGCTCAGTACGAGGCGGAATTCGCGCGGGAGATGCTGGCGCGGGTCATCGCCCGAGGGTGATGTGCCCCGGGGCGACGCGTCCGAGGGTGATGGTCCCTGCCGCTGTTGACCCGCGGAGACCGCGCTGACATAGTCAGTTTCCAAAGGGAACTCACTGGGGCGGGGTACATGGGGATGCTGCGGGACGTGCCGCGGGCGGTACGGCTACTGGCCTTCGGCGGGTTCTTCAACTCCGCCGTCAGCCTCACCTTCGTCTACCTCTTCGTGTACCTGACGGGACCGCGTGGGCTGACCGTCACCCAGGCCGGGCTGATCAGCGGCATCGGCGGTGCGGGACTGGTCGCCGGGAACTTCACCGGCGGCTGGTTCGGCGACCGTTACGGCCACCGTCGCGCCCTCCTCGCCGGGGCGACCGTGAGCGGCGCGGTCCTGGTCACGCTCCCGCTGCTTCCCGTCGCCGCGTTGTACGCGGCGCTGCCCCTCGCCGAATACGCCTCCGGCGTCGTACGCGCCGCCAACTCCGCGCTCGTCGCCGTCTCCGTCCCCGAGGGCGCACGCCGCCAGGGCTTCGCCGTGATGCGCTTCGCGGGCAACGCCGGCTTCACCGTCGGACCCCCGCTCGGCGCGCTGCTCGCCGCCCACACCTCGTACGACTGGCTCTTCGCCGTCGACGGCCTCGGCACGCTCGCCTTCGCGGCGTACGCATCGCGCGTGCTCCCGGCCCGCGCCGCGGTGCACGCCAAACCCGCCCACGACCCGGACGCTCCGTCCGTCTGGCGCGAGCTGCGCGCCAGGCCCGCGGTGCTGGTGCTGCTCGCCGCGATCCTCTGCGTAGACCTCGTCTACCGGCAGCAGTACTCCACACTGCCCGTCTTCCTCGCCGACCACGGTCTCGGCACCCAGGTCTACGGCTGGCTGCTGGCCATCAACGGCGGCGTCATCCTCTGCCTCGAACTCCCCGCAGCGCACGCCCTGCGCAAACGCGCCCCGCTCTCCATCGTCGGCACCGGACTGCTGCTCGTCGGCCTCGGCTACGCGGTGCTGATACCGGGCGCCGGGCTGCTGTTCGCGATCACCATGATGCTGTCGCTGACTGCAGGCGAGATCCTCTACAAGACCACCGCCACCGCCTACGTCGCCGACGAGGCCCCCGCCCATGCGCAGGGCCGCTTCCAGAGCCTGTACGCGGGAGCCTCCGTCAGCGGCCAGGTACTCGCCCCGCCGCTGGGCGGAGCCCTCTACTCCACCGCGCCCGGCTTGCTCTGGCCCGCCTGCGCGGTCCTCGCGGGGGCCGCCGGAGCCGCGGTTCTGGCGGCCGGGAGGCTCCGTACGCGCCCGTCAACTGAGACCGGTTCGCTCCCGCGGGCCCTTGCCGGTTAGCGTTCCACCATGACTGACTCGCCCGACAGCACCACTGCTACTCGCACCACCGGCGCCGTCGCCGCCGGACTCGCCACCCTGGCCGCCGATGGCACCGTCCTGGACACCTGGTTCCCCGCCCCCGAGCTCGTCGCCGAGCCCGGGCCCGCCGGGACCGAGCGGCTGACCGCCGAGCGTGCCGTCGAGCTGCTCGGCGAAGGGGCCGCCAAGGCCATCGGACCGGATGCCCGCCGCGGCGTCGAGGTCGTCGCCGTCCGTACGGTCATCGCCTCGCTCGACGACAAGCCGCTGGACGCACACGACGCGTATCTGCGCCTGCACCTGCTGAGCCACCGGCTGGTCAAGCCGCACGGCCAGAACCTGGACGGCCTCTTCGGGCTGCTCGCCAATGTCGCCTGGACCTCGCTCGGCCCCGTCGCCGTCGACCAGGTGGAGAGCGTGCGGCTGAACGCCCGCGCCGAGGGTCTGCACCTGGCCGTGACGAGCATCGACAAGTTCCCGCGGATGACGGACTACGTCGCGCCCAAGGGCGTACGTATCGCCGACGCCGACCGCGTCCGGCTCGGCGCGCACCTCGCCGAGGGCACCACCGTGATGCACGAGGGCTTCGTCAACTTCAACGCCGGCACGCTCGGCACGTCGATGGTCGAGGGCCGTATCTCCGCGGGCGTCGTCGTCGGCGACGGCTCGGACATCGGCGGCGGAGCCTCCACCATGGGCACCCTCTCCGGCGGCGGCAACGTCCGCATCGTCATCGGCGAGCGCTGCCTGATCGGCGCGGAGGCGGGCGTCGGCATCGCGCTCGGCGACGAGTGCGTCGTCGAGGCCGGTCTTTACGTCACCGCGGGCACCCGGGTCACCATGCCCGACGGGCAGATCGTCAAGGCACGTGAGCTCTCCGGCGCGAGCAACATCCTCTTCCGCCGCAACTCGGTCACCGGCTCTGTCGAGGCCCGCCCGAACAACGCGGTCTGGGGCGGCCTCAACGACATCCTGCACAGCCACAACTAGTTGCCCGGGGGCCGCCCGGGCAGCCGGTTCGTCCTCAGTTCTCCCCCAGACTCCGTCCGGGGGTCCCCCCAGACGGGCCTGATTCCGCAAGCAGCTGCTCGTACGCCACACGCAGCCCGCAGGTCGCCTCGCGGCCCGCGGGCTGCAGCGGTTCCCGGACCGGGCCCGCGTCCAGCAGCGCCTTCGCCGTCACCGTGCCGGGCAGGCCCGACGCCATCATCAGCTCGGCCAGGGGGAGCGTGAGCCCGTTGAGGCGGGCGGCCTCGGCGGTGGCGCCCTTGTCGTACGCGTCGAGCACCGCGCGCAGCTGTCGCGGCGCGACATTCGCGACCGTGCTGACGAAGCCCGCGCCGCCCACCGCGTAGAGCGGCAGATTCAGCTCCTCGCTGCCCGAGTAGTACGCGAGCGAGGTCCGCGCGATCACCTTGGCCGAGCCGAGCAGGTCGTACGCGCAGTCCTTGACCGCCACGATGCGGGGGTGCTCCGCGAGGCGCAGGACTGTGTCGGGCTCGATGCGGGTGCCGGTGCGGCCGGGGATGTCGTAGAGCATCACGGGGAGTGCGGTGGCGTCGGCGACCGTACGGAAGTGGGCCTCGACGGCCTCCTGCGGCGGACGGCTGTAGTACGGCGTGACCACCAACAGGCCGTCCGCGCCCGCCTGTTCGGCCGCGCGCGCCAGCTCGACGGTGTGCCGCGTGGATGCGCTGCCCACGCCCGCGACCACGGCGGCGCTGTCGCCGACCGCTTGGCGTACGGCTCGTACCAGCGCGGTCTTCTCGGCGTCGGTGGTGGTCGGGGACTCGCCTGTGGTGCCGTTCAGGACCAGTCCGTCGCAGCCTTCGGCCACCAGATGCACGGCGAGGCGCGCCGCCGCGTCCAGGTCCAGCTCACCGGTGGCGGTGAAGGGCGTGATCATCGCGCAGAGGGCGCGGCCGAACGGGCGTGGTGTGGTCATGCTCCGCAGTGTCGGCCCGCCGGACAGTGAAGGTCCACTTAGATTTTCTTGGGGTCAGTGGAAAGCAGTGCTGAACAGTTGGCCGGTTGCCGCGTGAACGACTCCGGCTGTTGACCTCAACCATGGTTCACGTTTCACGATGGTGATCAGCGGCGCACCGCAGGGGCGCGCCGATCGAGGAGGCACCGCCATGAGCGTGACCGTGCAACCGGACTCCCGGCCCGACCTCACCCGCACCGGGGTCGGCGTCATCAAGGTGTCCACCTGGGACGTCGGCACGCCCGAGCGGCAGCGGGCCGTCGTCGACGCCATCGCCAAGGCATGGCAGAGCCGGGCCTGGCCCGATGCCGGACTGCTCTCGTACAGCGTCCACATCGGTGAGGACGGCAGGACCCTCCTCCACTACTCGCAGTGGACGGGTGAGGATGCCTGCCAGGAGTTCTTCCGCACCCTCCGGGACGAGCGGAACGCGGAGATCGACGCTGCCGTGCCCGGCGTCGAGCGGCTCGGGCTCCATTCGTACGAGCTCTACCGCAGCGGCGCCCTGGGCGCCGACGACCGGCGCGTCCCGGGCTGCGTCGTGATCGTGGACGTGGAGTTCGAAGGACCCGACCCCGCCCGTCAGCGGGCCTGGGTGGACGGTGTCTTCGAGGCGCTGGCGTCCGAGCCGCACCCGCACCCGGGCGGGATCTCCGGGCATTTCCATATCAGCGTCGACGGGACACGCGTACTCAACTACGCCGAGTGGGAGAGCGCCGAGGCCCACCGCGAGGCCCTGGCCGGGCCCGGCGACGGGGTGGGGTCGAGGACCGAGCAGTGGGCCAAGGTGCAGAACTTCCCCGGCGTGACCGGCGGCGGCGTGCACCGGTACACGCCCGCACTGAGCCTCAGCGCGGGCGTGTAGCCGGGACGGGTCCTACGGGCGGAAGCGCAGCACCTGCGGGTCGTGGTCGCTGTTCTGGTCCGCGAACTCCGCGTTGATGTGCACGCTGTCGTACGCGAAGTCGTCGATCGACGGGCTGGTCAGGATCTGGTCGAGGACCTGGCTGTTGCCCTGGTAGACGTACGAGTAACGCTCCGAGCGCGGCAGCGACTTGACCGCCGGGTAGAGCGCGCCGCCGTCGGTGAGGGCCTTCGTCGTCGCCGAGAACTCGAAGTCGTTGATGTCACCGAGGACCAGCACGTCGGCGCGGCGGTCGGCCTTCAGGATGTCCTTGACGAAGGCGTTGACCGCCTGCGCCTGCTCGAGGCGCTTGGTCTCGGAGGAGCGGACCGGCGGCTGGTGGTGCGAGGTCAGGCCCTCGTCGCCGCCCTTCGATCCGAAGTGGTTGGCGATCACGAAGACCGTGCGGCCGCGGAAGGTGAACTCGCCCGCCAGCGGCTTGCGGCTGCTCCCCCAGGCGGCGTTCGCCGGGTCGATCCTGCCGGGGGAGAGCGTCAGCGCCGCCCGGCCCTTCTCCTCCACGACACCGGTCGCCGTCTTCGCGTCGCCGCCCGGCCGGTCCGTGAAGGAGACCCGCTCCGGGTTGAAGAGGAAGACCTGGCGGATGTTGCCGCCGGGCTCGCCGCCGTCCTTGTTGTTCTCGGGGTCGATGGTCCGCCACTCGTACGCCGGGCCGCCCGCCGCGGCGATCGCCGCGGTGAACTTCTTCAGCGTTTCGCCCGCCGCGACCGTGCCGTCGTTCTTGGCGCCGTTGTCGTCCTGGATCTCCTCCAGGGCCAGGATGTCGGGCGAGGCAAGGTTGTTCACCACGGCGGCCGCGAGCGCGTCGAACTTCTCCTGTGGGTCGGAGGGGTCGAGGTTCTCCACGTTGTACGTGGCGACCGCCAGCTCACCGCGGCTCTGCTTGCGCGTCGTCTCACGCTCCAGGCCAAGGTCGGCGACCGTGCCGAGCGTGCGGGCCGTGATCGTGTAGCCGCCGAACTGGTTGAAGTCCAGGGGCCCTTCGGTCGTCCCGGCCAGCACATCCCCGACATTCGCCTTGGGGAAGGGCTGCTGGGCGAGAGGCGTCAGCGACTGGATCTGCAGCCGGCCGGTGTTCTGCGAGGTGTACGAGCCGTAGACCGCGCCGCCGCGGCGGTTCGCGTGCTCGAACGGCTTCACCGTCACCCACAGCTCCGCGAACGGGTCGGTGGCGCCGACGACGCGGGAGGTGCCGATGCGTACGTTCGCGCCCTCCAGCGACTCGTAGTAGTCCAGGGCGTACTTACGGGTTTCGAGGGGGAGGGCGTTGATGCTGCTGCCCGCCGCCGCGTCGCCGGCCGGGGCGTACGCCGAAGGCACCGACCACGCGGAGATCGTGACCGGCGTGGGCAGTTCGTTGCCGGAGGAGACGACGGTGACGGCCGGCTTGGTGATCTCCGTCAGCGACTGGTTGCCGGAGGACGTGCCGCCCGGGACGTACTCGGTGACCGTGCCGGAGACCAGCACCTTGTCGCCGACGGCGACGGTCGGGGCGGAGCCGGTGAACACGAAGACACCCTCGCTGGTGGCGGGGTTGGCGTCCGCCTCCGGGTCCTGGAGCCAGAAGCCCCTGGAGCCGTAGGTCCGTACGCCCGTGACGATTCCGGGAACCTCGGACACCTGCTGTCCGGCCAGCGGGGATACCCGGGTGGTGCCCTGGATGTCGTGGATCCGGACCGCGGCGGCGGAGGCGGAGGAGCCGGCGAGCAGGCCGGCGGCCAGCGCGGCGGCGACGACGGCCGCGACAGCGGCCGTTCTCGGTGCGACGGAGGAAGGCATCAAGGAACTCCGGAGGTGTGGGATGAGAGGCGGGGATTGGACTCCCCGAATGGTTCTACGCGCGTCAATCTCTTGGTTGGGCAGGGGAGTTGTCAAGAGTTGACGGGTGTACGGAGCCCGACGGATCGGTGAACCTGCGCACGGGACGCGCAAGGCGCGCGGGCGCGCTCCTGTGCGTACTGCCCGGGCGCGGCGAAACCCGGTGAAATGCGTCTACGCTGGGGGCCGCCCGGACCCCGTACGCCCGAGGAGAACCACCAGATGCCAGAGGACCGCCCCACCCTGCCGCCGGTGCGGCTGCACCCGGACGCGGAGCTGGCGCGGGACGCGCTTGCCACGCCGCTGCTGACCAGGGCCGTCCGGCTCGCCCGCTGGGCGGGTCCGGACACCCGGGTCGGTGCAGGCGGCGAACTCGTGGACGAGCAGCTGCCCGCCGCCGCCGAAGAGCTGGGCCTCGGGACCGGCGGCGACGGACCTGCGTACGCGAGCGAGGCGTGGCGCGCGGCCGTCGACACCGGGCTCGTGGAGGTCCAGGAGCCGGTCGACGACGCCGCCGAGCACGGCACGGTCACCGCGGGCGAGAACCTCGCGCTGATCACCTCCGGCGGGCCGCAGGACATCCTCGCCATCTGGCTGGAGGCCCTGGAGGCCGTGTACGCCGACGCCATCGCGCCGCTGCTCGACGACCTGGCCGAGGTGATCGGCGAGGACGGGGAGATCGACTACGAGGCGCTGGACTGGGACCCGGACGCCGAGGCGGAGTTCCTCGACGGGGTCCTCGGGAATCTCTATCTGCTCACCGTCGCGGAGGGCGGCGCGGGCGAAGGGCCGGTGCCGCTGCCCGCGCTCGCCGCGTCGATGATCGTGCCCGACGACATGGGCGAGCCCACCGACGACGTACTGGAGCAGGTGTCGGTGGCGATGATGCGGCTGGACGACCAGTTCCAGCTGTTCGAGCCGATCGGCCTGGTCGAATACCGGCCGGTGGACGAGGCGTTGATGGCGGAGGAGGGCGAGGAGCCCGTGGCGCCGGTGGACGACGAGGACGTCTCCCGGTACGGAATGGTCAGGCTCACCCCGCTCGGTCTGTACGGCATCAGGGCCCGGATGCTGGAGGCGGGGATCGATGCGCCGGCGGTGGGGGATCTCGCGGACAAGGGCGCGGACGTACTCCTCGACGGGCTCGCGCAGTTCCCGGAGCCGGCGGCCCGGGCCGAGACCGAACAGTGGCTCGCACGGCGTGGCCCGGCCGACGCCGCCCGCGACCTGCTGGCCGCGGCCCGGGGCACGGACGCGGGCGCTCCGCTGCGCCGCCTCCACTGCCAGCAGGCGCTGACCCTGGTGGGCCCGCTGGCCGAGCCGGCGGTCCGGGCCGTCCTCGACGACGCGGAACTGGGCGGCCTGGCGCGGGTCTGGCTGGCGGAGCGCGGCGCGACGGACGTACCGGCGCCGCCGGAGTCGATGATCTTCTGGCTGGCGATCGACACGATTGCGGCGCAGCTGGACGCGGAGGGCGAACTGGAGGAACTCCAGGGCCTGGTGGAGGACCTGGTCGGTCAGCACAGCGGCTTCTTCGAGGCGGCGTGGCGGGTGGACCACCCGGCGACGGCGGAGGTGCTGGAGGCGATGGGCAGGCTGCACCGGGACAAGGCGGCGGCGAAGGAGGCCCGCAAGGCGGCCTTCAAGGCGCGTTCGCGGCCGGGCGGCTGAGCCCCGGTCAACTGAGCCCCGATCAGCGGGTCCTCGGTCATATGAGGGGCGGCGGGCACCCTGAGGTGTCCGCCGCCCGACCGTGAGGGAACGTCAGCACTCGTACCGTGTCGTGTGCTTGAACGAGGACGTCGCGCCCTCGAAGCCGTACGTTCCCCGGTACGCCGGCGGATTCTGGTACTCGCCGACGATCGTGATCGTGTTCGCGCATGAACCCTGGCCCGCGCGCTTCGCGTCCAGCCGCAGCTGGTCGCCGATGGTGCCGCCGGTGATGTTCCACGGCGCGCCGCAGATGCCGGACGTGATCTGACCGCCCGTCACCACATGCGGGTAGGTGTTCGGGTTGTACTTCACCTCGATGGCGAAGGTGACCTGACCGTTGTGCAGTTCCAGCCTCGCCGTCGTCTGGATCGCCTCCGCGGAGACCTCCATCGGCCTGGCGAACGCCTCGTCACGCGTCTTGACCTCCGCGCCCTGAGCATTCAGGTAGCGGTGCTCGGCGCGCGCCTGGCCGCCGCTCTTCTGCTGTTTCCGTGCCTGCGTGGTCATGGTGGTGCCTCCTCTCGTCAGGCCAGCTGCTCGGCGATCTCGACGCGCAGCAGCGCGCGGACGTTCTCGATGTGGTTCGCCACGGTCACCACCGACGAACCCGCGAACAGCAGCCCGACAGCGACGTTGTCGAACGAGGTCACCAGCGAGCCGGAGTCACCGCCCGCCGAGATGTTCGTCGTCAGGATCTGGTCCTTGAAGCGGGCCGTTCCCGCCGTGCCGTAGTTGACGTCGATCGTGGCGTCCACCGCGATGATCCGGCCGAAGCTGACGTTCGTCGTCCGCCCCGTCTTCTTCACCAGGTCGCCGACCGCCACATTCGCCTTGCGCCGCCAGGCCCGCGGCGCCGCGCCGAAGTACTGCTCGCGCGTCGCGTCCTCGAACTCGACCTTTCCGAGCGCCGCGTCGACGACATTGTTGTGCTGGGCCGGCGGGATCTGCGGCGCGAACTGGATGGTGATGAACCGGTCCAGCGTCGCGATCCGGTCCGCCGGGTCCTGTCCGCCGTCGAACACGCCGGGCTGCAGGATCGCGCTGCCCAACTGCGCGCGGTTGGAGTCCGCGAGCACATGGTTGTTGGACAGGATGTAGAACTTCCCCGGTACGCCGAGCCCCGGCCCCGGCGGGTCCGTCGTGGCCCCGGGCAGGAAGTCGTACACCACGCTGCCGAGCGTCCCGGCCGTCACCCGTACATTGCCCACCGAGATCCCGGAGGGCGCGGGCCGCAGCCGGAGCCGCAGAAGCTGCGGCTCCAGGGTGCCCATCTCCCGCAGCTCTTCGAGCAGCGGCTGCGACAGCTGTGAGAGCTGGCCCGCGACACTGCCGTCGGGCCGGTAGGCCGCCTCCGCATCCATCGCCCGGCGCGGCTGTTGCCGCTGCCGGCGCTGTGCGGAGACATGTCCGACCGCGATGACATCGGTCGGTGTTCCGTCGTCCATCTGCTGCGGGATCACATCCCGCTCCGGCAGCATCGACTCCGGGACCTTCTGGGTCACGAAGACGAGTACGGCCTCTTCCCCGGTGGGGCGGCCGTCGCTCCACTTCACGCCGTGGCCGAAGCCGACGACATTGGCGAGCGGCGCCTGTGGCCGCAGGAAGTCGCTCATCGCCTGTTGCCGGGAGCTGTCACTGAGCTGCCCGCCGGTCGGTCCTCGCATCATTTCGGGCTGGCGCGTCACGCCAGACCACCTCTTCCCCTGATTCGAAGGGGCTCCCTCACTGCTCCTGGTCATGGGCGGTGACTGCACCGACGGCGAGCACGCGCACCGGTACGCCCTCGAGCTGTGCGGGAACCACGTCTTCTTCGCGGAGCCGGTCACGGGGCACTTTGCGGGTGACGAAGACGACGATCACGTCCACGCCCGAGTGCTCGTCCCTCCCGGTGCCGACACCGGTCACATTGGCCAGCTGCATGAGCCGGCTCTCATGGAGTTCGCGAGCCCGTGTCACGTCCATCCGTTCGGCTCGCCTCCCCCTGCGGGTGATGCAGGTACGGCATGTCTATTGCCCTTCCCCTCAGGGGTCAAGGAGTTCGGCATGAAAACTTGGGATTGGTGGTGATCTATTCCAGTTGACCTTCTTTACGAAGATTCTTCGGACGGTCCGTCAGGTAGGCGGAGACGGGGACACGGTGGCCGACTGCGGGGATATTCATGGACCGCGGGGCCTTTCGATGTCGGCCGGCGTTCAAGTGCCGTTTATGCGCGGACGGGAGTGTGAGGCCGTCATCAGCCAGCCGCATGCGTCACTTCAGGCCTTCAGGAGTACTCGATGCCGCTCACCCGCAGGGAATTCACCAGACAGTCCGCGCTCACCGGCGCGGGAGTCGCCCTCACCGGCGCCGTCGGCGCGCTCGCCACCGCGCCGGGTGCGCTCGCCGCCGAGGACGGCGCCGACACCGCCGGAGACGGGCACGAGCACGGCCACGGCGGCCACGGCCCCGGCTACGGCCCCCTGATCCCCGACCCCAAGGGACTCCTGGCGCTGCCCGCCGGATTCTCGTACCGCGTTCTCGCCCACGCGGGCGTCACCAAGCTGGAGTCGGGCGAGTTCACCCCCTCCAAGCACGACGGCGCCGCCGCCTTCGAAGGCCCGCGCGGAGTGACCCTCCTCGTCGTCAACCACGAGCTCAAGGGCGCCCGCACCAAGGTGAAGCACCCGGTCCCGCTCGCCGAGGGCCTCGTCTACGACCCCGCCGCGGCCGGCGGCTGCACGGTCGTCGAGACCCACCGCAGCGGCGAGGTCGCCCAGTGGGTCGGCATCGCAGGCACCTCGCAGAACTGCGCGGGCGGCAGCACTCCTTGGGGCACCTGGCTCACCTGCGAGGAGACCGAGGACCGGGCCGGCCAGAACGGTATGACCAAGGACCACGGCTACGTCTTCGAGGTCGACCCCTGCGACAGCCGTGCCAACCGGCACCCCCGGCCCATCAAGGCGCTCGGCCGGTTCGCCCACGAGGCCGTCGTCGTCGACCCCAAGCGTGCCCACCTCTATCTCACCGAGGACGCCGACACCCCCAACGGCCTGTTCTACCGCTGGGTCCCGCCGCACGGCTTCAAGCACGGCCGCGGCCACCTGAGGCACCTCGCCGACGACGCGGGCGTCCTCCAGGCCGCCAAGTGCTTCGACTCCGGCGGCCGCTTCGTCGACGACCTGTCCCGCGCCACGAAGATCGGCACCGTCTACGGCGTGGACTGGGCCGACGTGCCGGACCGCGACGGCCGCACAGTCCCGGTGCGCAAGCAGTTCGCCGACACGGACATCACCCGCGCCCGCAAGCTCGAAGGCATGTGGTGGGGCGACGGCGGCGCGTACGTCGTCTCCTCGTACGCCCGTGACGAGAGCCCGGTCCACCACGACGGCCAGGTCTGGTTCTACGACCCCAAGCGCCGCACCCTCACCCTGAAGGTGCTGCTCGGCGTCAACCCCGACCCGTCCAAGGACGGCGCGTTCGACGGCCCCGACAACATCACCGTGTCGCCGTACGGCGGGCTGATCATCGCCGAGGACGGTGAGGGCGTCCAGCACCTCTTCGGCGCGACCGAGCGCGGGCGCACCTACCCGATCGCACGCAACGAGCTGAACCTGGGCACCGCGGAGGACCCGGACTTCAGCGAGTTCGCCGGCGTCGTCTTCTCGCCCGACGGCCGGACCCTCTACGCCAGCATCCAGACCCCGGGCATCATGTTCGCGATCACGGGCCCCTGGAAGCGTCAGTCACACAACCACTGATACACACGAAGTGACGGGCTGAACGTCCGCACTACGGCCGTTGTGCTCCCGCGAGCTGACATCTAACATTTCAGTTCATGGGAGCACTGCGGCCGATACAGCGGACCCTGCTGCGCGACACGGCGTACGCGGCCATCCGCGACGCCATCGTGCGCGGCGAACTCCCGCCCGGGGACCCTGTGCGCGACGCCGACCTCGCCGAGCGGCTCGGGCTCTCCCGCGCCCCCGTGCGCGAGGCGCTCGCCCGGCTCGGCGAGGAAGGGCTCGTCGAGACCAAGCCGCAGAGCTATACGCGGGTCACCAGGCTCGAACCACGTGCCGTGCGCGAGGCCGCCGTCGTCGTGCGCGCCATGCACGAGCTGGCCGCCCGAGCCGCCGTGCCGTTCCTCACGACCGAGGACATCGGCGTGATGCGCGAGGCGAACGCCCGCTTCGAAAGCGCGACCCGCAGCGCCGCCGTCGGCGAGGCCCTGCGGGCCGACGACGAGCTGCACGACGTGCTCGTACGGGCCTGTGGCAACCGCGCCGTCGCGGCGACGATCGCGCGGTACACCCCGTTGATCCGCCGACTGGAGTGGCGGCAGTTCGCCGAGGCGAGCGCGTTGGAGTCAGCCGCGCTGCACGAGCGGCTCATCGACGCCTGCGCGGCCAAAGATGCAGACCGGGCGGCCCGTATCACCGCACAGATCTGGAGCGCACTCGAAGAACTGGCAGACGAAACAGATGATGCGGACGAAGCAGGCGTAACGCATGAATCCGGCATGGTCTGACCCGAAGGAGCCCGCATGTCGATCACGTCGTACGAACGCTACCCGCTGCTGTTCGGCCCCTCCCCGGTGCACCGGCTCGACCGGCTGACCCACCGTCTCGGCGGCGCGGAGCTGTGGGCCAAGCGCGAGGACTGCAACTCCGGCATCGCCTACGGCGGCAACAAGACGCGGAAGCTGGAGTACCTCGTCGCCGACGCTCTCGCCAGGGGCTGCGACACCCTGGTGTCGATCGGCGGGGTGCAGTCGAACCACACCCGCCAGGTCGCGGCGGTCGCCGCCCGCGCCGGGCTCCGCTGTGTGCTGGTGCAGGAGAGCTGGGTCGAGTGGCCCGACGCGGTCTACGACAAGGTCGGCAACATCCTGATCAGCAGGCTCGCGGGCGCCGACATCCGGCTGGTGCGCGCCGGGTTCGGGATCGGTGTCAAGGAGAGCTGGGAGCAGGCGCTGCGCGAGGTCGAGGAGAGTGGCGGCCGGCCCTACGCCATCCCGGCCGGCGCCTCCGACCATCCGCTGGGCGGGCTGGGCTTCGCGAACTGGGCGTACGAAGTGGCCGGGCAGGAGCAGGCTTTGGGCGTGTTCTTCGACACGGTCGTGGTGTGCTCGGTGACCGGAAGCACGCAGGCCGGGATGGTCGCGGGCTTCGCTGCGCTCGAAGAGGCGGGCGCCCGGCCCCGGCGGGTGATCGGCATCGACGCCTCCGCGGCGCCGGAGCGCACCAGGGAGCAGATCGGGCGGATCGCGCGGAACACCGCCTCACTCATCGGGGTGGAGCATGAGCTGCGGGACGCGGACATCGAGCTGGACGAGCGGTACCACGCGGGCACATACGGCATTCCGGATGAAACGACGCTGGAGGCGATGCGGCTCGCCGCCCGTACGGAGGGGATGGTGACGGATCCGGTGTACGAGGGGAAGTCGATGGCAGGACTGATCGACCTGGTCACACGCGGTGAGATCGGCTCGTCATCGACGGTGCTTTATGCCCATCTCGGCGGTCAGCCCGCACTCAATGCGTACAGCGCCCTCCTCTGACGTGGCGTGGCGGGTGCCCGAGGGCGCATACTCCAGGTAATGACAAAGTCAGCCGGATCCCGGCGCCACCTGCCCTCCAGTCCCTTCAACAAACCGGCCGCGGCTGCCCCGCCGATTGAGCAGTACGAAGTGGGCGACCGGGTCTCGCACGACCAATTCGGACTCGGAAGAGTCATCGCAGTCGAGGGCGACAATGCCGCTGTGCTCGTCGACTTCTCCGGACGCCAGGGAAGAATCCTGAGCCCATACTCCAAACTGGCCAAACTCTGAGGACCGTGGCCCCCGGGTCCGCCACCACTCAACGGATGGCGGGCCCGGCGGCGTCGGTCACAGCGCCTGTGCGGCGGGCTTGACCATGCCGCGCACGGTGCGGGACTTCACAAAATCGCCCATGGCGGTCATGTCCCATTCACCCGAGAACTGCTTGATCAGCTTGGCCATCATCACGCCGGTCTGCGGCTCGGCGCCGGTCAGATCGAAGCGGACCAGCTCCTCGCCCGTCGCCGCGTCGATCAGCCGGCAGTAGGCCTTGGCAACCTCGGTGAACTTCTGTCCCGAGAACGAGTTGACGGTGAAGACCAGGCCCGTCGCCTCCGCCGGCAGCCGGCCGAGATCCACGACGATCACTTCGTCGTCGCCCGCGCCCTCGCCCGTCAGATTGTCGCCGGAGTGCTTGATCGCGCCATTCAGGATCGACAGCTTGCCGAAGTAGCAGCTGTCCAGGTGGTTGCGGTTGGGGCCGTACGCGATCACGGAGGCGTCGAGGTCGATGTCCTTGCCGCGGAAGGCGGGCTCCCAGCCGAGGCCCATCTTGACCTGGGAGAGCAGCGGGCGGCCGCCCTTGACCAGCGAGACCGTCTGATTCTTCTGCAGGCTGACCCGGCCCTTGTCCAGGTTGATCTTCCCTGAGCCGGGGGCGGGAGCGGCCGGCGGCGCGGGGGGTGCGGGCGGCACGGGCGCGGCGAGACGCGGGTCGACCGGTGCGGGCGGCGCGACTGGGGCCGACGGCGCGACCGGGGCGGGCGGCGCGACCGGCGCGGGGGCCGCGGCGGGCTCCTCGTCGACCGAGACGCCGAAGTCCGTGGCGATGCCCGCCAGCCCGTTCGCATAGCCCTGGCCGACCGCACGGGCCTTCCAGGCGCCGTTGCGCAGATAGATCTCTACGACGACCAGCGCGGTCTCGGTGCCGAGCTGCGGCGGGGTGAAGGTGGCGAGCGCGCTGCCGTCGTCGGCGCTGCGGATGGTGGCGGTCGGCTCGATGCCCTGGAAGGTCTGCCCCGCGGCGTCCGGGCTCGCCGTGACGACGATCTTCTCGATACCGGGCGGGACGGCGGAGGTGTCCACCACGATCGCGTCGGGGGCGTTGTCCCCGCCGGAGCGATAGCTGACGCCGGGGCCCGCCGGCTGGTTGTAGAAGATGAAGTCGTCGTCGGAGCGCACCTTGCCGTCGGCGGTGAGCAGCAGGCCCGATACGTCGAGCCGCACCGGAGCGGTGACGTCCACCGCCACGCGGGTGACGGCGAGAGGGATGTTCGAGCCGGGGGTCATAGCTGTCATGCCAGGGATAACGAGCGAAGCCGCTTTACCGTTCCCTTACCCTTTTCATCTGCGCGGGTGGTTCCGGGCCGTGCGCTCATTGCCGAACTTGTACGCACCGGTCGACGCGGCCTGGCGGTGGGGGCTGCGCTGAGCGGATCGGTGATCGGGGCGCCTTGCTCCTACTGTGTCCCGCATCGCGAGTGCGCGTGTGAGTGGCCGTCGGTGGCACTCACTCCCCGCGAGACGGGCCCGGCCGGCTCCCCCGCAAAGTGCTTGGCCGGGCCCCGGCCGATCAGTACGGCCACTGGGGCGGGTTGGTGGTGAAGTGGCCGCCCAGATGCGCGTGGTCGGGGTTGTCCGGGTCGAGTTCGCCCTGTTCCGCGACAAGCTTCTCGGCGTACTGCTCGGAGTCGTCCTGTGGCTCGTAGCCCAGCGCCCGCGCCGTCGAAAGGTCCCACCACAGGCGGGTGTTGGCGGAAGAGCCGTAGACGACGGCGTGGCCGACACCCTCGGCGGTGAGCGCGGCGTGGAAGAGGCGGGCGCCGTCGCCGGGGCTCATCCAGACCGACAGCATCCGCACGGACGTCGGCTCCATGAAGCAGGAGCCGATGCGCACGGAGACGGTTTCCAGGCCGTGCAGGTCCCAGTAGAGCTGCGCCAGGTCCTCGCCGAAGCACTTGGACAGGCCGTAGTAGGTGTCGGGGCGGCGCGGGGTGTCGATGGGGATCAGCGCATCGGGCGGGAAGGGCGGCTCGCCCTGCGGGCGCGGAGTGAACCCGACCGCGTGGTTGCTGGAGGCGAAGACGATCCGGCCGATGCCCTCTTCGCGGGCCGCCTCGTAGAGGTTGTAGGTCCCTTCGATGTTCGCGCGGAGGATCTTCTCGAATGGGGCTTCCAGGGAGATGCCCGCGAGGTGGATGATCGCGTCGACGCCGCGTACCGCCTCGCGCAGTGCCCCCTTGTCGGCGAGGTCTGCGGTGACCGCGTCCGGCACTCCCTCTATGGGGGTGGCGTCGAAGAGGCGGAGCTCGTAGCCGTACGCGGGCAGCAGCCCCCGCATCAGCGTGCCGACGCCGCCGGCGGCGCCGGTGAGCAGGACTGTGCGGGGAGCGGGCATGGGGGGATCTCCTTGAAATGCTCAGGTCCATAGACAGCATTCACATTCATGGACAAGCTAGGGAGTGGTCCGGACAGCGTCAAGTGTCGCGCGGAGGAGCCGACTCCGCCTCTGAGTTGCGGTTTTCCGTCTTGACCCGGGCGATGTGGCTGCCATAGCGTGGCTGAGTTCAGAGATATGGACATCGATCAGAATTGTGCACGAGTCCGCAGGCTCGGTGCACGGCCCAGGGAGCGCCCGTGACCTCAGCCCCGCTCGCCGCCCGGCTCACCCGGGTCCAAGGACCGCTGTTCTTCCCCGTCACCGCGTACGGACCGGACGGCGCTCTCGACCTCGATGTCTTCCGCGCCCATGTGAGGAGCGGCATCGACTCCGGCGCGGCCGCGGTCTTCGCGTGCTGCGGCACGGGCGAGTTCCACGCCCTGACCCCCGAGGAGTTCGGTGACTGCATCGCCGCCGCAGTCGAGGAGACAGCCGGCGAGGTGCCCGTCGTGGCCGGCGCGGGCTACGGCACGGCGCTCGCCGTCCAGTACGCGAAGATCGCCGAAGCGGCGGGCGCGGACGGACTGCTCGCCATGCCGCCCTACCTCGTCGTCGCCGACCAGGCCGGGCTGCTGCGCCACTACACCGCGCTCGCCGCGGCGACCTCCCTCGACGTCATCGTCTACCAGCGCGACAACGCCGTCTTCACCCCCGAGACCGTCGTCGAACTCGCCCAAGTGGACGGCATCATCGGCCTCAAGGACGGCTACGGCGACCTCGACCTGATGCAGCGCATCGTCGGCGCCGTCCGCCGCGACCTGCCCGACCAGGACTTCCTCTACTTCAACGGGCTGCCCACCGCCGAACTCACCGGCCTCGCCTACCGCGGCATCGGCATTGCTCTGTACTCCTCCGCCGTCTTCGCCTTCGCCCCGGACATCGCGCTCGCCTTCTACCGCGCGCTGATGACCGGCGACGACAAGACCGTCAACCGGCTGCTCGACGGCTTCTACGTGCCGCTGGTCGAACTGCGCAATCTCGGCCGCGGCTACGCCGTCTCGCTCGTCAAAGCGGGCGTACGCCTCGGCGGCCTCGACGTCGGCGAAGTGCGGCCACCGCTGAGTGAACCCCTCGACGCCCACATCAAGGCCCTGGCGGCGCTCATCGAGCGCGGCCGCTCCCTGCTGGAGGACGGCGCGTGAAGACCTCCGCCTTCCTCTACCCCTGGGATGTCGTCGGCGACCCGGACGCCGCCGCCCGCATCGCGGACCTCGGCGTCCAGCAGGTCACCCTCGCCGCCGCCTACCACTCCACGCGCGCCCTGACCCCGCGCCACCCCCGGCACCGGATCGTCACCGCGGAGCACGCCGCCGTGCTCTACGAAGTCGACGAGGAGCGCTGGGCGGGCCGCGAGCTGCGCCCGTACACCGCAGGGGACTGGGCCGTGGGCGACGCGTACGGCGAGGCCGCCGCGGCTCTGGCCGACGCCGGCGTCGAGGTCCACAGTTGGGTGGTCCTCGCCCACAACTCCCGCCTCGGCGCCGAGTATCCGGACACCTCCGTCGTCAACGCATACGGCGACCGCTACCCCTGGGCACCCTGCATCGCACAGCCCGCCGTACGCGCCCTGGTGACGGATCTCGCGGCCGAGGCGGCGACCAGGCCGGGCGCGCGCGGCACCGAGCTGGAGTCCTGCGGCTGGTACGGTCTCGCGCACCTGCACGCCCACGACAAGATCGCCGGTGTGGGCCTGGGCGACGCGGCGCAGTATCTGATGTCGCTGTGCTTCTGCCCCGCCTGCCGCGACGGCTACGCACAACAGGGGCTGGAGCCGAATCTGCTGGCCGCTGCCGTACGGGGCGCACTGGAGCCGGTCTGGGCGGGCGCCGTGCCCGCCGACGCCGGGGTCGAGAAACTCCTCGGCGCCGAACTCGCCGCCGCGACTGAGGACTTCCGGACGCGGACCGCCCGTACGCTCCAGGAGGCCGCCGTCGCCGCGGTGCGGGCCGCCGCGCCGCAGGGCTTCCAGGTGCTGCTGCACGCCGACCCCGTCGCGCACCACTGCGGGGCGAACGCGGGCGTCGACCCGGCGCACATCCTGTCCGTCGCGGACGGCGTGGTCGTACCGTGCACGGGCAGCCCGCGGCTGCTCGAACCGTTCGCGGAGCAGCGGGTGGACGGCGCTGTGCTGGCCGCGAACTTCACCGTGGTCAGCGGGATGGGCGGCAGCCCCGGCACGCTCGCGGACGACGCGGCCCGGGCGGCGGGTCTCGGGGCGACTGAGGTCCGGCTCTACCACGCGGGGCTGGCGTCCGACGCGGACCTGGCGCTGGTGGCGGACGCGCTGTCCCGGCCGGCCTGAAGACCCGAGCTTGTCCCCAGCCCCGCCCCTTCCCGAACTGGGGGGCAAGCCCCCAGCCCCCGTACGCGCTTCGCGCGTGTCCTCAATCTCCCCCCGGACGAAGTCTGGGGGGAGATTGAGGCGCGGGGTCCGGGGCGGAGCCCCAGTTACGAAAGGCCCCGCCCTTGACGCGGACCCGCCCGCGCCCTAGCTTCAGGCGCGTCGTACTTCGTACGTCATATATGAGACGCGAGACATGAGAGCGTGACAGCGCCATGACCTTCGCCCCCGCCCCCATCCCCTCCCGCACCCAGTACGTACTGGAAGCGGTCAAGCACGCCATCCTCACCGGGCGGCTGCGGCCGGGACAGGCTCTGGTCGAGACCGAACTCGCCGCGCAGTTCGGAGTGTCCAAGACCCCCGTGCGGGAAGCCCTGAAGACCCTCGCCGGCACCGGCCTCGTCGTCATGAGCCAGTACAAGGGCGCCACCGTCCGCACCGTGGACTCCGCGATGGCCCGCGAGGTCTACGACGTACGGCTGCTGCTCGAACCGGAGGCGCTACGCAGGTCCGTCGAGCGTGCCGCGGACCTGGAGGCCGCGCAGGAGGCGCTGCTGAAGGCCGACGACTCCGCCGACCGGGCCGAACGCTCGCTGGCCAACCGGGAGTTCCACCGCGCCCTCTACCTGCCCTGCGGCAATCCGCTGCTGACCCGGATGCTCGACGACGTACGCGACCAGGCCGCCCTCGTCTCGACCGTCGCCTGGGCCGCCGACCCGTCCTGGGAGCGCGAGGCGGCCGAGCACCGGGAGATCCTGCGGCTCGCGCTCACCGGCGACGCGCAGGGTGCCGCCCGCGCCCTGCACGAGCACATCGCCGGATTCGTACGGCGGGCCTTCCCCGAGGAGGACGAAGCATGACCGAGCCCCAACTCCCCGCCCTGCGTGCCGCGCTCGCCGACGTCGTGGCGATCCCGGTGACGCCGTTCGCCGCCGACGGCACGGTGGACGAGAAGGCCCAGCGCGCCCTGCTGCGCCGCCTCGTCGACGGCGGCATCGTCACCCTCACGCCCAACGGCAACACCGGCGAGTTCTACGCCCTCACGCCCGAGGAGCGCCGCCGCGCCGTCGAGCTGAGCGTCGAGGAGGCGGCGGGCGCCGCGACGATCGTCGCCGGGGTCGGCCACGAAGTGCCCACCGCCGTCGCCGCCGCACAGCACGCGCGCGACGCGGGCGCGCAGCTGGTGATGGTTCACCAGCCCGTGCATCCGTACGTCTCGCAGGGCGGCTGGATCGACTACCACCGGGCGATCGCCGACGCGGTCCCCGGGCTCGGCGTCGTCCCGTACATCCGCAACCCGCTGCTCGGCGGCGGCACGCTGGCCCAACTGGGCGCGCTCTGCCCCAATGTCATCGGTGTGAAGTACGCCGTCCCCGACGCGGCCAGGTTCGCAGCCTTCGCGCGCGACGCGGGTCTGGACCGCTTCGTCTGGGTCGCGGGCCTCGCCGAGCTGTACGCGCCCTCCTACTGGGCGGGCGGCGCCACCGGCTTCACCTCCGGCCTCGTCAATGTCGCCCCGGCCGTCTCCCTCGCCATGCGGGACGCGCTGCGCGCGGGACGGTACACCGACGCCATGCGCACCTGGGAGCAGATCAGGCCGTTCGAGGAACTGCGCGCGGCCCACCAGTCCGCCAACAACGTGACCGTCGTCAAGGAAGCGCTGGCCTCGCTCGGCCTGTGCCGCCGCGATGTGCGACCGCCCAGCCGAACCCTGCCCGCCGAACAGCGCGCCGAGGTTGCCGCCCTGGTCGCGGGATGGGACGCATGAGCGCCAAGCGCCCAGAGGAACTCCGCAGCCACCAGTGGTACGGCACGGACGGGCTGCGCTCGTTCAGCCACCGCGCCCGCACCCGCCAGCTCGGCTACCTCCCCGAGGAACACCTCGGCAAGCCGGTCGTCGCGATCCTCAACACCTGGTCCGACATCAACCCCTGCCATGTCCATCTGCGCGACCGCGCCCAGGCCGTCAAGCGCGGGGTCTGGCAGGCCGGCGGCTTCCCCCTCGAATTCCCGGTCTCCACACTCTCCGAGACCTTCCAGAAGCCGACCCCCATGCTCTACCGCAACATGCTCGCGATGGAGACGGAGGAGCTGCTGCGCTCCTATCCGGTGGACGGCGCGGTGCTGATGGGCGGCTGCGACAAGTCCACGCCCGCGCTGCTGATGGGCGCGGCCAGCGCCGACCTGCCTGCCGTCTTCGTACCGGCGGGCCCGATGCTGCCGGGCCACTGGCGCACCGAAGTGCTCGGCTCCGGCACCGACATGTGGAGGTACTGGGACGACAAACGCGCCGGCCTGATCGGCGACGCGGAGCTGGCCGAGCTGGAGAACGGCCTGGCCCGTTCGCCCGGCACCTGTATGACCATGGGCACCGCATCGACCCTGACCGCCGCGGCCGAGGCGCTCGGCGTCACGGTCCCCGGGGCGTCGTCCATCCCGGCCGTCGACTCCGGGCACGAGCGGATGGCCGCGGCATCCGGCAGGCTGATCGTCGGCCTGGTGCACCAGGGCCTCAGGCTGTCGAAGATCCTCACCCGGGAGGCGTACGAGGACGCCGTCGCCACCGTTCTCGCGCTCGGCGGCTCGACCAATGCCGTGATCCATCTGATCGCGATGGCGGGCCGCTCGGGCGTGCCCCTCACGCTCGACGACTTCGACCGCATCGCCCGCAGGGTCCCGGTGCTGGCCAACCTCCGCCCCGGCGGCCGCTACCTGATGGAGGACTTCCACTTCGCGGGCGGACTCCCCGCGTTTCTGGCCCGGTTGACCGACGTACTGCATCTGGACCGGCCCACCGTCGCGCACCCCACCCTGCGCGAACAGCTCGCGGACGCGCGCGTCCACAACGCCGACGTCATCCGCCCGCGCGACAACCCCCTCGCCGAGGAGGGCGGCGTGGCGGTGCTGCGCGGCAACCTCTGCCCCGACGGCGCGGTCATCAAGCACATCGCCACCGAGCCCCGCCTCCTGAAGCACACCGGGCCCGCCGTGGTCTTCCCCGACTACCGGACGATGCAGCGGACCATCAACGACCCGGAGCTCGGCATCACCGCCGACCATGTGCTGGTGCTCCAGGGCGCGGGCCCCAAGGGCGGGCCCGGCATGCCCGAGTACGGGATGCTGCCGCTGCCCGACCACCTCCTCAAGCAGGGCGTACGGGACATGGTGCGGATCTCGGACGCCCGAATGAGCGGTACGAGTTACGGCACCTGTGTGCTGCACATCGCCCCCGAGTCGTACGTCGGCGGGCCGCTGGCCCTGGTCCGCAGCGGAGACCTGATCACGCTGGACGTCGCGGCGCGCACACTGCGGCTGGAGATCTCCGACGAGGAACTGGCGCGGCGCAGGGCGGCCTGGACGCCGCCGCCCGAGCGGTACGAACGGGGCTACGGCGCCCTGTACAGCGAGCAGATCACCCAAGCCGACACCGGTTGCGACTTCGCCTTTCTCGCCCGCCGGGGCAACAGCCCCGATCCGTACGCGGGTTGAGCGGGCCGGTCCGGACCGTCAGTCCCAGGCGGCCCGGACCGTCTGGCCCTGGCGGCCTTGACGATCAAGCGCTGGGCGGAGGTGACGTAACACCCCCATAACCTGAAACGCTCGTCCCGGGGGAACAATCCAGCTACCCGCCAGCAGGATCGCCCCCCGAGGAGAGCCATGTCCGCACAGGTCGACCGGTACTTCCACATCAGCGCACGAGGCTCGACCTTCGCGCGGGAGATCCGTGGCGGCTTCGCCACGTTCTTCACGATGGCCTACATTCTCGTGCTCAACCCGATCATCCTCGGCAGCGCCGAGGACAAGTTCGGCGCCCACCTTTCCGGGCCCCAACTGGTCACCGTGACCGCCCTGGTGGCCGCCGTGATGACCGCCATCATGGGGCTCGGCGGCAATCTCCCGCTCGCCATCGCCGCCGGACTCGGCCTCAACGCCGTCGTCGCCTTCCAGATCGCGCCCCTGATGAGCTGGCCCGACGCGATGGGCCTGGTGGTAATCGAGGGGATCCTCATCTGCGTCCTGGTCGTCACCGGACTGCGCGAGGCCGTCATGCACGCCATCCCGGGCTCGCTCAAGGTGGCCATCAGCGTCGGCATCGGCCTGTTCATCGCGTTCATCGGCTTCATCGACGCGGGCTTCGCCACCCGCATCCCCGGGGACACCGGCACCGTGCCCGTCCAGCTCGGCGCGAGCGGTCAGCTCTCCGGCTGGCCCGTCCTGGTCTTCTGTCTCGGCGTGCTGCTCACCGTCGCGCTGATGGCCCGCAAGGTGAAGGGCGCGATCCTCATCTCCATCGTCACGATGAGCGTCGTCGCGATCGTCATCAACGAGATCGCCGACATCGACCCGCTCGCCTGGGGCCTGACCGTCCCGTCCGTGCCCGACGACATCGTGGCCGCCCCCGACTTCGGGCTCGTCGGCTCCTTCAGCCTCTTCGGCGCCTTCGAGCAGATCGGCGTCATCACGCTCGTCCTGTTGGTCTTCACCCTCATCCTGAGCGACTTCTTCGACACCATGGGCACGGTCGTCGGCATCTCCAGCGAGGCCGGTCTGCTCGACGAGAACGGCAAGGTCCCCAACCTCGGCCGGGTGCTGCTGATCGACGGCGCCGCCGCCGTGGCGGGCGGCGCGGCATCCGCCTCCTCCAACACCTCGTACATCGAATCGGCGGCCGGCGTCGGCGAGGGCGCCCGCACCGGACTCGCCTCCGTGGTCACCGGCGCGCTCTTCGGCCTCGCTCTCTTCCTCACCCCGCTGGCCACCGTCGTGCCCGCGCAGGCCGCTGCCCCCGCGCTCGTCGCCGTCGGCTTCCTGCTGATGGCGCAGGTGCGGCACATCGACTGGGAGCGGTACGAGATCGCCATCCCGGCCTTCCTCACGATCGCGGTCATGCCGTTCACGTACTCCATCACCAACGGCATAGGCGCCGGTTTCATCGCCTATGCCGTCATCAAGACGGTGCTGGGCAAGGCGCGCGACGTGCACTGGCTGCTGTGGGGCACGGCCGCGCTGTTCGTGGTCTACTTCGCGATCGACCCGGTCGAGCAGCTCCTCGGCGTCAAGTAGCCATCAGGCGTCAGGACTTCAGGGCCGCGGCCATCATCTTCTTCGCGATGGGCGCGGCCAGGCCGTTGCCGCTGACCTCGGAGCGGGCCGCGCCCGAGTCCTCGATCAGCACGGCGACCGCCACCTCCTTGCCGGTGGACGAGTCCTTGGCGTAGGAGGTGAACCAGGCGTACGGCGTCTTGCTGTTGTTCAATTCTTCATACGGGCCGCCCCGGCGGGCGGGGTCTCAGCGCGGCGAGATGAACCCCGACTCGTACGCCGCGATCACCGCCTGGGTACGGTCCCTGGCGCCCGTCTTCGCGAGGACCGACGCCACATGCGTCTTCGTCGTCGCGGGCCCCACGCCCATCCGTCCGGCGATCTCCGCGTTCGTCAGCCCCGTCGCCATCAGCCGCAGCACCTCTCTCTCGCGCTCGGTCAGCCGCGCCGCCCACGGCGGGGGAGCGGCCGGCTCCCGGCGGCCGTACTCGGCGGCCAGCGAACGGACGGCCGACGGGAACAGCAGCGAGTCGCTGCGGGCCACCAGCCGGACCGCCTGGACGAGATCCTCCGCCGCGGCCCGCTTGAGCAGAAAGCCGGCAGCTCCGGCGCGCAGCGCGTCGTACACATAGGAGTCGTTCTCGAACGTCGTCACCACCACGATGCGCGGCGAGGCGGTGAGCGTGCCCAGGATCTGCTCGGTGGCCCGGATGCCGTCGATCTCCGGCATCCGTACATCCATCAGGACCACGTCGGGGCGCAGCTCACGCACCACCGACACCGCCTCCGCGCCGGTCGCCGCCTCGCCCACGACCTCCAGGTCGGGCTCGGCGTCCAGGATGACGCGCAGCGCCGTACGCACCATCCGCTCGTCGTCGGCGATGACCACCCGGATCGCGCTCATCGGCGGCCCGCCAACGGGAGCCGGGCGGACAGCCGCCACACCCCGCCTTCAGGACCGGCCTGCGCATGCCCGCCGAGCAGCGCGGCCCGTTCGGTGATCCCCCGCACTCCGCGGCCGCCTCCCGGTCGGACCGCCGGTGCCTTGTCGGGCAGCGGATTCTCCATCGTGATCTCCAACTCCTCGCCGCGCAGGGTGATCCACAGGGACACCGGGGACGCCCCGGCGTGACGCAGGGCGTTGCTCAGCCCTTCCTGGACGATGCGGTAAGCCTCGCGGGAGACGGCCGCGGGGGCGGCGGCCAGATCGCCGTCGGCGGTGAGCGAGACCGGCACCCCACTGCGGGACAGCAAGCCGTCCAGGCAGTCCAGTGCGGGCCCGGAAGTGAGCGGCGCGGCGGCGTCATCCTGCCGCAACAGGCCCAGTACGGAGTCGAGTTCGCCCACCGTGCGCCGCGTGGTCTCCTCGATCGCGGCCAGCGCCTCCCGTACGAACTCCACATCGCTGTCCAGCACCTTGCGGGCCGCGCCCGCCTGCAGGGTGACGGCGCTCAGCGCATGGCCGACCGAGTCGTGCAGCTCGCGGGCGAGGCGGTTGCGCTCGGCCAGCTCGGTGGCCCGTCGCTCGGCCGCGGCCAGCCGGTCCGCGGGCGTCGGCCCGAGCAGCACCGGTGCCTGGCGGGCCAGCAGCGCCCCGGCCCCCGCCGCGCACGCCGCGAGCCCCAGCAGCATGGCGGCCCCGGCGAACGGGGCGAGGGCCAGGAACCACGCCTGGTCGAGATGCCCGGGCAGCTTCACCCAGTCCCGTATCCCTGCGAACAGCGGCAGCAGCATCACGGTCACCGCGAACGGCGGCAGCGCCAGGCTGGCACTGCTGACCAGCCCGCCCAGGCCCAGGTGCAGCGTGAACCAGCCCGAGGTCCGCAGCCGCGCCGCCCGCGTCCGCGCCGGTCCTTCCGCGAACCGGTCGGCGGGCACCCCGCACAGCGCCCGCGCGGCCGCCACCGACATCGGCCGGGTCAGCGGGAAGAGCGCGGTCACCGCGGCGAGCGGCAGGGCAACGGCGTACGAGCCGAGCTGCACCCTCAGCGAGTCGGCGAACATGCTGTCGGCGCCGGCGATCGGTCCGACGAAGACGGCGGCGAGAAGCCAGTAAGGCGTCAACAGCGCGCCGCCCAGGATCAGATGGACCCAGCGCAGCCGCGCCCGACCTCCGAACAGCGCCCCGAAGACTCTCTTCACGCGCCGCGCCGCCGCAGGAAGGAGGCGGTGCCGGTGGCGACGAGCAGACCGACAATCATGCCGACAGCGTAGGTCAGGGCCATCAACCCCGTTGCCCGCTCGCTCTCTTCGGCCCCGGGCAGCAGTGCGGCGATCAGCAGCCAGACTCCCCAACAGCCCACCGCGCCCGAGCCCAGCCAGGCCATGGCCAGCGGCGTCTTCAGCGACAGAGCGCGGCCCCGGCGGAAGGCGAGCAGCAGCGGTCCGGCCACGGCGACGACCACGAAAAGGGCGCTGATCCCTTCGAGTACGTAGAAGTCGGCCGTACGCTGCTCGATCCGCGCGCCGGAGAGGCCGGTCGTCGCGCCGCACGCCCAGAGCAGCCGCATCGTGGCGGGGAACAACCCGAGCACGGCGGCGGCCACGGCGGTCACCTTCAGCGTCCGACCGGTGGCGGCTGTGGGCAGGTCCCAGATCCGGCCCCGCCACACATGGCCCCAGCGCTCTTTCGCGTACAGCACGAAGAGTGTGCCGAGGGCCAGACCCTGGACGATGAAGCCTGTGTAGACGACCCCGAAGACCCACTCGTCGAGGAAGGGCTCACTCCCCGAGCTCCCGGAGCGATCGGCCTCGGCCCCGGTGAAGGCCGCGACCAGCAGCTGGACCGGGTAGCCGACCATGATCGGGAGCAGCAGCCCGCCCGCGATCCACATGGGGGCGGCCAGCAGCCGGCCGGGCACCCGCCTGCCCCAGCCCTGGGTGAGCAGCAGCGCCAGGACGATGACGGCGCCGTCCATCAGGACCGTGACACTGTTCGCGACGGCCATCAGGGCCCGGTCGTCGAGCAGCGCACTGCCCTCCGGTATGCCGATCCGGCTGCCGGCGATCCAGGCGGCCTTGAGCGAGAGATACGGGACGCAGGAGGCGATCGCGACGGCGCGCAGCACCGTGCGGGCACGCCCCGGTCCTACGGGATCCAGCGGCTGGGGAGCGGGAACGAGCGGTGTCCGTGTCATGTCCCCTACGCTCCCGGGCGGGCGCCCTGACCACATCACGCGCGGCGACGATCCTCCTCCGCCGCACGGCGGAGACCGGTCAGCCGGTCAGGGTGAGGACCAGCTCGTCGATCTCCGCACCGCGGGCGTCACAGCCTCCGGGTCGCCAGCGTCAGCCGGTCACGCGCGTCGAAGAGCGCGTCCTTGATCATCTGCTCATGGCCGGGGGTGAGCCGCGCCACCGGCACCGAGCAGCTGATCGCGTCCCGCGCCGGCGTGCGGTACGGAATCGCGATGCCGAAGCAGCGCAGCCCGAGCGTGTTCTCCTCGCGGTCCACGGCGTAGCCCTGCTCGCGGATCAGATGCAGTTCCTCGATGAGCTTCTCGCGGTCGGTGATGGTGTGCTCGGTCAGCGACGCCAGGGTCTCCGGCAGCATCTTGCGCACCTGCTCGTCGCTGTGGGTGGCGAGCAGCGCCTTGCCCAGCGAGGTGGAGTGCGCGGGCAGCCGCCGGCCGACGCGGGTGAAGGGGCGCAGATAGTGCTGCGACTGGCGGGTGGCGAGATAGACGACATTGGTGCCGTCGAGGCGCGCGAGGTGGATGGTTTCCGTGGTGTCGTCGGAGAGCCGGTCCAGGGTGGGCCGGGCGGCCGCCACGACCTCGTCGCCGTCGATGTACGAGGTGCCCACCAGCAGGGCCCGTACGCCGATGCCGTACCGCGTGCCCGTCGCGTCCGTCTCCACCCAGCCGAGCTCGACCAGGGTGCGCAGCAGCATGTAGAGGCTGGACTTGGGGTAGCCGACGGCCTCCTGGACCGCGGCGAGAGAGTGCATGCCGGGGCGCCCGGCGAAGTATTCGAGCAATTCCACCGTCCGCACCGCGGACTTGACCTGTGCTCCACCGGAATCCGCAGTTGACATTGCTCTTCGCCCCTTCTTGACCGCGCAGAACGCCCGGAAATAGAGTCCCCACACATTCACCATCAGGAACGCTGTTCAGAATACCGAACAAAACCCCTGATGGGTGCAGTAGACCGGGAAGGAAGCCGCGGTGGCAGCAGCACCAGTCTGGAGTGTCGACCCCCGAACCGGGAACCCGCGTGAGCAGGTTGCGGTCGAGTCCACGGTTGAGGAGATCGACAACGCGGTCCGCGCCGCACACGCCGCCCGCCCCGCTCTCGCCGACCGGAGTGTACGCGCGCTCCTGCTCCGTACCGCCGCCGACCTGCTCGACGAGGCGAGCGAGTACGTCATCGAGGCCGCCGACGCCGAGACCGCGCTCGGCCCCACCCGCCTCACCGGTGAACTCGCCCGCACCACCGCCCAGTTGCGCGCCTTTGCCGAGGTCGTCGACGAGGGTGCCTTCCTCGACATCCGCATCGACCACGAGGACGGCTCCAGGACCCCGCCCTGGCCGGATCTGCGCCGTTACAAGATCCCCCTCGGCGTCGTCGCCGTCTACGCCGCGAGCAACTTCCCGCTCGCCTTCTCCGTGCCCGGCGGCGACACCGCCAGCGCCCTCGCGGCCGGCTGCCCGGTCGTCGTCAAGGCGCACCCCGACCACCCCGGGACCTCGGAACTCTGCGCGTCCGTCCTGCGCAGGGCCGCCCAGCGCGTCGGTCTGCCCGAGGATGTCGTGATCCTCGTGCACGGCTTCGAGGCGGGCATCGAACTGGTCAGGCACCCGCTGGTGGCGGCCGCGGGCTTCACCGGTTCGGTACGCGGCGGGCGCGCGCTCTTCGACGCCGCGGCCGCCCGGCCCGCACCCATCCCCTTCCACGGCGAACTCGGCTCGCTCAACCCCGTCGTCGTCACCGAGGCGGCCGCCGGGGAGCGGGCCGAGCAGCTCGGGGCCGGGCTCGCGGGCTCGATGACCCTGGGGGAGGGGCAGTTCTGCACCAAGCCTGGCTTCGTCCTGGCCCCGGCGGGCGACGCGGGCGACCGGCTGCTCAAGTCCCTGACGGCCGCGGTCAGCGAGACCGAGCCCGGCGTGATGCTCGACCACCGGATGCGCTCGGCCTTTGTCGAGGGCGTACGGGAACGGGCCGAACTGCCCGACGTGGAGGCCCCGATCACCCCCGGCGCGGGCGGCGAGCACACCGTGAGCGCCGGCTTCCTGTCCGTACCGGCACGGCTGCTGGCCGCAGAAGGGCCGCACGACCTGCTGCTCGAAGAGTGCTTCGGCCCGGTCACCATCGTCGCCCGCTACGAGTCGGACGCTGAGATCACCGCGGTGCTCGGCCGACTCCCCGGCAACCTCACCGCCACCCTGCACCTCTCCTCCGGCGAGGCCGAAGGCGATGGCAGGGGCGCCGAACTGCTCGCCGAACTCACCCCGCTCGCGGGCCGCGTGCTCGTCGGCGGCTGGCCGACCGGCGTCGCCGTCGCCCCCGCCCAGCACCACGGCGGCCCCTACCCGGCCACCACCTCCACCTCCACCTCGGTCGGCGCCACCGCGATCGAGCGCTGGCTGCGCCCGGTCACGTATCAGACGACGCCCGAGGCGCTGCTGCCGCCCGAGCTGCGCGACGACAACCCGCTCGGTCTGCCGCGTCGGGTGGACGGCCGCCGGGAAACTCGGCGAAGCTGAGCGACGTGACCGACCCGATCGACCTGACCGAACTGCCCTTCCCGCTGCGCCCGTACGGCCCTGAGGCCAACTGGTCGTACGACAAGGGCGCGCTCACCGGCTGGGCGGGAGCCCGGCAGGACCTCTTCGTGCCGCCCGCGGGCGAAGCCCTGGACCCCGTCTCCGACGCGCCGCGCCTGCTCGGCGCGCCGGAGGGCGATTTCCAGCTCATCGCGCGGGTCACCGTCGGCTTCACCGCGGCCTTCGACGCCGGCGTGCTCTATCTGCACGTCGGCGAGCGGGAGTGGGCCAAGCTCTGCCTGGAGCACTCCCCGGACAAGCCCACCATCTGCACGGTCGTCACCCGCGGCCACTCCGACGACGCCAACTCCTTCGTGGTGGACGGCGACAGCGCCTGGCTGCGGATCAGCCGCACCGGCAAGGCATTCGCCTTCCATGCGTCGACGGACGGCGAACACTGGACCTTCGTACGGATCTTCGCCCTGGGCGACGAGGAGAAGGCGGGCGCGGCACTGGTCGGGTTCATGGCCCAGTCACCGGTGGGAGAGGGGTGCGTGGTCACCTTCGACCGGATCGAGTACCGCCCGAACTGGCCGGCGGGTCTGCGCGACGGCTCCTGATTTCAGACCGTTCAGCCCGTTCAGACCGATCAGACCGTGATTTCAGACCGTCACGACGATCTTCCCGGTGTGGCTGTTGGACTCCATCAACCGGTGGCCGTCGACGACGCGCTCCAGCCCGTCGAAGACGTCCGCGATCACCGGGCTCAGCGACCCGTCGCGCAGACCTGTGCCGATGAAGTGCGCGGCGCGGCGGCGGCCGGTCGCGGTGCGGACGCGGACGCTGTTGGCGAAGGTGTGCACAGTCAGCGGCCAGTTCATCGACAGCTCGATCGGGCGCGGGTCCAGCCAGCCGTACAGCACCATCGCTCCGCCCGGCACGACGGCGTCACCAAGGGCCCGGAAGCCGGGCCCGCCGATCGCGTCGAAGGCCAGGTCCGCGCCGCGCCCACCGGTGATCCGCTTGACCTCGGCCGCAGGGTCCTGCTCGTCCGTGACGATCACATGGGCCGCCCCGAGATCGAGCAACTGCTTGCGCTTGGCCTCGGTGCGTGTGGTGGCGATCGGGATCGCGCCGGTCCGGACGGCGATCTGGATCGCCGCCGTCCCCACACCGCTGGACGCGCCGGTGATCACCACATGGTCGCCGGCATGGAGGCCGCCGGTCTCGAGCATGCCGCCGTACGCGGTGGAGTACGTCAGCCAGACCGCCGCCGCTCTCACCGCGTCCACGCCCTCGGGGCGGTGGACCACCGACTCCACGGGCATCACGGCCCGTTCCGCGTACACGCCGTGCACCCCGAAGTCGAAGTTGGCCGCGGTCATCACCGGGTCGCCGGGCGCGAACTCGCTCACGCCCTCGCCGACCGCCTCCACGACACCGGCCGCCTCGTAGCCGAGCCGGGAGCCGGGGAGGGTGGCCTGGTAGTAGTACGTGCCCGAACGGAAGAGGGCCTCGGCGCGGTTGAGACCGATCGCCTCGATACGGAAGCGGAGTTCGCCCGGGCCGGGCTCGCGGAGCTCCACGTCCTCGATGCCCAGGACCTCCGGGCCGCCGAGCTCATGAAAAAGAACTGCCTTGGTCAATACGGTAGTTGTCATGGGTACGACGCTAAGCAGGCTCCGCGAGACGATCCATGTCCCAAAGCCTCTCGGTCATGCCTGATCGTCTTGCCAGTGTCGGGTACGGTGCGGTCATGGACGTGCTGAGCGACGCGATCGCCGCCATGCGCACGGGACGCCCCCACTCGGCGCGCTCCGTCAGATATGCCCCCTGGGGCGTGCGCTTCCCGGCCAGTGAGGGCGCAGGATTCCATGTGGTGCTCCAGGGCTCGGCCTGGCTGCTGCCGGACGACGCCCCGCCGGTGCTGCTCGGCCCCGGGGACGTGGTCTTCATGGCCCACGGCTACGGCCACGGCCTCGCCGACGACCCCGCAACCCCGCTGCGCGACGTCGAGATCGAACCGGACGGCACCTGGCCGCCCGTCCCGCACCCCGGACCCGCCGACGGGCGGCCCGAGAACCTTCTCCTGTGCGGCGCCTACCAGTTGAGCAGGGCGCGGGCCCATCCGCTGCTCACCGAGCTGCCGGACGTGATCCATCTGCCGGCCCGAATCGGCAAGTACGCCTCGGTGCGCGCGGCGGTCGAACTCCTCGGCGCGGAACTGGAGAACCCGCAGCCCGGCTCCGACGCGGTCGTACCCGCGCTGCTCGACACACTCCTGCTCTACCTGCTGCGCACCTGGTGGCTGACGGAGCGCCCCGACGCCCCGGGCGGCTGGGCGGCGGCGCTGCGCGACCGGGGCATCACCGCCGCACTGCAAGCCATCCACGGCGACCCGGCCGACCCCTGGACGGTCGAGGAACTGGGCCGCCGCGCCGGACTCTCTCGGGCCGCCTTCGCCCGCCGCTTCACCACGCTGGTCGGCCAGCCCCCGCTCGCGTATCTGACCTGGTGGCGCATGACGACGGCGGGCCGCCTGCTGCGGGAGGACGACGCCCCGCTGCGCACGGTGGCCCACCGGGCGGGCTACGCATCGGAGTTCGCCTTCGCCAAGGCGTTCAAGCGGGAGTACGGGATGGCACCGGGCCAGTACCGAAGGCGGGCCGGCCAAGCCTCCTCCACTACCCGTACCGGAAGCGCGGTGACGCCGGAATCCCGGTACAGGACCTGCACGGGCCGGCTGGAACCTAGGCCAGGCTCCGCCGCGTCCCCACCAGCATGATCAGAACCGCCACGCCTGAGGACCTGGACGCCATCGCCACCCTGCACGCCGAGGCGCGCGCGACCTACTACCGCGGCCACATCCCCGACGAGGCCTTCGACAGCCCCGCCGAGCACGCCCGCACCCGCGCAGGCTGGGCCACGTCGATCGAGCGGGGAGCGGTGCTGTGCGCCGTACGGGACAGGGTGGTAGCGGGGGTCGCAGTCTCCCGCGAGGTGGACGGTGTCATGACCCTCACCCAGCTCCACGTCGCCCCGAAGCGCTGGCGCGACGGCATCGGCACCGCCCTGCACGCCGCCTGCGTCGAGGCCTGGCAGCGCGCGGGCGTGAACACGGCCCGCCTGGAGGTCTTCGAACACAACACGCGCGCCCAGTCCTTCTACGCCCACCATGGCTGGCTCCCGGACCCGGACGAGCCGCGCGCGGGGAACCACCTGGTGCTGCGCTTCGCGGTGCCGCGCGCCTGATTCCTGTAAGCAGTTACGGATACGAGCGCAACGGCGGAAGATCTGTTCGCAGCGTAAAGCCGGACAGAGCGAAGGACGGATCCTCGTCTTCCCGATCCTCGGCCATGGTGACGCCGACCTGTGAGGCGTCGATGCCGGCCGGCCAGAGAGTACGAGCACTCGCTCGGGCTCCCTCCAGCCGCGCCTCCCGCAGATCCGCGGTGCTCAGATCGGCTCCGCGCAGATCAGCCATCGAGAGATCCGCCTGACGGAACGAGGCGTTGGCTGCCCGGGCGTTGCCCAGATCGGCTTCCCGCAGGTCCGCACCGGTGAAATCGGCACCCTCCAGGTCCGTTTCGACAAGCCGCGCTCCCCGCAGATCGGCGGCAACACACCGGGAGAACCGGAGAATTGATGTCGCCAGCTCGGCGTGTCTGAGGACGGCTCCGGCCAGTGACGCCCGGGTCAGATCAACGCGGAAGATGCTTGCCGCCTCCAGGCAGGCCCGGTCGAGGATGACTCCCTGCAGATGCAGCCCGTCGCAGTCGGCCCGCCGAAGGTCGGTGGCAATGAGGCTGAGCCATTCGGGCCGGCGACCCTCACACAGGACTCCCAGGCAGGTCAGCGCCACCTGAGCATCCGGAGTCCGCGTCTCCAACGGCAGAACGGAATTGATCGGCGCATCCGCCGCAGGCGCGTGCGATCCCGTTTCCGCTCCCGGCCAGGGCAGATGGGTCCGGATGAACGCAGCCATGATGGCGATGACCGCTTCACGGTCCCGGTCGGAGTGGTCCGCCACCCGCCACAGCGCGTACAGGCCGCCGATGCGCACGTCGAGCTTGTCGCTCCCGGTCTGCTCCACCGCCTGCCCGAAGCGGTCGGTGATCTGCCCTTCCCGCGTCGCGTTCAACCCCTCTTGGCTTACCCGCAATTGACGCCAGGTCACGTACGCTCCGACGAAGATCGCTATGCCGCCTACGGCTTGCAGCAGCGTGGTCCGGACGTTGTTCACCGCGCCCAGCCGATCCTTCGGCGCAATGCTCGCGCCTGCCAGGTCGTGATCAACCACGAGGCCCGGCAGGAGCAACACCACCACCGCCAGCAGGGCCAGCCCCGCCGCGCTCGCCCCGACCATCGTCACGGCATGCAGCCGAGCCCTTCGGTCCAGACGCCTTCGCATAACTCCCCCGGATCGACAAGAACCTGATCCTAGAGCAGGGCGGAACACCCGTCCGTGTGCGCATGCGGCCCGCCCACACGACCGCTGGGTCCGAGCGCCCTACCTGTACGGACCTCGTGCCGACGTAGCCGAGGCCAGGCACATCGAACACGCACACTCCTGCGAGTGAATTGCCTCAACTTCCCCTCACCAAGACCGCCTTGCCTTCTTACGCTCGCCACGAGAGTCGCCATCTGCATGTGCCATTGGCACCTCCACCGCACGACTCGCACCACCCCGTATCGACAAGGACCCGCATGGTCAGCTCACCTCACGAGGCGATGCACCGCATCTTCCAGGAGTACCCCGGACTCTTCTGCCGGGTCTCCGAAGTGCTGGGCGTCACCTTCGCCCCACCCACCTCGGTCACCGTCCTGCCCACCGATCTCACCGAGGCACGGCCGGTCGAACGCCGCGTCGACACCCTGTTACGACTCGATACCGAAGACGGCGACTCGCTCCTCCTCGCAGTCGAAGCCCAGGGCAAGAAGGACCCGGCCAAACCCGCCAGCTGGGCCTACTACCTGTCCTACCTGCACACGAAGTACCAACTCCATCCCCTCCTGCTGGTCGTCTGCCAGGACCGCACCACCGCCGAATGGGCCTCCCGCACCACCCACATCGGCCCGCCCCAGTGGCCCGCCCTCACCCTGCCCCCCCCTCGTCGCAGGCCCTCACAACATGCCGCGGATCACCAACACGGCCGAGGCCCGGAAGGACCTGGCACTCGCCACCCTGTCCGCCATCACACACGCCGCGGATCCGGACATCGGTGCCATACTCAAAGCACTGTCCACCGCACTGCGGGACACGCCGGAAACCATCGCAGACCCCATCGTCGAACTCACAGCACAAGGCCTGGGCAGACTCCCGGCCGCACAACACTGGAGGACCTGGTGGCCGTGGACCTCTCCTTCTACACCTCACCCCTCTCGGAAGAGATCCGAGACGAAGGCCGCGCGGAAGGCCGCGCCCAGGGCATCGCGCAGAGCATCCTGCTCCTGCTCGAGCAGCGCGACATCGCCGTTCCCGTCGACACCCGCGAACGCATCACCAGCTGCGGCGATCCCGAGATCCTGCGGCAGTGGCTCGCCCGGGCGATCACCGCATCCTGCGCAGAGGAGATCTTCGCAGAGGAATAGTCCTGCCCCGGCGAGGCGCAAATTGGCCAGGGCCGACCGCTCATGCGACCGGCCCTGATGTCAGGGCCGGAATGCGCCGGTCCCGGTGCGCGTTCACCTCTTGGCGGAGGTGGCCTCCGCACCGTACGACCCTGGAGTGATGAAGAAGATGCGCGTCGAGATCTGGAGCGACATCGCCTGCCCCTGGTGCTACATCGGCAAGGCACGCTTCGAGAAGGGACTCGCGGCCTTCGCCCACCGCGACGAGATCGAGGTGGTCCACCGCTCCTTCGAGCTCGACCCGAGCCGGGCCAAGCACGACACCGCTCCCGTGGTCGAGATGCTGGCGAAGAAGTACGGCCGCACCCTCGACGAGGCCCGGGCCATGGAGGAGCACGTCGCCTCCAATGCCCACTCCGAGGGGCTCGAGTACCGGACCGAGGGCCGTGATCACGGGAACACCTTCGACATCCACCGGCTGCTGCACCTGGCCAAGGCCCGTGGCCGCCAGGACCAGCTGCTGGACCTCGCCTACCGGGCGAACTTCGCCGACGGGCGGTCCGTCTTCGACCGCGACGTACTGATCACGCTCGCGGTCGAGGCCGGTCTGGACGCGGACGAGGCCCGGGCGGTCCTCGCCGACGAGACGGCGTACGCCGACGACGTGCGGGCCGACGAGCGCGAGGCCGCCGAGCTCGGCGCGACCGGGGTGCCCTTCTTCGTACTCGACCGCCGCTACGGGGTCTCCGGCGGCCAGCCCGCCGAACTTCACGCAGGCGCTGGAGCAGGCCTGGCAGGGCCGGGCGATCACCCCGATCGGCACCGACGCCGCCGCCTGTGACGCCGACGGTTCCTGCGAGGTCCCGCAGACCGCGTCCTGACGGCACACCGACCGTTGACCACAGCTGAACGGTGCCCCGCAGCAATTCGTGATTGACCACAGCCGCGGGGCGTCGGAGGGTGATCCCATGGAGACCCTTCGCACGCTGGCCGGCGCCGAGTTCGCGCCCGGGACGACGTATCTGAACACTGCGAGCTGCGGGCGGCTGCCGCGGCGGGCGGTCCGGGCGGTGAAGACGCTCGCTGACGAGCTGGCCGCCGGGCGACCCGGTGGCGCCGGGGACTACTCCGCGATGAACGCCGCCCGCCGGTCCTTCGCCCGGCTCAGCGGCGTGGACGAGGACCGGGTCGCCGCCGGAGGCTCGGTCGCGGTGCATGTGGGGCTGATCGCGGCCTCGCTGCCGCCCGGCGCGGAGGTCCTGTTCCCGGAGGGCGAGTTCTCCTCCGTCGTCACGCCCTTCACCGTGCGCGGCGATCTCAAGCTGCGCTACGCGCCGCTGGACGCGCTCGCCGACGCGGTACGGCCGGGCACCGCCCTGGTGGCCTTCTCCGCGGTGCAGTCCGCCGACGGCCGGGTCGCCGATCTGGCGGCGGTGCGGGCGGCGGCGGCCGCGCACGGGGCCCGTACGCTTCTCGACACCAGCCAGTCCGCGGGCTGGCTGCCGCTGGAAGCGGGCGCCTGGGACTTCACGGTCACCGGCGGATTCAAGTTCCTGCTCTGCCCGCGCGGTGTCTCCTTCCTCACCGTGACGGAGGAGGCGCAGGAGTCGGTGCCGCCCCTGCACGCCGGACCCTTCGCCGCCGAGACCGAGAAGATGTACGGCCCGATCGAGGAACTCGCACGCTCGGCCCGCCGCTACGACGAGCCCCCGTCCTTCCTCGCCTACCACGCGGCCGAACAGTCCCTGGCGCTGTTGGAGGAGATCGGGATCGAGGCGGTGCACGCCCATGACACCGCGCTCGCCCGGCAGTTCAGGGCGGGGCTTACGGATCTGGGGTACGAGCCGCTCCCGGGCGACTCGGCGATCGTCGCCGTACCCGGGCTCGGGGACCGCGTGCCGGAACTGGCCCGCGTGGGGATCGTCGTGTCCGATCGCGCGGGCAACCTGCGGGCCGCGTTCCATCTGTACAACTCCGCAGCCGATGTTGAACGGGTGCTGGACCGCCTCGCCGACGCCGACGAGAGCGGCACCGCCCGTCCCGGAGGCGGTCGATAGGGTGTCGGGATGTCTTCGTCACTTCGCCTGGACAAGGTCACACCGGACAGCGTTCTCGACGCGTGCCGGTTGAAAGTGCGGCCTGAGCAGGAGGAGTTCGTGGCCCCGGTCGCGCGGTCACTCGCCGAGGCGTATGTGCAACCCGAGATCGCCTGGCCCCGATTGATCTTCGACGGCGAGCTGCTCGTCGGTTTCGTGATGGCCTTCTTCATGGTCCGTTTCGACCCGGACAACCCGGACGACACGCCCCGCAGTGGCCTCTGGCGGCTGAACATCGCTGCCGGTCAACAGGGCCGTGGGTACGGCCGCTTCGCCGTGGAGTCTGTGTGCGAGGAAGTCCGTAGGCGTGGGCAGACGCGTGTGACGACGACCTGGGGGCTGGGGGAGCACGGACCCGAGCAGTTCTATCTGGGGCTCGGCTTCTGCCTGACCGGGGAGAAGAGCGGCGAGCAGGTCGTCGGCGAGCTGGATCTGACCGGGCTCTGAGAGCATCGGACCGGATGCCAGGGGCGCGGCCCTCGAAAGCCTCGCCGTATATGGGAACAGAACTCCTGACCTCAGAAGTCCAGGTCCTCGGTTGCGCGGTGGCTCCTCTTACATGGCGGGGTCCGCAGCGCGCCTGAGGGCAGGAGTTCGCGTTCGGTTGCCGTGAAGTCCCGGCCCACCCCTTTACACAGGGCTTTCACCATGGCCTTCGGGCGCAGGTCCAGTTCCTGATACCAGCCCTCACCGGCGATCATCAGCCGTTCGTCGCGCACCACGATGCCCCAGACCGCCGTCGCGGGGTGGCCGGCGAGCAGCAGCCCGCTGCGGAGGTCCCAGAACTGCAGCTCGGCCTCCTTGCCCCCGTAGGTGATCAGGGTGTCGTTCACACCGAAGGCGACGAGCTCGAAGACGTCGGTGCCGGTGGCGGCCAGCGGACGTCCGACCACGACACCCCGGTCCACGTCCCACCGGCGCAGAAAGCCGTCGTCGTTGGCCGACATCAGGTGCTTTCCGTCCGGGGTGAACAGCAGGCCGGCCGGTCGCGTCAGTACGAAGACGGGTTCAAGCTCGCCCACGGTCAGGGTATGGAGGCGGGTGCCGGTGCGCACGTTCCACACTTCCACCGTCCCAGTCTTCGTCCCGGCGCTCGTCACCACCGCCATCTCATACGGATGTCCAGGGCGGGTGCGCAACTGGCCGAACGCCGTTAAGGGGTTGGTTGTCTGCTGCTCGGTCTTCCGTTCCACCTGGATGGGCGGTCCGATCCGCCTCCCCGTGGAGGCGTCGACCAGCATCAGCCTGCCGTCGGTGGTGAGTACCGCGACCTCACTGCCCTGCACCGGCGCGACTGCCTCCACGCCCTTCCTCCTGGCTGTCCCGTCCCCGTCCTCCCATGAGAAGTCGACGCGTCTGCGGGGGTTGCGTGCCGCGAATGCCGACAGCCCGCCGTCGGGCCGCTCCAGTACGACCCACTGCGAATCGGCTGTCCACAGCGGCTTTGGCTGCGTTTCGAGAGCCCAAGGCACCTGTTCGCGACTGCCGTGGGTGGTCGTGACGACCTCCAGGAACGTGCGTCCGGCCCGCGCGACATACTTGCCGTCGGGCGACAGAGCCCCTTCTGCCGACACGTCGGCCACGCGGGGCCACAACTTCCCGTCCACCGGGACGGCCACGGCGGTCAGCAGTGCGTCCACCGTGGGGATGATGACGGTGACGTTGCCACCCGCGGCCGGTACCACCGCGACGTCAGATCCGGTCTGGGGGGCGTCGGAGAGCCCGCTCGGGGGCGTCCTGGTCCGGTAGGCCTTACCGGTGCGCAGCTCGATCAGGGTGAGTTCGAGGTAGGCACCCTTCGTGGATGACTCGGCGAGGACAGCGAACTCGCCCGTCGCGTCGGTCATGTCGAGCACGCCGGCCGTCGGGGGCAGGGGCACCGTACGGCCCCGATCCGGGCTCGCCGGAAGGGCGCGAGCGGCCCTTTCCGCGCCGGAGGCTCCTTGCTCTTCGACGATCAACTCGCCGCCTCCGGCGATCACCGTGACTCCGGACGCCTCGGTGAAGGCACGGATGTCGCGGCCGGTCACCAGGTCGCGAATCACGGCTCGCCGCCCGACGGCCCCGGAGCTGACCGTGAAGACGACCTGGCCGGCGTCGGCCGTGAACGCGACATCCACCGGCTCGCCGGGCACCAGGCCCGGGGCGGTCGCCACGCGCCGGCCGGAGGGGAGGTCCCACGCGGAGATCGCCGCGTGGCGGTCGCGGGCGCCGGTAGCCCCGGACCCGTCGAAGAATTTGAGCATCCGCAGCAGACGTCGCCCGTCGCTGCTGTAGTCCAGTGCGGCGCCGTTCACCTTGCGACCCTTCGCGTCCTCGGACCCGAGAACGCGAGGTTCCCCATCGGCGGTGAGGTCCCATATCCACACTCTGCCGTCCGCCCCCGCCAGGGCGTAGCTGCGGCCGTCCGGGCTCAGGGCACTCCTGCTGGTTTCCTGTACGCCTTCCGGGACTTCGCGGAGCCGGTGCTGCCGAAGGCGGTTCTCCAGGAGACCCGTGATCACCGTGAACGTGAGCTCGCCCTTGTCCCCGACCGAATGCACCACCATGGTCCCGCCGTCCGCCGTGGTCCTCATGCCCTGGAAGCGGCCCGGCCACAGCCCGGGATGGCTGCCCGTCAGCCGTTGTCCGCGTGCGTACTGGCGCAGCAGCGCTGCATACGCCTCGGGTGTCGGATCGGTCTGCCAGGCGGCGAGGGCCAACTGGATCGACAGGGCCGGCTCGTTGACCGCATGCCGGTCCGAGATGTCGGCGAGCAGCCGCGACGCCTGGGTCTGGAGCTGCGCTTCGACCTGCCTGTTGCTCTCCAGGACGCTCACCGCCAGGCCTGCCGCCAGCAGTGTCAGCACGGTGAGGACTGCTGCCAGCATGCGCCAGCGCCGGGCGCTGCGCCGGTGGTGGTGGTTGCTCTGCCGGATGTACGCGCTCTCGGCGTCGGCGATGTCCTCGGGCCGCCGCTCCAGCCAGTCCGAAGCCGTGGCCCGGATGCTGCCGCGCAGGAGCGCGCCCGGCTCTCTTCCCTGGTCCTGCCAGCGCCGGATGTCGCGGCGCAGTTGCTCCTGCCACAACCGGAAGTCCCGGGAATCGACCAGCCACTGGTTCAGCCGCGGCCACAGCGTGGCCAGCGCCTCATGGGCCAGGTCGACGATCTCGCCGCCGTCGGGCGCGCGGCCCAGGACCACCAGTTTGGTCGGGCTCAGCCGCCGGGCGAGTGACTGCAGGGCGGGGTCGAGGTCGGCCACTTGTGCCGGTCGGCGCGAGAAGCCTCCGCTGTCGTCAGGGCGTGTCATCTGCGCGAACAGCCGCCGGGCAAGGAAGTCCTCGTCGGCGGCGAGGTGGGTACGCAGGGACTCCTCGGCGTAGCCGACCAGTGCCCCGGCGACGCCCCCCAGGCCGTCGTAGGCGGCGTGCGTGAGCATCGCACGGTCCCGCCGCTCCCACAGCCGGGTCAGGACGAATTCCACCAGCGGCATCCGCCCGGGCTCGTCCGCGGCGTCGGCGACGATTCGTTCGGGCAGGCCTGCTTCGAACCACAGGCCGGGAACCGCCTCGACGGGGGCGGTGACCGCCCGGTGGAGTCCCTGGGAGGAGAGCGGGGCCAGGAACTGGGTCGCGCCACTCAGTACGTCAGCGGTCCCGGGCGTCACGAGGGTGTCGAGCGACTCCGGGCGGGCGGTGGCGACCACGCGCAGCGCCGGCTCCGCTCCGGGGTCCTGCCCCGAGCCGAGGGACGTGAGGAGCCGCAGGAGTTCACGGGCGGCGGACGGGTCGGCGCCGGCGTACTCCTCCAACTGGTCCACGAAGAGCACATGTCCGCCCTCGCCCGCGTGGGCGAGGATGCGGGATCGCAGCTCGGCCGACAGCTCGTCGAGCGGTCCGGTGGCGGGTTCGGCGCCCTGCTGCCGGGCGGACAGCAGCTCGGCCAACTCCGCGGCCGTACGCAGGCGGTTGACCTCACCGAGTCCGGGTTCCAGTACGGGTACCACGGTACGGGCCACGACCGCGGCCGGACTCACCCCCGGGACCGCGCGTAACTCGGACACCGTCATACCGGCGGCCTGGAGCCGGGGCAGCAGGCCGGCGCGGATCAGTGAGGACTTGCCGCAGCCGGAAGGACCGACCACAAGGGTCAGCGGATGCCGGCCGACGGCGGCCCGCAGGCGCTCCGTCTCCTCCTCCCGTCCGTGGAACACGCCCGCGTCGGCTTCCGTGAAAGGGGCCAGCCCACGGAACGGGCAGCGTGGACGCAGGATGCGCTCGTCGACGAGCGAGGCGGACGGAGTCAGGTACGCGGTGGTCGAGTCGGTGCCCCGCTGGACCGCCACCGTCATTCCGACGACACCGCCCTGCGCGTCGTCCCACACCGGGGACCCGCTGAATCCGGGGGAGATCCGCTGCCCCGGGGCAGCCGTCTCCATCTGCAGCCAGCCCGCGCCCTGGCGACCGCGGAGCGTACCCGAGGCCCACACCCCGTGCTCGGCACCCTGGGGGAAGCCCATGACCCGGAACGCGTGATCCCATACCTGGGTACCGTCCACGAGCGGCACGGGACGGGTACCGGGCACCGGCCGCTCCAGTCGCATCAGCGCGACATCTCCGGTGTCGTCGTCGTTGATCTGCCGCCAGGCGACCACCGTGGAGCGGCCGCCGGGTACGGCTCCGGAGTCGTCCCGCAGCAGTGGGAACTCCAGCAGCACCGTGTCCTGCGGAGCCTCCGCGGGGGTCGTGGACAGTCCCGCTGCCTGCGCGACGACGTGGGCGCAGGTGCACACGACGTCCGTATCGACCAGAAACCCCGCTCCGACCACTTCGCCGGAGCGGGAGCGGACGCGGACGAGGGAGCGCGCCAGTACCTCTTCCTCATGGACCGCTGCCATGGTGATGCCTGTTACGCCGGGCTGGAGGCCGGTCCTGCCCCGTCCCGTGGCCGCCATTCCACGCTCACCGTGAAGTTGGCCTCCGAGGCCGCCTTGGCCACGACCACTCCAGCCTCGGCGGACAGCTTGATACCGAAGTCCACGCGCACGGTCTCGGGCACATGGGCCATGCCGCGCAGGCCCTCCGCTATGACGTCGAGTGCCGGCCGCACATGGCTCATGGCGTCCTGCAACGTCTCGGACGTGGCCCGCGCCAAGGATGCCGCCCGGCCGACGCGGTTCACACCGCCGGATTCCCCGTCGGCGATCTCCACCCACACGCCGCTGCCGTCTGTCAGCCGTATCTCTCCGGCGTACGCCATGTTCGGCTCCCCCTTCCCCGTGGTCTCGTCAGATTATGCGAACTCGCCTACGTCCACGCCGAGTTCGCGGCGAAACCCCGCCATGCCATTACGCCCGAAGGCCGGGGCAGTCCGCCGTCTGGACGCAGAGGTTCTCCTCGACCTTCCCGAGCAGCCGGGTCAGCTCCCTGCGCTCGTCCGGGTCGAGCCCCGCGAGCGTGTGCTCCTCCAGATCCGCCCAGGCCGCCTCCACCGCGGAGTGCAGTGCGCAGCTCTCCTCCGTGGCCTCGACGAGCACCGCGCGCCGGTCGCCCGGGTCGGGGCAGCGGCGGACGTGTCCGGCCTGCTCCAGACGCTGGAGCATCTTCGTCACCGTGGAGGGGTCGAGCTCGACGGCCTTGATCAGCTCGGACTGGCGCACCGGGCCCGCGTCCCACAGGTGCATCATCACGAACTCCTGCCCCGGGTAGAGGCCGGCTCCCCTGAGCAGCTTGCCCGCCGCCATACGGTGCAGCCGGGCGACCCGGGAGACGGCATGGCTGACGGGCCCGGCCAGCGCGGAGCTCGGCAGCGGCTCGGTACAGACCGGGTCGGCCGCGGTCTCGGGCTTCATCGGGCCTCCTCGGGAGGGGTGGCGACTGTCTGGTGAACAGTGTCCCCAAAAACTTTACCTTGGTCGGCCAATTAATGGTCTACAGTGGCACTCGGCGCGATTACTTGGCCGACCACATAAATTCTGGGGAGCTTTTCATGACCACTGCATTCGACCCGATCGACCTGTCCGGCACACAGCTCGGCAACCGGATCGCCATGGCGCCGATGACCCGTAGCAGGGCGCACGGCGAGGGCCTCACAGTCACCGACTCCACCGTCGAGTACTACGGCCAGCGCGCCTCGGCAGGCCTGATCATCACCGAGGGCATCCAGCCCTCGGTCGTCGGCCAGGGCTACCCGGACACCCCCGGCCTGCACAGCGCCGAGCAGGTGGCCGCCTGGCGCAAGGTCACCGACGCCGTGCACGCCAAGGGCGGGAAGATCTTCGCCCAGATCATGCACGCCGGACGCATCGGCCACCCGGTGCTGTTCCCGGACGGCCAGGTGAGCGTGGCCCCGTCCGCCGTCGCCGCCGCGGGTCAGCTCTTCACGCACGAGGGTCCCAAGGACTTCATCGCCCCGCGCGAGCTGTCCGGCGACGAAGTACGCGCCGTCGTCGGCGAGTTCGTCGAGGCGTCCCGCAACGCCATCGAGGCCGGATTCGACGGCGTCGAGCTGCACGGCGCCAACGGCTACCTCATCCACCAGTTCCTCGCCCCCAACACCAACCTGCGCACCGACGAGTGGGGCGGCTCCGTCGAGAACCGCATCCGCTTCGCCGTCGAGGTGACGCAGGCCGTGGCCGCGGCGATCGGTGCCGAGCGGACCGGACTGCGGATCTCTCCCGGCAACCCGTACAACGACATCGCCGAGACCGACCCGGAGACGGTCTACCCCGCGCTGGTCAGGGAGCTGGAGCCGCTGGGCCTCGGCTATCTGCACATCGTCGAGATGGTCCCGGGGCTCAGGGACGTGACGCTCGCGCTGCGCAAGCAGTTCAGCGGCACGTTCATCCTCAATCCGGCGACCGAGGGGCCGACCGACCACAGGGCGCTGGAGCTGATCGAGGACGGTATCGCCGACATCCTCGCCTTCGGCTCGCTGTTCCTGGCCAACCCGGACCTGCCCGTCAGGCTCAAGGCCGAAGGCCCGTACAACACCCCGGACACGGCCACGTTCTTCGGCGGTGACGACAAGGGCTACATCGACTACCCGGCCCTGTAAGGCGGTTGTACGAAAGGGCCGGGCGCCCCTCTCCGTGAGGGGCGCCCGGCCCATTCGTGACAGGACGGGCTAGCGCACCGGCGTGAAGTCCCGCGCCCCGATGAACGACGGCCTGGGCACCGGCGCCGCGAAGGGCTTGACCGCCGCGTTCTCCACGCTGTTGAAGACGATGAAGACATTGCTGCGCGGGTACGGGGTGATGTTGTCCCCGGAGCCGTGCATACAGTTGCAGTCGAACCAGGTTGCGGACCCCGCCCTGCCGGTGAACAGCCGGATGCCGTGCCGGTCGGCGAACCGCGTCAGCGCCGCGTCCGAGGGCGTGCCCGCGTCCTGCATCTGCAGCGACTTCTTGTAGTTGTCCTGCGGTGTCTCGCCCGCGCACCCCAGGAACGTCTTGTGCGACCCGGGCATGATCATCAGCCCGCCGTTGGTGTCGCGGTTCTCAGTCAGCGCGATCGAGACCGAGACGGTGCGCATGTTCGGCAGACCGTCCTCGGCGTGCCAGGTCTCGAAGTCCGAGTGCCAGTAGAAGCCCGAGGCGCCGAAGCCCGGCTTCACATTGATACGGGACTGGTGGACGTACACGTCCGAGCCGAGGATCTGCCGGGCCCTGCCCACCACCCGCTCGTCGCGCACCAGAGAGGCGAAGATCTCGCTGAGCCTGTGCACCTCGAAGACCGAGCGCACGTCCTGAGACTTCGGCTCGATGATCGAGCGCTCGTCGGCCCGTACGGCGGGATCGGCGATCAGCCGGTCCAGCTCGGTGCGGTAGAGCGCGACTTCGTCCTGCGAGATCAGCTCGTCGACGGTGAGGAAGCCGTCGCGCTCGAACTCCATCAGCCCGGAGGGGGCGATCGGCCCCGGCGCGCCGTGTGCCGACCAGACCACCGGGTCCTGGCGCGGGGTCGTCACCTCGTTCACGCCACGAGTCGGGTACAGGTCGGTGCGTACAGCGGCGGTGGTCATGGATCAGCCCTCCTCGGTGAGCAGCGGATAGATGCCGTTCTCGTCGTGGTCCTCCCGTCCGGTGACGGGCGGGTTGAAGACGCAGACACAGCGGAAATCGGTCTTGGGACGCATGGTGTGGCGCTCATGGCCGTCCAGCAGATACATCGTGCCGGGCTCGATCCAGTGCGTCTCGCCGGTCTCGTCGTTGGTGAGTTCGGCCTCGCCCTCCACGCAGAGCACGGCCTCGATGTGGTTCGCGTACCACATCGACGTCTCCGTACCCGCGTACAGCACGGTCTCGTGGAGCGAGAAGCCGACCTTCTCCTTGGCGAGCACGATGCGCTTGCTCTCCCAGGTCCCGGACGCCGCCTTCACATGGCGGTCGGTGTTCTCGATGTCCTTGAACGATCGGACAATCACGGTGAGTTGTTGCCTTTCCTCTTCCCCGCCGGGTTCCTGCGGGGGTTGGTACGGGGTGTCAGGCCGTCTCGCGGACGGAGCGGGCCAGGATGCGCAGACCCTCGTCGAGCTCCTCGGAGGAGACGGTGAGCGCGGGCAGCAGCTTGACCACCTCGCTCTCCGGGCCGGAGGTCTCAAGGAGCAGCCCCAGCTCGAAGGCGCGGGCGCAGATCGCCGAGGCGCGCGTCTTGTCCTCGAACTCCAGGCCCCACACCAGACCGCGGCCACGGAAGCTCACGCCCGGCTCGCCGCTCTCGCCGACGATGGCCAGCAGTGCCTGCTCGACCTGCTCGCCGCGCGCGAGGGTCTGCTTCTCCATCTGGCCGTCGGCCCAGTAGGTGTCGAGCGCGGCGGCGGCGGTGACGAAGGCGGGGTTGTTGCCGCGGAACGTGCCGTTGTGCTCGCCCGGCTCCCAGATGTCCAGCTCCGGCTTGAACAGGCAGAGCGCCATGGGCAGTCCGTAGCCGCTGATCGACTTCGACAGAGTGACGATGTCCGGCGTGATGCCCGCCTCCTCGAAGGAGAAGAAGCCGCCGGTGCGGCCGCAGCCCATCTGGATGTCGTCGACGATCAGCAGCATGTCCTGGCGGTGGCACAGGTCCTGGAGCGCGCGCAGCCACTCGGCGCGGGCCACATTGATGCCGCCCTCGCCCTGCACGGTCTCGACGATCACGGCGGCCGGCTTGTTGAGGCCGGAGCCCTGGTCCTCGAGGAGGCGCTCGAACCAGAGGAAGTCGGGGACCTGGCCGTCGAAGTAGTTGTCGAACGGCATCGGTGTGCCGTGCACCAGCGGGATGCCGGCGCCGGCCCGCTTGAAGGCGTTGCCGGTGACGGCGAGCGAGCCGAGCGACATGCCGTGGAAGGCGTTGGTGAACGAGACGACGGACTCGCGCCCCTTCACCTTGCGGGCCAGTTTGAGCGCCGACTCGACCGCGTTGGTGCCGGTCGGGCCAGGGAACATGACCTTGTACGGAAGGTCGCGCGGCCGCAGGATCACGTTCTGGAACGTCTCCAGGAACGCGCGCTTGGCGGTGGTCGCCATGTCCAGGCCGTGCGTGATGCCGTCGCGCTCTATGTAGTCGATCAGCGCGCGCTTGAGCACCGGGTTGTTGTGCCCGTAGTTGAGCGATCCGGCGCCGGCGAAGAAGTCGAGGTAGGTGTGTCCGTCCTCGTCGTGGAGGTAGCTGCCCTGCGCACGGTCGAACACAGCGGGCCAACCGCGGCAGTAGCTGCGCACCTCCGACTCCAGGGTCTCGAAGACACTCAGGGCGGGCGGGGTGATGGTCACAGCAAGTCTCCAGATGTGGGGGGTCAGGCGGAGAAGGGGCCGATGCGGTACAGCACTTCCGGCTGGTGCGTTCCTTCGGGGAACAGCCCGCCGTCGAACAGGACTTCACGCGCGAGTGGCGCCCCGTGGCGTTTGGCGTACGAGGTGAACAGCCGGTCGGACGCGGTGTTGTCGGGGGTGATGGTCGTCTCGACCTCGCGCACCCCGCGCTCGTCCGTGACCTTGGCGGTCAGCGCGTCGAGCAGCACACCGGCGAGCCTCCGGCCGCGGTGCGCGTGGTCGACTGCGACCTGCCAGACGACCAGGGCCTCCGGGCGGTCGGGGCGCACATAGCCGGTGACGAAAGCGATCGGCTCACCGTCACGGCCGCGCGCCACCAGCGAGGTGGCTGCGAAGTCGCGACACCACAGCAGATAGCTGTACGAGGAGTTGAGGTCCAGGACCTCGGAGTCGCGGGCGATGCGCCAGATCGCGGCTCCGTCCTCCACTCGGGGGGTGTCGATCTCCGGGAATTCGTTCGGGGGGTTGGCTCGTACAAGGTCTTCTTGTGCGGCGGTCATGCCGAGGCAATTTACCGAGCTAATTCTGAAAATGCACTGAGGGAAGGGGTTGGGTGGAGCGCCTCTTTGTGTTATCGCGCGGGCGCGGGCGCTAGTGCTGCCGACCAGCGATTTCGGGCGATTTGTGCCGTAAATAAGGGGCTAATCGGGCACCCTGTGGGGTCGGTCACATATCCGTAACGGCAACGAGACCCGTCCGAATTACGCCGTTCGATCCTATCGAAATCTTGGCGTTTAGGATCGCGGAACGGGGGCAGAAGAATACGGGAAGCTGGCTGGAATAAAGCATCTTCACGCATTTTTAATTAACGCCGACTTTGATACCAGGAGAAATGCTGTTCACCGTCGCCGGAAGGCCCCGGTGACCGCCCGGCGGGCTGCCCCCACGGCGCCTCGTACAGTGCTCGATATGAGCGATCACACAGTGCTGCATGTGAAGGGGCGGGTGCTCGTCGGGCCCGAGGAGGCGCGGGACGAACTGTGGGTGGTGGACGGCCGGATCTCCTACGACCGGCCCCTCGCCGAGGCCGTCACAGTCCAGGGCTGGGCGCTCCCCGGCCTGGTCGACGCGCACTGCCATGTCGGGCTCGACCACCACGGCGCGGTCGACGAGGCGACCAGTGAGAAGCAGGCCCTCACCGACCGGGACGCGGGCACGCTGCTCATCCGGGACGCGGGATCACCGTCCGACACCCGCTGGATCGACGACAGGGAAGACCTGCCGAAGATCATCAGGGCGGGCCGTCACATCGCGCGCACCCGCCGCTACATCCGCAACTTCGCCCATGAGATCGAGCCCGACGACCTCGTCGCGTACGTCGCCCAGGAGGCCCGGCGCGGCGACGGCTGGGTCAAGCTCGTCGGCGACTGGATCGACCGGGACGCCGGGGATCTGACCGCCTGCTGGCCGCGCGGCGCGGTCGAGGCGGCGATCGCCGAGGCGCACCGGCTGGGCGCGCGGGTGACCGCCCACTGTTTCGCCGAGGCAGCGCTGAGGGACCTGGTCGAGGCGGGCATCGACTGCATCGAGCACGCCACCGGGCTCACCGAGGACACCATCCCGCTGTTCGCGGAGCGGGGTGTCGCGATCGTGCCGACGCTGGTCAATATCGCCACGTTCCCGGACCTCGCGGCGGGCGGCGAGGCCAAGTTCCCTGTCTGGTCCGCCCATATGCGGCGGCTGTACCAGCGCCGCTACGACACGGTGCGCGCGGCGTACGACGCGGGTGTGCCCATTTTCGTCGGCACGGACGCGGGCGGCTCGCTGGCGCACGGCCTGGTGGCGGCCGAGGTGGCCGAGTTGGTGAAGGCCGGCATCCCGCCGCTGCAGGCCCTGTCGGCGACGGCCTGGGGGGCGCGCCAGTGGCTGGGCCGCCCGGTGCTCGAGGAGGGCGCACCGGCGGATCTCGTGGTGTACGACGAGGATCCGCGGGCCGACGTCAGGGCGCTGGCGGGGCCGCGGCGGGTGATCCTGAACGGCCGGGTGATCGGCTGACGGACACCACCGCCGTGCTGACCGAGCGTGCCCCAGGGCCGGAAACGCTGGTGGAAGCACTCCACGCGCGATCCCGCGGGGTCGACCGGCGCACCACCCTGTCGCCGTGACACGCGTGGCTCAGGGGAACATCCGTACCTCAAGAATCGAATAACGGCACGGAAACCCCACTTTGGGGTGAACTCGCGCCAGGTGTCTGTCAGTTCACTCTCAGTGCGTACAGGATTCCGGTGTCTTGGTCGCCGCCGCCCACGCGTCCCCGTGGGGCGGTCGGCGACGCCATGTCTCCTGTGGGGGTTCCACCACCTTGAACAGCAACATCTTCCGCATGCCCGCCGCACGCCGCTGCGCCGCCGTCACGGCCGCCGCCGCGCTGGTCGCCGGCCCCGTGGCCCTCGCCGCTCCGGCGCACGCCACCGGGGGCGGCGAGGGTCGGGCGAGTGCGGTCGTGCTCCGTACCGGTCTCGATGTCTCCCTGCTCAGCAAGACCGTCGACGTCCCGCTCAAGGCCACGCTCAACGAGGTGCAGGCGCCGGCGAGTGCCGAGAAGACCGCGTTGACCGTGCAGTTGGACGGGGTCGACCAGGGCAGGCCCATCCAGGTGCTGCGCGCGGACGTGGCCACCGCGAAGGCGACCGTCGACAAGCACAGGGCCGAGGGGTACAGCAACCTCGTGCGCGCCCGGGTGCATGTGCCCGGGCTGCCGCTGCTTTCCCTGATCGAGGTCGAGAAGGTCACGTCGAAGGCCGTCTGCGAGGCGGGCAAGCAGCCGGTCGCAGAGTCGAACGTGCTCGGCCATGTGACCGTGCTCGGCAAGAAGGTCACGCTTTCCGCCAAGGGCACCACCCGGGTCGATGTGCCCGGCGTCGGCGAGGTGACGCTCGATCTGTCGAAGACGCACACCACGTCCCGTACGGCCGCCGCCACCGCGCTGGAGCTCAAGGTCTCGGTCAACCCTGCCAAGCTGAACGTCGCCGAGGTGACCGGCGTGGTCACCCTCGCCGAGGCGAAGTGCGAGTCGCCCAAGACCGCCGCCAACGCCAACGCCACCGCCCCCGCCACGCAGGAGCCGTCCGACAACTCGCAGGAAGCGTCCGACAACTCGCAGGAGTCGTCCGACAAGTCGGGCGAAAGCGAAGGCGTGCAGGCCCAGTCCGGTGAGAACCCCGCCGGGGAGAACCTCGCGGAGACCGGCGGCAGCGCCACGACGACGTACATCGCGGGCGGGGCGGCCATGATGCTCGCGCTCGGGGGAGGCGCGCTGCTGCTGGTCCGCGCCCGCGCCCGCCGCTGACCCGGGGCTCCGCCCGGACCCCACGCCGGGGCTCCGCCCCGAACCCCGGTCCTCGAACGCCGGACGGGCTGACATGTCAGCCCGTCCGGCGTCCCGGTGCCTAGTCGCCCACCATCGTCAGCGCCTGGTCGAGCGCCTGCAGAAAGCGGTTGGTCGTCGCCCGGTCGCGTACCGCCAGCCGCAGCCAGCCGGGGCCGAGGCCCGGGAATGTGTCGCCGCGGCGGGCCGCGAAGCCAAGACCGCGCAGCCGCTTCCGCACCTCGGCGCCGCGCCGGACGTGTACGAGCACGAACGGGGCCTCGGCCGCCGCCACCACCCGTACCTCCTCGAACTCCGCCAGCCCCGCCAGCAGATGGGCCCGCTCCGTCGCCAGCAGATGGGCCGCCTGCTCGGCCTCCTTGAGCGCGGCGGGCTCCATGCACGCCTCGGCCGCCGCCAGCGCGGGCGTCGACACCGGCCACAGCGGCTGGGCGCGCTCCAGTGCCTCGACGGTCTCCGGCTCGGCCAGCACATAGCCGATACGCAGGCCCGCCAGACCCCAGGTCTTGGTCAGACTGCGCAGCACCACAAGGCCCGGCACATCGGTCCGGCCCGCCAGCGCCTCGGGCTCGTCCGGCACCGCGTCCATGAAGGCCTCGTCCACCACCAGCAGCCGCCCGGGGCGGGCCAGTTCGGCGATGTCGGCTGCCGGATGCAGTACGGACGTGGGGTTGGTCGGATTGCCGATCATCACCAGGTCCGCCGCGTCGGGCACGGCAGCCGGATCGAGCCGGAAGCCGTTCTGCTCCCGCAGCAGCAGCCGCGCCACCTCGTGCCCCGCGTCCCGAAGCGCCGCCTCCGGTTCCGTGAACTGCGGGTGCACCACCACTGGGTGACGTATCGTCAGCGCACGCGCAAGCAGGACGAACGCCTCCGCGGCCCCCGCCGTCAGCAGCACCCGCTCAACCGGCAGACCGTGCCGCCGCGCGACCGCCGCCCGCGCTGCCCGCCCGTCCGGATAGGCGGCAAGGCCGGTCAGCGAGCCGGCGATGCGCTCACGGAGCCAGGCCGGGGGAGTCCCGGTGCGGACATTGACCGCGAGGTCCGTCAGATCCGCGTCCCGCACCTCCGCGTCACCGTGGTGCCGCAGGTCGTGTGCGTCAGTGTGAGTGCGCATGGCTGCCGTGGTGGTGATGGGCGCTTCCGTGCCCATGACCGTGGTGGTGCCCGTCGTCGTCCGGGTGGAAGTGCGGCTGCTGCGGAAGGCCCACCTTGTCCTCGAAGCCCGGCATCGCGATCCGGTACACGCAGGTGTCGCAGTTCATCCGGATGTCGCCCGCGACGGCCTCCCGGTAGCGCTCCATCACCAGGTCGAGCAACTCCTCGGTCGGACCGATCACATCGGCCGACACGACCTCCACCTCGGGGTGCGCCTCCGCCCAGCCCTGCGTCTGCTGGAGCACCCGGTCCGGCAGGATCCCGGTGAACAGGAAGTACGGCAGCACCACGATCCGGCGCGCCCCCAGCTTTACGCACCGGTCCAGGCCGCTCGGCACATCGGGCGCGGCGAGCGACACGAACGCCGTCTCCACGCCCGCGTATCCGCGCCCCTCCCACAGCAGCCGGGCCGCCTTGTGCACCTCGGCGTTGGCGTCCGGGTCGGTCGAACCGCGGCCCACCAGCAGCACGGTCACATCGGCCCGGTCCGCGGGCGTACGGGAGACGGAGCCCAGCGCTTCGTCGAGCCGCCGCTCCAGGACACGCAGCAGCGCCGGATGCGGGCCGAGGGGACGGCCATAGGTGTACGAGATCCCGGGGTGCCGCTCCCGCTCGCGGGCCAGCGCGGCCGGGATGTCGCCCTTGGCGTGCCCGGCGGACACCAGCATCAGCGGCACCGCGGCGAAGCGCTGCACACCGCGCTCCACCAGCTCGGCGACGGCTTCGCCGAGGGGCGGCGGGGACAGTTCGATGAAGCCGCCCCCGACGGGGAGTTCGGGATGGCGCCGCCCCAGCTCCCGTACGAAGTCCCGGAAGGCCTCGGCCCCGGCTTCGTCACGGGTGCCGTGGCCGGCGATGAGCAGTGCGGGCGGGGTGGTCACGCGTTCTCCTTGAGGTGGGGGTGGTGCGGCTGAGCTTGCGGCGGGGGTGCGGCGGGACTTCTAGAACACGCCCAGGGGGTACGGCGTCGGTGCGCGGCGCGGCGACGTGTGCCCGCGTGGCCGGCGGGGTGGCGTCATGACTGCCACCGGTAGCCGCGCGGGGTCACCATGCGGCCCGCGATCTCGCGCGTGGCCGTGTTGCCGACCGTCACGACGGTCATCATGTCCACCATCGCCGGATCCAGTCCGGCGAGTGTCGTGAGGCGGCTGGATTCGTCCGGCCGGGACGCGTTGCGTACGACACCCACCGGCGTCTGCGGCTCCCGGTGTTCCGCGAGGATCGACAGCGCCTTCGGGAGCTGCCAGTCGCGGCCGCGGCTGCGCGGGTTGTAGAAGGTCACGATGATGTCCGCCTCCGCGGCGGCCAGCACCCGGCGCTCGATGACCTCCCACGGCGTGTGCAGATCGGACAGGCTGATCGAGACATGATCGTGCCCGAGCGGCGCGCCCAGGATCGCGGCTGCGGCCAGCGCCGCGGTCACGCCCGGCACGCCCACCACGTCGATGTCGTCGGACGCCTCGGCGAGTGCGGGGGAGGCCATCGCGTACACGCCCGCGTCACCGCTGCCGATCAGCGCGACCGCATGCCCGGCGCGGGCCTCGGCGACAGCGGTACGGGCCCGCTCCTCCTCCGCACCGAGGCCGGACTCGATGACCCGGGTGCCGGGCCTGAGCAGGTCGCGGATCTGGTCGACGTACTGATCGAGCCCGACCAGTACCGACGCGCGCCGCAGCTCCTCCGTGGCGCGAGGGGTGACCAGATCGCGGGCCCCGGGCCCGAGGCCGACCACGGCCAGCCGGCCGCGCGGCGTCTTGCGCACGACCGCGCAGGTCGCCATCGCGGCCCGCCCCTCAGGGCTCGACTTCCGCTTGGGAACGAGGAGTTCACCCCCGCCCGCGAGCGCCGCGGCCTCGGCGACGGACGGCGTGCCCACCGCGGCGAGCGGCGCACCGGACGGGTTCGGCACGGCGATCCCGGCGAGCCTCTCGGCGGCATGCGTCACCAAGGGCACCCCGAGCCGCTGAGCGGCCCCGACGATGCCGGGCTCGTCCGCCTTCGCGTCGACGGTCGCCAGCTCCGCGACGCATCGCACCGACAGTCCCGCCTCGCTCAGCGCCGTCCTGACCAGCGAGAGGATCTCCTCGACGGGAGCACCCTTGGACGCACCCACCCCGACGACCAGTGACGGCGGCCGCAACACCGCGTCGTGCGGACCGGTTTCGACGACCCGGTCCGTGACATGGAGAGCGGCGGCAGCGCCCTCGCCCCCCGGGGCCACATTCCCGGGCAGCGGCGGCAGCGGCCACACCGCGTCCGCCCGCAGCGCCACCGGATCGCCGTCAAGCACCGCCCGCGTCACGGACGCGACCGCGCCCTCGACCGGCCAGCCCAGCGTGTCCAGGCCCGGGATCCCGGCCGCGTCCGTCGCCGTCGTGACGACCGGCTCCGCACCGAGAACCTCACCCACCGCCGCTGCCAAGGCATTCGCGCCGCCGCCGTGGCCGCCCAGCAGGGACACCGCGTACCGCTGCCCCTCGTCCACGCACACCACGCCCGGGTCGGCAGACTTGCCCGCCAACAGCGGGGCGACGATCCGTACGACCGCGCCCGCCGCCAGGAAGCACACCAGCTGCTCGCACTCCGCGAAGGCCCGCTCGACGCTCTCGCGCACCGGCCCTTCGTACACCTTCGTGCGGCCGGGCCACGCCGCCGCAAGCCGGTCACGGGCGGCCGCGCCCGCCGTCGTCGCTGAGATCAGGCCGATCACTTCTGCGTCGCTCCTTCGGTTGCTCCCTCGATTGCTCCTTCGTTCGCGCCCTGTGCGCGCAGCGCCTTGCGGGCGGCCGGGTCGGCCTTCCGGAAGCCGTGGAAGTGTCCCGGGTGGTAGAGGTGCGAACGCGTCCCGGAAGCCGCCAGCGCCGGCCCCACCAGGAACAGCGTGTGCTTCCAGAGCTTGTGCTCCTTGACGGTCTCCTCCAGCGTGCCGATCGTGCAGCGCAGGATCAGCTCCTCCGGCCAGGTCGCCTGGTACGCCACGACCACCGGCGTACTCGCCGGATAGCCGCCCTCAAGCAGCTCCTGCGTCAACTGGCCCGAGCGGGCCGCCGACAGGAACAGCGCCATCGTCGTGCCGTGCCGCGCGAACTCCCGCACCTCCTCGCCCGGCGGCATCGGCGTCTTGCCGCCGCCGAGCCGGGTCAGGATCACGGACTGCGCGACCTCCGGGATCGTCAGTTCGCGCTGCGTGATCGCCGCGACCGCCGAGAACGACGAGACGCCCGGCACGATCTCGACGGCGAGCCCCAGCTCCACGCACCGGTCGAGCTGTTCCTGTGTGCCGCCCCACAGGGCGGGATCGCCGGAGTGGATGCGGGCCACTTTCAGGTCCTCGTCGCGGGCCCGTTCGTACACCGCGACGACGTCCTCGAGCGACATCGCCGCCGAGTCGAGGATCTCGGCGCCCTCGCGAGCGTGGTCGAGAACGTCCGCCTGCACCAGGCTCGCCGCCCAGATGACGACGTCGGCGTCAGCGATGGCCCGCGCGGCCCGGAACGTCAGCAGATCGGCGGCGCCCGGGCCGGCGCCGACGAAAGTCACCTTGCCGTGGGTGGCGGCATCGGCCATCAGCAGTGGTCCTCTCGGATGGTTCGTGTCTTACGTGTCGCTCGTGTCATTCGGGTGGATCTCGATCTTCGCTGTGCCGTGAGGCCGGTCAATCCGCTAGCAAAGGCGCATGGCGGTGTTCGTCGCGCTCGGCGCGTTCCTGATGACGCTGTTCGGCGGCTGGACGGCTGGGCGCGTCACCGACCGCCGCCACCTCGTGCTGGGCCTGACCGGCGGGCTGATGCTCGGTGTGGTCGGCCTGGACCTGTTGCCCGAGGCACTTCGGGCGGTGGGCAACGAGGTGTTCGGAGTGCCGCAGGCACTGCTGCTGTTCGTCGGCGGCTTCCTCGCCGCGCACCTGGTGGAACGGCTGCTGGCCGTCCGTCAGGCAGCACACGGTGCGGATGAGCGCGTCCCGCAGGTGGGTCTGACGGCGGCCGCGGCGATGGTCGGCCACAGCCTGATGGACGGCATCGCGATCGGCGCGGCCTTCCAGGTGGGCGAGGGCATGGGCGCGACCGTGGCGCTCGCCGTCATCACCCACGACTTCGCCGACGGCTTCAACACGTACACGATCACCAGCCTGTACGGGAACTCCCGCGGCAAGGCGATCGCGATGCTCGTCGCCGACGCGCTCGCCCCCGTCGTCGGCGCCGCGTCCACTCTGCTGTTCACGCTGCCGGTCGCATTCCTCGGCAGCTATCTCGGGTTCTTCGGTGGCGCCCTGCTCTATCTCGCCGCGGCCGAGATCCTCCCCGAGGCGCACCACTCCCACCCCGCCCGCTCCACCCTGCTCTGCACGGCCGGGGGAGTGGGCTTCATCTGGCTGGTGGTGGGCCTCGCCGAATGAGGAGCTCACAGTTTGCCCCCGCGGCCGCCGCCGCGCGGCGCGGGCGCGATCAGCGTCGACAGATACGGCAACGGGCCCTCGGCCAGCTCCGCCGCCGGCCGGATCGACTCCTCGGGCAGCCCGAGTGCCGACCCCCACACCGCGCCCTCGGTGCGCCCCGTCTCCCGCAGCGCGGTCGCCACCTCCGCCGCGAGCCGCCCGAACTTGTAGGCGACGACCGTCCCGGGCCCCTCCAGAGCGTCCTTGAGCACGGCGGCCCCCGCGGTCACCGGCACCAGGGTCAGCGGCTCGGTGCCCTCGGTGAGGACCGCGCCGCTGCGGGCCGCGAGATCCTGCATCGCGGTGATGCCGGGCACGGTCTCGACGACGACGTCCGGCACGAGTCCACCGATGGTCTCGGCGAGATAGGTGAACGTGGAGTACACGTTGGGGTCGCCGATGGTCGCGAAGGCGACGGTGCCGCGGTCGCGCAGCAGCGCGGCGACGGACTCGCCGGCGGCGTCCCAGGCGGCCTCGCGCCGGGCGCGGTCGCTGCGCTCGTTGAGCGCGAAGACGACCCGTACGACCTTGTCGGCGTCGACGTAGTGCAGGACGGTCGCCTCGGCGCGTCCCGGCTCGCCGCCGTCCTTCCCGTCGGATGCGGCCATCACGGGCACGACGACGACATCGGCCTCCTGAAGGGCGCGTACGCCCTTCACGGTCACCAACTCCGGGTCACCGGGCCCCACTCCGACCCCGATCAACCTGCTCATCGCGTACACCTTTCAACGAATCGGCGGGCAATGCCGGGCCCGGAAGCCCAGTGCGTATGCAGATAGCTCGCATGCACGCCCTGTTGTACGAACCCCTCGACGCGGCGCTCGGGCCGGTGCATCCCCCAGGCGGGGGCGGCTCCTGCGGCGGGCTCGACGACGGTCCGGTGGAACTCGTGCCCGCGCATCCGCGTCCCGGCCGAGGCGAGCACGCTGTCGCCCACCGCGACGGCCTCTCGGTAGCCGAGCGTCAGCCGGTCCGCCATCCGCGCCTCGGCGTCCAGCACCCCGCACATCGGCTGCCCGTCCAGCGACCGCGCGAGATACAGCAGCCCGGCGCACTCGGCGGCGACGGGCGCGCCGGAGTGCGCGAGCTCGGCGACGGACTTGCGGAGCGGTTCATTGGCGGACAGCTCGGGGGCGTACACCTCGGGGAATCCGCCGCCGATGACCAGTCCGCTTGCCCCGTCGGGCAGTTGCTCGTCCCGGAGGGGGTCGAAGGTGACGATGTCGGCGCCGGCGGCGGTGAGGAGTTCGGTGTGCTCGGCGTAGGAGAAGGTGAAGGCGGGACCACCGGCGACGGCGACGAGCGGCCTGCGGCGGGCTTGTTCCCCGGGGCTCCGCCCCGGACCCCGCTCCTCAATCGCAGGCGAGGCTGAAAATGTCGGCCTGGCCGCACAAGCAAGCCCCTCCGGCGATTGAGGAGCGGGGGTCTGGGGGCGGAGCCCCCCGTTACGGGATGGGAGTACTCCCCCTGGCTGCGCCGGGGGCACCCCCACCCAGGCGAAGCTCTGGGGGAGGGCGGGGTGGGGAACAGCGCCGCAGGCCACCCCCGGGTCCCACGCCGCGTCCGGCAACGCGGGCGCGCTGCGCGCCAGCGCGAGCAGGGCCTCCAAGTCGCACCCCGCCCGCACCTGCTCGCCCATCGCCCGCACCGCTTCAACCGCCTCCGCCCGCCGCTCGGCGACCGGCACCAGCCCCAAGTGCCGCGACGGCGTCCCCACCTGCTCAGCCCGCCGCAAGGCACCAAGCACCGGCACCCCGCCCTCTTCCAGCGCCTCCCGCAGCAACTCCTCATGCCGGTCCGACCCGACCTTGTTCAGGATCACGCCCCCGATCCGCACCTGCGGATCCCACGACGCGAACCCGTGCACCAGCGCCGCCACCGACCGCGACTGTGACGACGCGTCTACCACCAGCACCACCGGCGCCCGCAGCAGCTTCGCCACCTGTGCCGTGGACGCCAGTTCACCCGCCCCCGCCGCACCGTCGTACAGTCCCATCACGCCCTCGACGACCGCCAGGTCGCACCCCGCCGCGCCGTGCGCGAACAGCGGTGCCATCAGCTCCGTACCGCACATATACGGGTCCAGGTTCCGCCCCGGGCGGCCCGTCGCGAGCGAGTGGTAGCCCGGGTCGATGTAGTCCGGACCGACCTTGTGCGGGGACACGGAAAGCCCCGCCCCGACGAAGGCCGCCATCAGGCCCGTCGCGACGGTGGTCTTGCCGCTGCCGGACGACGGCGCGGCGATGACGAGACGTGCTACCATTCGATGCCCCGCTGCCCCTTCTGACCGGCGTCCATCGGGTGCTTCACCTTCGACATGTCGGTCACCAGATCGGCGAAGTCGACGAGCTCCGCCGGAGCGTTGCGGCCGGTGATGACCACATGCTGGCTGCCGGGCCGGTTCCGCAGTACGTCGATCACCTCGGCCGTGTCCACCCACCCCCAGTGCATGGGATACGCGAACTCGTCCAGCACATACAACTGGTACGTCTGGGCCGCCAGGTCGCGCTTGACCTGCTCCCAGCCCTCGCGCGCCGCCTCCTCGTTGTTGAGCTGCCTGTCGCGCTGGACCCACGACCAGCCCTCGCCCATCTTGTGCCAGGCGACCGGGCCGCCCTCGCCGGAGGCGCCGAGGACCTTCAGCGCGTTCTCCTCGCCGACCTTCCACTTGGCGGACTTCACGAACTGGAAAACCCCGATCGGCCACCCCTGGTTCCAGGCGCGCAGCGCGAGCCCGAACGCGGCCGTCGACTTCCCTTTGCCGATGCCGGTATGCACGACGACGAGTGGGCGGTTACGGCGCTGACGCGTCGTGAGTCCGTCGTCCGGCACGACGGCCGGCTGTCCCTGTGGCATCAGGCTGCCCTCCTTGATCCTTGTACGTCGCGGACGAGCCCGGCGATGGAATCGGCCCGCAGCTCGTCGAGTGTGACGGCCGTGCCGCCGAGATCGCCTGCGAGCGTGCCGGCAAGACCGAGGCGTACCGGCCCGGACTCGCAGTCCACGACGATCGCGGCCGTGCCCTCCGCGGCGTGCAGCCGCCCGGCCCGCGCCGCCAGCGCGACCGGATCGACCCCGCCCGTCGCGCGGCCGTCCGTCACCACGACCAGCAGTGGCCGGCGGGACGGATCGCGCAGGCGCTCCACGCGCAGTACGTCGTGCGCCCGCAGCAGCCCGGCCGCCAGCGGCGTACGGCCACCCGTCGGCAGCGTCTCAAGACGCGCGGCGGCCGCGTCCACCGACGACGTCGGCGGCAGCGCCACCTCCGCGTCCTTCCCGCGGAAGGTGATCAGGCCGACCTTGTCGCGCCGCTGGTAGGCGTCGAGCAGCAGTGACAGCACCGCGCCCTTGACCGCGCTCATCCGCTGCCTGGCCGCCATCGACCCCGACGCGTCGACGACGAACAGCACGAGGTTCCCCTCGCGCCCCTCCCGGGTCGCCTGCCGCAGATCGTCACGCCGCACCACCAGGCCGCGGCCGCTGCGCCCGCGCGCCCGCTGGTGCGGAGCCGCGGCCTGCACGGTCGCCGCCAAGTGCAGCTTGGTGAGCGCCCCTCGGGGCCGCCGCGCCCCCGTCGTCCGGCCATGCTCGGTCCGCGCACGGGACCTGCGCCCCGTCGCACCCTCGCCCAGGCCGGGCACGCTCAGCACCTTCGTACGGAACGGCTCCGCGGCCCGTACGGCCTGCTGCTCACCGCCGCCCGCGCCCTGCGGCTCCCCGCCGTCGGCCTCCTGCGGCTGCGCGGGCGTGTCAGCCTGCTCAGCGTCGCCCTGCCCCGTATCGCCCTGCGGCGGTGTGCCGGGACCGTCCTGCGGCGGGCGGCCACCGCCGCCCGGACCGTCGGGATCCGGATCGTCTTCCTCGCCGCCGAACTCCTCCAGCGTGTCGTCGAGCTTGTCCTCGTCCAGACCGGGCGCGTCGAAGGGATTGCGCCGCCGCCGGTGCGGGAGCGCCAGCAGAGCGGCCTGCCGCACATCCTCGGCGAGTACGTCGCTGCGCCCCGCCCACGCGGCCAGCGCCGTCGCGGTCCGCGCCATCACGATGTCCGCGCGCATGCCGTCCACCTCGAAGGCCGCGCAGGTCGCGGCGATCTGCCGCAACGCGCCGTTCCCCAGCCGGACGTCGGGCAGCAGCGCCCGCGCAGCCACGATCCTCGCCCGCAGGGCGGCCTCTTCATCCGCCCAGCGAGCGGCGAATCCGGCCGGATCGTCGTCGTAGGCGAGCCGCCGCCGCACCACCTCGACCCGCTGGTCGGGCTCGCGCGAGGCCGCCACCTCGACGGTGAGCCCGAAGCGGTCCAGCAACTGCGGCCGCAGCTCGCCCTCTTCGGGGTTCATCGTCCCCACGAGCAGAAAACGGGCGGCGTGCCGTACCGAGACGCCCTCACGCTCGACGTACGACGCGCCCATGGCGGCCGCGTCCAGCAGCAGGTCGACCAGGTGGTCATGCAGCAGATTGACCTCGTCGACGTAGAGAATCCCGCGGTGCGCGTCCGCGAGCAGCCCCGGCTCGAAGGCCTTCACGCCCTCGGCCAGCGCCCGCTCGATGTCGAGGGCCCCGACGAGCCGGTCCTCGGACGCGCCGACGGGCAACTCAACCATCCGCGCGGCCCGCGCCACACCGCCACCGGCCTCGTGCGGACCGTCGGGGCACGCGCGATCGGGCGCCGCGGGGTCGCAGGAGAACCGGCACCCGGCGACGACCGACACCTTGGGCAGGAGGGCGGAAAGGGCGCGTACGGCGGTGGACTTGGCGGTGCCCTTCTCGCCGCGTACGAGCACACCGCCCACGGCGGGTGAGACGGCATTCAGCAGCAGCCCGAGCCGCAGATCGTCCATGCCGACGATCGCGGTGAAGGGGTATGGGGTGCTCATGCGGGCTCCTCGATCGTGTTGCGGCGGTGTGATTCCCCCACCCCGCCCCTTCCCGTAACCAGGGGGCTTCGCCCCCTGGACCCCCAGTCCTCACTCGCCGGACGGGCTGAAAAATCAGCCCCGCCGGCGTTTGAGGCGCGGGGCCCGGGGCGGAGCCCCGAATCAAGCCTCGCCGGCGTTCGAGGCGTGGGGGTCCCCCCACGCCCGCAGGGTGTAGGGGGAGGGTGTGGGGCGGAGCCCCAGTTCTTGAAGCCCGCCGCAGGCGCAACCCTCACGCGTCCCCCTCCAAGTCGCCCTCGAGCTCCAGGTACGTCTGCCGAAGCCGCTCCAGCGTCTCCGCGTCCGGCTCCGCCCACAGACCGCGCTCGGCGGCCTCCAGCAGCCGCTCCGTAATCCCCCGCAGCGCCCAGGGGTTGGACTTCTGCATGAACTCCCGGTTCTCAGGGTCGAAGACGTACTCCGCCGACAATTTCTCGTACATCCAGTCGTCGACGACACCCGCCGTCGCGTCGTACCCGAACAGGTAGTCCACCGTCGCGGCCATCTCGAACGCGCCCTTGTACCCGTGCCGCCGCATCGCCGCCATCCACCGCGGATTGACCACCCGCGCCCGGAACACCCGGTGCGTCTCCTCGCCAAGCGTGCGCGTCTTCACCTGGTCCGGCACCGCGGAGTCACCCACATACGCCTCGGGCGACTCACCCGTCAGATGCCGCACCATGGCGACCATCCCGCCGTGGTACTGGAAGTAGTCGTCCGCGTCGACCAGATCGTGCTCCCGCGTGTCGACGTTCTTCGCGGCGACCGCGATCCGCCGGAACGCCGTCTCCATGTCCCCGCGCGCCGCCCGCCCTTCGAGCCCACGCCCGTACGCATAGCCGCCCCACACCGCGTACACCTCGGCGAGGTCGGCGTCCGAGCGCCAGTTCCGGGCGTCGATCAGCGGCAGCAGCCCGGCTCCGTACGCCCCCGGCTTCGAGCCGAAGATCCGCGCCGTGGCCCGCCGCCGGTCGCCGTGCGCGGCCGTGTCCTCGTCCGCGTGCGCCCGTACGTAGTTGGCCTCGGCCGGTTCGTCCAGCTCCGCCACCGCCCGTACGGCGTCGTCGATGAGCCCCACCACATGCGGGAAGGCGTCCCGGAAGAAGCCCGAGATCCGCACTGTCACATCGATGCGCGGCCGTCCCAGCTCCTGCGCGGGCACGATCTCGAAGCCCGTCACCCGTCGCGACGCGTCGTCCCAGACCGGCCGACAGCCCAGCAGCGCCAGGATCTCGGCGATGTCGTCGCCCTGTGTGCGCATCGCCGACGTGCCCCACACCGTCAGTCCCACCGACTTCGGGTACGCGCCCGTGTCCGCCAGATACCGCTCCACCAGCGAGTCGGCGAGTGCCTGGCCGACCTCCCACGACAGCCGGGACGGGATCGCCTTCGGGTCGACGGAGTAGAAGTTGCGGCCGGTCGGCAGGACGTTGACCAGCCCGCGGGTCGGCGACCCGGAAGGACCGGCGGGCACATAGCCGCCGTCCAGCGCCCGCAGGATGTTGCCGATCTCGTCGGTCGTACGGGCGAGCCGTGGCACGACCTCCTCGCAGGCGAACCCCAACACGGCCACCGCATCGGGGAGTTCGACGCCGAGCACATCCCGTGCCAGCGCGGCCGCAGCCGAGACGTCCCAGCCCCGCTGCTCCATCCCCTCCGCGAGGCGGCGGCACAGCTGCTCCAGCAGATCGATCGCGTCGGCACCCGTCCGCGCGGGCCCCTCGACCAGCGAGGTCAGCTCCACCGGCACCTTCACCGCCGCGCCCGGCTCGGCGAGCAGCGCCTTCTCCTCGAGGCCGAAGTGCTCGGCGAGAGCGGCCCGCAGCCCCGGCAGGGCGTTCGCCTGGCCGCCCCACACCTGGGACGCGCGCAGCACCGCCAGTACGAGATTGACCCGGGCCTCCGCCTCCGGCCCGCCGCCCAGGATGTGCAGACCGTCCCTGATCTGGACGTCCTTGATCTCGCAGAGGTAGCCGTCGATGTGCATGACGAACTCGTCGAAGTCGCCGTCGTCCGGCTGCTCGTCGACATGCAGGTCGTGGTGGAGCTCGGCGGCCTTCACGAGCGTCCAGATCTGCGCCCGGACGGCGGGGGCCTTCGTCGGATCGAGATCGCTGACGAGCGCGTACTCGTCGAGCAGCTGCTCCAGTTTTGCCAGATCGCCGTAGGTGTCCGCGCGCGCCATCGGCGGCACCAGATGGTCCACGACCGTGGCGTGGCCGCGGCGCTTGGCCTGGGTGCCCTCGCCGGGGTCGTTGACGATGAACGGGTAGACGAGCGGCAGTTCGCCGAGCACCGCGTCCGGACCGCAGCCCGCCGACAGGCCGAGGCCCTTGCCGGGCAGCCACTCCATCGTGCCGTGCTTGCCCATGTGGACGACCGCGTCGGCCCCGAAGGAATGGTCGAGCCACCGGTACGCCGCCAGGTAGTGGTGCGAGGGCGGCATGTCGGGGTCGTGGTAGATCGCGATCGGGTTCTCGCCGAAGCCGCGCGGCGGCTGGATCATCACGACGACATTCCCGAACTGGAGGGAGGCGAGGACGATCTCGTCGCCGTCGACGTAGAGCGAGCCCGGCGGCTCGCCCCAGTGCTCCAGCATGCTGTCGCGCAGCTCCGGGTCGAGCTTGTCGAACCAGGCACGGTAGTCGGCGAGCGGCACGCGCGCGGGGGCGGCTGCGAGCTGCTCCTCGGTCAGCCACTCCACATCGTGGCCGCCGGCGTTGATGAGCCGGTGAATGAGCTCGTCGCCGTTGTCCGGATGCCCTTCGACGGCGTATCCGGCGTCGCGCAGGGCGTCCAGGACCCGCACCGCGGAGGCGGGCGTGTCGAGACCGACCGCATTGCCCACCCGCGAGTGCTTCGTCGGATAGGCGGTGAAGACGAGCGCGAGCTTCTTCTCCGCGTTCGGCTTGTGCTTCAACTTCGCGTGGCGTACGGCGATTCCGGCGACGCGCCCGGCCCGCTCGGGGTCGGCGACGTACACCGGCACATCGTCGGGGCCCTGCTCCTTGAACGAGAACGGGACCGTGATCAGCCGCCCGTCGAACTCGGGGATCGCCACCTGCATCGCCGCGTCCATCGGGGACAGCGCGGCGTCCGACGCCGCCCAGACGGCCCGCGACGAGGTCAGGCAGAGCCCTTGGAGAACGGGCACGTTCAGCTCGGCGAGCGCCCCGATGTCCCAGGCCTCTTCGTCCCCGCCGGCGCTCGCGTCACTGGCGCGCGTGCCGCCGGCGGCCAGCACGGTGGCGACCAGAGCGTCGGTCCTGGCGAGCAGCTCGTACAGCTGGGGGTCGGCGCCGCGCAGGGAACCGCAGTACACGGGAAGGGCGTTGGCCCCCCGCGCCTCGATCCGGTCGCAGAGGGTGTCGACGAAGGCGGTGTTCCCGGAGAGCTGGTGGGCCCGGTAGAAGAGCACGCCGACACTCGGCCGCCCCTCGATGTACGCGCGCGTGCCGTGCACGCCCCACTCGGGCATCTTCTGCGGCTCCGCGAAGCCATGGCCGGTCAGCAGCACGGTGTCGGAGAGGAACCGGGCCAGCTCCACCAGGTTGCCGGGGCCGCCCTCGACGAGATAGCGCAGTGCCTCGGCGACCACACCGGCGGGCACGGACGATTCGGCCATCAACTCCGCGTCGGGGACGGCCTCTCCGCCCAGCAGCACGGTCGGGACGCCGGACGCGCGCAGCGCGGCGAGCCCGTCCTCCCAGGCCCGCTTGCCGCCGAGTAGCCGTACGACCGCGACGGACGCGCCCGCGACGAGTGCGGGCAGCTCCTCCTCCACATCGATACGGGTCGGGTTGCCGATCCGGTACGGCGCGCCGGAGGCCCGGGCCGCCAGCAGATCCGTGTCGGCGGTGGACAGCAACAGCACGGTGCTCATACGGGCGCTCCAAGTGTTCCGGGTGCTCCGGGTGGAATGAAGGGAAGTTCTGACGGTGCGCCCGACTCGATGAGCCGCAGCAGCGCATCCGTGTCCGCGTGTTCCTCGATCAGATCGCCGAGCCGGTCCAGCTGCTCCTCGCGCAGCGCGCCGAAACTGGTGTCCGGCGCGGGCACGAAGCGCCGTCCCGCGGCTGCGGCCACCTCGCGCAGGAAGGCGCGCCGGAAGCCGTCGCTCTCCAGCGACCCGTGCCAGTGCGTGCCCCACACGGAGCCGACCCGGCAGCCGTCCAAGAAGGCTTTGCCCCCGAGTACTTCGGCGACGCCGTGGTGGATCTCGTAACCCTCTACGGCTTCGCCGAGCGCCTGACCGACGGGCCTGGCCAGCGTCTTTTCGACGGCGAACCGGATGCGTACGGGCAGCAGGCCGAGGCCTGGGACACGGCCCGCCCGTGACTCGACCTCGTCGTCGATGTGCTCACCGAGCAGCTGGAAGCCGCCGCAGATGCCCAGTACGGGCCTGCCCTCGGCGGCCCGCCGCTTCAGCGCGTCCGCGAGCCCCCGCTCGCGCAGCCACTCCAGGGCGCGCACAGTCCCACGCGTGCCCGGCACGACCACCAGGTCGGCGACGACGAGCTCCTCGGCCCGGTCCACGAACCGCACGACGACGCCAGGTTCGGCGGCCAGCGCGTCCACGTCCGTGAAGTTCGACATCAGCGGTACGGCGCACACGGCGACGCGCAGCACGTCCTCGCCGACGGGCGGCGCGACCACCGACTCCCGTACCGCGCCGCGCAGGGAAACGCGCAGCCCGTCCTCCTCGTCGATGCCGAGGCCGTGCGCGAAGGGCAGCACTCCGTACGTGTGCCGTCCGGTCAGCCCGTGCAGCATCTCCAGGCCCGGCTCGAGCAGCGACACATCGCCCCGGAACTTATTGACCATGTACCCCGCGACCAGCGCCTGGTCCTCCCCGCTGAGCAGCGCCGTCGTACCGAAGAAGGAGGCGAAGACGCCACCGCGGTCGATGTCTCCGACGACCAGCACCGGGAGCCGTGCGGCCCGTGCTATGCCCATGTTCACGATGTCCGTACGCCGCAGATTGATCTCGGCCGGACTGCCCGCCCCCTCGCAGATCACGGCTTCATACGTGCCCCGCAGCTCTTCCAGGCACTCCACGACCGTACTCAGCAGGGCTTCCTGCCGTCCGCCGTGGTAGCCGCGGGCACTCAGCTCGCCCACCGGCTTGCCCATCAGCACGACCTGACTGGAGCGGTCGCTGCCCGGCTTGAGCAGCACCGGGTTCATCAGGGCGCTCGGCTCCACGCGCGCGGCCTGCGCCTGCATGGCCTGCGCCCGCCCGATCTCCGCGCCCTCGCGTGTCACGAACGAATTGAGCGACATGTTCTGCCCCTTGAAGGGCGCGACCTTCACTCCCTGCCGGACGAGCCACCGGCAGATCCCGGCCGTGACGACGCTCTTGCCCGCGTCGGAGGTGGTCCCGGCGACCAGCAGCCCCCCGGCCTTCCGTCTGCTCATCCCCGCCCCTTTCCGGCGCGCCGCACGCGCAGCGCGTGCCCCGCCACGCGGCCCGCAGCGCAGGCCGCCAGTGTCAGCCAGCCGACGCGGCGCGAGAGCCGCACGGCACGTTCGATGTCGCCGAACTCCACCGGGCGGCCGGTGCCGTTGAGTACGGGACGGTGCTCGACGCGTCCGCCGTAAGAGAGGGTTCCGCCCAGCCGTACGCCGAGCGCCCCCGCGAACGCCGCCTCCACCGGGCCCGCGTTCGGACTCGGATGCTTCTTCGCGTCGTCCCGCCATGCCCGTACGGCTCCGCGCGGGTCCTGGCCGACGAGCACCGCCAGACCCGCGGTGAGCCGGGCGCCCGGCCATCCGGCCACGTCGTCGAGGCGCGCCGAGGCCCAGCCGAACCGCCCGTATCTGGGCGACTTGTGGCCGACCATCGCGTCCAGCGTGTTGACCGCCCGGAATCCCACCAGACCCGGCACACCCGCGAGGGCTCCCCAGACCAGCGCGCCCACTACCGCGTCGGAGGTGTTCTCGGCAACGGACTCCACGACGGCGCGGGCGATCTGCTGCTCGTCCAGGCTCTGCGGGTCTCGCCCGCACAGATGCGGCAGCCGCTCCCGGGCCACCTCCACGTCCCCGGCGGCCAGCGCGCCGCCGACGGCCCGCGCCTCACGGCCCAGCGATGTGCCGCCGACGACGGCCCAGGTGGCGGCGGCGGTCAGCGCGACGGAGGAGGCGGAGCGGCCCCGGACCCCGCGGGCGAGGAGCGCGGCGGCAGCCGCGGCGCCCCCGGCGCACACGGCGGTGTGCAGCGCGCCCCAGCCACGGTGGTCGCGCCACAGAACGCGCTCGACGGCGCCCGCCGCTCGTCCGAACGCGGCGACCGGATGCCCCCGGCGAGGGTCGCCGAGCAGCAGGTCGCCGACCAGGCCGGCGGTGGCACCGTAGGCGAAAGTGCGGTCGGCACGCATGGGTTCAGGCCGACGTCTCGCCTGGAATGGCCCTCGTACCCACAGCAGGAACTGAACCGCAGCCGCGCATGGCGATATGTCCTCACTCAGGGTGTCCGCGCCCTGGTTCGACGTGATCGGCGGTGAGAGTTCCTGGCTTCCGGGGGAGTGCTCCCCCGGTGACAGTGGCGGGACCGCGCCGGATTTGCACCGGCTTCCTCTTCTGCCGCCGTAGATGGCCCCGGCAGTCCACCACGTGCGAGAACGCCCGTCAACTCGCCCTTGACCTGCGGTGGGACAGTGTGCCGAGCCCCACATCGACGGCACGGAAAAAGGCCGGGCCGGTCACCCGAAGGGGTGCCCGGCCCGGCCTTGTGCTGAGTGAGCCGCCGTCAGACGACGATCAGATAGATCCCGTACGCCACGGCCGCCGCGCAGAGCGCGAAGCAGGCGTACGCGCCCGTGCGTGCCAGGACCGCGGAGCCGCCGCCTCCTCCGGCCGCCGACTCCTGCTTGGTCAGGCCCACGACGCCCAGGGTGAACAGGCCCACCAGGGCGACGGTGGCGACGAGGCTCACGCCGAAGACGGAACCGAGTGCTGCCCAGTCGATTTTCATGCTGATCTGTCCTTACACCGTGGCCGGCTGCGTCGTCGGCTCGGAGCCGGCCGCGTGGGGCTGAGCCGGGATGGTCGTCTTGAGGTCCTGCGCGGGCGTGCCGGCCGGCGGCGGGCTGACGGCGGCGATGGCGGCGGTCACAACACCGGCGGGCTCGGCGTCGCCGGCCACGTCGTTGACATTGGTGTGGTCGACCACCTGGCGGCGGGAGACGAACCAGATGGCGACGCAGGCGCTGATCAGGAAGGCCGCGACGGCCGCGACACCCCAGTCGCCCTGCTTGGTCACGAACTCCGAGCCCGCGGCGACCAGACCGGCGGCCGGCAGCGTCAGGCCCCAGGCGACGAACATCCGGGTGGCGGTGGACCAGCGGACCACGCCGCCCTTGCGGCCGAGACCCGCGCCCATCACGGCGCCGGAGCAGGAGTGCGTGGTCGACAGCGAGAAGCCGAGGTTCGAGGAGGCGAGGATGACGCTGGCCGCGCTGGTCTGGGCGGCGAAGCCCTGCTGCGGCTGGAGGTCGGTCAGGCCCTTGCCCATGGTGCGGATGATGCGCCAGCCGCCGAGGTATGTGCCCAGCGCGATCGCGAGACCGGCGGAGAGGATGACCCACATCGGAGGGTTGGAGCCGGGGGAGAGCACGCCGCCGGCAACGAGCGCCAGCGTGATGATGCCCATGGTCTTCTGCGCGTCGTTGGTGCCGTGGGCCAGGGAGACGAGGCCCGCCGAGGTGATCTGGCCGGCGCGGTAGCCCTTCGCGGTGGCCTTCTCGTCGGCGTTCTTGCCGATCCTGTACGTCAGCCGGGAGGCCAGGAACGCCGCGATGCCGGCGACCAGCGGGGCGGCGATCGCGGGGATCAGCACCTTGGTGACGACGGTGCCGCCGTTGACTCCGCCGACGCCGACCGAGGCGATGGTGGCGCCGATCAGTCCGCCCATGAGGGCGTGCGAAGAGCTGGAGGGCAGGCCGATCAGCCAGGTCATCAGGTTCCACAGGATGGCGCCGACGAGCGCCGCGAATATGACCTCTGGTGTGATGCCGTCCTCGGTGACGATGCCGCTGGAGATCGTCTTGGCGACCTCCACGGACAGGAACGCGCCGACGAGGTTGAGCACGGCGGACATTGCCACCGCCGTCTTGGGTTTCAGAGCGCCGGTCGAGATGGTCGTCGCCATCGCGTTGGCGGTGTCGTGGAAACCGTTCGTGAAATCGAACACGAGCGCTGTCACGATCACAATCGCGAGCAGCAAGGTGATGTGTTCCATTTACCCAGGCAATCGTTTGGCGACAGTGGCCCGGTGAACGTAGTTAACCTGAGTGAACGGAAGATGAACTGGGACGGGCGTTGCGGTGTCCTCGAGTGAGGATTCCTGACTCCACTTGTCGGACGGCTCCGTGCCTGCCCGGTGACAGCACGGGGAGGGTGCGGCACCGACGCCGCGCCGAAGCGAAAAACGGCCCTTTGTGGCACTTTGCGTGATCTCCGTCACCCACCTGCCCCTGCGCCGCCGCGGCACCGCCTGACAGGATCGCCGCATGACCGATCAGGTGCGGCAGGACGCGATCGAGCGGGCGTGGGAAGACCTCGTGGCCACGGCCCGCAGGACAGCGGCGGAAGGCCTGGTGGTGGGCACATCGGGCAATGTCTCGGCACGGGTCGGCGGACTCGTCCTGGTCACCCCGAGCGGAGTCCCCTACGACCGGCTCACCCCCGAGGACGCCGTCGCCGTCGATCTCGACGGCAACCAGCTCCTCGGCGAGCTCGCCCCCACCAGCGAGCTGCCGCTCCACCTGGAGGTCTACCGCAACACGAACGCCGGGGCCGTGGTCCACACCCACGCCGTGCACGCCACCGCCGTCTCCACCCTCGTCCCCGAGCTCCCGCCCATCCACTACATGGCCGCGGCCCTCGGCGGCACCGTCCGTGTCGCGCGGTACGCCCTGTACGGAACGGACGAGCTGGCCGCGAACATGCTCCACGCCCTGCGCGAGCGCACCGCCTGCCTCCTGCAGAACCACGGCACCATCGCCTACGGCGACTCCCTCGACCAGGCATACGACCGCACCGCCCAGCTGGAGTGGATGTGCCGCCTCTGGCTGGCCGCGGCATCGCTGCCCGGACACACGCCCAGCCTGCTCTCCGGCTCCCAGCTGCGCGAGGCCGCGGAGAAGCTCCAGGGGTACGGCCAGCCCCGCTGACACCATCTGCGATCGCCGTCCACTGGCAGCGAGGCGTGCTGATGCCGACACTGGAACGGTGCGCCCGGCTACAGCGACGGCAGCGGCCGTCACCACCCTGATAGGTCTCGGCGCGGCCGCGATCGCGGTCGGCCGGTACGCAAGCGATGCCGCGCTCAAAGCGCAGCCAGGCCGTCCGCTGCCCGGCGAGCCCCGGCCCACCGTGCACGCCACGGCCGACGGCCAGGTGACCCTGACCCGCAGCCTCGCCACACAGCGCCCCGGCACGTACGCACTCCACAGCGAGGACGTCCACGCGGTCGTCGGCCCCGTGCTCAACGGGGTGTCGCACCCCGTCGACACCGTCGTACGCCGCCTGGAGCGGGTCAGCCGCGGCAGCCTGCAGCCCGGCAGCCGGGTGCGGCTCACCCCGCAGGTGCACAGTGGCGACCCGTCGAGCGCGCTCGGCCTCGCCCACCGCGATGTCGACATCCCCGGCGAACTCGGCACGCTGCCCGCCTGGTTCGTGCCGGGCCCGCGGGAGACGTGGATGATCACCGTGCACGGCCTGGGCGCGACCCGGGAACACCCGCTGAATCTCCTGCCGTTCCTGCATGCCCAGCGGTTCCCCGTCCTCGACATCGCCTACAGAGGGGACGAGGGCGCCCCCAGGCCCCCCGACGGCCTCGGCCACCTCGGCGACTCCGAGTGGCGCGACCTGGACGCGGCCATCCGCTTCGCGGTGCGCCACGGCGCCGAGCACATCGTCCTGCACGGCTGGTCCACCGGCGCGTCGATGGCCCTGCACGCCGCCGCCAACTCCGCGCTGCGCGACCGGATCAGCGGGCTCGTCCTGGACTCCCCGGTACTCGACTGGGAGGCCACCCTGCGCAATCTGGCCGCCCGCCGGACCCCCGCGGCCCTGCTGCCGCTCGCCGTCAGGGCGGCGCAGGGCAGGACCGGACTGCACGGCGACCGGCTGCTCAACGCCTCGGACCCGAAGTCCCTGCGCGTGCCGACGCTGATCTTCCACGGCCCGGACGACACGCTCGCCCCCTGGCAGCGGTCGCGTGAACTGGCCGCCCGCCGCCCCGAACTGATCAGCCTGCACACGGTCCAGCACGCCCCGCACGCCGCCATGTGGAACGCCGACCCGGCACGCTACGAAGAAGCCCTCCGCCGCTTCCTCATTCCCTTGATGTAGCCCTGACGAGGTCCTGACGAGGTCCTGACGAGGTCCTGACGAGGTCCTGACGAGGTCCTGACGCCGTCCGGCGCAGCCCTGGCGAGACGGCCGCACAGCACGGCCGACCAGGTTCCGTTTGGGCTTTCGGGCCGTCAGCGGGAAGACTGCTCCTCGTGACGTCCCGAAAGCCTGATGAGCAATTGGCGCGCAACTCCAGACTCCGTCTTGTCCGCCCGCAATCGCTGGCCACCGCACGGCGGGCGGTGACGACCCGGCGCACCCGGCCGGCCCCCCGGCCTCCCGAGGGCACTCCCGCCCCCTCGGAACTGGCCCGCCAGGCGAGGGCGGTCCTCGCCGACGCCGTACGGATCGCCCGCTGGGCGGCCGTCGAGCGGGACCCCAGCACCACCCAGCTCACCGAGCGGGCGCAGCAACGGGCAGCCACCGCACTGGAGTTGACCCCGCTCCAGGTGCGGGCAGGCTGGGACCGGGCCCGCCTCGCCGGCCTGGTCGAGCTGCACGGCGACACCGCACGCCCCGGCTGGCGGCTGCGCGCCTGGGACCGCGACGACATGGCAGTACTGCGCGGCTGGGTCGCCCTCTTCGACGCCTGGTCGCTGGTCCACCCCGCCCCCGACGACGTCGCCCCCACCGCGGTCGCCGAGGTCGTCGAGGCCGTGCCCCAGGTGCTCTCCCTCCTTCAGCTCTCGGCCGGGCCCGTGCTCGTACCGCTCCTGCTGGACCTGTTGCAGCAGCGCGTCGCGGAACTGCGCGAGGAGCGCTGCGAAGTGCCGTACGGTCCGCAGTCCGACCTGCCGGAGGCCGGGCAGGACATCCCTGTCTCCGAGCTTCTCGGCTGGGCCCTTCAGGGACTGTCCGCCGTCGGCGCCCTGACTCTCGACAAGGGCCGGTCCGCCACCCTCACCCCCCTCGGCAACTGGGCGGTCTGGGTCAAGCTCGAGCAGATCTGCGTCGCCGCCCAGAGTCCCGCGGGCAACATCGAGCAGTCCGCCGAGGACATGCTGCGCGGCTGCGCCCGCCTCACCCCGGGCCCGGCCCGCGCCGAGTACCGCGCCTGGCTCGCCGCCCGCACCGTCTCCAGCGCCGTCACCGAACTCCTCGCCGTCGCCCGCGGCGAGGACGCCCTGCTGCGCGGGCTCGCCTTCGAGGCGCTGCGCGTCGTCGGCGCCCCCGCGGAGGCCGAGGTCCGCGCCGCCGCCGACGAGTCCTCGCTGCGCCCCTACGTCCTGCTCTGGCTCGCCGAGTACGAAGGCGCGGACCCCGAGGACGCCGCGGACGTCCTCACCCGCGAGGAGGCGACCTGGCTCTGGGTGGACACGGCGGCGGCCGTCGCCGACCACGGGGAGCCCCAGCTGCTGCTGCGCCATCTCGACTCCGCGGTGCAGGGCACCGTCCCGGCGCTGCTCGAAGAGGTCCGTGCCGGGGGCCACCCCCGCACCGTCCAGGTCCTGGTCGCCCTGGCGGCCGCGCACCCGGACCCGGCTCTGGCCAAGGCCGTACGCCGGGCGGCGTTCCAGGTGCACACCGGAGACGCCTAGTCCCGCGACTGGTCCCGCGGACGGTGAGCCTTCCTCAATCCCCGGACGGGCTTGAAATCAAGCCCGTCCGGGGATTGAGGACAACGCGCCGGGCGCGAGGGAGGCTAAGACCCCTGCGCCCCTGGTGAGTACGTGCCGAAGCTCCACACATTGCCCTCGAGGTCACGCGCCATGTAGTCACGCGCGCCGTAGTCCTGGTCGGTCGGCGGCATCACGATGTCCGCCCCGCGCTCCACCGCCCTGCCGTGGTGTGCGTCGACATCGTCGACATGGACGAACACCCCCACCGGACCGGCGTCCTTCATCAGCTTGTCGAACTCGCTGCCGGTGCCCTTGCTGCCCAGCATCACCATGCCGTTGCCGAAAGTCAGCTCGGCGTGCACGACCGCGCCCGCCTCGTCCTCGTACACCGCGTGCTCGGCGAAGCCGAAGGCCTCGGTGAGTTGTTTGATCGCAGCCTTCGCGTCCGCGTACAGCAGCGTCGGACAGATGCTTGGAGACTCCGACATCTCGATCACTCCTTCATGCTCGACGGTGGAATGTGATCTGCGTCTCAGTCTCGCAGCCGCCACTGACACTCAGCGGAAGGCGTTGCACCGGGCCACGCCGGGACCGAGCCCGAATGCAGCCGGGAAAGGCGGCGCAAAACCACTTGCACGGCCCGGCTAGACTGGCCGGTATGGCAATTCTCCTTGCGCATTAGACGGCGTCGAAGCTCCTACGCCCTTCCCTTCCGCCGTCCATACCGCCCTGGAGTCTTTCCGTGATCACCACTTCCGGCGTCGAGCTGCGCGCCGGCGCCCGCGTCCTCATCGAGTCCGCTTCCTTCCGTATCGCCAAAGGCGACCGCATCGGGCTGGTAGGCCGCAATGGAGCGGGCAAGACCACCCTCACCAAATGCCTTGCGGGCGAAGGCATCCCCGCCGCCGGCACCATCACCCGCTCCGGCGAGGTCGGTTACCTCCCGCAGGACCCGCGCACCGGCGACCTCGACATACTCGCCCGCGACCGGATCCTTTCCGCCCGCGACCTCGACTCCGTACTGAAGAAGATGCGCGAGAACGAGGACCGGATGGCGAACGGCAAGGGCGCCACCCGCGAGAAGGCGATGAAGAAGTACGAGCGCCTGGAGACGGAGTTCCTCACCAAGGGCGGTTACGCCGCCGAGGCCGAGGCCGCCACCATCGCCGCCGCGCTCGGCCTGCCCGACCGGGTACTCGGCCAGCCGCTGCATACGCTCTCCGGCGGTCAGCGCCGCCGCGTCGAGCTCGCCCGCATCCTCTTCTCGGACGCCGACACCCTGCTCCTCGACGAGCCGACCAACCACCTCGACGCCGACTCGATCGTCTGGCTGCGCGACTACCTCAGGACCTACCGCGGCGGCTTCATCGTCATCTCCCACGACGTCGACCTCGTCGAGACGGTCGTCAACAAGGTCTTCTACCTCGACGCCAACCGCTCCACGATCGACATCTACAACATGGGCTGGAAGCTCTACCAGCAGCAGCGCGAGGCCGACGAGAAGCGACGCAAGCGCGAGCGGCAGAACGCCGAGAAGAAGGCCGCCGCCCTCAACTCGCAGGCCGACAAGATGCGGGCCAAGGCCACCAAGACCGTGGCCGCGCAGAACATGGCCAAGCGGGCCGAGCGGCTGCTCGCCGGTCTCGAAGAGGTCCGGGCCTCCGACAAGGTCGCCAAGCTGCGCTTCCCGGAGCCCGCGCCCTGCGGCAAGACTCCGCTGACCGCGGAGGGCCTGTCCAAGTCGTACGGCTCACTCGAGATCTTCACCGATGTGGACCTCGCCATCGACAAGGGCTCCCGGGTCGTCATCCTCGGCCTCAACGGAGCGGGCAAGACGACCCTGCTGCGGCTGCTCGCCGGAGTGGAGACGCCGGACACCGGGGCGGTCACCCCGGGCCACGGCCTCAAGCTCGGCTACTACGCCCAGGAGCACGAGACCCTCGACCCGGACCGCACGGTCCTGGAGAACATGCGCTCCTCCGCGCCCGACCTCGATCTCGTCGAGGTGCGCAAGACGCTCGGCTCGTTCCTGTTCTCCGGCGACGACGTCGACAAGCCGGCCGGGGTGCTCTCCGGCGGTGAGAAGACCCGTCTCGCACTGGCCACGCTGGTCGTCTCGTCCGCGAATGTCCTGCTTCTCGACGAGCCCACCAACAACCTCGACCCTGCCAGCCGCGAGGAGATCCTCGGCGCGCTGCGCACCTACAAGGGCGCGGTCATCCTCGTCACGCACGACGAGGGAGCGGTCGAGGCGCTCGAGCCGGAGCGCATCATCCTGCTTCCGGACGGGGTCGAGGACCTGTGGGGCGCGGACTACGCGGACCTGGTGGCGCTCGCCTGACCCGGCTCGTTCCGGGCTTTCCGGTCCGGTCCTGCGCTGATCCACTCCGTATGGATCATTCGGCCTACGGGTGATCCATCATCTGAGTGAGTACGTCTCGTACCACGGCGTGGCAGCGAGCGGATCCTCTCCGTCCGGTGTCATGCCGTGCCTGTCTCCCCGGCGCGTCGCTGACCTGCTACTTCTGGCGGGAACCCGCTCGGACGTGCGCGCACGAGCGCCCGGAATGAGAAATTCCGGTCGTGGCGGCCGGCTGGTTCACGGCAAAGCTTGTCGCACGGACCTTGCCGAATGGGTGGCCAGGAAGCCCTCGAGGGGTGATCATGAGAGTCCAGAGCGCACTTCCCATGAGGAGGCACGGGTGGCCGAGACTCTGAAGAAGGGCAGCCGGGTTACCGGCGCCGCGCGCGACAAGCTCGCGGCAGACCTGAAGAAGAAGTACGACTCCGGTGCGAGCATCCGGGCGTTGGCCGAAGAGACCGGCCGCTCCTACGGATTCGTCCACCGGATGCTCAGCGAGTCCGGAGTCACGCTGCGGGGACGCGGCGGAGCGACGCGAGGCAAGAAGGCCGCTACGGCCTGACGGCCGGGCTCCTTCGGTCCACCGGTTTTCACGGTGGCCACCCGGCCGGTCGCTCGGTCGGCCGGGTGGTTACTGTGCAGTCACTTATTTTGGTCTGTACTGACTGCACCCGAACCGGAGGCGCCCCATGACTTCGCTCGACTCTGTGCTCGACAAGGACGGCGTACGGCTCACCGTCGAGGACGCGGTTGCCACGGTAACCCTGACCAACCCGGACAAGCGCAACGCCCAATCTCCCGCTCTGTGGCGGGCGTTGGCGCAGGCGGGTCGGTCGCTGCCGGGCAATGTGCGGGTCGTGGTGCTGCGCGGTGAGGGCAAGTCCTTCTCCGCCGGTCTCGACCGGCAGGCGTTCACGCCCGAGGGCTTCGACGGCGAGCCGTCCTTCCTCGATCTCGCACGCGGCTCCGACGAGGAGCTCGACGCGGTCATCGCCGAGTACCAGGAAGCGTTCACCTGGTGGCGCCGCAGTGACATCGTCACGATCGCGGCCGTCCAGGGTCATGCGATCGGTGCCGGATTCCAGCTCGCCCTCGCCTGCGACCTCCGGGTCGTTGCGCAGGACGTGCAGTTCGCCATGCGCGAGACCAGCCTCGGGCTCGTCCCCGACCTCACCGGCACGCACCCGCTGGTGTCGCTCGTCGGCTACGCCCCCGCGCTGGAGATCTGCGCGACGGGCCGTTTTGTGCACGCCGAGGAGGCCGAGCGCACCGGCCTCGCCAACCTCGTCGTGCCCGCAGACGAACTCGACAGTGCGGTCCGGGACTTGGCGGGCGCCCTGCTCGCGGCGCCGCGGGACGCGGTCATCGAGACGAAGGCGCTGCTGCAGGGTGTGAGCCGGCGTTCGTACGAGGAGCAGCGCACCGCGGAGCGGGCGGCGCAGGCGCGCCGGCTGCGCGACCTCGCGGGCATCGGGGACTGATCCCTGCCGTCTGGCCGGCTCCCCCCGTTTCGCCCTTCAGACCGAGACCGAGACCGAGCTGACCAGTACAGCCACCGGGCGGCCGTCCGCGAGCGCCGTAGTCACCGCCTCGCGGACCGCCCGGACCACCTCCAGCGGGCGGTGGCCGCTTGCCGTCGCCACCTCGACGCGTACATGGTCGGGCGCGAGATGCACCGCCGTGCCCAGGGTGGCTGTCAGATGCGCGACTCCCGGGACCCGGGACGCCGCCGTGCCCGCCGGGTCCGTGGGGGCGGCGGCCCGTACCTCGGTTGGGGGAGCGGGGGCGAGGGTTTCCGGGGCGGCGTCCAGCAGCTCCGTCACCCGTAGATCCACCTCCGCGACCTCCAGGTCCAGCAGCTGCGCCGCGGCCGTGAACAGCGCGGTGCGCAGCGCGGACGCGGTCACGGGCAGCGGGTCCCGCGCCACGGCCGCGAAATCCGCCTCAATCCGCAGAGGCCCCGGCGACAGCGCGCTCGGCGGCGCAGGCACGTCGGGAGCAGCCGCCGCGCCGGGATCCACCAGCGCCAGCCTGAGCCGGCCGGGAGTCACCCCCGGCACCTCGGCCGCCGCCCGCCGCAGCACCGCCTCGGCCGCCCGCTCGGCCAGCCAGGCGCCGTCCGCCGCTCCGCCCAGCGGAAGCAGCCTGCCGAGCCCCAGCCGTCGCCTTACCGCATCAGCAGTGGTCATTGCTCCAGCCTGCCGCATCTACGGCGCAAGACCGGGCAAGGGCACTTAATGTGGGCAGCGGAGTCTCCCACCCCCACAAAGGGAGCCCCCACCGCCCGGAAAGGGAGTCCCCACCGCCCGGAAAGGACGCACGGCCATGACCGACACCGCTCAGCGAAACCGTCCCGAGAACCCTGGCGGCGAGCCGTCCGGCTCGGACGAGGCGCCCCGGAGGACCTCAGTCACCAAGCGCGGGGGCGGCGATCCCGCGTCGCGTGGGCGTACCACCATCGCCGACGGGGTGGTCGAGAAGATCGCCGGGCTCGCCGCCCGCGATGTGCTCGGCGTCCACGCGATGGGCAGCGGCCTCTCCCGCACCTTCGGCGCGGTCCGCGACCGGGTGCCCGGCAGCAGCAAGTCCACTGCCACCCGCGGGGTGAAGGCCGAGGTCGGCGAAGTGCAGACGGCCCTCGACCTGGAGATCGTCATCGACTACGGCGTCTCCATCGCCGATGTCGCCCGCGCCGTCCGCGAGAACGTCATCTCCGCGGTGGAACGTATGACAGGACTCGAAGTCGTCGAAGTCAATATCGCGGTCAGCGATGTGAAGCTGCCCGATGAGGAAGAAGAAGAGCCGGAGCCGCGTCTCCAGTAGAGGAGCCCACGATGAGCATGGCGGTGGTCGGCATGTTGGCCGGCATGGCGCTCGCCTTCGCCGGATACTTCGGCGGATTCGGTGCCTTTCTGCTGGTCGCCGCATTGGGGGCGGTCGGCTTTGTGGCGGGCCGGATCCTCGACGGCGACATCGAACTCGGCGACTTCTTCCACAGTCGCGATCGCGGCGACCGGCGGCGGTGACACGCCGTGGCCGCGGGGGGTACCGCCCCCGGAGACAGGGGGAGCGTCGCAGCCGCCGAGCGCGGGGCCACCGCGATCGCCGACCGGGTGGTGGCGAAGATCGCCGCGCAGGCGGCGCGGGAGGCGCTCGACCGCGTGCCGGAGGGCGGCGTGCCGCCCCGTGCCACGGTCACGGTGCACCATGACGCGGCCCGGGTGCGGGTCAGCCTGGAGTTGGACTACCCCTCCGACATCGGCGGTCAGTGCGGTGCCGTGCGTCACCGAGTCGCCGAGCGGGTAAAGGCGTTGGCGGGGATGGATGTGCCCGAGGTGGCCGTGCAGGTCGAACGGCTGCACTCGGTGCACTCGCGCAGGGCGGCACAGGGGAGGATCCGATGAGCGAGCCCGTACGGCCCGTACTCGATCTGGACCAGTCGGCGTCGGCCGCGGCGTACGAGCCGCCTGCGGCGTCGGGTGACGGCGACGGCGGCAAGGCCGGACGCTTCTGGTCCGCGCGCCGGATGCCTGCCGGGCTGCTGGCCCTGGTGGTACTCGGCGGCGCGGGGCTGCTGCTGTACGACATCGCGGCGGTACGGGCCGACCGCCCCGCCATGCAGTGGCGCAAGGCTCTCGCGGGCGACCTCGCGACGTGGCAGGTGGACGAGCTGGGGGTGCTGGGGGCCGCGGTGGCCGCGATGGTGGTCGGCGTCTGCCTGATCGTCATCGCCGTCACGCCCGGACTGCGTGCGCTGCTGCCGATGCGCCGCGACATCGCGTCCGTACAAGCGGGACTCGACCGGGAGGCCGCGGCGCTCGTGCTGCGGGACCGGGCGATGGAGGTGTCCGGGGTGCAGTCCGCGCGCGTACGGATGGGGCGTACGAAGGTCTCGGCGCGGGCGCTGTCCCACTTCCGCGAACTCGACGACGTACGCGCGGACCTGGACGCAGCGCTGGGCGCCGGCATCAGGGAACTCGGCCTCGCCAGGCCGCCCGCCCTGACCGTGCACGTCAGCCGGCCGCCGGCAAAGAAGGGGTGAGGCCGGATGCTTCGGTTGATCAATCGCGTACTGCTCGGCCTCGCCGGGCTGGTGCTGCTGTGCGTGGGCGGCGCGGTGCTCGCCGCGGGGGCGGGGTGGCCGGTGCCGTCCTGGTGGCCGTGGGAAGGGCAGAGCGATGTGCTGCTGAGCGAGGCAGACCGCGACCGCTGGCGCGACGAGGGCTGGTGGTGGCCCGCGGTCATCGCGGGGCTCGCGGTGGTGGTGCTCCTGGCGCTGTGGTGGCTGATCGCTCAACTCCGCCGCCACCGGCTGGCGGAGATCCTCGTCGACAGCGGCGACGGCGAGGGCGCGCTGCTGCGGGGCCGCGCACTGGAGGGCGTGCTGGAGGGCGAGGCGGAATCCCTGGACGGCGTGTCCCGCGTGCATGTGACGCTGACGGGCCGCCGCAGCGCGCCCGAGGCACAGGTGAGCCTGCTCCTTGAGCCGTACGCGTCGCCGGGTGAGACGCTGACGCGTCTCACGGAGGAGGCGGTGGGTCACGCGCGAGACTCGGCGGGCCTGGCGGTGCTGCCGACGGAGGTCCGCCTGCGGGCGGCGAAGCACCGGGCGCAGCGGGTGAGTTGAGGGGGCGGGGGGCTCCGCCCCGGACCCCTGGAGGTGAGGGGTGGGGGTGCCACGGTGCCGTCCGGCGCGGTACGCACGCCTCCGCCCGCCGGGCCGCGCCCGGCGGTGAGAGGTCGGCCCACCGCCCTGCCCGCATTCGCGGGCGGGAGTAATCGGGGAGCGCGGGGCCGCGCCCACCGGGCCGTGCCCGGCGGGCCGTGCCCGGCGGGCCGCGCCCGGCGGGGCGAGGTCGGCGGGCCGTGCCCGGCGGGGCGAGGTCGGCGCACCGCGGTAAAACCGCACCCTGCACCCGGCGGGAACCCGCCCCCCCGCGCCGCCTCAGAAGCCGTGGCGCGCGCCGCCGTCCACCGGGAGCATCACGCCCGTCAAGTACGACGCCGCCGGCGACAGCAGGAACGCCGCCGCGTTGCCGAACTCCTCCGGCGTTCCGTAGCGCCGCAGCGGGATGCGGGACTCGTTCGCCGTGCGGGCCGCGTCCGCGTCGCCCGATAGCGCGTCGAGTTCGCGAACGCGGTCCGTGTCGATGCGGGCCGGGAGCAGGCCCACGACCCGGATGCCCTGCGGGCCCAGCTCGTCCGAGAGGGACTTCGCGAAGCCGGCCAGGCCCGGACGCAGGCCGTTGGAGATCGTCAGGCCCGGGATCGGCTCATGGACCGAGCCGGACAGGACGAAGCCGATGACACCGCCCTCGCCGAGCGCCGCGGCCGCCGTGCGGGCCAGCCGTACGGCGCCGAGGAACACCGTCTCGAACGCGGCCAGCCACTGCTCGTCCGTGTTGTCCGCGGCAAACCCCGGCGGCGGGCCGCCCACGCTGATCAGAATGCCGTCGAAGCGGCCGAAGTGTGCCCGCGCCGCGGCGACAAGGCGCTCCGCCCCCGCCGGGTCGCCGTTGTCCGAGGCGATGCCCATCGCGTTCGGGCCGAGTTCGGCGGCGGCGTCCGCGACGGACTTCGCGTCGCGCCCGGTGATGACGACCTTCGCGCCGTCGGCGACCAGCGCCCGCGCACTGGCATTTCCCAGCCCCCGCGACGCACCCGTGACGACGTAGACGCGGTCCTTCAGTCCAAGATCCATGGCCCTATCCTGCCGTCTCCTCCTGGGACAGCGCGAGGGCCGAGTTCGCCAGCGCGATATGGCTGAACGCCTGCGGAAAGTTCCCGAGCTGGCAACGGGCCACCGGGTCGTACTCCTCGGCGAGCAGCCCGACGTCGTTGCGCAGGAGGAGCAGCCGCTCGAAGAGCTCTCGCGCCTCCTTCACCCGCCCCGTCATCCGCAGCGCGTCCACCAGCCAGAACGAGCAGGCCAGAAAGGCTCCTTCACCTCCGGGCAGCCCGTCGACCGCCTTGCCCTCGGTGCTGTAGCGGCGTACGAGAGCGCCGTTGGCCCCCAGCTCGTCCCGTACCGCGTCGACCGTCCCGATCACCCGCGGATCGTCCGGCGGCAGAAATCCGACCCGCGGAATGAGCAGCGCCGCCGCGTCGAGTTCGTCGGAGCCGTAGGACTGCATGAAGGCGTTCCGCTGCGGGTCGTACCCCTTCTTGCAGACCTCCTGGTGCACCTCGTCCCGCATCGCCCGCCACCGGTCCGCTTCGCCGCGTATCGAGGGATTGGCCTCCAGGGTGCGCACGGCACGGTCCGCCGCCACCCACGCCATCACTTTGGAGTGCACGAAGTGACGGCGGGGGCTCCGCACTTCCCACAGCCCCTCGTCCGGCTCGCGCCACTTGGACTCCAGGAAGCCGAGCAGACTGAGCTGCAGATTCCAGGCGTGCTTCTCCGCAGCCAGACCCGCCTCCCGCGCCACAAAGAGGGAGTCGATGACCTCGCCGTACACATCGAGCTGCAGCTGCTCCACGGCCCGATTGCCGATGCGGACCGGCGCGGAGCCCGCGTAGCCTCTCAGCCACGGCAGCTCGGTCTCGGGCAGTCGGCGCTCGCCCGCCACCCCGTACATGATCTGCAGGTCCGCCGGGTCGCCGGCCACCGCGCGCAGCAGCCAGTCACGCCAGGCCTTCGCCTCGTCCAGATAGCCGGCCGTCAGCAGTGCGCCGAGCGTGAGAGTGGAGTCGCGCAGCCAGCAGTAGCGGTAGTCCCAGTTGCGTACGCCGCCGAGCTCTTCCGGCAGAGAGGTGGTGGGCGCGGCGACGATCCCGCCGGTCGGGGCGTAGGTGAGCGCCTTGAGGGTGATCAGCGAGCGGATGATCGCCTCGCGGTACGGGCCCTCGCTCGCGCAGCCCGAGGACCACGCGGCCCAGTCCGCCAGGCTGTTCTCCAGCGCTTCGTGGGGGTCGATGAGCTCCGGCCGCGGCATGTGCGAGGGATACCAGGTCAGGACGAACGCGACCTTCTCGCCCGGGCCGACCGTGAACGACGAGCGGGTGCTGAACTGCTGACCCCACGTCTTGACGTTCGGCTCGCTGCGCAGCCATACGGAGTCGGGGCCGGCGACCGCCACCCGGTGGCCGTCCGCGCGCCGCATCCACGGGACGATGGAGCCGTAGTCGAAGCGAATCCGCAGGACGGCGCTCATCTCGACCGTGCCGCTGACGCCCTCCACGATCCGCATGACATCGGGGGCCGTGTCGCGCTGCGGCATGAAGTCGATGACCTTGACCGTGCCGGTGCGCGTCTCCCACACCGACTCCAGGACGAGCGAGTCGCCGATGTAGCGGCGGCTGGTGCAAAGGCCCGCGTCCTTCGGGGCGATCCGCCAGTGGCCGTTGTCCTCGTCGCCGACCAGCGCGGCGAAGCAGGCCGCCGAGTCGAAGCGGGGCAGGCACAGCCAGTCGATGGAGCCGTCCTTGCCGACCAGCGCGGCGGACTGCAGATCGCCGATGAGGGCGTAGTCCTCGATGCGTAACGTCACGCTGTCGCGTGTTCCCGCCGGGCGAGGGGTTAAGCAGCTGTGTCCCGTGCCACGGGCGGCTGTCAGACCGTCGCGGGGACGGGCTCCGGGGCGTCCTGTGCCGCCGCGGCCGCGCGGTCGCGCTTCTCACGCCGTACGAGAATCACCCAGCCGACAGGTACGGCAGCCGTGAAGAGCCACCACTGGACGGCGTACGCCATGTGCGCGCCGATGGAGTCGTGGTCGGGGTCCGGGATCAGTTCGGGGCTGCTGCCGGCGGGCTCGGGCGCGGTCTGCTCCAGATAGCCGCCGAGCACGGTCCGGCCAAGCGCCTTGGCCTGTTGCGCGCTGCTGATCAGCATGACCTGGCGGGGCGGCAGACCGGCCAGGTCCTTGATGCCGCTGGCCTTCGTCGTCTCGTCGGCCTTGAGCCGGCCGGTGACGGTCACGGTGCCCTTGGGGGCGGGCGGCACGGAGGGGAAGGCTCGCTGGTCGGCGGCGGCCGGGATCCAGCCGCGGTTGATCAGGACCGCCCGGCCGTCAGCCAGGATCAGCGGGGTCAGCACATGGAAGCCGACCCGGTCGTCGGCGGAGGTGCGGCGGCGTACGACGACTTCGTGCGAGGTGTCGTAGGTGCCGGTGGCGGTGACCTGCCGCCAGTAGTCGGCGCGCGGGACGGTGTGCCCGGGGGAGGTGAGCCCGGTCACGGGGACGGGCTTCGCCTCGAGGTTCTTGGCGATCAGGGTGTTCTGCGCGACCCGGTGCTGATGCCGGTGGAACTGCCAGAAGCCCAGCTCGATCATCGTGGGGATGAGCACGAGACCGATGAGGGTGAGGATCACCCACTGGCGGGACAACAGGAAGCGGTACACGGCTTCGACCGTACCTGCCGCGGCCTGCGACCCGGACGCGGGGTCCACGTCCGGGTGCCCGGTCACACCTTGTCGACGATGCCCGCCCTCCCCTCCGCGCGGGCGCAGTGTCCGCCGCAGTACCAGTGGCCATCGACCTCGACGCCCTGGCCGATGATCTGGACCCGGCAGTGTTCACAGATGGGCGCCATGCGGTGAATGGCGCAGGAGAAGCAGTCGAAGACGTGCACCGCGCCCTGCGCGTGCACCTCGAAGGACATCCCGTAGTCGTTTCCGCATACCTCGCAACGTGCCATGCGCCACAGGGTGGGACGCGAGGCCGCCGCTCGGCGAGCGGGCGGCGGGCGAGTCGCGCCGGGTTCACTCCGATGCGGGTGCGGGTGCGGGTGCGGGTGCGGGTGCGGGTGCGGGCGCCGGTGTCGGTGTCGGTCCCGGTGCGGATGATGCTGTGGCCACGTCACGCAACAGCTGTGTGAAGGCAGCCTCGTCGACGACCGGCGTGCCGTAAGACTTCGCCTTGAGCGTCTTCGAGGTCGACGCCTCCGGATCGTTGGTCACCAGGAGACTGGTCAGCCGGGACACGCTGGTCGCGACATGCAGCCCGGCCTCGATCGCCCGGTCCTCCAGCAGCTCCCGGTCGACGGATGTGTCCCCGGAGAACGCCACCCGCATCCCCTGCATCAGCAGCCCGCCCACCTCGTACCGCCCGGGGTTGGGATAGGGGCAGGCCGGGCGCTTGCGCGAGGGCCGCCAGCTGCTCTGTCCGTACGAAGCCTGGTAGCCGATCCGCGGGGTCGCGGGGGAGTCCGACCACTCGGTGAGCGGACGGCACTCGAGCAGCGGCAGCCGCACCCCGTCGCGGGCCGCGCTGTGCAGACTCGGCCGGAACGCCTCGGCCAGCACCCGCGCATCGTCCAGCGCGTGGTGCGCCCGCTGCTGCACGACCCCGAAGTGCGCGGCGAGCGACTCCAGCTTGTGGTTGGGCAGCGGCAGCCGCAGCTCCTTGGAGAGCGCGATGGTGCACAGCCGCTGCCGGGTGGGCGCGGTGCGCTGCGCCCGCGCGTACTCCCGGGCGATCATCGACCAGTCGAACATGGCGTTGTGCGCGACAAGGACCCTGCCGTCCAGCCGCTCGGAGAACTCATCGGCGATCTCGCCGAACAGCGGCGCGCCCTCCAGCACATCGCTCGTCAGACCGTGGATCCACACCGGACCCGGATCCCGCTCCGGGTTGACGAGGGTGTACCAGTGGTCCTCGACATTGCCCTGGGCGTCGAGGCGGTACACGGCAGCGGAGATTATCCGGTCCTCGCGAGCGAGTCCGGTGGTCTCCACGTCGACGACCGCGTACCCCTGGGGATACGCGGCCGGCCACGCCGTTGCTGCGGTTGTACGGTCGTCGAGCATGGTCACAGAGAATACGGGCCCGCACTGACAACTCCGGATCGGCCCGGTCGCCGCGCGGCCCGCCCGAGCCGGGTGTCACGGCTCGAGCAACGCGCTCACCAACGCCCGTACGGACGAGGTGAAAAGCCTCTCCGGATCCGCCGGCCGGGCCAGCGCCCGTGCCAGGGCCGGGTCGTGTTCCGCCGTCCTCGCGTCCCACAGCTCGCCCTCGCCGGGCGACTGGACCGGTGAGCGTTCGCGGTTGCGCTCGACGAGTACGAAGCCGACGACCTGGAACTGCACCGCGCGCACCGCCTCCGCGGCGCGCGCCCCGCGCAGCCCCGCGGCGTGCACCTCGTGGACGAGCGCCTGTTGCGCGGGCAGGAACATCCGTTCCGTGAGCCCCCGTTCGTGGACCATCGCGATCAGATGGGGCCGCTCGCGCAGCTCGCGGCGGAGCCTGCGGGCGACCGAGACGACACGCTGGGCGGGCGTGCGGCCCACGGGCCGGATCGCACCCATCTCCTGGACCGTGCGCTCGACCAGTGCGTCCAGCAGCGACTCGCGATTGCCGACATGCCAGTAGATCGAGGTGACCGCCGTGCCGAGCTCGGCGGCGAGCCCCCGCATCGTCAGGGCCTGCGGGCCGTGCTGCTTGACGAGGGCGGCCGCCGCGTCGAGGACCTCGTCGCGGGTCAGGGCGGTGCGTGGCATGGTGCCCCCAATTCTCGGGCGTGCAGGGCTCTTTACCCTTCATCGGCAGCGGTGTAACTGTGTTACAGACCCCGGAAAGGAACACCCCACGAAGGGCGGCAGACATGGCACGCGTACGGTACGGCGCGCGCACGGAGGCGGAGATCGCCGCGGCCCGCGCATCCAGTTCCAGGCTCCCCGACATCTGGTCCACCGGAGTGGTGGCGGTGTGGGAGAGCGACCCGGACGCGGTGGCGGCCGTACTGCCGCCGCCGCTCAAGCCCACCGAACGGCCTCTCGTACGGGCCAACATCAGCAAGGTCGACCTGCCCGGCTATCCGCTCGGCGCCGGCTCGGTGGCGGTCGCCGCGCTGCACGACGGGCGCGAGGGCTGGTATCCGCTCGTCATGCCGATGACCCACGAGCGCGCCCTGATCGGCGGACGTGAGGTGTTCGGCGAGCCGAAGAAGCTGGGCGAAGTCACGGTCGAGCGCGACGGCCTGGTCGTACGGGCCGTGCTCGCCCGGCACGGCATCGCCTTCGTCGAGGTGCGGGGCGCGGTGGACGGACCGCTTCCGCTGCCCGAGCCGGCCGAAAAGCTCGACTTCTACTTCAAGTTCCTGCCCGCGGTCGACGGCCAGGGCTTCGACGCCGACCCCGTACTCGTCCACTGCACCCGCAACGAGAAGTTCCGCATGCTGGAGAAGCTCACCGGCGATGTGGTGCTGCGCGAGTCGATGTACGACCCCGTCGCGGACCTCCCCGTACGCCGCGTCGTCGAGCTCACCATCGGCGAGAAGACCACCGACCAGAAGGGCCGGGTCGCAGAACGCGTGAGCGCGCAGGCGCTGCTGCCCTACATTCACCAGCGCTACGACGACCCGCAGCAGATCCTCGACGGCCCCCCGGCGGGAAGTGTCTGATGGAGCTGACAGCAGGGCAGGTCGCCGTCGTCACCGGCGCCGCGAGCGGCATCGGGCTCGCCATGGCCCGCCGCTTCGCCGCCGAAGGGCTGAAGGTCGTCCTCGCGGACGTCGAGGAGGCGGCGCTGCACAAGGCCGCGGACGAGCTCGCAGAGGACGGCGTGCAGGTGCTCGCCCGCACCGTCGACGTCGGCGAGCGGGAATCCGTACACGCCCTTGCGGACGCCGCGTACGAGACCTTCGGCGCCGTCCATGTGCTGTGCAACAACGCGGGTGTCGGCTCCGGCGCCGAGGGCCGGATGTGGGAGCACGAGCCGAACGACTGGAAGTGGGCCTTCGCCGTCAATGTCTGGGGCGTCTTCCACGGCATCCAGGCCTTCCTTCCGCGCATGATCGCGAGCGCTGAGCCCGGCCATGTCGTCAACACCTCGTCGGGCGACGGCGGGATCGCGCCGCTGCCCACCGCCTCCGTGTACGCCGTCACCAAGGCGGCCGTCGTGACGATGACCGAGTCGCTGTACGCGCACCTCAGGGCGGAGCACGCGCGCGTGGGCGCCTCCGTGCTCTTCCCCGGACCGCACATGCTGCGCACCGGTCTGTGGGAGTCGCACCGCAACAGGCCGCAGCGGTACGCCAAGGAGCGGCCGCGCAGAACTCCGTACCGCAGCCTCGGCCAGTGGGAGTCGGCGATGAAGGACGCCGGGCACGAGGTGACGTTCACACCGGTCGAGGAGGTCGCCGCGTTCGTCGTGGACGGGATCCGCGCGGACCGCTTCTGGATGCTCCCGGCGAGCGAGCACAGCGACCGGCAGATCCGCGCCAGGTCGCAGTCGATGCTCGACCGGGCCGACCCGTCGTATCTCGAGAGCTTCATCCTGGACTGAGGGGCGTGCGATGACCGATACGAACGACCCGTACCTGATCATCTCCTCCGACTGCCACGCCGGACTGCCGACCGAGCGGTACCGGCCCTATCTGGACTCCCGGTTCCACCGGGACTTCGACGCATTCCTCGCGGGGCGCGACCGCCGCCGCGAGGAGATGACCCGCCTCGGCGTACGCAACGAGGCCTTCGCGAGCAAATGGTTCAGCGACAACGAGGAAGGGCTGAAGGGCGGTTGGGACAACGCCCAGCGGCTCAAGGAGCTCGACGGCGACGGGGTGGCGGCCGAGGTCGTCTTCCCGGACGCGGACGCCGTCGACAGCCGGACAGCCGCGCCCTTCGGGGTGGGCCTCGGGCTCTCCGGCGACCAGGACCCCGACCTCGGCATGGCGGGCGCGCAGGCGCACAATCGCTGGCTCGCCGAATTCGTCTCCGCCAGTCCCGAACGGCACTGCGGGGTCGCCCTGCTGCCCGTCACCGGCGAGGTGGAGCGGGTCGTCGCCGAGATCCACCGGGCCAGGGAGTCCGGCCTCGGGGCGCTGATGATCCCCTCGATGTGGGTGGACAAGGAGCCGTACCACGACCGGCGTTACGACCCGATCTGGGCGGCCGCGGCCGAGACCGGCATGCCCGTGGTCACCCACTCCGGCGCCGCCCCGCGCCATGAGTACGGCGACCACCTCGGCATCTATGTCTCCGAGGTCACCTGGTGGCCGGCCCGCCCGCTGTGGTTCCTGCTCTGGTCCGGCGTCTTCGAGCGCCATCCGGGCCTGAAGTTCGGCGTCGCCGAGTCGGGCTGCTGGTGGCTGCCGAACCTCCTCTGGTTCATGGACCGGCTCTACCTCGGCGCGCACGGCGGCAAGAAGCTGTCGCCGTTCGCCGAGCTGAAGCGACCGCCGAGCGAGTATCTCGACCGGCAGATCTTCATCTGCGCCACCAACACCAAGCGGCGCGAGCTCGCGCAGCGGTACGAGATCGGCGTCGACAACATCCTCTGGGGAAGCGACTTCCCGCACCCCGAGGGCACCTGGCCGAAGACGAGGGAGTGGCTGAGGAACACCTTCCACGACATCCCGGTCGCCGAGACCCGCCGGATGCTGGGCCTGGCCGCGGCGGAGGTCTTCGGCTTCCACACCGGGACGCTCGCCCCGATCGCCCGCCGCATCGGCCCCACCCCGGCCGAACTGGGCCAGCCCGAGGACCAGTCGGCGGTCGAGGCGTCCTGGGCGAGGTCGCGGGAGGTCGGCCGGCACTGGCTGACCGACCACGACTTCCCGGTGATGGGAGCCGGCTGATGGACCGCTACACAGTCATCTCCGCAGACTGTCACGCCGGGGCCGATCTCCTCGATTACAAGCCGTACTTGGAGAAGAGCCACCACGACGACTTCGACGCCTGGGCGGACGCCTACGTCAATCCGTACGAGGACCTCCTCGCCGACACCGCCGACCGCAACTGGAACTCGGACCGCAGGGTGGCCGAGCTGGAGGCCGACGGCATCGTCGCCGAGGTCGTCTTCCCCAACACCATCCCGCCCTTCTTCCCCAGCGCCTCACTGATGGCCCCGGCGCCGTCGCGGGAGGAGCACGAGCAGCGCTGGGCGGGTCTGCGTGCCCACAATCGCTGGCTCGCCGACTTCTGCGCGGCGGCCCCCGGACGGCGGGCGGGCGTCGCGCAGATCCTGCTGGGCGACGTCGACGAGGCGGTCCGCGAGATCCGTCGCTCCAAGGAGGCGGGTCTCACCGGCGGGATCCTGCTGCCAGGTACGCCACCGGGCTCGGGCCTGCCGGAGCTGTACTCGCAGACGTACGACCCGATCTGGGCCGTCTGCGACGAGCTCGACGTACCGGTCAACCACCACGGCGGTTCGGCGTCGCCGCCGCTCGGCGAAGAACCGGCCGCCCGCGCGGTGTTCATGGTGGAGACCACCTGGTTCTCGCACCGGGCCCTGTGGCATCTGATCTTCGGCGGTGCCTTCCGCCGCCACCCGGACCTGAAGCTGGTCCTCACCGAGCAGGGCTCGGGCTGGATCCCGGGCGTGCTCGACATGCTGGACTACTACCACGGGCGGCTGGTCGCGGCGGCTTCGCGAGCCCCCACGGCGGAGTCCAAGTTCGGTGCCGGGCTTGCCGCTTCGATGGGCAAGGGACCGAGCGAGGTCTGGCGCGACAACTGCTTCGTCGGCGCGAGCTTCATGCGCCCGCACGAGGTGCCGCTGCGCCACCGGATCGGCCTGGACAAGATCATGTGGGGCAGCGACTATCCGCACGACGAAGGCACCACCCCGTACTCCCGCGAAGGCCTCCGCATCGCCTACGCGGGTCTGCCGAGGGACGAGGTCGCGGCGATGGCCGGCGGCAACGCCGCCCGCGTCTACGGCTTCGACCTCGGCCTCCTCGACCCGATCGCGGCCGAGGTGGGCCCGACGGTCGAGGAGATCGCCGAGCCGCTGGCCGAGATCCCGGCGGACGCGACGAGCCCCGCGTTCGCCCGGGGCGGGTCGGTGCGGGTGTGGTGAGCCCGGGGCGGGTCGTTGCGGGTGTGGTGAACCCCGGGGTGAGACCCTCCCCGGGTGACTGACGCATCCCGGGGCGCACCCCACGACGAAGCTCACGGCGAGGCCCTCGGCGTGCGCCTCAACTGGCTCCGCGCCGCGGTCCTCGGCGCCAACGACGGCATCGTCTCCACCGCGGGCCTCGTCGTCGGCGTCGCGGGCGCCACCGGCTCGCGCGCCACTCTGCTCACGGCGGGCCTTGCCGGACTGCTGGCCGGCTCGATGTCCATGGCGGCCGGTGAGTACGTCTCCGTATCCACCCAGCGCGACTCCGAGAAGGCGGCACTGGCAGTGGAGCGGCGCGAGCTGCGCGAACAGCCGGAGGAGGAACTGGAGGAGCTGACCGGCATGTTGGCGGACCGCGGCCTCTCGCCGGAGGTGGCCCGCGAGGCCGCAGTCCAGCTCACCGAACGCGACGCCCTGCGCGCCCACGCGCGCATGGAGCTCGGCATCAACCCGGACGAGCTGGCCAACCCGTGGCACGCGTCGGGCGCGAGTTTCCTGGCGTTCACGGTGGGCGCGCTGCTCCCGCTGCTGGCGATCGTTCTGCCGCCCTCGTCCCTGCGCCTGCTGGTCACGGTCCTCTCGGTGCTCGCGGCCCTGTGCCTGACGGGCTGGTGGAGCGCCCGCCTGGGCGCGGCGGCGGTGGGTCCGGCGGTGCTTCGCAACGTCGGCGGGGGAGCGCTGGCGATGGCGGTGACGTACGGCGCGGGGTCGCTGCTCGGCGCGGTGGGGGTCTGAGGGCCGGACAGTCCGACGGCCGAGTTGGCAGAAGTCACCAAAAGCAGCTGACAAGTCGTCTCGCATACTTGTGGGTAACAACGTCTAGCCGTGGTCCGGCCTCCGCCTCTACGGTGCTCGCATGCCGAACCTGCCCGATGTCGTGCTGTGGTCGATACCCGCCTTTGTGCTGCTCACCGTCCTGGAGATAGTGAGCTACCGGTTCCATCCGGACGAGGACGCCGCCGGCTACGAGACGAAAGACGCCGCCACCAGCATCGGGATGGGGCTCGGCAGTCTCGTCTTCGACGTCCTGTGGAAGATCCCCATCGTCGCGATCTACACCGCGGTCTACGAACTCACCCCCGCCCGCGTCCCCGTCCTGTGGTGGACCATCCTGCTGATGCTGCTCGTGCAGGACTTCTTCTACTACTGGTCCCACCGCGGCCACCACGTCATCCGGATCCTGTGGGCCTGCCATGTCGTCCATCACTCCAGCCGGAAGTTCAATCTCTCCACCGCGCTGCGTCAGCCCTGGACGAGTCTGACCGTCTGGCCGTTCTATCTGCCGCTCATCGCCTGCGGCGTGCATCCGGCCGCGCTCGCCTTCTGTTCGTCCGCAAACCTCGTGTACCAGTTCTGGGTGCACACCGAGCGGATCGACAAGCTGCCGCGGCCCTTCGAGTACGTACTGAACACGCCCTCCCACCACCGGGTGCACCATGCGTCCCAAGGCGGCTATCTGGACCGGAACTTCGGCGGGATCCTGATCGTGTGGGACCGGCTCTTCGGGTCCTTCGCGGCGGAGACCGAGCGGCCCGTCTTCGGGCTCACCAAGAACATCGAGACGTACAACCCGCTGCGGGTGGCCACGCACGAGTACGCGGCGATCGCCCGGGACGTACGGGCCGCCCGCACCTGGCGCGAGCGGGCCGGGCGGGTCTTCCGCGGGCCCGGCTGGCAGCCGGCCGCTGCCCAGCCGGAGCGGGTCGCGTGAGCTGGGGCAGCTCCGCCTCGCGCGAGCGGCTCGGCCGAATACTCCTCGTCGCGTTCTTCCTCGCCGTCGGCTGCGACCTCGCCTCGCTCGCCCTCGGCATCGACGCCGGGCACACCGCCGCCAAGCCCCTGCTCATGCCGCTGCTCACGGCGTACGCCGCCACCCGCGGCGCACCCCGCATGCTCCTCGCCGCGCTCCTCTTCGGCTGGGGCGGCGATGTCTTCCTGCTCTCCGGCGCGGACTGGGCCTTCCTCGTCGGGATGGGGTCCTTCGCCGCCGGACACGTCTGCTATCTGCTGCTGTTCCGGCATACGCGCACCTCACCGCTTCTCGCGGGCGTGTACGGCATCGCTCTCGTCGGCGCCGTCGCGCTCCTGTGGCCCGACCTCCCCGCCGATCTGCGCATCCCGGTCGCCGGGTACTCCGTGCTGCTCACCGCCATGGCCTGCCGGGCGAGCGGGCTCGGCCTCGTCGCGGGCGCGGGCGGGGCGCTGTTCCTGCTCTCCGACATGCTCATCGCCACCGGTGTCGCCGAATGGCCGCAGCTGCCCGTACCCGACTTCTGGATCATGCTCACCTACTGCGCGGCGCAGCTGCTGCTGGCCACTGGCGTGCTCGCCCGGAGTACGCAGGCGTACCGTGAGAGGCGAATCTCCGTCTGATCAGCAAGGACCTCACCCATGCGCGCCACCGTCATCCACGCCCCGCACGACATCCGCGTGGAGGAGGTGCCCGATCCGGCGATCCAGCAGCCCACCGATGCGGTGCTGCGTGTCCTGCGCGCCTGCATCTGCGGCAGCGACCTGTGGGCGTACCGCGGGGAGTCGGCCCGGCAGCCGGGGCAGCGTATCGGGCACGAGTTCCTCGGCGTGGTCGAGGAGGCGGGGTCCGCTGTCACCGGCTTCCGGCCCGGCGACCTGGTCGTCGCGCCGTTCGTCTGGTCCGACGGCAGCTGTGAGTACTGCGCGGAGGGCCTGCAGACGTCCTGCCCGCAGGGCGGCTTCTGGGGCTCGGTGGGCTCCGACGGCGGCCAGGGCGAAGCCGTACGCGTGCCCTTCGCCGACGGCACCCTCGTCAAGCTCCCCGCCGACGCCGCATCCGACGAACGGCTGCTGACCGCGCTCCTCGCGCTCTCCGATGTGATGGGCACCGGACACCACGCCGCCGTCGGCGCGGGGGTCACGGCCGGCTCGACCGTTGCGGTCGTCGGCGACGGAGCCGTCGGACTGTGCGGTGTGCTGGCCGCCAAGCGGCTCGGCGCCGAGCGGATCATCGCGCTCGGCCGCCACGAGGTGCGTACCGACATCGCCCTTACTTTCGGCGCCACCGACGTCGTCGCCGAGCGCGGCGACGCGGCCGTGGCCGCCGTCCGCGAGCTGACCGGCGGGCAGGGCGCGCACGCCGTGATCGAGGCCGTCGGCACCGAGCAGTCGATGCGCACGGCGGTCGGGATCACCCGCGACGGCGGCGCGATCGGCTATGTCGGCGTGCCGCACGGCAGCGGCACCGGCCTCGACCTGAGCGTGATGTTCGACCGGAACATCGCCCTGCGCGGCGGCGTCGCGCCCGTACGCGCGTACATCCCCGAGCTGCTCCCCGACGTCCTGGACGGCACGATCGACCCGTCGCCCGTCTTCGACCTGTCGGTCGGCCTCGACGGCGTCCCGGCCGGCTACAAGGCGATGGACGAGCGCACCGCGCTGAAGGTCCTCATCACGCCGTAACGCGATCACGCCGTAACGAGGCCTACGCGGCGCAGACCTCACGCGACCGTACTCAGCGCCACTCGGGCGCGTCCGTGCCCCAAATGCCGGGCGGACGCGCCCAGTTGGCCGGGCTGCCCGCGAAGGAAACCGGCGGCAGGGCATGCCGTAGCCGCCCCATCGGGCTGTCCGTCTCGGTGAGCCAGGGCTCGGGGTCGTACGCCGCTTCCTCGGGCTTACCTCTCTCAAGGCCGTTCACCAGCCAGGCAGCAGTCCGGGAGAGGGCGAGCCGCACCAGCCTGGCCCCGCCCTCGTCGTGCTGGTCGGTGAGCGCGCGCAGGACGCCGGCCGCCAGCAGATACCCGGTGCCGTGGTCCAGGGCCTGGGCGGGCAGCGCGCCGGGCTGTCCCTGATCGCCCTCGATCGCGGCGATGCCCGTGGCCGCCTGCACCAGGCTGTCGAAGCCGCGCCGCTCGCGCCAGGGCCCGTACCGCCCCCAGGCGGAGAGCTGGGCGACGACCAGCCCGGGCCGGCGGACGGCCAGCGCCTCGGGCGTCAGCCCCGGGAAGCGGTCCAGGGCGCCCGGCCGGTAGCCCAGCACCACCACATCGGCGCTCTCCAGCAGCTCCTCGAAGATCCGCCGGTCGCCGCCTCGGTCGCCGCCCCGGTCGCCCCGGTCGCCGAGATCGAGCCGCGTCGAGCGCTTCCCCATGCCGGTGTCGTTGTGCGCGTCCTGGCTCTCCGGCAGTTGGGGAGCATCGATGCGCAGCACATCCGCGCCGAGCAGCGCGAGCGTGCGGGTGGCGACCGGCCCGGCGAGCACGCGGGTGAGGTCGAGGACCCGCAGCCCGGCGGCCGGCAGAGTCACGTCCCCGGTCAACTCGGGGAGCCGACGCGGTGGTTGCTCCCCCAAGTCGTAGAGCGGCGTGCGTGTCAGCAGCGGCGCGGCGGCAGCCAGCGCCCCCTGCTCGTGTGCCGCCCACTCCTCGGGCGTACGGGCGGCGACCGCAAGCCCGCCCGCCGCGTACACCGTCTCCTCGACCTCCGCGGCTCCGCGCCGGCCGATCACGTCCGCGACGGCCTCCACGCCGGCGTCGGCCGGCAGCCCGAGACAGGCCAGCAACCTGGCGCGGTGGTGCGGGTAGTTGGCGTGCGTACGGACCCACCCGTCGGCCGCCTGCCAGAAGCGGGACAGGGGAGCGAAGGTCGTCGGCGCCTCGCCGTCGACCCGTACCAGCCGGTCGCTGAGGAACGCCGCGGTCACCGCTCCGTCGTCGACGCGGACGGACGGGACGGGGCCGCCGGTGCGGCGGGCGGCGAGTTCGGCCGCGGCCAGTGCGCAAACCGCCACGGTGGAGCGTGCCAGCTCCATGACGGGCAGTTCGGCGGGAAGTCCGCCCGTGCCTTCGTACCGGACGCGGTCGAGGAAGGCGGGATCGCCGCCGAGCGCCGCCCAGGCCTGGGCCGTACCACTGAGTGCTGCGTGGACCATGCAGCCACTATGGCACTCGGTGCCACATAGAGAGGGGCCGGACGCGGAATCCCGCGCCCGGCCCCCGGGTCAAGCACTTCTACCGGCGAACCGCGTCCAGCGCGTCCGCGACGCCCGTCCCGTAGAAGCCGTTTTCACGCCTGCCGCCCTCGCACACCGCGTCGACCGTGCCGTCGCCGTTGATGTCGTACGGGTTGGTGCACTCGGTGTCGTCCGCCTGCGCGTACAGCAGCGCCTTCACGCCCGGCGCCGAAGCGTGCGGATGCGTCGACTTGATCAGCGCGACGACGCCCGCGACATGCGGCGAGGCCATGGACGTACCGGCCTTGTAGCCGTACCCGCCGCCCGGCAGCGTGGACAGGATCCGGCCGTCGACGGCCGGCGCGTCCGGCTTCTGGTAGAGAGTCGAGTCGCCGCCCGGGGCGGAGACGTCGATCACGCCGAGGCCGTAGTTGGAGTACGAGGACTTCAGGTTCTTCGCGCCCAGAGCGGAGACGGTGACGACACCGGGGATCTGGGTCGGGATGTCCAGGCACTCACGCGGGTTGATGACCCGCTCGACCGGAGTGGTGTCGTTCGGGCTCGTCGTGTCGGTGAGCTCGTCGGCGGCGAGGTCCATCCGGGAGTTGCCGGCCGCGGCGACGTTCACCGCGCCCTTGCGCTCCGCGTACCGGATGGCCCGGGCGTGTGCCTCGACCAGAGCCGCCTGGTCGGCGTCGTTCTTGCAGTTGAACAGCCACGGGTCGGTGTAGTAGCTGTTGTTGGTCACATCGACGCCGTGCTCGGCGGCCCAGACGAAGCCGCAGACGACCGCTTCGGTGTAGAAGAAGCCGTCCGGCTGCGACACCTTGATGCCGGAGACCTTCACGCCCGGCGCGACGCCGGTGACGCCGATGCCGTTCTTCGCCGCGGCTATCGTGCCCGCGACATGTGTGCCGTGGTCGCTCTCGCCCGGGCCGGGACGCCAGGCGCCGTCCGCGGTGTTGGGCGCGCCGCCCACGCAGCTGACCGACGCGGCGCGGTCGAAGTTCGGCGCGAGGTCCGGGTGCGTGTCGTCGACACCCGTGTCGATGACCGCGACGGTGACCTTCTTGCTGCCCAGCGTCTTCTCGTGGGCCTTGTCCGCCTTGATGGCGGGCAGGTCCCACTGCAGGGGCTCGAGCGGGTCCTGGTCCGCGTCCGCCTGGGCGGCCGCGGTCTTGGCCTCGGCAGCGGTGAGCGGACGCTCCGAATCGATCGCCGTGTCGGCCGCGGCGGTCAGCGGGGCGGTGCGAGTGACACCGGCCGACTGGACGCCCTTGACCGTACGGATCGTCTTGGCGAAGTCCGGGTTCTGCGAGTGGACGACGATGACGCCTATCTGGTCGTAGGCGATCACCACCGAGCCGCCGGCCTTGGCTATTGCCTTCTTGACCGACTTGGCGGTGCCGTGCCCGCCCTTGACGTTCACGACGTACGACAGCTTCGGGCCGTCGGTCACCACCGCGGCGGGTACTTCGTCCGCCGGAGCTGCCGAGGCGGCTCCCGCGGGGAGGAAGCCGAGCGAGGCCGTGAGCGCCAGACCGGCGGGCAGGGCAAGCACGCGCCGCCGTCTGGATCCCAGATGAGCCATGGGTTCTCCACATCATCCGTGACAAACCGGCCAGACGCACAGTGCGACTGGTCGGGTACATGACGAGCGAAGTTATCGCCGATCATGGGCCGCCATCAATGAGTTGGGGAAGAAATCGGCAGAAAGGCCGGAGAAAGTCCGGCGAGTGTCCGGAAGAAAAAGGCCGATGTTGAACCGGTTCGGTGCGCTCTCCGTGCCGTTGTCAGGGGGTGGAGCAACATCAAACCGCCCCCGACTGTGAGGTCCCCTTGTCCATCCCCACCGCACCCGCGTCGCGAGGAGATTCCGTGGCTACCGATGCACTCCCGCCCCCCGGCGGTACGGACACCAGCCCCGCTCAGCCCACGACAGAGTCGTTCGTCGAGGTGCAGGAGAGTGCGGAATTCGGCGAACTGCGCCGCACATACCGCTCCTTCGCCTTCCCCCTGACCGTCGCATTCATCGCCTGGTACCTGCTCTACGTGCTGCTGTCCAACTACGCCGGCGGCTTTATGGGCACCAAGCTCTTCGGCAACATCAACGTCGCCCTCGTCTTCGGTCTCGCCCAGTTCGCCACCACCTTCCTCATCGCCTGGCTCTATTCGCGTCATGCCGCCGCGAAGCTCGACCCGAAGGCCGAAGCGATCAAGTCCCGCATGGAGGCCGACGCATGAGCTCCGCGTACGCCGCGTATCCCACCGTCCAGCTGGCCGCCGAGGGCGCGAGCGAACACCGGCCGCTGATCATCACGCTCTTCGCGTGCTTCGTCGTCGCGACCCTGATCATCACCGTGTGGGCAGGACGCCAGACGAAGAACGCCGCCGACTTCTATGCGGGCGGCCGCCAGTTCACCGGCTTCCAGAACGGCCTCGCGGTCTCCGGCGACTACATGTCCGCCGCGTCCTTCCTCGGCATCGCGGGCGCCATCGCCCTGTTCGGTTACGACGGCTTCCTCTACTCGATCGGCTTCCTGGTCGCCTGGCTGGTCGCGCTGCTGCTCGTGGCCGAACCGCTGCGTAATTCCGGCCGCTACACGATGGGCGACGTCCTCGCCTACCGCATGCGCCAGCGCCCGGTCCGAACTGCCGCCGGAACCTCCACCATCGTCGTCTCGATCTTCTATCTGCTGGCGCAGATGGCGGGCGCGGGCGTGCTGGTCTCGCTGCTGCTCGGCATCACCAGCGACGCCGGCAAGATCGCGATCGTCGCCCTGGTCGGCGTACTGATGATCGTGTACGTCACCATCGGCGGCATGAAGGGCACCACCTGGGTGCAGATGGTCAAGGCCGTCCTGCTCATCGCGGGCACCTTGCTCATCACCTTCCTGATCCTGCTGAAGTTCAACTTCAACCTCTCCGACCTGCTCGGCACGGCGGCCTCGAACAGTGGCAAGGGGTCGGCCTTCCTGGAGCCGGGCCTCAAGTACGGCGCCACCAGCATCTCGAAGCTGGACTTCATCTCGCTCGGTATCGCCCTGGTGCTCGGCACCGCGGGTCTGCCGCACATCCTGATCCGCTTCTACACCGTGCCCACCGCCAAGGCCGCCCGTAAGTCCGTCAACTGGGCGATCGGCATCATCGGCGCGTTCTATCTGATGACGATCGTGCTCGGCTTCGGCGCCGCGGCGCTGCTCAAGCCCGCCGACATCATCGCCTCCAACAAGGCGGGCAACACGGCGGCGCCGCTGGCGGCCCTGGAGATCGGCGGCGGCTCGGGATCCACCGGTGGCGCCATACTGCTCGCGGTGATCTCCGCGGTCGCCTTCGCCACCATCCTCGCGGTGGTCGCGGGCCTGACCCTGGCGTCCTCGTCCTCCTTCGCGCACGACATCTACGCGAACGTCATCCGCAAGGGCAACGCCACCGAGAAGGAAGAGGTCCGCGCGGCCCGCTGGGCGACGGTCGCCATCGGCGTCGTCTCCATCGGGCTCGGCGCAATGGCCCGCGATCTGAACGTCGCCGGCCTCGTCGCTCTGGCCTTCGCGGTCGCCGCGTCCGCGAACCTGCCGACGATCCTCTACAGCCTGTTCTGGAAGAGGTTCACCACGCAGGGCGCGCTGTGGTCCATCTACGGCGGTCTGACCTCGGCCGTGGTGCTGGTGCTGTTCTCGCCGGTCGTCTCCGGCAAGCCCACCTCCATGTTCAAGGAGGCGGACTTCTACTGGTTCCCGCTGGAGAACCCGGGCATCGTCTCGATTCCGCTGGGCTTCCTGCTCGGCTGGCTCGGCTCTCTCCTGTCCAAGGAGGAGCCCGACAAGGGCAAGTACGCGGAGCTCGAGGTCAAGTCCCTCACCGGCACCGGAGCCCACTGAGCAGGACCGTTGTACGAGGCATGGGTCGCGGCCGCGTCGTAGAGTCCTACGACGCGGCCGCGCCGTACCTCGTGACAATCGGGCCCCACCGTTGTCAGAGCTCTGGCGTAGGCTCGAAGCCATCAGATCCGCGAATGAGGGAGGGGGCCCACAGTGCTCATCGACACCTATGGCCGTGTGGCCACTGACCTGCGTGTTTCGCTCACGGACCGATGCAATCTGCGGTGTACGTACTGTATGCCGGAAGAAGGTCTGCAGTGGCTCGCCAAGCCGGATCTGCTCAGTGACGACGAGATCGTCCGGCTGATTCGCATCGCCGTCACGGACCTCGGCATCACCGAGGTCCGCTTCACCGGCGGGGAGCCGCTGCTGCGGCCCGGGCTGGTCGGGATCGTCGAGCGCTGCGCCGCTCTGCAGCCCCGCCCCAAGATGTCGCTGACCACCAACGGCATCGGGCTCAAGCGCACGGCCACCGCCCTCAAGGCCGCCGGTCTGGACCGGGTCAATGTCTCGCTGGACACCCTGCGGCCCGACGTCTTCAAGACCCTCACCCGCCGCGACCGCCACCACGACGTGCTGGACGGCCTGGAGGCCGCCCGCGCCGCGGGCCTCACCCCGGTCAAGGTCAATACGGTCCTGATGCCGGGCCTCAATGACGACGAGGCCCCCGAGCTGCTCGCCTGGGCCGTGGAGAACGACTACGAGCTGCGTTTCATCGAGCAGATGCCGCTCGACGCACAGCACGGCTGGAAGCGTGACGGCATGATCACCGCGGGTGACATCCTCGAGTCGCTGCGTACGCGCTTCACGCTCACCGCCGAGGGCGAGGAGGAGCGCGGCTCCGCGCCCGCCGAGCGCTGGGTCGTGGACGGCGGACCACACCGGGTCGGGGTCATCGCCTCGGTAACCCGCCCCTTCTGCCAGGCCTGCGACCGGACCAGGCTCACCGCCGACGGCCAGGTGCGCAACTGCCTGTTCGCCCGCGAGGAGACGGATCTGCGCGCGGCGCTGCGCTCGGAGGCTCCCGACGAGGAGATCGCCCGTATATGGAAGCTGGCGATGTGGGGCAAGAAGGCGGGCTCGGGCCTCGACGACCCGGCGTTCCTGCAGCCCGACCGTCCGATGTCAGCGATCGGCGGCTGAGGACTCCCACTCCGGGAGCGTCACGACATCCTTCAAGAAGCCACGCACATCCAGGAATTGGGAGAGATGCTCACGGTGCTCCTCACAGGCCAGCCAGGTCTTGCGGCGCTCCGGGGTGTGCAGCTTCGGGTTGTTCCATGCGAGCACCCAGACCGCCTCGGCACGGCAGCCCTTGGCGGAGCAGATGGGTGTTTCGTCACTCATTGATATTCATCCCAAACAAGGCGACGCCGAGCAGCCACGGGGGGAGCTGCCCGGCGTCGGTCCGTCGCTCCGACGGGGGATGCGGAGCGCGCTTCGAAGTATGTCACGGGGAACGGGGGGAAGTGCACTGGAACTTCACGATTGATCTGAGCTTTTATTGAGCTTTGCAGCCCCGTGGAATCAGCTCTGTTCCGGTCTCTGACGGTCCCGTTCGTAGCCGTCGCCTTCCGCCTCGGATTCCGCCTCGGATTCCGCGGTGGGTTCCGCGGTGGGTTCCGCGTCGGCAGGCGTGGGGACGGGCGCGATCATTGGCCGCGACGGGGTGGGGACGAACGTCGAGGGCAGCGAAGGGGGGTTCTCGCGGCCCGCGTTGGCGATCACCACGGCGATGTACGGAAGCACCCCACCGAGCACCAGTGCCACGATCGCCACGTGGCGTTCCACATTCCACAGGACTGCGGCGAGGATCACCGCCACCGTCCGCACCGACATGGAGATCACATAGCGACGCTGCCGGCCGCGCACATCGTCGGCGAGCCCCTGCCGGGCTCCCGTGATCCGGAAGACCTCCGTATCGCCATGCTTCCGCATCACGTTCCACCACCTGGCTTCCGCGTCGGACGCTCCCCGGTCCTGACGTGTTCCACCGTACGCCGCGGCACCGACACCTACGAGAGTGGGTCATGGGCCCGGCTGCCTGTCCCCAGCTGCGCCATAGCGCGTATGGCGTCGCCCGACATGCGCTGTATGGCCGATCGGCCGACACTGGCGGCATCACTGCTCACGTAGAGCCGTACGAGGAGGCAGCCATGGGCTGGTTGTGGGCGATCATCGTGGGATTCGTGCTGGGCTTGATCGCAAAGGCGATCCTGCCGGGCAAACAGCACATGCCCCTCTGGCTGACCACCATCCTGGGCATCGGCGGCGCTGTGCTCGGCAACTGGATCGCGATGGGACTCGGGATCGCCGAGACCAGTGGCATCGACTGGGGCCGCCATCTGCTTCAGATCGCGGCGGCCGTTGTGCTCGTCTTCCTGGGCGAGATGGCGTACAACGCCGCACGGGGCAGCAGGCAGAGAGCCTGATCCAGGAAACGGCGACGGCCGACCGGGCGCGATGCCCGTCCGGCCGCCGCCGTGCGGAGTTGTGCGCCGGATCAGGCCGTCGTGACCTCGACCGCCGCGAGGTTCTTCTTGCCGCGGCGCAGTACGAGCCAGCGACCGTGGAGCAGATCGTCCCGCGCCGGTACGGCGTCCTCCGCGGCGACCTTGACGTTGTTCACGTAGGCGCCGCCCTCCTTGACCGTGCGGCGGGCGGCCGACTTGCTGGGGACCAGGCCGACCTCCGCGAGCAGGTCCACCACCGGGGCAAGCTCGGCTACCTGAGCGTGCGGCAGCTCGGAGAGCGCCGCACGCAGCGTCGCCTCGTCGAGCTCGGCCAGCTCGCCCTGACCGAACAGCGCCTTCGACGCCGTCACAACCGCCGCGCACTGGTCGGCGCCGTGGACCAGCGTCGTCAGCTCCTCCGCCAGCGCCCGCTGGGCCGCACGCGCCTGCGGGCGCTCCTCGGTCAGCTTCTCCAGCTCCTCGATCTCCTCGCGGGACTTGAAGCTGAAGATCCGCAGGAACTTCGAGACGTCCCGGTCGTCCGCGTTCAGCCAGAACTGGTAGAAGGCGTACGGCGTGGTCCGCTCCGGATCCAGCCAGACCGTGCCGGACTCCGTCTTGCCGAACTTCGTGCCGTCGGCCTTCGTGATCAGCGGGGTGGCCAGCGCGTGCACGTCGGCCTCCGGCTCGACCCGGTGGATCAGGTCGGTGCCCGCGGTGAGATTGCCCCACTGGTCGCTGCCGCCGGTCTGCAGGACGCAGCCGTACCGCCGGTACAGCTCCAGGTAGTCCATGCCCTGCAGGATCTGGTAACTGAACTCGGTGTAGCTGATGCCCGCGTCGGAGTTCAGCCGCCGCGCGACCGCCTCCTTCGCGATCATCTTGTTGACCCGGAAGTACTTGCCGACGTCGCGCAGGAAGTCGATCGCCGACAGACCCGACGTCCAGTCCAGGTTGTTGACCATGGTCGCGGCGTGCGGTCCTTCGAAGTCGAGGAACCGCTCGATCTGCCCGCGCAGCCGCTCCACCCAGCCCGCGACGACCTCCGGCGCGTTCAGCGTGCGCTCGGAGTTCGGCTTCGGGTCGCCGATCAGACCGGTCGCCCCGCCGACCAGCCCCAGCGGGCGGTTGCCCGCCTGCTGGATCCGGCGCATGGTGAGGATCTGGACCAGATTGCCGAGGTGCAGGCTCGGCGCGGTCGGGTCGAAGCCGCAATAGAACGTGACGGGACCGTCCGCGAACGCCTTGCGCAATGCGTCCTCGTCAGTGGAGAGGGCGATCAGCCCGCGCCACTGCAGTTCGTCGACGATGTCCGTCACTTCTCTCGCGTCTCCTTCGGTGTGCTTGCAGACGTCTCCGAGGTTATACGCCCTGGCTGACCGAACTCATATTGAAATCCGGGATGCGAAGCGCGGGCATCGCGGCCCGGGTGAACCAGTCGCCCCACTCGCGCGGCAGCGTCTTCTCGGTGCGGCCGGCCTCGGTGGCCCTGGACAGCAGGTCGACGGGCGACTCGTTGAACCGGAAGTTGTTGACCTCGCCGACCACCTCGCCGTTCTCCACGAGGTAGACGCCGTCCCGGGTCAGGCCGGTCAGCAGCAGCGTCGCCGGATCGACCTCGCGGATGTACCAGAGGCAGGTCAGCAGCAGGCTGGGCCCGCGATGGTCTGTCGCCGCCACCATCTCGTCCAGCGAGCGCTCACCGCCGCCGTCCAGGATCAGATTGTCGATCCCGGGGGCGACCGGCAGCCCGGTCAGACCGGCGCTGTGCCGGGTGGTGATCAGGTGCTCCAGCTTTCCGCCGCGTACCCAGTCCGTCGCCGACAGCGGCAGGCCGTTGTCGAAGACCGAGGAGTCGTCGCCGGACGCGTGCGCGATCACGAACGGCGCGGACTCGAGCCCCGGCTCGTTCGGGTCGCTGCGCAGGGTCAGCGGCAGCGGCGACAGCGTCTCGCCGACGCGGGTGCCGCCGCCGGGCTTGGAGAAGACCGTACGGCCCTCCGCCGCGTCCCGGGCCGTCGACGACCACATCTGGTAGATCAGCAGATCGGCCACCGCGGTGGGCGGCAGCAGCGTCTCGTACCGGCCCGCGGGCAGGTCGATACGGCGCTCGGCCCAGCCGAGCCGCTGCGCGAGCTCCGCGTCGAGGAGCGCCGGGTCCACGTCCTTGAAGTCCCGCGTGGAGCGGCCGGCCCAGGCGGACCGCGAGCGGTCCGGGGACTTGGCGTTGAGCTCCAGCGTCCCGTTGGGCTGGTCATGGCGGAGCCGCAGCCCCGTCGACGTACCGAGGTAGGTGGAGGTCAGCTCGTGGTTGGCGAAGCCGTACAGCTCCCGCTCACCGGCCCGGGCGCGGGCGAAGGCCTCGCCCAGCGCGGGCGCGAAGTCCGCGAAGACGGCGGAGGAGGTCTCGGCGGGCGGGTCGGTGAAGTCGGGGGAGGAGGGGACCGAGTCGACGAGCGGCTGGGCGTCCTCGGCGGGCCCGGCCCCACGCGCGGCGGCCTCCGCGGCCCGTACGAGCGGCTCGAGGTCGTCGGCGGTGACGGCGGTCCGCGACACGACACCGGACGCGGTGCCCTGGGAGCCGTCGACGGTCGCGATGACGGTGAGGGTGCGGCCGCGGGTGACGCCGTTCGTCGTCAGGGCGTTGCCGGCCCAGCGCAGATTGGCCGACGATTCCTCGTCGGCGATGACGACACAACCGTCGGCAGTGGACAGCTCAAGGGCACGCTCGACGATCTCGTACGGCTTGCTGAAACGGCTCATCGACCGGCCTCCTGCGTGGTGTTGAGGATGTTCACGCCCCTGAACAGGGCGGACGGGCAGCCGTGCGAGACCGCCGCGACCTGGCCCGGCTGGGCCTTTCCGCAGTTGAACGCGCCGCCCAGCACATACGTCTGCGGGCCGCCCACCTTCTCCATCGAGCCCCAGAAGTCCGTCGTCGTCGCCTGGTACGCGACATCCCGCAGCTGACCCGCCAGCCTGCCGTTCTCGATGCGGAAGAAGCGCTGCCCGGTGAACTGGAAGTTGTAGCGCTGCATGTCGATCGACCACGACCGGTCGCCGACCACATAGATGCCCCGCTCCACCCCGCCGATCAGATCCTCCGTCGACAGACCGCCCGGATCCGGCTGAAGCGAGACGTTCGCCATCCGCTGCACCGGCACATGGCTGGGCGAGTCCGCGTACGCGCAGCCGTTGGACCGGCCGAGCCCCGTCAGCTTCGCGATCCGCCGGTCCAGCTGGTAGCCCGCCAGCGTGCCGTCCTTCACCAGGTCCCACGACTGCGCCTCGACGCCCTCGTCGTCGTACCCGATCGTGGCCAGCCCGTGCTCCGCGGTCCGGTCGCCCGTCACATTCATCACCGAGGAGCCGTACGCCAGCTTCCCCAGCTTGTCGAAAGTGGCGAAGGACGTCCCGGCGTACGCCGCCTCGTACCCCAGCGCCCGGTCCAGCTCCGTGGCGTGGCCGATCGACTCATGGATGGTCAGCCAGAGATTCGACGGGTCGACCACCAGGTCGTACCGCCCGGCCTCGACGCTCGGCGCGCGCATCTTCTCCGCGAGCAGCTCGGGGATCTGCTCCAGCTCGGAGTCCCAGTCCCAGCCCGTGCCGGTCAGAAACTCCCAGCCACGGCCGACCGGCGGCGCGACCGTGCGCATCGAGTCGAACTCGCCGCTGCTCGCATCGACTGCGACCGCGGTCAGCTGCGGATGCAACCGCACGCGCTGCTGCGTGGTGACGGTGCCCGCGGTGTCGGCGTAGAACTTGTTCTCGTGGACGGTGATCAGCGAGGCGTCCACATGCGCGACGCCTTCCGCGCCCAGCAGCCGCTCGCTCCACTGCGCCAGCAGCGCGGTCTTCTCCTCGTCGGGTACCTCGAACGGGTTGATCTCGTACGAGGAGACCCACGTCCGCTCCGCGTGCACCGGCTCGTCCGCCAGCTCCACCCTCTCGTCGGAGCCCGCCGCCGCGATCACCTTCGCCGACAGCTTGGCCATCGCGATCGCCTGGCCTGCGACCCTGGCGGCCGCGTCCATGGTCATGTCGACCCCGGAGGCGAACCCCCAGGCGCCGCCGTGCACCACCCGTACCGCGTACCCCAGGTCCGTGGTGTCCGATGAGCCGGCGAGCTTGGCGTCGCGCAGCCGCCAGGCCGCGCTGCGTACGCGCTCGAAGCGGAAGTCGGCGTGCTCGGCGCCGAGCGCACGCGCCCGGGCGAGTGCCGCGTCGGCGAGGGCCCGCAGCGGTAGCGCTGTGAAGGCTTCGTCGATGGAATGAGGCACGGATGTCTCCTGTCGTTGAGACCGGTCGCCCGATCATGTCGCGCCGGAGGGGGCGTTGCCCAGCGCCATTCTGTAGGGACCCGACAGTGACTGGATGAAGGCGCTGTCAGGGCCCGATTCTCCGTGAGAGGGGCAGGACCGATAGTTTGCGTGAGTACCAGACCGCTATCGAAAGGGTGATCCGTTGAGCCGCTCGGTTCTCGTCACCGGAGGAAACCGGGGCATCGGCCTCGCCATCGCCCGCGCGTTCGCCGAAGCCGGCGACAAGGTCGCGATCACCTACCGGTCCGGCGAGCCGCCGGCCGGCTTCCTGGCCGTCAAGTGCGACATCACCGACGCCGAGCAGGTGGAGCAGGCCTACAAGGAGATCGAGGAGAAGCACGGTCCGGTGGAGGTGCTGGTGGCCAACGCCGGTGTCACCAAGGACCAGTTGCTGATGCGGATGTCCGAGGAGGACTTCACGTCCGTACTCGACACCAACCTCACCGGCACCTTCCGGGTCGTCAAGCGCGCCAACCGCGGCATGCTTCGCGCCAAGAAGGGCCGTGTCGTGCTGATCTCCTCCGTGGTCGGGCTGCTGGGCTCGGCGGGGCAGGCCAACTACGCCGCCTCCAAGGCCGGTCTCGTGGGCTTCGCCCGCTCCCTCGCCCGCGAACTGGGCTCGCGGAACATCACGTTCAACGTCGTCGCACCCGGCTTTGTCGACACCGACATGACTCAGGCGCTCACGGACGAGCAGCGCGCGGGCATCGTCTCGCAGGTGCCGCTCGGCCGCTATGCGCAGCCGGAGGAGATCGCCGCCACGGTGCGCTTCCTCGCCTCCGACGACGCCTCGTACATCACTGGAGCCGTCATCCCCGTTGACGGCGGATTGGGCATGGGTCACTGATCACATGAGTGGAATCCTCGCCGGCAAGCGCATTCTCGTCACGGGCGTCCTCACCGAGGGGTCCATCGCCTTCCACGCCGCCAAGGTGGCGCAGGAGGAGGGCGCGGAGGTCATCCTGACCGGCTTCGGCCGGCTCACCCTCGTCGAGCGCATCGCCAAGCGGCTGCCCAAGCCCGTCCCGGTCATCGAGCTGGACGTCACCAACCAGGAGCACCTGGACGGCCTCGCGGACAAGATCCGCGAGCACTCCAGCGACGACTCGGGCCTCGACGGCATCGTGCACTCGATCGCCTTCGGCCCGCAGGCCGCGTTCAACTTCCTCGAGGCCGGCTGGGAGGACGTCTCCACCGCGGTGCAGGTCTCGGCGTACTCCTACAAGTCGCTGACCATGGCCTGCCTTCCGCTGATGGAGCGTGGCGGCTCGGTCGTCGGTCTCACCTTCGATGCGCAGATCGCCTGGCCGAAGTACGACTGGATGGGCGTGGCCAAGGCGGCCCTGGAGTCCACCAACCGCTACCTGGCCCGTGACCTGGGCCCCAAGGGCATCCGCTGCAACCTGATCGCGGCCGGGCCGATCAAGTCGATGGCCGCGAAGTCCATCCCGGGCTTCGAGGAGCTCGCGGACGTCTGGAACCACCGCGCCCCGATCGGCTGGGACCTGGCCGACCCCGACCCGGCCGGCCGCGGTGTCGTCGGTCTACTCTCGGACTTCTTCCCGCGGACGACCGGCGAGATCGTCCACGTGGACGGCGGCGTGCACATGATGGGCGCCTGACCCCTCTCGTACGAAAGCGACGCCCCGTTCCCCGCTCAGTGCGGGGAACGGGGCGTCGCCCATTCGGCCCCCCGGAGCGCGCGGCACGTCGTGTGGACAGCGAGGCTGGAAAGGCAATCCCCCCTTGAGGTGCAGCCGCGGCGAGCGGGCCGCAGTACGGCCGAGGAGGTCCTGCTTGTGCGTACGAACCGCCGCTCCGCCTCCGTACTGGCCTCACTGGCGCTCCTGCTGTGGACGTCGCCGACGGCCCTCTCCCAGCCCCAGTCCCGTACGTACGAGGCTGACTGCCGCACAGTCGTCGAAGGCTCCTGGGCCACCGGCTTCTGCCACAACCCCTACCCCGAGACCGACCGCGTCCGGCTGCACATCGAGTGCGAGCGCTGGTGGGACATCGACGTGGACAGCGCACCCGTCGAGATAGGCCCGGCCGGCTATGCCGAGCTCACCGACCGCTGCTGGAAGGAGATACGCGCGGTGTGGGTCAGTCACCAGCCCGTGCGGGACTCCGCAGGCACATGAACGGATAGCTCGCCGCCTCCGCGGCCGCCGCATCACCGTCGCCAGCGCGGATCGCCTCGACCATCCGCCCGTGGTCCATGTGGTTCTCCGGGCGCAGCTCGCGGCCCACGTCGTCGCGCAGCCAGTCCCGCAGCAGATCGCCGAGGTCCGCGTAGAGCTCGCTGAGCACCTCGTTGTGCGAGGCCGCCACCACGGCCAGATGGAATGTCGTGTCTGCGGCGACGAACTGCTCCGCGTCGCCCGTGGCCCACGCCTCCTCGCGCCGGGCGAGGAGCGTGTCCAGCTGCTTGAGGTCGCGTTCGGTACGCCGTTCCGCGGCGAGGCGGGCCGCTGAGGACTCCAGTGTGGAGCGCAGCTCTGCGATGTGCCGGGGGTCGGCGGCGGCGAAGCGGCGGTGCATGACGCCGGCCAGCTCGCTGGTGGCCACGACATACGTCCCCGAGCCCTGCCGGATGTCCAGAAGTCCGTTGTGCGCGAGCGCGCGGACCGCCTCGCGGACGGTGTTACGGGCCACGCCGAGCTGCTCGACCAGTTCCGGTTCGGTGGGGATGCGTGAGCCCACCGGCCACTCGCCCGAGGTGATCTGGTTCCGCAGCTGGGCGATCACCTGGTCGGAGAGCGCGGAACGCCGGGGAGAGGTCAGCCCCATCGGGCTCCTTCCTTGAGGATTGGACAACCAATCATCCCATGATTCTATGATGGTCCGCATGCGTGAGATGTCCGACGAGACCCAGACTCTGAGCCCCGCTGCCACGGACCGTACCTCGGTCGCCTCCGTGGCCTGTGTGCCCTCCGTGGAATCTTCCGCCCCGCGGCTCACTGTCTGGCTCACCCGGCTCGTGATCGTCGGGATCGTCCTCGCGGCACTCAATCTCCGCCCCGCCATCACCAGCCTCGGCGCGCTCCTCGAAGAGGCGCGCGTCGGGCTGCACATGAGCGGCAGCGTCGCCGGCGTCCTCACCTCAGTACCGCCGCTCTGTTTCGCGATCTTCGGGATCGCGGCGCCGCGGCTCGCCCGCCGTTTCGGCCCCGGTGCCGTCGTCTGCGCCGGCATGGTGGCCATCGCGACCGGCCTGCTGATCCGGCCCTTCGCCGGTGGCACGGCGGGCTTCCTCGCCGCCAGCGCGCTTGCCCTCATGGGCATCGCCGTCAGCAACGTCCTGATGCCGGTGATCGTCAAGCGGTACTTCCCCGACCGCGTCGGCTCCATGACCGGGCTGTACTCCATGGCGCTGGCGCTCGGCACCTCCGTCGCCGCCGCCGCTACCGTGCCCATGACCGAGGCGCTGGGCGGCAGTTGGCGGGTCGGCCTCGCGGTGTGGGCGGTCCTCGCCGCCCTCGCCGTACTGCCCTGGATCGGCATGGCCCGCGACCGCGGCGCGGCCGCGCGGAGCACCGTGGCCGCACAGCCCCAGGATTCCCCGGCCCCCAGGATCACCCGCAGCCCCACCGCCTGGGCGCTCGGCTGCTTCTTCGGCCTCCAGGCCACCGGCGCGTACATCACCATGGGCTGGATGCCGCAGATCTTCCGCGACGCGGGCGTCTCCGCGGGCACGGCCGGGGTGCTGCTCGCGGTGACCATGGTGATGGGCGTGCCGCTCGCCTTCGTCATCCCGCGGCTCGCCACCCGGATGAAGACCCAGGGCCCGATCGTCGTCGCCCTCGGGCTGTGCGGGCTGACCGGCTATGCGGGCCTGTTCTTCGCGCCGGCCGCCGGAGCCTGGGCCTGGGCGCTGCTGCTGGGCGTCTCCAACTGTGCCTTCCCGCTCGCCCTCACCATGATCGGCATGCGGTCGAGGACCGGGGCGGGAGTCGTACGCCTCTCCGCCTTCGCCCAGTCCACCGGATATCTGATCTCCATCCCCGGCCCGCTGCTGGTGGGCGTGCTCTACCAGCACAGCGGCGGCTGGGGGCTGCCGATCGCGCTGATGGCAGGCCTGATCGTGCCGCAGATCGCGGTCGGCATCCTGGCCGGCCGGGACCGGACGATCGAGGACGAATGCTGAGATGCGAGACTGACTCCATGCCTGTGCTCGACCCGAACCCCTCGAACGGCCAGAAGAAGCTCCTGCTCGTCTTCGGCGCGATGATCGCCATCACGGTCGTGATCGCGGTGATCGCGTCCATCGCCTCGCCCTGACACGGTCGTTGCCCCGCCGAAAAAGGGGGGCTAGCACCACCATCCCCTAGGGGGTCAGGCTCAGGGGGAAGTGGGTGGGTCACCGGATGGGCCCCCGCGCCCATGATCCGTAGGTTTGAAGCAACAAACCGCAGACCTACGGAGGCGGCCATGTCGGCCCACACGCACACGCGGTCCCACCCCAAGGCCACGGGCAGCGTCGACATCCGGCTGCCGTGGTGGGCACTCGCCCTGCCCATGCTTGCCTTCGTCCTGCTCCTGCTGATCGCGGACCCTGCCCATGCGCAGACCACGGGCGGCGAGCCGGCGGTCGGCCAGTTCCTCGAGCGCATTCAGCACAGCCTGTCCCGGTGACTGTCCTGCTGTCGGATTCACCCTTCGCGGGGGAGCCCGTCAACACCCTGCGCCCGCTGGCTCATTTCATGCGAAGCTGGGGTGCATGAGCGACGCCGTGTCTTCCGGGGGGACAGCCCCCGGATCCCCCGAGTCCCGCAGGATCGTCCTCCTCCGGCATGCGAAGGCCGACTGGCCGCAGGTGTCCGACCATGAGCGGCCGCTCGCCGAGCGCGGCCGTTTGGACGCGTCGACAGCCGGCCGCAGGCTGGCCGATACCGGTATCGCCCTCGACCTGGCTCTGTGCTCCACCGCCAGCAGAACCCGCGAGACCTGGAAGCTGGCGGTGCACGAGCTGCCGCACCGCCCCAAGACGGTGTACGAGGAGCGGCTGTACGACGCCTCCCTCGGCGAACTTATCGCGCTGCTCAACGAGACCCCGGACGAGGTGAACGACCTGCTCGTCATCGGCCACAACCCCGGGGTGCACGCGCTCGCCGACGCCCTCGCGGGCAAGGCCGAGGGCGAAGCGCTGGCCCGGATGACGCAGAGCGGCTTCCCGACCGCGGCGCTCGCGGTCGTCGGCTTCACCGGCTCCTGGAAGTCGGTCGAGCACGGCGTGGGCACGCTGCTCGAATTCTGGGCGCCACACACGTAATCCCCTGTCCGGTACATGAATCGGCCCCGGCGCGCGGTCACCGCGCCCGGGGCCTTTGCATGGGGTCTCTGCCTGGGGACTAGTGCTCCTCGCCCTCGCCGTCCGCGGACTCGACCTCTTCGCGGGTGATGCCCAGCAGATAGAGGACAGTGTCCAGGAAGGGGACATTGACCGCGGTGTGGGCGGCCCGGCGGACGACGGGCTTGGCGTTGAAGGCGACGCCCAGGCCCGCCGCGTTGAGCATGTCCAGATCATTCGCGCCGTCGCCGATCGCGACGGTCTGCGCCAGCGGCACGCCCGCCTCGGCCGCGAACCGGCGCAGCAGCCGGGCCTTGCCCGCGCGGTCCACGATCTCGCCGACGACGCGGCCGGTGAGCTTCCCGTCCACGATCTCCAGCGTGTTCGCCGAGGCGAAGTCGAGCCCGAGCCGCGTCTTGAGGTCATCGGTGACCTGGGTGAATCCGCCCGACACGACGCCCACTTGGTAGCCGAGCCGCTTGAGCGTACGGATCAGGGTGCGGGCGCCGGGGGTCAGCCGGACCTCCGTGCGCACCTTGTCCACGACCGAGGCGTCGAGCCCTTCGAGCAGCGCCACGCGCGCGTGGAGGGACTGTTCGAAGTCCAGCTCGCCGCGCATCGCCGCGGCCGTGACCTCGGCGACCTTGTCCTCACAGCCCGCGTGTGCCGCGAACAGCTCGATGACCTCGTCCTGGATGAGCGTCGAGTCCACATCCATGACGACCAGGCGCTGGGCGCGGCGGTGCAGCCCGGCCGACACGACCGCCACATCGACGCCGATCTCGGCGGCCTCGGTGGCCAGTACGGTGCGCAGCGCCTCGGTCTCCGCACCGGACACGGCGAATTCCACGGCGGTGACGGGGTACTTGGCGAGCCGGAAGATACGGTCGATGTTCCCGCCGGTTGCGGTGATCCTGGCCGCTATGGCGGCGGTCGACTCGGCGGTGAGCGGGTGCCCGAGCACGGTGACATGCGAACGGCCACTTCCGCGTGGCCGGTTGTCGCCGGTGCCCGAGATGATCTCGGCCTGCAGCTTCAGCGACTCGGCCCAGTTGTGGACGGTGGCCCGGAGCTCGCCCTCGGCGGTGCCGCCTGCGACCGGAGCGGTGACGAGGACGCACAGGACGATGCGGCCCCGCGTGACGACCTGCTCGATGTCGACGACGTCGACGGAGTAGGCGGCGAGGGTGTCGAAGAGCCCGGCGGTGATCCCGGGACGGTCCTTCCCGAAGATCTTGACGAGAAGGGTGGGTACGTCGGAGGTCTGCGATGCGCTCATGGTGTATCCACCGTATCGGGCGCGCGCGGGGATGAGACGGGGCGTCCCGCCTGCCGGACGTTCCGGCCCCCGGGCCCCGGCCCCCGGCCCTCGCGCACTGGCGCCGGCCCTCGGCCTCCGCCCCGGCCGCGTGCCCGCGCACCCCTCACCGGCGGCCCCCGGGCGTCCCCGGCGGCGGGGGCGTGCCCTCCTCAGGCGGCGGAGGCGATGCGCGGTACGGCGATGGCGGCGGCGGGGGCATCGGCGGCATCGGGCCCGCGACCGTGGGGGCACCGTGGATCTCCGGGGGCGGGCGCAGATACGGGTTCGTGGCGTTGTTCGACGGGCGGTACGGCGGCACCGGGCGGTACGGACCCGGCAGCTCCGCCGCCGTGGGCGCCGCCGACTCCGCCGCCCACTCCGCCGTGGGCCCCGCCGCCGCGCCCCGGCCGCCACCCCGCGTCCCGTACACCAGCAGCGCCCCCACCCCGCCCGCAGCCGCACCCCACGCCGCCCCCAGCAGCAGGGCCATGCCCACCTGACCGTGCAGCTCGATGCCCGCGCCGAACGCGTCGAAGCCCAGCACCGACAGCGACGCGTCCGCCGAGACGTCCGTCAGCCACACCAGCAGCGGCAGCGCCAGTGCCGTCACCACACCCAGCCGCACCGCGCACCGCCCCGCGAACCCGGCCGCTGTCAGCCCGCCCGCGGGCGTACGCGCGGCCGCCAGTACCCCGGCGTACAGCATCATCACCGCGGTCGCGACGGCCAGCAGCCATACGCGACCGTCCAGTTCGGCCAGCCTGCCCACCGTCACCGGCTCGTCCGCCGAGACCCGCAGCAGTTCGTCCAGCGGATCCGGCAGCAGCTTCGCCAGCTCGCCCTTCGCCTCGCCGTCCCACGGCACGAACAGGCCCAACGGCACGCCCAGCCACACTCCGTTCGGCGCCCCGAGCAGCGCCGCACCCGCGATCCTCTTCGGGTGGTCGTCACCGATCGCCGCGTACGCCGCCGCCGCGTACCCCGCGAGGACCGCGACCAGCAGCACCGTCACGACCGCGGACGCCGCAGGCCGTACGACCCGCCGCAGCGCCTGCCACACCGCCCCGCGAGGCAGTGGCGCACGCCGCGAGGCGAGAAGCGAGATCACCAGCACCCCGAGCACCCAGAACAGCGCGCCCGCCAGCGAATCCGCGGTGTTCACGCTGAACCCCACCGACGCCTGCGCGTCCACCAGGTCTCCGAGCCGGTCCGGCAGCAGCCCCCCGATGTCGCCGAGGCCCGGCACCTCGATGCCGCCCCCGTCCCCGCCGAGCCCCGGCACCTTGTCGAGGTCCAGCCCGAGCTTCGCCCCGTCGATCGTGATGACGTCGTGACCTGCCCACGCCAACCCGCCGACCGTCGCGACGAACAGAGTCGCCACCCCGCCCGCCCGAGCGGCGAGTTCGGTCCCCGAGATGTACGGCCCCGCGCGGCGCAGCGAACGTAGAAAGAAGTACGCAAGGAGCAGTGCCCCGACCAGACCCACCCCAAGTGGCGTGATGTCGACGGCCGTCCGTGCCTGTGCACCTTCCAGCCCGAACGCGGACACATCACCTGCCGGAGTGACCGATCCGCCCACCGCGAGCACCACAGCCGCCGCTGTCATCGGCCCCAGCGACCCCGCCGAATCCGCGCCCAGCAAATGCAGACCGAGCGCCGCCGCACCCGCCATCCCGACCAGCGCCCAGCTCACCGCCGCTATGGACGCCAGCACCACATCGCCCCACGGCACCTTGTCGCCACTGCCGCTCGCGTCCATCGGACCCCCCGATCCCTGCTGGGTTTGACCCAGTTACCCCCACTCGCGCATGATCCGTACGCACTGGTGGGCGCTTACTACTCTCCGGGCGTGTTTCTCCTCCGTCAACGGGCATCCCGAACGCGGTATTCACAAGGCCCGACTTTCGGATGCGGGACCGGGCCTGAAATAGTTCCTCACGATGTTCGCCATCCCTAGACTCCCTGTGATGGGGGTAACTCGGGGGACAAGTAGTGGGGCATGGAGTGCCGGAACTCGTACTGGAATTGAACGGAAGGACCTGGACTCTCGATCCGTCCAGGTCGTACACCCTGGGACGTGATCCGCAGGGCGACCTGGTGGTCGACGACGCCAGGGTCTCGTGGCGGCATGCCAGCATCAGCTGGGGCGGCCGCAGTTGGGTGATCGAGGACCACGGCAGCACCAACGGCACATACGTGCAGGGCCAGCGGATCCATCAGATGGAGATCGGCCCCGGCTCGGCAGTGCACTTGGGCAACGCCACCGACGGTCCGCGGCTGAACCTCTCGGGCGCGGCAGCCGGCGCGTACAGCGCGCAGGGCGCGGCCCCTCAGCAGCAGGCGGTCAAGCAGCAGGCCCCGGCCCACCAGGCCCCGGTCCAGCAGCCGCAGCAGCAGGGCGCTCCCGGCTGGGCGGCGGCTCAGCAGGCGCCGGCTCAACAGCCACAGCAGGCCTGGCAGCAACAGCCGCCGCAGGCACAGGTCCCGCACCAGGGACCGGGTGGCGCGGGTGGCGCCGGCGGTGTCGCGGGGGCTCCGCCGGTGTACGGGGACCGCAGCCCGACCACCTTCCATCAGCTGGCCCTCGGCCGGGTGATGCGCATCGGTCGTGCGCTCGAGAACGAACTGGTCGTCTCCGACCTCCAGGTCTCGCGCAACCACGCCGAGTTCGTGGCCACGCCCGACGGCCGCTTCGAGATCCGCGACCTCGGATCCCACAACGGCACGTACGTCAACGGCCAGCCGATCGCCAAGTCCGGCACGGCGCTCATCGGCCCGAACGACATCGTGGGCGTCGGCCACTCGACCTTCCGCCTCGTCGGCGACCGGCTCGAGGAGTTCGTCGACACCGGTGAGGTCTCCTTCTCCGCGCGCCACCTCACGGTGACGGTCGACGGCGGCAAGCAGATCCTGCGGGACGTCTCCTTCGGCGTACCGGAGAAGTCGCTCATCGGCGTCATCGGCCCCTCGGGCTCCGGCAAGTCCACCCTGCTCAAGGCGCTCACCGGCTACCGGCCCGCCAACCAGGGCGACGTGCTCTACGACAACCGCAGCCTCTACAAGCAGTTCGCCGAGCTGCGCCAGCGCATCGGACTGGTCCCGCAGGACGACATCCTGCACAAGGAGCTGACCGTCCGTAAGGCGCTCAAGTACGCCGCCAAGCTCCGCTTCCCCGGCGACACCGCCGAGGCCGAGCGCGAGGCCCGTATCGACGAAGTGCTGCGCGAGCTCAAGCTCGACATCCACAAGGAAAAGAAGGTCACCTCGCTCTCCGGCGGTCAGCGCAAGCGCGTCTCCGTCGCGCTCGAGCTGCTGACCAAGCCGTCGCTGATATTCCTTGACGAGCCGACATCCGGCCTCGACCCGGGTATGGACCGCGACGTCATGCAGCTGCTGCGCGGCCTTGCCGACGACGGCCGCACCGTCCTGGTGGTCACCCACTCCGTGGCCGAGCTGGCGCTCTGCGACAAGCTCCTCGTCATGGCCCCGGGCGGCTCGGTCGCGTACTTCGGCCCGCCGGAGGAAGCGCTCAACTTCTTCGGCTACAGCACCTGGGCCGACGTCTTCTCGGCGTTCGAGAACTACCGCGACTACGACTGGGCGGGCCGCTGGCGCGGCTCGCAGCACTACCAGATGTACGCCGCGGACATCGACGCCGTTGCCGCGCAGCAGGTACACATGCCGCCCGCGCAGCAGATGCGCCCGCCGAAGCCGCAGAGCTGGGGCTCCCAGCTGTGGACGCTGATCCGCAGGTACTCCTCGGTCATCGCGTCCGACAAGGGCTTCCTGGGCCTGATGGTGATCCTGCCCGCGGTCCTCGGTCTGGTCAGCGTGGTCATCCCGGCGAAGTTCGGCCTCGGGCCGCCCACGCCGCCGAACAAGTTCAACGGCGACGCCGGCACGATCATGCTGATCCTCGCGGTCGGCATGTGCTTCTCGGGCGCGGCCAACTCCGTACGAGAACTGATCAAGGAACGGGTCATCTACGAACGGGAACGGGCCACCGGCCTGGCCCGCTCGGCGTATCTGATGTCCAAGGTGATCGTCCTCGGCGTGATCACGGCTATCCAGGGCGTCATCATCTGCGGCATCGGTTTCGCCACCCGCGACCTGCCCGAAGAGGGCCTGATCATGCCGCCGGCCGTCGAGATCTGCCTTGTCGTCATCGCTCTGGGCTTCACCTCGATGATGTTCGGCCTGGTCATCTCCTCGCTGGTGAAGACCGCCGAGAAGACCATGCCGCTGCTGGTCATGTTCGCGATCGTCCAGGTCGTCTTCACCGGCATCCTCTTCCAGGTCTACGGCTCGCCCGGCCTGGAGCAGTTCGCCTGGCTGATGCCGTCCCGCTGGGCCATCGCCGGCGCGGGTGCGACGCTCGACCTGTCGCATCTGATGCCGCCGTGGGACCCGAACAAGCCCGGGGACCTGGACCCGCTGTGGGAGCACTCGGCGGGCCAATGGGGCCTGAACATCACGATCCTGCTTGTGATCGGCGTCATCTGCGGCGTCGCGGTCGCGCGACTGCTGCGCCGCCACGAGCCTGAGGTCATGCGCAAGTAAGGCCACCGCAGCGCGCCGAAGAGCGGCACCCCCGTGTGGGGTGCCGCTCTTCGGCGTATGTCCTGCGGCTGCTTTGCTGAGACTCAGTACGCGCTGTTCACGTTGTCGATCGAGCCGTAGCGGTCGGCGGCGTAGTTGGCCGCGGCCGTGATGTTGGCGACCGGGTCGTACTGGCTGTTGGGCGTACCGGCGACGTGGTACGCGTCGAACGTCGGCTTGATGACCTGCAGCAGGCCGATCGACGGGACGCCGTTGATGGCGTTGATGTCCCAGTTGTTGATGGCGTTCGGGTTGCCGCTGGACTCGCGCATGATGTTGCGGTGCAGCCCGTCGTACGTGCCGGGGATGCCGTGCTTCTTCATGATGGCCAGCGACTCCTTGATCCAGCCGTCAAGGTTGTTGGCGTAGATCGGCTTGCGGGCGGCGGCGCGGCTGGCGGCCTGCTCGGCAGCGCGCTTCTTCGCGGCGGCCTTGGCGGCAGCGGCGGCAGCCTTCTTCTTGGCCTCGGCGTTCGCCTTGGCCTTGGCGTGGGCCACGGTCTGGGCGTGGGCGACAGCCTTGGCGTGGGCCACGGTCTGGGCGTGGGCCTTCGCCGCGGCAGCGGCCTGCTTCCTCGCGGCAGCGGCCTGCTGCTTCGCGGCAGCCGCCTTCTGCTTCGCAGCAGCCGCCTTCTGCTCGGCGATGCCCGCCTGCGCAGCGGCCGTCTGCGCAGCGTTGACAGTCTCGGTCTCGGCGGAAGCGTTGCCGGGGACGAGGGAGAACGTGAGGGCTGCGACGCCGGCGGCGGCGATACCGGCGATCGAGACCTTGTGGGTCTTGGTCATACGGGTGCTGGACGCGGACATACAGATACCTCGTTCGAATAGCGGAAGTCGCATCAGGCCGGGGAGGGCGCTGCGCTCCTCGGCGGCGACGGACGCAATTCTTAGCGGCAGCAAAAAGCTGTGGCAAAGGTGTGACGTACGACCCGCGGTAGTGGATATGGGTGTCGCGAAGACGCCCATTTGCCCATTCAGTCCCCGCTCACACGTCCTTTTTGTATCCACTAGAGTGGTTCGTAAGTGACGTGCGTCCTATGTGCGGGCTCACATTGGGCGAGTGCCAATCTCACCGTGCGTTGCTTGAGCAATGCAAAGCGTGAGGGCTTTCATTCGGAAGTATGAGGTGGCTGTCGCCAAACTCGTGCCATAGGTAGAGATGCCGCAGCGCCTCCCCGTACGAGCGGCCCAGTGCCTCCCGCCCGGCGATGGCCTCCAGCATCAGCAGATGCGATGCCTCCGGCTCGTGCAGCCCGGTCAGCAGCCCGTCCACGGCGCGCACCCCGCGCCTCGGCGTGATGACCAGGCCCGTCAAGCCCGATGCCGCATGCACCACGCCGTCGGGGCCCGCCGCCGACTCCAGGGCGCGTACGGCCGTCGTGCCGACCGCGACAATGCGGCCTCCGCCCACCCGAGCGGTATTCACCAGCCACGCCGTCGTCTCAGGCACCGAGAAGCGCTCCGGGTACGGCGGCTCGTGCGCCTCGGCCGAAGCCACCCCCGTATGCAGAGTGATCGGCGCGAACTGCACGCCCCGGCTCACCAGTTGTGCCACCAGCCGCGCCGTGAAGGGCCGCGCGGCACTCGGCATCTCCGCGGAGCCCGCGCCGCCGGGGGAGGGGAGCGCGAAGACCGTCTGATACGCGGACAGAGGCTGGTCCTGGGCCGTGTACCCGTACCGGATCGGCCGTCCGTACCGGCGCAGCAGCCCCGGTACGTCCACCGAGACCGACGCCCACCACAGCCGGTCCGCGCCGGGGGCAAGGGGCTCATCCAGCACGAGGTGCTCGCCCCCCGGAAGCCGTACGACGGCCCCTGCCGGACCGCCGGCGCGCGGCAGGGTGCTGCCCGATCCGTCGGGGCGGCGCAGCTCCACCGCCCAGCGCCCGTCGTCCCCGCGCGTCGAGAAATGCACGACGACGACCGCGCCGCCGACCCGGCCGCCCACGGCGGCGGGCAGTGTGGTGGACGTATTGACCACCAGGACGTCACCGGCGCGCAGCTGCCCGGGAAGGTCCCGGAAGGCGTGGTGGGAGACCTCGGTCCCGCGCGAGACCATGAGCCGTACGTCGTCCCGCCCGGAGCCGCGCACCTCCGCCGGCACCCGGGCCGAGAGCTCCTCGGGCACCCGCAGCGCATCCAGCACGGCTGTTCCTCCTGACACCGTTGTCACCGGGCCGACTCCGCGAGCGCGGGGGCCGCATACCGCCCGCTCACCGGCCGCTCGTCGAGCAGCCGCAGGAAGCCCGGCACCACCGACTCCGGCGCCGGGCGCGGGTCCTCGTCGTCCGGGACGGCGGCCGCGTACAGATCCGTCTGCATGTCGCCCGGGTCGACCGTCCACACCCGCAGTTCCGGCTCCTCGACCGCGAGGACCGCGGCGAGCTGGTCGAGCGCCGCCTTCGAGGCTCCGTAGCCACCCCACGTCTCGTACGCCTCGGCCCCCGCGTCCGAGCTGACCGCGATCACCGTGCCCGCGTCCGCCGCCCGCAGCAGCGGCAGTGCCTCCTGTACGAGACCGAGCGCCGCGACCACATTGGTCTCCAGCGCCGCCCGCAGCCCCTCCAGCGGCAGCGCCTCCAGCCGCACCAGCGGCTCGGCGCCGAGCGCGCTCGCATTGCTCACCAGCAGGTCGAGCCCGCCGAGCCCGCGGGCCGCGGCCAGCAGCTCCCCGCGATGCCCGGCATCGGTGACGTCGCCCACCACCGCCACCACCCGCGTCCCGTGCACGCCGATGCCTCGCGCGCTCTCCCGAAGTACGTCCGCGGTCCTGGCGCCCAGCACCAGGTCCCAGCCGCGCCGGGCGAGAGCCGTCGCGAGAGCGCGCCCCAGCCCCTTCGAAGCCCCGGTGATCACTGCTACCGGCATGATGTCCATCCCCTTGTCCGCGTCTGTCCGCGCCTGTCCGCGTCTTTGGCCCCAACCTTGGAACGCGGCCACGCCCGCCGCCTCGTGCCCGGGACCCCACCCGCCAAGGAACTTCGACCTACGTCCACAGCCCCATGCGGCTGCCGTCCCCGGCCCGATACGGACTGTCACAGCCCGCCGGTACGGTGAGGTCATGAGTCACCGACCCGGCTCCGGCCTCGCCGCCGTGAGCACCGCGCTCCTCGCGATGAGCAGGCATCTCGAGGTGCGTGACGTGCTGAAGACGATCGTCGCCTCGGCGCGCGAGCTCCTCGACGCCGAGTACGCGGCGCTGGGCGTCCCCGACGACCACGGCGGCTTCGCCCAGTTCGTGGTCGACGGCGTGAGCGACGCGCAGTGGAAGGCGATCGGCCCGCTACCGCGGCAGCACGGCATCCTCGCCGCGATGCTCCGGGACGCGAAGACGGAGCGCCTGGCGGATGTGCGCAAGGACCCCCGCTTCGAGGGCTGGCCGTCCGCCCACCCGGACATGTCCGACTTCCTGGGCCTGCCCGTCAAGGACGGCGACGAGACGATCGGCGCGCTCTTCCTCGCCAACAAGAGGTGCCCGAAGCCTGACGGCGGTTGCGGCTTCACCGCCGACGACGAGGAGCTCCTCTCGATCCTCGCCCAGCACGCCGCGATAGCGCTCACCAACGCCAGGCTGTACGAGCGCAGCCGCGAGCTCACGATCGCGGAGGAACGATCCCGCCTGGCCCACGAGTTGCACGACGCGGTCAGCCAGAAGCTGTTCTCGCTCAGGCTGACCGCGCAGGCCGCGGCCGCGCTCGTGGACCGCGACCCTGCCCGCGCCAAGGGCGAGTTGCAGCAGATCGCGGAGCTCGCCGCCGAGGCCGCGGACGAACTGCGCGCCGCTGTCGTCGAGTTGCGCCCCGCCGCCCTCGACGAGGACGGCCTGGTCAACACCCTCCGTACGCAGATCCAGGTCCTGGACCGGGCGCACACCGCGCGAGTCACCTTCGACACCCGCGGCATCCGTGCACTGCCCGCCGCGCAGGAGGAGGCCCTGCTCCGGGTCGCCCAGGAGGCCCTGCACAACGCACTGCGGCACTCGGGCGCCGGTGAGGTCGACGTGGTCCTGGTCCGCCGCGGCCAGGGCGCGGTCCTCAGCGTCACGGACAACGGCAAGGGCTTCGAGCCGAGGACGGTCCGCCGGGCCGGCCGCCACCTGGGACTGGTCTCGATGCGCGACCGGGCGGGCGGCGTCGGTGGAAGGCTCACCGTGGAATCGGCGCCCGGAAAGGGCACCACGATCGAGATGGAGGTCCCCGGTGGCTGACGCTGTGCCCAATTCGAAGACCGGGATTCCGAAGACTGGGATGATCCGTGTGCTGCTGGTCGACGATCACCAGGTGGTCCGCCGGGGCCTGCGTACCTTCCTCGAGATCCAGGACGACATCGAGGTCGTCGGCGAGGCCGCGGACGGGGCCGAAGGGGTCGCCCGCGCCGAGGAGTTGAAGCCGGACGTGGTCCTGATGGACGTCAAGATGCCCGGCACCGACGGCATCGAGGCGCTCCGCAAACTCCGCGAACTCGCCAACCCCGCCAAGGTGTTGATCGTCACCAGCTTCACCGAACAGCGTACGGTCGTGCCCGCCCTGCGCGCGGGCGCGTCGGGGTACGTCTACAAGGACGTGGACCCGGAGGCGCTGGCCGGGGCGATTCGCTCCGTACACGCGGGCCATGTGCTGCTCCAGCCGGAGGTTGCGGGCGCGCTCCTGGCGCAGGACGCCCCGGGCAACGGCACGGGGCGCGGCAGCACCCTCACCGAACGCGAGAAGGAGGTCCTGGGCCTGATCGCGGACGGCCGCTCCAACCGTGAGATCGCCCGGGCGCTCGTCCTGTCCGAGAAAACCGTCAAGACGCATGTCTCGAACATTCTGATGAAGCTGGACCTGGCGGATCGCACCCAAGCGGCGCTGTGGGCCGTCCGGCATGGCCTGACGGGCTAAGCGGACCGTCTCGCTCCGGTCTGAGATTCATACCGTCGGGTGGATGTCACCTGTCCGGCGCATCCTGATCGACTCGGCGCCGTTGTCCATGGCGTGCTGCGGCGGCCGGCCGCAGCGAACGCTCAGGAGGATTTCGAAGTGAAGAACCTGAAGAAGGCCGCTGCCCTCACCATGGTCGCCGGGAGCCTCGTCGCTGCCGGCGCGGGTGTCGCGTCCGCCACCACCGGTGCGCACGCGGACGGCACGGCCGTGGGCTCCCCGGGCGTTGCCTCCGGCAACGTGGTTCAGGTCCCGGTCCACGTCCCGGTGAACGTCGTCGGCAACACCGTGAACGTGATCGGCGCCCTCAACCCGGCGTTCGGGAACTACGGCTACAACGGCTGACGGTTCACACCCCACGGCAACCACCGGCGTTTCCAGCGTTCGTGGTTGCCGTGGGTCAGGGGACGTTGGTGGTGCTGTCCGGTGGGTGGTTTCGCGGGCCAACTCAGACACCGCTCCGGGCCCGGTAGGGCCCCGGAACCCGCACCGCATGGCACCGAGCGCCCGGGAGCCGCGCCCCGGACCCCCGCGTCAGCGTGATCCGCGCCCCCGCGTCAGTGGGTGCCGCGTTCGCGCTCCTCCACGTACGCGTTGTACGCCGCCACCTGTGCCCGTCTCGCCACCCGTTCCACCGGGCGCAGCGCCTCCACCCGCGCCGACATCTCCGACGCGCTCACCGCCCCGCCGTGGCCGTTCTCGTACGCCACCGAGATCAGCATCCCGACCCGCTGAGCCAGCTCCAACACCCGTACCGCCCGAGGCGGATACCCGGGCGCCAGCGCCTCGCGGCCCCGCTCGGCCCGCGCCCGGTACGCGTCGATCGCCGCCTCCGCCACCGGGCCCGACGCCGCCACATCGAGCCGCGAGAGCACCTCCGTCGCGTCCCGCAGCGCCTCAGCGAGCTCCCGCTCCGCCTCCCCGAGCGAGGGCACGTCCGCGGGTGGCGCCTCCCGTACCGGCAGGCAGTGCCAGACGACCTCCACATGCTGATCACCCGCGGGCCCGGCCTCGTACACCTCGGGCACCAGCCCGTACGCCGCGCCCGAGGCGACCACCGCCTCCTCCGCGTCGAGCGCCCGCGCGTTGAACTCCGGTGGCCCGCTGAGCCCCAGCGGATGCCCCGGCGCAGGCAGCGCGACCCGGTACCCGGTCACCCCGAGCGCCCGCAGCCGCCCCAGCGCCAGCGTGAGCCCGACCGGGCCCGCCTCGCCCGGCAGACCCTCCACCCGGTGCACCGCGTCGTCGCCGACGATCGCGAGCGCCGCGTCATCCGGTGACACAAATCCGGCCAACAGGGCATTTCCCCATGCGGCCAGCCGTCCTGAGCGTGGTTCGGAAAGCATGGACCCAGCCTAGGGACCGGACCGGGGGGCCGGGGCACCCGACCGGTGGCGTAGGTTTTCCCCTGGGAGCCGCGCCCACAGGTGCACAAACGCCCCCCAACTACCTCAAGACGATTGCATGGGGAGACAACGCGCTCATGAGCGATGTACTGGAGCTGGTGGACGTATCCGTGGTCCGCGACGGACGCGCTCTGGTGGACGACGTCTCCTGGTCGGTCAAGGAGGGCGAGCGCTGGGTCGTCCTGGGCCCCAACGGCGCCGGCAAGACCACCCTCCTCAACATCGCGTCAAGCTACCTCTTCCCGACCACCGGCACGGCGAAGATCCTGGGCGAGCGCCTCGGCGGTGTCGACGTCTTCGAGCTCCGCCCCCGCATCGGCATGGCCGGCATCGCCATGGCCGAGAAGCTGCCCAAGCGCCAGACCGTGCTGCAGACGGTCCTCACCGCCGCGTACGGCATGACCGCAACCTGGCACGAGGACTACGACGCCGTCGACGAGGAGCGCGCCCGCGCCTTCCTCGACCGGCTCGGCATGACCGGCTTCCTGGACCGCAAGTTCGGCACGCTCTCCGAGGGTGAGCGCAAGCGCACCATGATCGCCCGCGCGATGATGACCGACCCCGAGCTGTTGCTTCTCGACGAGCCGGCCGCCGGTCTCGACCTCGGCGGCCGCGAGGACCTGGTCCGCCGCCTCGGCCGCCTCGCCCGCGACCCGTACGCCCCCTCCATGGTCATGGTCACGCACCATGTCGAGGAGATCGCTCCGGGGTTCACCCACGTCCTGATGATCCGTCAGGGCAAGGTGCTGGCCGCCGGCCCCATGGAGACCGAGCTGACCTCGCGCAATCTCTCGCTCTGCTTCGGCCTCCCGCTCCTCGTCGAGAGCAACGGCGAGCGCTGGACCGCCCAGGGCCTCCCGCTCGGCTGACCAACGGTCCCGGGCCGGAGCGGCTGACCTGATCCGGACCCTGCCGTCGCCCACTGTCCCTGCCACGACCGGCGGACCTACCATGACCATGTGGAAATCGACGCATGGGTGTGGTGGCTGATCGGTGCGGTCGGACTGGGCATTCCGCTCGTCCTGACCGCGATGCCCGAATTCGGAATGTTCTCCGCCGGAGCAGTGGCCGCGGCCGTGGTCGCGGCGCTCGGCGGCGGCACGGTGGCCCAGGTGCTCGTCTTCGCCGCGGTGTCCGTCGCACTCATCGCGGTCGTACGCCCCATCGCGACCCGTCACAGATCCCAGAGCCCCCAGTTCGCCAGCGGGATCGACGCGCTGAAGGGCCGTCAAGCCGTCGTCCTGGAGCGGGTCGACGGCAGCGGCGGCCGGATCAAACTCGCCGGCGAGGTATGGTCCGCACGCGCACTCGACGCGGACATGTCCTACGAGGCGGGCCAGCAGGTCGACGTCGTGGAGATCGACGGAGCCACCGCCGTGGTCATGTGACCGAGAGAAGCCGAACGCCCCCCACATCAGCCCGTGTTCTGGGAAACTCGATCATCAGAATCATCCGGCAGCGAAGGGCACAGGGAACACGATGCAACCGATCATCATCGTCCTGATCATTCTGGTGGTGCTGGTCTTCATCGCCCTCATCAAGACGATCCAGGTCATCCCGCAGGCCAGTGCCGCCATCGTCGAGCGTTTCGGGCGCTACACCCGCACCCTCAATGCGGGCCTGAACATCGTCGTCCCGTTCATCGACTCGATCCGCAACCGCATCGACCTGCGTGAACAGGTCGTCCCCTTCCCGCCCCAGCCGGTGATCACCCAGGACAACCTGGTGGTCAACATCGACACGGTCATCTATTACCAGGTGACCGACGCCCGGGCCGCGACGTACGAGGTCGCCAGCTACATCCAGGCGATCGAGCAGCTCACCGTCACCACCCTCCGCAACATCATCGGCGGCATGGACCTGGAGCGGACCCTCACCTCCCGCGAGGAGATCAACGCGGCCCTGCGCGGCGTCCTCGACGAGGCCACCGGCAAGTGGGGCATCCGCGTCAACCGTGTCGAGCTCAAGGCGATCGAACCGCCCACCTCCATCCAGGACTCGATGGAGAAGCAGATGCGCGCCGACCGTGACAAGCGCGCCGCGATCCTCACCGCAGAGGGCATCCGCCAGTCCCAGATCCTCACCGCCGAAGGTGAGAAGCAGTCCGCGATCCTGCGCGCCGAAGGTGAGGCCAAGGCGGCCGCGCTGCGCGCCGAGGGCGAGGCCCAGGCCATCCGTACGGTCTTCGAGTCCATCCACGCCGGAGACGCCGACCAGAAGCTCCTCGCCTACCAGTACCTCCAGATGCTCCCGAAGATCGCCGAGGGCGACGCCAACAAGCTCTGGATCGTGCCCAGCGAGATCGGCGACGCGCTCAAGGGCCTCAGCGGCGCCATGGGCAACTTCAACCCGATGGCAGGCATGGGCGGCGGCTCAGGATCCGGATCCGGATCCGGCAAGTCCGGCGGCGGCAACGGCACGGAGCGCCGCGAACAGCCCCCCATCGACTGACCAGGCAGACCCTCAGGCATGATCGGTGCATCCGGCACCGATCATCGAGGGGCACATGACCATCTGGGAGATGCTCGCCGTCTTCGCCGCGGGTATCAGCGCCGGCACGATCAACACCATCGTCGGCTCGGGAACGCTGATCACCTTCCCGGTGCTCCTTGCCACCGGCCTCCCCCCGGTCACCGCCACCGTCTCCAACGCCCTCGGCCTGATCCCCGGCTCGATCAGCGGAGCCATCGGCTACCGCGCCGAACTCACCGGCCAGCGCAGCCGCCTCCTGCGCCTGAGCATCGCCGCCGCGATCGGCGGCATCAGCGGAGCCGTACTCCTGCTGATGCTTCCCCCCACGGCCTTCGAGACGATCGTGCCGGTACTGGTCGCGCTCGCCCTCATTCTGGTGATCCTCCAGCCGCGCATCGCCAAAGCCGTCCAGCGCCGCCGCGACCGCAACGGCACCCACACCCACCCCGACGGCGGCCCGCTCCTGTTCACCGGACTGCTGCTCGCCAGCGTCTACGGCGGCTACTTCACCGCGGCCCAGGGGATCATCTACATCTCCCTCATGGGCATGCTGCTCGACGACACCATGCAGCGCCTCAACGCCGCCAAGAACGTCCTCGCCGCCGTCGTCAACAGCATCGCCGCGCTCTTCTTCCTCTTCGTCGCGGACTTCGACTGGACAGCCGTCCTGCTGATCGCGGTCGGCTCCGCCATCGGCGGCCAGCTCGGCGCGAAGATCGGCCGCCGCCTCCCGCCCACCGCTCTGCGCGCGCTGATCGTGGCGGTCGGCACCGTCGCCATCGTCCAGCTACTTCTCCGCTGACGCACGAAGGCCCGCCCTCGTCCGAGAGCAGGCCTTCAACGACTCGTCTTCGCGTTACGCGGCGGGCTGGGCCGCCAGCCACCCCGGCAGCTCCGACCGCTCACCGGCCCGCATCCCGAGCAGCATCGCGTCCGCCGGAGACGGTACGAAGGGCTGGTGCAGCAGCGGCATCCCCGCCTGCTCCGGCGTACGGTCCGCTTTGCGGTGATTGTCCTCGGCGCAGGACGCCACCGTGTTCAGCCAGCTGTCCGCACCACCGTGCGATCGCGGCACCACGTGGTCCACGGTCGTGGCGCGCCTACCGCAGTACGCGCACCGGTGCTGGTCCCGTACCAGCACACCCCGCCTCGACCATGGCGCCTGTCTTCGGAACGGCACCCGGACATAGCGGCACAGCCTGATCACCCGGGGCACCGGAAGATCGACGGCGGCGGCGCGCACACGGAGTCCGGGGTGGGCCTGCTCGACCACGGCCTTGTCCTGCAGCACCAGAACCACAGCACGGTTGAGTGTCACCGTCGACAGCGGCTCGAAGCTCGCATTCAGCACCAGCGTGTCACGCATCTCGCCCACCTCCCGTTCGCCGGCCCAGCCCGTTGCGGGCCTTGGGCTTGGATCAACTCTGGCCGGGCGCGCCGAGATGGACAACGCAATAAAAGATGCCCTGCCCTGATCTCTCCAAGACCAGGGCAGGGCAAACAAGAAACGAACGCTGAGCTCTACGAGGGACCCTCGTACTCGGCGATCAGCTGCGCACGGGCAAGCGTGTGGAACCGCAGATTGAATCCCACGGCCGCGGGCGAGACATCCGCGTCCGGGCCGAGCTTCTCGCTGTCCACCGCGTACACCGTGAACACATAGCGGTGGTTCTCACCGGCCGGCGGAGCGGCGCCGCCGAAGTCCTTCGACCCGAAGTCGTTCCGGACCTGGACCGCGCCCTCGGGCAGCCCCTCGAACTTCCCGCTGCCCGCACCCGCAGGCAGCTCCGTGACCGACGCCGGGATGTCGAAGAGCACCCAGTGCCAGAACCCGCTGCCCGTGGGCGCGTCCGGATCGAAGCACGTCACGGCGAAGCTCCTGGTCTCGGCCGGGAAACCCTCCCACCGCAGGTGCGGCGAGGTGTTGCCCGCCGCGTAGACCTGGGCATCCTTCAGCACCGACCCCGGCGCGATGTCGTCACTCACCACCGTGAACGACGGCACCGCCGGATGAAAGTCGTGCGGAAGCGGCGCCCTCTTGAGCTCGGTCACGTCTGAACCTCCGATTCGGCTGTTCTGTCTGTCTGTCCGTCTGCCTGCCGGATCCGAGCCTAGAGCCAGTTACGACGCCCACCGACGTCCGCGAGCCACTGGTTGAGGTACGCCGCCCAGTCGGTCGACTGGAAGTCGTGGTGCCCCACCTTGAAGGCCTTGTACGAGTCGCTGCCCTCGCTGAACAGCCCCGGCTTCTTGTCCATCTCGAGGATGACGTCCATCTCGCGGTCGTCCGCGACGAACGTCAACTCGATCTGGTTCAGCCCGCGGTACTGCTGCGGCGGGAAGAACTCGATCTCCTGGTAGAACGGCAGCCGCTGCCGCGTCCCACGGATGTGCCCGCGCTCCATGTCCGCGCTCTTGAAGCGGAAGCCCAGCTGGATGAAGGCGTCCAGGATCGCCTGCTGCGCCGGCAGCGGGTGCACACTGATCGCGTCCAGGTCGCCCGAGTCCACGGCCCGCGCGATCTCCAGCTCCGTCGTCACCCCGATGTTCATCCCGCGCAGCTGCTGCCCGGCAATGCTCGTGACCGGGGTCTCCCACGGAATGTCCAGCCCGAACGGCACCACGTGCACCGCCCCGGCCGTCACCGTGAACGCGCCGCCGAGCCGCTGCTTGGTGAACTCGATGTCCTGCTTGACCTCCTGGTCACCGCCCTCGACCTCGACCCGCGCCTGCAGGCCGACGGAGAGCCCCTCGATCTGCTGATCCACCGAGCCGCCCTGGATGCGCACCTCGCCCTGGACGACACCACCCGGCACGACGTTCGCCTCGGTCAGCTCCGTCTCCACGGAAGCACCGCCGGCACCCATGCTCGCAAGCAGCCTCTTGAAGCCCATGTCCACTCCTCCTAGATCCTGACCTCTACATACGCGCGACGACCGTAGTCGGTTCCCCGGTACCCTCGTACGCCATGATCGAGAGCCCCGACCGTACGCCGCTGCCCCGGGAGTTCTTCGACCGCCCTGTACTGGAGGTCGCCCCCGAACTCCTTGGCTGCACCCTGGCACGCCTGACCGACGACGGACCCATCGAGTTGCGCCTTACCGAAGTGGAGGCGTACGCGGGAGAGCTCGACCCGGGCTCCCACGCCTACCGCGGCCGCACCGCACGCAACGACGTGATGTTCGGCCCGCCCGGTTACGCGTACGTCTACTTCACCTACGGCATGTGGCACTGCCTGAACGTGGTGTGCGGCCCGGAGGGCAGGGCGAGCGGAATCCTGCTACGTGCCGGCGAGATCCGGGTAGGCGCCGATCTGGCTCGCAAACGTCGGTTCTCGGCCCGTCATGACAAGGAACTGGCCAAAGGCCCCGCCCGCCTGGCCACGGCCCTCAGTGTCGGCCGCGCCCTGAACGGCGCCGACCTCTGCGCCGGCGGCGACGCCCCACTGTCCCTACTCCCCGGTACCCCGCCCGCTCCTGACCAGGTGCGCAACGGCCCTCGTACGGGAGTGGGAGGCGCGGGGGCCCACCACCCCTGGCGATTCTGGATCGACGGCGACCCCACAGTCAGTCGGTACCGGGCCCATGTCCCGCGCCGTAGGGCAACTTGACTCGGGTTGCCCAGACGCCTAACGTAGCCCAAGCCGCTTGAAACGGGCACTGCCGTTCGGCAACCCGAAGTGGCCATCCACTACTTACGACGAACCCAACCGGGTGCGATTTCGGCATGCCGAAATTCAGGCCTTAATGACTCGATTATGAGTCGCCCAGGGAATCGGCTAAAGTGGTGAACACGCCGAAAGGCAAAAGACCTCTCCAACGGTCACTGGATTCGAATTCCTCACCGGAAACGGAACGGGAAAAGAGTCTGGTAAGGTTGGAAACGCAAGACCGAAGGGAAGCGCCCGGAGGGCCCCATGAAAAGGGTCTGAAGGAAGCGTCCGTTCCTTGAGAACTCAACAGCGTGCCAAAAGTCAACGCCAGA